>NZ_CP063458.1:0-653626 GCF_015169395.1 Humisphaera borealis
CGAGCGCATCACGCAGGATGTCGCCGGCGAAATCGGAAAGCTGGCGCTGGCGCTCCAGAAGCGCGGGCACGCGCCACTGGATGTCGCCCACTTCCTCATGAAGTGTGTCTTCTGCCTCTTCGCCGAAGACATCAACCTGCTGCCCAACAAGCTCTTCACCCGGCTCCTGCAGCGTGCGCACAAAGACCCCGACAAGTTCAAGTCGCTCGGCTCGCAACTGTTCGCCGCCATGAAGACCGGCGGCGAGTTCGGGCTCGACCCGATCCCGTTCTTCAACGGCGGCCTGTTCGATGACGCCGAAGCCCTCGACCTGAACATCAGCGACATCGGCCTGCTGCTGATCGCCGCGGGCCAAGACTGGGCCGCCGTCGAGCCGCACATCTTCGGCACACTGTTCGAGCGCGCCCTCGATCCGTCAAAGCGTGCCCAGATCGGTGCCCACTACACCGGCCGCGACGACATCATGCTCGTTGTCGAGCCGGTGGTGATGGCCCCGCTCCGGCGCGAGTGGGACGCCGCCAAGGCGAAGATCGGGGAACAGGTCGCCAAGCGCGCCGAGGTGGTTAAGGGCGTCGGCGTCGCCAAGCTCTCCGGCAAGGAGAAACAGCAGGTCAACAAGATCAACGACGGGATTCACGAGACGCTGCAAGGTTTTCAGGGCCGCTTGTCGCACGTCCGCGTGCTCGACCCCGCCTGCGGGTCGGGGAACTTCCTTTACATCGCGCTGCAGCAGTTGCTGAATCTGGAGAAGGAGATCATCGCGTTCGGTGCCCGCCCCGAGATCGCTATGCCGCTGATTCCCCGCGTCCGCCCGACGCAACTGCACGGCATCGAGATCAACACCTACGCCGCCGAGCTGGCGAGCGTGGTCATCTGGATCGGCTATCTGCAATGGATGCGCGACAACGGTTTTGTGACGCCAAGCAATCCCGTGCTGGAACGGATGAAGTCGATCGAGAACCGGGATGCGATTCTGGATTTGTCGAACCCCATTGCGGCAACTATTCCTGAGTGGCCGAAAGCCGACTTCATTGTCGGCAATCCACCTTTCGCTGGGCGAGGGGAGAAGCGGCAGCTCCTGACCAAGCTCTTCGGAGACACTTACGTTGATACCCTCAACCGGACGTACGATGCCCCGCTCCAACAAGGGTCTGACCTTTGCTGTTATTGGTTCGAGCGGGCGCGGCGCTATGTTGAAGTCTGGCCAACGCTTCGTGTTGGACTACTCGCAACACAAGGAATTCGAGGTGGAACGAATCGCAAAGTATTGCACGCGATTAAGGAGTCCGGCGACATATTCTTTGCGATCTCCGATCGTGACTGGTTACTCGATGGCGCAATGGTGCACGTCTCAATTGTGGGGTTCGATGACGGAACGCAATCCGTAAAGACGCTTGATGGGAACACTGTCGATGACATTTCGGCGGACTTGAAGGCGGACGACCGTTCGACAGCACTTGAGCTGGAGGAGAACAAGCCGATTGCGCATCAGGGCGCAATTCCCAGCGGACGGTTCGATCCGCCGTCGGATATTGCACTCGAAATGCTGGTGGCAGGAGGCAATCCGTCGGGGAAAAGCAATGCGGACGTCGTCATTCCATGGGCAAACGGCGAGGATATGCTCGATTCGCGGGACGTGAGCTTGATCATCAACTTCGGAAGCCGTTCGGTCGACGAGGCCGCGCTATTCGAAAAGCCGTTCGCGTGGGTTAAAGAGCATGTACTTCCCGCGCGAAAGAAGAGCGAAACGTCGGGGGCTTCTGACACCTTCTGGCAACTCTGGCGTTCGCGAGAGAAGCTCCGACGTCTCCTGCTCGCCATGTCGGATGAGGGTCGATTCTTGGCAACTCCGAGGGTCAGCAAGCACCGCATCTTTGTCTGGGTCGATCGAATGACGCTTCCGTCAGACGCGACGGTGGCGTTTGTGAGAAACGACGACTTTTTCTTCGGTACGGTTCAGAGCAGCATACACGCCCTATGGGCGCTCGACCGAGGAACCCAGCTCCGCGAAAAGGAAAGCGGGAACCGTTACAGCCATACCTTCACGTTTCGGACCTTCCCCCTCCCCTGGCCGCCCGGCAAGGAAGACCTCAAACACCCGACGTATCTCCGCATCGCCGAAGCCGCCAAGACGTTGAACGAGCAGCGGGAGCGGTGGCTCAATCCGCCGGAGTGGATCGGGCCGCTGGCGGCGAAGATCGACGCCGCCGACACCTTCGACGATGTCCCGGTCGACGCCCGGGCACTGGTCCGCCAGTCGGCGATCATGGCGGCGGCGGCGAAGGACTCCCGCCTGAAGAAGCGGACGCTGACGAACCTCTACAACGAGCGGCCGACGTGGCTGAAGCTCGCCCACGAAAAGCTCGACCGGGCCGTGCTCGCCGCGTACGCCGCGACCGACGCGGCGGGCGATGAAGCCGGATGGTCCGAGGACTGGGCCAAGGTCTGGGTCGAGACGGGCGCGGGCCAGCCCCTGCCAGCTGATCATCCGCTGGCCGCAAAGCGGGCGGAGGTCGACCAGAAAGTGCTGGCGAACCTGTTGCGGCTGAACCACGCGCGTGCCAGAGGTCGGGAAGAGGCAACGGCGGCCAAGCCGGAGAAGCCAGCAAAGAAGACAGCCACCGCCGCACGGCAAGTGGAGTGAGGTGAGCGTTGCGGTCGGGCGGCGGTCCAGCGCGCGGCAACGCACTAGAATGCATCAAGTCGTATGACAGATCGCAGTTCCGAGTTTCTTACAGCAAACGGTGGACTATGTCTGATGCGGGAAGCAAGGGCGGCTCGTTAAACGATACTTTGGCAAGCTTGGGTGCGAAGCTAAAAGAGCCAAGGTCGATATCTGCCACGTCGTCAATTGCCGCCGTCTTGGGCAATTTGTCGGCGTCCAATGCAATGAATTCTCTCAATGCGGGAACGCTTTTGTCCTCAGCGAGAGGTGCCGGTTCTCTTGCACGAACTCTCGCACTGGTGAACAAGGGGCGACATTTCGGCGACGAAGAGAAGAACTTCGTCGAATGGCAGCGGAGGCTTGCGGAAAGCGATGACAAGCTAACTGATCTGGAGAAACAGCTTGCGGAGGCGAAAAGCGTCGCTGAGCAGAATCAAGATGAGGCTGCCCAACTACGCGCGCTGGTGCAGAGGCACGAATCACAGCTGAATGAGAGCAAGCGCCTCGTCGAGTGGAGCTATCTGTCCCACCGTGTAAAGCCGGCGGCTGCCTTACGATTGCTCAGCGATGAGAGCTTTCGGCTCGAGTTCCTTCAGTCACCGTGTAACGCGTATGTGGTTTCAATCGATATCCGTCGATCGACGGAGCTGATGCTCAAAGCCCGCGAGCCCTCTGGTTTTGCAGAATTTCTCAACGATCTTGCCGGTGCCTTAAAAAATGCAATCCTCCAAAACAACGGCGTGTTCGAGAAGTTTACCGGTGACGGTATCCTCGCCTACTTCCCCGATCACTTTACCGGGCCAGATTCCGGTTACCGGGCATTAAAAGCGGCAACAGAGTGCCATGCATTATTCAAACAGCTTTATCTAGCAAACCGGCGCAGATTCACTTCGGTCATAAAGAGCACCGGTCTCGGCATAGGAATCGACCGTGGCGAAGTTCATACGATGGTCGTAGGTGGTGAACTTGCCGTCGTCGGCACCCCCGTAGTTTACGCGTGCCGAATGGGTGGTGCAGACGCAGACCAGACTTTGCTGAACCAAGGTGCGTACGAAGCCATTGCCGATCGGTATCACGAGTTTTGCGATATCGAGGAGACGGAGATCGATATAAAGCACGACGGGCCAACTGTTGCGTATCGCGTTAAGTTGAAGTCGAAAGTCTTCGAGCCGACAACCACTACGTGGGAAAGTACGGACGCCCTAGCACCTGATTCGGTAGGCCCCACGATACCCTTGAATTCCGCGGCCGCAGCCGGTAGTGCACCAACTCCCTCAGCGCCTTCCGGAAATGCGTTGCGCTCGACAAGTTAGCCAACCTGCAGTCAATGGACGGACGTTCGCTACTCGTATGCTGGCCTTTCAGGCCGCGACAATCAAAGAGATGCGACAATCAGAGGTGGTCAGTATATATTGCCCTTCGTGGTCAGTCGATGCTGTCGGCGTGAGCTGTGCATTCCGCCGGCGGCACACGGGGGGCGGGAGAGAATCCGCCTCGGATAGTACGGATGACCGCATTCATCGTGGGGATTCCGTCACTGCTGGTGCGACCGCGATGGGGTACCGGGCGTGCCCTTAACGCGTCCGCCAAGGCGGACCCTACGGGGTCGTCCGCATTCCCTATCGGTTTCTACGCATAGTTAGGTGGCACGTCGATCGATATGAGGCATAGGATGTGTCTATGTCACGTCGGGGCGAAGCCGTGCAACAATAGCCTGCGAAACGGCCGTCTAGGATCCGTGTGGGTTCTGTTGCCGCGTTGCCGCGGTGGCGGGGATCTGTCGCGGACGATGGAGGGTCGCAACTCCGTGACGTTCGCACGGTCGTGATGTACGCACATTCGTGCTGTTCGCACACAAGGGAAACGATGTCGCGCTGAGCCCGGACGGGCTTGGCGCGGCGCATACGAAGGAGAGCGCTCATGTCCACCGAAGCCAAGTCTGCCGAACCAAAGTCCACCGAACCCAAGCCCGCCGCAGCCAAGTGCCCGTTCAACCACGCCGCCCCGACCGGCACCTCCAACCGGGACTGGTGGCCGAAGCAACTGGAAGTCGAACTGCTCAACCAGCATTCGGCCAAGTCCGACCCGATGGGGCTGGATTTCGACTACGCCGCGGAGTTCAAGTCGCTCGACCTGTCGGCGGTGAAGGCCGACCTGGCGGCGCTGATGACCGACTCTCAGGACTGGTGGCCGGCGGACTTCGGCCATTACGGGCCGCTGTTCATCCGCATGGCCTGGCACAGCGCCGGCACCTACCGCACCGGCGACGGCCGGGGCGGCGGCGGGCGCGGGCAGCAGCGGTTCGCGCCGCTCAACAGCTGGCCGGACAACGTCAGCCTCGACAAGGCCCGCCGACTGCTTTGGCCGATCAAGCAGAAGTACGGCCGCAAGCTGTCGTGGGCCGACCTGATGATCCTCACCGGCAACGTGGCGCTGGAGACGATGGGCTTCAAAACCTTCGGCTTCGCCGGCGGCCGCGAAGACACCTGGGAGCCCGACCATGACGTCTACTGGGGCCGCGAAAAAACCTGGCTGGGCGGCGACATCCGCTACGCGCAGGGGTCGGCGGGCGTCGAGAAAGAGGGCGGTGTGCTGGTGTCGGACGACACCGCCGACGGCAAACTCCACGACCGCCGGCTGGAAAACCCGCTCGCCGCGGTGCAGATGGGCCTGATCTACGTCAACCCCGAAGGTCCCGACGGCAACCCCGACCCGCTGAAGTCGGCGTACGACATTCGTGAGACCTTCGGCCGGATGGCGATGAACGACGAGGAGACCGTCGCGCTGATCGCCGGCGGGCACACCTTCGGCAAGACGCACGGCGCGGCCCCGGCGACGAACGTTGCCGCCGAGCCCGAGGCGGCCGGTCTGGAAGACCAGGGCTTCGGCTGGAAGAACAGCTACGGCAGCGGCAAAGGTGCCGACACGATCACCAGCGGCCTGGAAGTCACCTGGACCACCACGCCGACGAAGTGGAGCAACAACTACTTCGAAAACCTGCTCGGCTACGAGTGGGAACTGACCAAAAGCCCGGCCGGCGCGCACCAGTGGAAGCCCAAGGGCAACGGCGGGGCGGGCACGGTGCCGCACGCCCACGACGCATCGAAGAAGATCGCGCCGGCGATGCTGACGACCGACATCGCGCTGCGGGCCGACCCGGCGTACGAGAAGATCTCCCGCCGCTTCCTGGCCAACCCCGATCAGTTCGCCGACGCCTTCGCCCGGGCGTGGTTCAAGCTGACGCACCGCGACATGGGCCCCAAGGCCCGTTACCTGGGGCCGGAAGTGCCGGCCGAGGAGCTGATCTGGCAGGACCCGATTCCTGCCGTCGATCACCCACTGGTAGATGACGCGGACGTCGCGGCGCTGAAGAAGAAGGTGCTGGCGTCGGGCCTGACGGTGTCGCAACTGGTGGCGACGGCATGGGCGTCGGCGTCGACGTTCCGCGGGTCCGACAAGCGGGGCGGTGCCAACGGTGCCCGCATCCGCCTGGCCCCGATGAAGGACTGGCAGGTCAACCAGCCGGCGCAGCTGGCGAAGGTGATCAAGACGCTGGAAGGCATTCAGAAGGAGTTCAATGCAGCCCAGGCTGGAGCGGGCGCGGCGGGCGGGAAGAAGATTTCAATCGCCGACCTGATCGTGCTGGCCGGCGGTGCCGCGGTAGAGCAGGCCGCGAAGAACGCCGGGCATGACGTGACGGTGCCGTTCAAGCCGGGCCGGATGGACGCCTCGCAGGAGCAGACGGATGTCGAGTCGGTCAACTTCCTGGAACCCAAGGCCGACGGCTTCCGCAACTACCTGAAGAACCGCTTTAGCGTGCCGGCCGAGCATCTGCTGATTGACAGGGCGCAGCTGCTGACGCTGACCGCGCCGGAGATGACGGTGCTGGTCGGCGGGTTGCGGGTGCTGAACGCCAACGAAGGCCAGAGCCAGCATGGCGTGTTCACGAAGCGGCCGGAGAAGCTGACGAACGACTTCTTCGTCAACCTGCTGGACATGGGCACGGAGTGGAAGCCGACGACGGCGGACGCGACGCAGTTCGAAGGGCGAGACCGCAGCACCGGTGCGATCAAGTGGACGGCGACGCGCGTGGACCTGGTCTTCGGTGCCGACAGCCGACTGCGGGCACTGGCCGAGGTTTACGCCTGTGCCGATGCGGAGAAGAAGTTCGTGACCGATTTCGTGGCGGCGTGGGACAAGGTGATGAACCTGGACCGGTTCGATCTGGCGTGAGCGAATGCCACGGTTCGCAGTGAGACACCCGAGGGCGGGATGGCCGATCGCCATCCCGCCCTGTTGATTTGCCGCTGGCGGGTGGTCAAGGTTACGGGGGAGGAATCGTGCAGATCCAAACCGAACGCCTGACGATACGCGACCTGACGCCCGCCGACGCCGAGGGGCTGTTCCCGATTTACGCCGACGCGGAGGTCCGGCGGTTCATCGGCGGCCAGCCGACGCAGACGCTGGAGGAGCAGCGCGAGCAACTCGCCGCGACGCTGGAGCGGCAGTCGCGCGAGCGGTCCGGCTACGGGCGCTGGGCGGTGGAGCGATCGGCCGACGGGCTGCTGGTGGGCCTGGTGATCCTCAAACACGCGCCCGACGGCGACGGCCGGCCGCTGCCGGACGTGGAAGTCGGCTGGCATCTCGGGCGGTTCGCATGGGGCAACGGGTACGCGACGGAAGCCGGCGGCGCGATGCTTCGTCATGCCGGGTGCACGCTTCAATTGCCGGTCGTGTATGCGATCGTGCTGCCGGAGAATGTCCGGTCGATCCGCGTCACCGAACGCCTGGGGATGAAACCGCTGGGGCCGACGACACGCTACTACGGCAAGGAGGCGTTGCACTTCGCGTGGAATGCGGGGACGGCAAGATAGACATCAGAAGCGGGGGAGCAGGGTGTGGTCGCTGTACGGCGCCTTCACGCGTCCTTCCACGCGTGGCTCACCCACGGAATGTCGATCGCCGCATCGAGCCTCAGGCGCAGGCTCAACTGGGCGGCGTGGTGCTGGATGTGGCGGATGTTGTAGACGTGCAGCTCGGCGCGCGAGCATTTGCGACGCTGAAACCCCGACGGCCCGGCGAGCGCGTCGGCCGATTCCCGCGCGATGGTCTCCCGGGCCTTACCGCGCACGTACTGCAGGTAGCCCAGGACGAACGGCTTTTCGTACAGCAGCACCGGCGGGCGATCTTCAAACTCTTCGTAGTCGCGAAACGCCTTGGGGTGCTCGACGTGGAAGGGCTGAAGCTTCATCACCTCGATGTCGTCGCCGGGCTGGAGGTAGAAATCGGCGAAGAAGACGGCATGAAATGCCGCCTGGCAGAACGTCCAGGTGGCTACGCGCTGGTTCCAGCTCGATTCCGGGCAGCGGGCCATGGCAAGGTGCACAGCCGCGAGTGACGCCTCGTACTGGTGCGTGAGAAGTTCCTTGAGCGTGTCGAGCATCATGGGTGGAACCAGGTCTGCGCGATGGGGGCACGTTTCATCATTCCGGCTCGGTGCTACTACTTGGCCGACACCCATTCGACCAGCGTGCGAACGCCCCAGCCGGTGGCGCCTTTGGCGTAGTAAGGGAGGTCTTTCTCGGTGTCGGCGACGCCGGCGATGTCGAGGTGGGCCCAGGGGACGAGCTTGCCGCCGTCGCTGTTGGCCGCGCCTTCGCCCGCGCCGCCGGGGACGAAGAAGCTCAGGAACGCGCCGCCCTGCAGCGGGTGGCCTTCGCGGCCGCCGGAATTGACGATGTCGGCCGGCTCGGACTTGATGTACTCGCGCTGGTCTTCGCCGATCGGCAGCCGCCAGAGCTTCTCGCCGGCCAGGCCGGCGGCGGCGTCGAGTTCCTTCACGATGCCGTCGTCGTTGGCCATGATGCCGGCCATCGTCTTGCCGAGGGCGACGACCACGCCGCCGGTGAGTGTGGCCAGGTTCACGACGGCCGACGGCTTGTACTGCTCGATGCCCCAGGCGAGGGCATCAGCCAGGACCAGCCGGCCTTCGGCGTCGGTGTTGGTCACTTCGACCGTCACGCCGTTGTACATTTTCAGGATGTCGCCGGGGCGGTAGGCGGTGTCGCTGATGTGGTTCTCGGCGGCGGCCAGGATGCCGACGACGCGGACGGGGAGCTTGAGCTTCGCGACGGCGTACATGAGCCCGAGGACGGCCATCCCGCCGCACTTGTCGAAGATCATGCGGCCCATCTTGTCGGCCGGTTTGATCGAGATACCGCCGGTATCGAAGGTGATCGCCTTGCCGATGACGAGCAACGGCTGGCCCGACTTCGCCGACTTGGGCGCGTGTTCCAGCACGATCATCCGCGGCGGTGTGACGATGCTGCCGGCACCGACGGCCAGGATGCCGCCCATTCCGAGCTTCTGCATCTGCTTCTCGTCCAGCACGCGGGCCGTCAGGCCGACTTCCTTCGCCAGGTCCTGCGCCACCTTCGCCAGGCTCGGCGGGTTGATCACGTTGCCGGGTCGGCTGGCGATCGTGCGGGCGAAGTTCTGACCCTCGGCGATGATCCTGCCACGCTCGATGCCGCGCTTTACCGCGTCGGCCGATTCGGGCGAGCAGAGAATCGTGAAGGTGCGGGAGGCTTCTTTGCCGGCGTCGCGCTTGGCGGCGGTGCCCTTGTATTCGGTGAAGTCGAACCCGGCCAGCAGCAGCCCGCCGACGATCGCCTCCGCGATCGCACCGGCGGTGAGATCCGTCGAGCCGCGCTCGAACTGCGGCAGCGCGATCGTCATGTCGGCAACGCGGTGCTTCTTCGCCGCCCGGGCGATCGCGCCGGCAGACTGGCGGATGCCTTCGGCCGACACCTTCTTCACCGGGCCGAGGCCGGCGACATACACCCGGCGGAACTCCGGGTTCTTGCGCGAGGTCTCATCGATGAGATCGAAGTGAATGTCCCGCGCCTTGCCACGCGACACGCCGCTGAGAATCAGCCGGGCGATCGCCTTCTTGGTGACATCGCCGAGCAGTGCTTCGTCGGCGGCGGGGCCTTTGGCTCCATCGAGCAGGAACACCGACAGGCAGGCCGGCTGGGTGGAGAGTTTGGTCGCAACTTTGAACGTGAAGGAGGGGCCGGTGGGTAGCATAAGTGCTGGAACTCCGCTGGTTGGTGGAGGGCGGAGTATAGGGCGGCGGCGGACCGGCGGCGAGATGGTATTGCAGGGGAAAAGCGGGGATCGCCACGGAGGTCAATTCGGTGGGGCAGGCATTCTTGCCTGTCTCGGGCGGATGTACTCATCCGTCCGAAAGCGGCGGAACCCGATCGCTTCGGCCGCGGCGTACCGCGTCCGAGGCAGACAAGAATGTCTGCCCCACCGAAAGCCCGGTTGTCGTTCGAGTATGCCTTGTGGCCCCGAGTGACAGACAAGAATGTCTGTCCTCCACGTGCCCGCCCGGGTGAAAGCGTGAATGCCTGTCGGGCGAGGGCTCTAATCCTGTACCACGATCTGATTCGCCGACGTCACGTTCACCACCGGCTGGCCGTCGATCAATTCGACCTGGCCGCTCACGCGGACACGGTGGGTGGGCAGGCCTTCGGGCAGGCCGGCGCTGATGGCGGCTGCGACGGTTGCGTAGACGTCGGCCGGCACGCGGCAGATGACGCCACGCTTCTGGTCGACCCCGCGGAAGTAGATCGTCTGGTCCTTGTCCTTCGCGCCGGCGACGCGGAGCACCCAGCCTTCGACCGAGACCTTGCCGTTGTGCTTCGCCGGGTCGGGCTCACCGGCGACGCGCATCAGCGTGGCCGAATCGGTCGAGGGAATCACCTGGCCGACGGCCGGTAGCGGAAGCGACATGTACGGCCGGGCGAAGGGGTCGTCGGTGGCCGCCGACTGCTGAACGATGATCGGCTGTGGCGTCTGCTGTGGAAGCTGCGTCGGCGGTTGCTGGGCGACGAGGTCCTCTCCCGTCCGGCGGTTGCCACGCATTGCCAGCACCACCACCGCCACCACCAGCGCCAGCATCAGTCCGCCGCCGAGCAAACCGATCAGCGAAAGCGTGCGTAGCGTGAGCGCCGGGAGAAGGCCCTGGTCGGGTTTTACCGATTCGTCGATCGACGGCGCATCGACTTGGATCACGTGCAGGCGAAGGGCACGGGCGAAATGCCCGGCCGACTCGAACCGCGCGGTCGGCTCCTTCGCCAGTGCCCGCCAGATTGCCAGCGCCAGCGACTCGGGGATTTCGGGACGGATGCTTCGGATGTCGGGCGGCAGTTCCTCGACGTGCCGCTTGAGCACTTCCTGCGACTGTTCGCCGGGGAAGGGAGGCTTTCCGGTCAGCAGAAAGTAGATCGTGGCGCCCAGGCTGTAGATGTCGGAGAGCGCCGTTGCTTCGTGGCCGAGCGCCACTTCGGGGGCGACGAACAGCGGCGTGCCGACGGCGGCCGACAGGCCGGTGCCATCGTCGGTCAGGTCGTCGAGCCGGGCCAGGCCGAAGTCGCCGAGCTTGCACCGGCCCGACCGCGTGAGCATCAGGTTGGCGGGCTTGATGTCGCGATGGATGACGCCCTGCTCGTGGGCGTGCTGCAGGCCGTCGGCGGCGTCGGCGGCGAGCTGGCAGGCGCGCTGCACGTCCAGCGGGCCGGCGGCGGTCACCAGGTCCTTCAGGTTGCCGCCTTCGATCAGCTCCATCGCGATGTAGTGAAGGTCGGCGGCGCTGCTGACCTCATACACGCTGACGATGTTCGGATGATCGAGCTTCGCCGACGACCGCCCCTCGCGCATGAACTGCTCATGCTTCTGGGCGGCGGTGCGCTTGCGCGACGATCGGCTGCTGATGACCTTGAGCGCGACCAGGCGATGAAGCTGAATGTCTTCGGCGCGGAAGACCTTGCCCATCGCGCCTTTGCCAATGACGCCGATCAGCCGGAAACGCCCGATGCGCTTCCCGAGCCACTTGGGGGAGTTGTCGACGGTCGCACCGCCGGGCGCAGTGGAAAGCCGCGAGCCCGAGGTGTCGGCGGTCGAGCGCACGGAGGATCGGTCGGCGGCTTTGGAGGAGCGGCCCGACGTCGATGCCGGAGAAGCGCTCGAATCGGCCGTGGCGACACCGCCGGCCGACGACTGTGACGAACTGAGGGAGTCTGACGCCATCGGAATCTATGCCGCCGTAAAACACGAAAGATGGGAACCGCCTGGAACATCCCGCCTTGCCGCAGAAGCGTGTCGCGGGTGTCCGACATGTGAAGATAGCGGAGTCCGGCCGCAAGACCAAAGAAATCCGCACGGCGGGACAGGGGAAGCGGCTTGCAGAGTCCTGCCGTACCGATTGCAACGGATATGGCGTAAGCCGAATCACGCAAAGACCTACGCTCGCTTCAAGATTCCGCCTATTCCCCGTTCCCTGCCCGCTCCGTTAGCGTGGTGACATGCGACACATCTACACAGCTCGGGACGCGATGGACGCCAACTTCTTACGCGGACTGCTGGAGCAGCAGGGTATCAACGCGGTCGTGCAGGGGGAGGCATTGCAGGAGACGTGGGGCAATCTCAACCTGTCGGCCGAGTCGTTGCCGTCGGTGTGGGTGGATGAGGCCGACCTGCCGCGGGCGATGTCGGTGGTGGACGAGTACAAGAAGGTCGATGCGGCCAACGCCGACCGCGACGACGACGAAGCGGTCGTCGACCCACCCACGACGGCAACTGGCAGCTGGACCTGCGGCAACTGCGGACGTTCGAACGAACCGCAGTTCGATCGCTGCTGGCACTGCACGCACGCCCGGACCTGGGGACCGGCGCTGGCGTAGCGGTTGATCCAGGTAACAAGCCCGCTGCCAAACACTGAAACGGCACGCCATACGGCGCTACGCGACCGCACAATCGCTTCAAGCTCGGATTCAACACGAAGGGCGCGAAGGCACGAAGGTCACTAAGAAACACGACCAAGGCCATTGAAGACTGTTCTGATCATCTGACCCTACTTCGTGGCCTTCGTGTCCTTGTGCCCTTCGTGTCAAAAACCGAACTCCAGACGGCTTAGGATTGCGCCGACTCGCGCACGGGTCTGCGGGGTACCGCCGACCCGTGGCACCGAACGCGTTCCCGCGAGCATAAAAGTTGTTAGCGGCTGGTTCGTCGGCGGCGGAGCAGCAGTCCCGCCGCACCTGCCGCGAGCAGGCCGATCGCGGCAGGTTCGGGGATGGGCTGGGTGGTGGGCGATGTGATGATCGGCCCCGTCGACGGCAAGCCGTCGATGAACTGCGGGCCGGTCGGATCGACCATTGGCGTGCCGGGTAGAACGCCGTCGAGGATTCCCGACTTGGTGGTGTTGTCGACGACCGAGCCGTAGGTCGGCGTGGTGGTGGTGGTGCCCAGGCCGATCGGATCGGTCTCGGGCAGGCCGGGTACGCCGGGGAATCCGGGAATGCCATTTTCGGTCGCCGCCGGACCGGTCGTTGTCGGGCCGGTCGCGATCTCCGTCGATCCTTCGGTCGGACTGCTGGGCGAACCGGGCTCGGTCGCCTTGGTCGAGAGGAACGGGCCGAAGCGGCTCTGCGACGACCCCTGCAGCAGTTGCTGGAAGTCCGCCTGCGGCGTCGTCGCCAGCGCCACGGGGCCGACGAACTCCCCGCCGGCCTTGGCGTTCGATGCCATCGCGGCTGCGGCGGCGTTGCGACCGGCCTCGCGGTTGCCGTCGTTCATCGCCAGCAACGACTGGCCTGCCGACGAACCGCCCGAGCCCACGGCGAACGCCAGTGCGCTCCCACGGCTGCTTCGACCGCCCGCGGCGGATGTTTTGCTTTCGATACGCGAGATTCCGGCTTCGCCCTGTGATTGTCCCGCCGCCGTCCGTCCCAGCGCGATGATGCGGTTCGACGGCACCGTCACCAGGGACTTGGGCCAGGCTTCGACGTCGCGTGATGTGGGTGCGGCCGCCGGTTCGATCGGGGGCAGCTTCCAGGGGAGCGGCGCCAGCGCCACCGGCGGGGCGGTTTCTTCGGCGGGCTTGGCCTGGGCCTGCAACCGGGGGGTATTGCCCTGGAAGTTTCGGCCGAAGTTCCCCAGTTCGCGGAGCGACTGGCCGATGTCGTGCAGCCAGCGGGCCACGTCGCGAACGACCGGCGCCTGCTGCACGACTTCCGACGTGCCGGCCATCGTCGTGCCGACCGTCAGCAACATCGCGATCGACATCTTCCACTTGCTGGCGACCAGTCCGACGGCGGTGGCGCGGAGGGTGGCGTTGATGCGGCCGGCGATGGTGGAGACGACCGCCGAGTGCGACGTCAGCCACGACCCGCCACCCGCCGACGCGTACATGCTGCCGTAGATGCCCGACGTGCCGGCAGTCTGCCAGACCTTGCCGGCCAGCGCCGCGAGGATCGAGTCGGCGACCGCCAGGCAGGCGATCGATCCGCCGGCGGTCGCGATACCGCGCGCGGTCAGCCGGGTGCCCAGCATCTTGCGGGCGCGGAACAACCGGACCGCCAGCGCCTTGGCGTTAGTCTTGAGTTCGACGGCGATCTGCTCGGTGGAGAGCCCGCCGAAGTAATAAAGGATGAGCGGCGTTCGGTAGTGGACGGGCAGGCGGTCGACTTCGTCGCGCAGCACCTGCTTGAGCTCGTCCATGCTGACGTCGTCGGTCGCGTCGGCCGAGGGTTGCTGCTGGTCCTCGATCGCCGCCCGGATCTGTTCACGGTTCTGCCGGCGGGTCTTGCTGCGGCGTAAATCGACGGCGGTCGTCTTGGCGACCTGCTGAAGCCAGGGACCGATGCGCGGCGTCGGCCCGCCGGCCGCCCGGGTCGATGCGAACCCCATCCGTGCGTATGTCGCAAGTTTAAGGAAAGTGGCCTGGGTGGCGTCCTCGGCGTCGTGGGCGTTGCGGGTGACGCGGTAGCAAACGCCGTAAACCATTCCCGAATAACGACGTACGATCTCCTCAAACGGCGCGGTCGCCCCGGTCTGCTCGAACTCGACGAGCAAGTCTTCGGCGGTGGAAATGGTTGGCGGCGGCAACTGAAACACGAAAGCGCGGTCCTTCCCTGCGGTTTTCGTTAATGACGATACAGGCAACGATCGGATTACAAAGGTTTTCCTTCCGAATTCTGCCGCGCCCGCGCATGCCAGAACGCAATCCCGGGCGAGCAACGCACTTTATCCGGGTCGGGCCATGCTGCCAGATACCCGAAAGAGGTCAAGCCGGGAATCGCGGGTTGTCGGCACCGGTCGGCACCGCCCAAAACGTCCGGACTCCGTCCATGGCCTTCGGCAATAATCGGTCCGGTTGAGCATTAAACCGGCGTCCCCAATCCCTGTTCCCCGGCGGAGGTTCCCGAATGCGATTGCGCTCCCTGCTCCTTCTCTCGGTCTGCCTGAGTCTTTTCACCGTTTCCGCTCGCGCCGCCGACGTCCCGGCCAAGCCGAACATCCTCTTCATCCTCGCCGACGACCTCGGCTACGGCGACCTCGGCTGCTTCGGGCACCCGCGCATCAAGTCGCCCAACCTCGACGCGCTCGCCGGCCAGGGCATTCGCCTCACGCAGTGTTACTCGGCGAGCGCGGTCTGTTCGCCGTCGCGATCGGCGATCCTCACCGGTCGCACGCCGCACCGTAACGGCGTCTACACTTGGATCGCCGAGGGTGCTGAGGTCCACCTTCGGACCAGTGAAGTCACGCTGCCGGAGATTCTCAAGGAGATCGGCTACGCCACCTGTCACGTCGGCAAGTGGCACCTGAACGGCAAGTTCAACTCGCCCGATCAGCCCCAGCCCGGCGACCATGGTTACGACCACTGGATGGCGACGCAGAACAACGCCGCCCCCAGCCATATGAACCCGAAGAACTTTGTCCGCAACGGCAAGCCGGTCGGGGAGTTGCAGGGCTTTTCCGCGCCGCTGGTCGCCGACGAGGCGATCGACTGGCTGTCGAGCAAGCGTGACAAGTCCAAGCCGTTCCTGCTGTCGGTCTGGGCACACGAGCCGCACCTGCCGATCGAAAGCGATCCGCAGTTCATGAAGCTCTACGCGGACCTGTCGCCGGACTTTCAGCAGCACCACGGCAACGTGACGCAGCTCGACTCTGCCGTCGGCAAGCTGCTCAAGGCGCTGGACGATCAGAAGCTGGCGGAGAACACGATCGTGGTGTTCACCGCCGACAACGGCCCCGAAGGCGACGGCACCAAAGGCCGCACCCGCGGCAGCCCCGGCGACCTGCGGGGTCGCAAACGATCGATGTACGAAGGGGGAATTCGCGTGCCGGGCATCGTCCGCTGGCCGGGAAAGATCAAGCCGGGGACCACGATCGAAACCCCCGTCGTCGGCAGCGACTGGTTCGCCACGCTGGCCACCGCCACCGGCGGGAAGATGCCAACCGACCGTACCATCGACGGCGTCAACATGCTGCCGGTGCTGACCGGCCAGGCGGCGTCCGTCGAACGCCCCATCCCGCTCTACTGGCGGCTGAACATGTCGCCGCCGAAGGAGAACCTGCACATGGCGATGCGCGTCGGCGACTGGAAGCTGCTGGCGTCGCAGGATTTTTCGAACTTCGAGCTTTACAACCTCAAGTCCGATCCGCAGGAAAAAACGGACCTCAAAGCCACCGACGCTCCGCGGTTCGAGGCGATGCGCAAGCAACTCGAGACACTGAACGCACAGATCATCAAGGAAGGCCCCGACTGGTGGACCCGCCTAAGCCCCAACGGCGGCGGCCCGAAGAAGGACAAGCCACGGAAGGATTAAATGACGGTGCGTGAATCGGCACCAATGTGGTGAACTGTCCAGGCTGCTCTGAAAGTGCCAAAAAGAACCGCAGATTTCGCAGATTACGCAGATTGGACAGAGGACAATCTGCGACATCTGCGCAATCTGCGGTTTCGTTGGCTCGGTGTGGGGCGAACGGCTTCGTGACCAACTTCGTGGTGATCTGCTCTCGTGCCCCAACCGTACCCTCCGTTACCCGTTGTGAACCTTCTTCCCCATTGCCAGCGAGAAGATCGCCGGGTTGCGCAGACCCAGGGCCACCCAGACGAGTACGCCGATGAGGACGGGCATGAAGAACACGTCGCCGACGCGGACATGGGTGACGGTCGCGCCGCCGAGATAGCCGGTGAGGAGGATCGCCGCGAGGAAACCCATTCGCGGGATCAGGAACAGCACCGCCACCACCGTTTCGACGATGCCGATCTTGAACATCAGGTCGGTGGTGAAGCCCATTTTCTGGAACATCTCCGCTTTGCCCGGCCACTCGGTGAACTTGCCCATGGCGCTAGCGCCGATGAGGAACGCCACCAGCAGGACGCTCAGAATCCAGCCGATCAATCGCTGCTTTTTCGAACCTGTCATTACTGTCTCCGTTGAACTGACACACTGTCTACCGGTGGCATGATAGCCACCGTTCGGTTGGCAGGTAGGTCGGGGTATACGACGTCCCGGCGCGGCCCCATCGTTAGTTGTCTCACTCACCGTATCGCATACACTGCCCGCCATGCGCCAACTCACGCTCTTTACGCTCGGCATCGCGTTGCTCTCCCCGATTTCATTCGCCGCCCCGGCCAAGCCCAAGGCCCCCGAGACGCCGAAGGAACCGGAGACTTTTCTCACGACGCGCGGGAAGCTGATCAAGGAAGAGAACTTCTCGGCCGAGGGATCCATCCGCGACAAGAAGCTCTGGTACATCTACAAAGGCGACTTCTCCGTCCAGGAGGGAGCACTGCGATCGGTCGAGCGTGCCGAAGACATGCATCACCCGGCGATGTCGACGAAAGTCGCCGGCAAGAACCTGGTCCTGCAATGCCGCTTCAAGGTCGACGCCAGCAAGTGGCTGGGGCTCAGCCTGGATAACGGCAAGGAAAAGGTGCATGTCTTCCGGGCGATGGTGAACCCGACGAGCGTGAGCCTGAAGCGGATGAGCGGCATGGGCCCGACGACCAAGGGGGAGACGATCGCCGAGCAGAAATATAAGTTCGAGCCTGGCAAGTGGTACACGCTGGTCGTCGAGATCAACGGCAACGAAGCGGTCGCGACGATTCCCGAGGCGCAGATTGCCATCACCGGCGAGCACGAAGGCATCGCGATCGAGAAGGACCGCTTCGAGCTGATCTCCGGCGGAAACGCCGCCTGGTTCGACGACATCAAGATCTACGACGCCGAGCCCAACGCCGACTGGTCGAAGTCCAAGGCGAAGATCGTGGCATCGATGCCGAAGCCGGCGGGGAAGAAGTAGGGCGATTGAGCGTCGTTTTGGAATCGCTTTCGGATGGTGTCACGGGTCGCCGGTACTCCGGAGACCCGTGTGGAGCGCCGATCGACGCACGGGTCTGCGGCGTACCGCCGACCCGTGGCACCAGAAACGATATCGTCGCGCGAAAGTGCGATCACCACTGACACAGGAAACATATCAATGCGCTTGAGCTCATTTCTCGCCACCGCCGCCTTCTCGCTGACAGCAGGTCTGTTCGTCGCCCCCTCGGCGTTCGCCCAGGACAAGCCGATCACCGGCACGCCGGAGTTTTCCCTCGGCATCGGCTACGCCAATGTGAGCGTCGGCAGCTCGTCGTCGGAACTGAATGGGCAGAACGCGCTGCGGGTCGATCCTGTGGTGAGCTTTTCGCCGTTCGCCGGGCTGCCGCAGCTTCGGCTCGGGGCGTCGGCGGGGGTGTCGATGGTGCTCGACAACAGCCAGCGGTCCCTCATCGTGAACAACGGCAGCGCTGTGTTCATCGGCAGCAGCGAGATGCCCTTCGTCCTGTTCACGCCCGAAGCCCGGCTGAGCTGGCGGCAGACCTTCGGTCGTAACGGCGAGTTCTTCATCGAGCCCGGCATCGGCGGCGGGGTGGCGCTGGGCTGGCTGAACGTCGACTCCGAAGTCGATCCCGACAACTCCATCGACAAGACCGATGTCACCTGGGAAGCCCGCGCGTTTCTGCACATCGGTGCCCGTGTCACCGGCGGAACCTTCGGCATCGAAATGTCGTACATGCGCGGCGGCGACATGACCTTCGCCGACAACGCCAGGGGCGACGTCAGCGAGTTCTACGTCGGCGTCTTTGGCGCGCTGCAGTTTTAGACGGCTGCTGCGATTACGCAGCGTCGTCGGCACCGATCGACCAGGCACCGTCAGGCGACAGGCCGTCGAAGAAGTCGAGGCCGGTGAGCGGCGGGCCGTAGTACGTGCCGGTGATGGCTACGCCGGCGTTGCGAGCGGCGGACGTGCTGCTCAGGCGGAAGCTGCTCATCCCCAGCAGATCATTCAGCAGGGTCGAGGCGTTGTTGAACGTCGGCACCGTGACAGACGTCAAACCCGGGTCGCCGCTCAGGTCGGTGTTGACCGTGCCCAGCTTTTCCTGGCCAGACTTAGTGCGCCACGCGCTGACGGTCGTGTAGGTCGTCGTGAAGTCCTTGATCGAGAGCGATCCGCCGCCGGCGTAGTAGGCGTTACCCTGGAAGACCAGGCCGGTCTGCTTGCCGACAATCTCGAGTGTCCGCACGCCTGGCGTCGTCTGGAAGACGTTGTTGCGGACGCGAATGTTGACCGTGGGGCTCATCACGTAGACAGCCCGCGGTGTGCCACTGGTGGCGGCCGACATGTAGACGGTGTTGTTGTGGATGTCGGTGTTCATCGGGCTGCTGGCCCCGTTCCACATCGTGATGCCGCCGTACCCGTTCTTGCGACCGTCGTTGGCCGAGATGTTGTACCGGATGGCGTTGTTGCCGAAGGGGCGTGCGCCGGAGAACTGGAAGACGCCGTAGCCTGCGCCGTCGTTGTCGTGGCTGTAGTTGTATTGCATCACCGAGTTGGTGACGCCGCCGTCGAGATCGAACCCGCCGCCGTCGGCGGTGCTGCCGGTCTGGTTGTGGTGTGACTCGTTCCGCTGAATGGTGATCTGGTCCGCGTCCCACGCCCAGATGCCGACCGGGCCGCCGACGGACGCGTTGAACTTGCCGTTATACGACGCGACGGATTGCTCGATCAGGCCCAATTGCGCATCCGACAGGATAATGCCGCTGCCCGTGTGCTTCGGGGTGAAGCCAATGATGCCGTAGTTATCGTTGACGGTTGCCCGGCGAATGGTGACGTTGGCATTGGCGTACTGCGTGCTGGTGGGGTTCCAGGCACCGTAGACCTCGATACCGCCACGCTCGTTGTGATGGACGCTGACGTCTTCGATCAAGACGTCGGCGTAGCCGCTCTTATCGACCGTGCCGCCGATGCGGATGCCCCAGCCGCCGGTGGCGACCGCTTCGCCGCGCTTGGGCTTGACGACGGTCGAGCCGAAGTCGCTGACGTCCAGGTTCTTGAGCGTAATGCTATTGAGCTTGATGCTGCCGGGCAGGGTGTTCACGAAGCTGACGCCGTCCCCGCCGGGGTTGGTCGTGTAGTTGCCGCCGTCGAGGATCAGGTCCTGGAGGACGACGTACTGGATGTTGGTCGCGGTGACGCCGGAGCCGGAAGCATTGAGAAGAGTTGCCCGTGCGGGACCGGTGCCTGGCGTTGGGTCGAACGAACCGATAACGACCGGCGCACCCGCCTCGCCCGAATCAGCCGCGTTCAACACCAACGGCCCGCCGAACGTTTCGTCTGCCGAGAACAGCAGCTGATCGCCGGCGGCCAAGTCCAGTGCGTTGACGTCAGCCGGCGCGACCCGGGCACCGCTCTGCGGAACGTAGCCCGCATCTGCCGTAACGAAGTAAGAAGTTGACAGCAGCTTGCGAGCTTCGAGCGTTTCCACGACGGAGCGGCGTTGAATTGTCATGAGAGATCATCCCTAAATCGCGCGAACTACGGAGCGTAGAGTTGGCGAATCCCCTTGCAGACGAGCAGGATTTCTTGCCCCAATGCAATCAATGGTACCGGGCGGCTATGATGCGTCAATGTTGCTGCTTGCCGATATCGCGTGATGAAGAGCTGTGAATTGTGGCAGGCGTTGAATGGCGGTCGGCAACGCGGTGTGCGTGCAGGCAGCGAACCCGCAGAGCAAAGGTGCCGCAATCGAGGGGCGGACCGACCGATTACAGACAGGCGTCAGGCAAAAACGGTCGAGACGGCGGTTGAAATAATGGCAGCGACCGGACTCGAACCGGTGACCCGAGGCTTATGAATCCTCTGCTCTACCAACTGAGCTACGCTGCCGAGCGGGGCGGAGAATGTACCAATTCTACGCGGGCTGACAAGTGACGGGAAAGAAACGCCGAATGCTGAATGCCGAATACTGAATCCAGACCTGCCTTCATTCATCCTTCCGCATTCATCCTTCCGCATTTCCCTTCAGATCGGCTTGGACCAGTCCGGCGGCAGGATCAGCACCGGGATCTTGGTGTTCTTCAGCAGTTCCACGGGCACGTTTCCGGCCAGCAGGCGGGCGAAGACGTTTTTGCCGGTCAACCCCAGCACGATCATGGTGGCTTCGCGCTCCAGCGCGGTGTTCAGAATCGCCCGGGCGATGTCGTCGCTGAACATCAGCAAGTCCTGAACCTGCAACCCCTTGGCGTGCAGCTCTTCCCGCATGAAGCGGATCGCCTGTTCCCCCTCGGCCTGCTCCTGTTCGCGCATCTGTCCGCCACTGGGGCGCGATACGTGGACGACCAGTACTTCGGCATTGAGCCGTTTGGCCAGGTCGCCCACCGAGTCGATCACTCGTTGGGCGGCGTAGGGGCTTGAGATCGCGATCAAGATTCGGCTCATCGTTCAATACCTGTGTCGGTCGGGCGCTCGCCCCGAGTCGCCCCCTTCACATCCTTCTACGGCAGCATCATGCCAATCCTGCGTCCAACATCAATGACCGGAGTACCCGCAATGCGTTACCGCGATGACTGAGGGCGTGTTTCTGGTCTGACGGCAGCTCGGCCGTCGTCAGGCCAAGCCCGGGGACCAGGAACAGGGGATCATATCCGAATCCGTTCGTCCCGCGCGGGCTGCGGAGAATCGTTCCCTCCACCGTCCCGCGCGCCGACAGCACAATTTTGCCGGACGGATCGGACAACGCCAGCTCGCACACGAATCGCCCGGTCCGGCGATCGTCGGGGACGGCGTCGAGCTGACGCAACAGCAGGGCGTTGTTGTCGGCGTCGCCTTTGCCGGCCTTGTTCATCTCGGCCCAGCGGGCGCTGTGAACGCCGGGCTTGCCGCCCAGCGCATCGACTTCAAGCCCGCTGTCGTCGGCCAAGGCCCAGGTGTCGAATTGCCGGGCGTAGTCGGATGCCTTGAGGCAGGCATTGTCGTGAAAGGTTTCGCCGGTTTCATCGACCGCGATTGCGTTCGGATGGCTCGACAGGTCGTCCCAGGTCAGGCTTTCGCTCGCGAGCATCTGCCGGAACTCTTTGACCTTATGTGCGTTGCCGGTGGCGATGAGGATGCGTTTGGGAGGCGACATGACGGGGCAAGAATAAGGATGAAGTCCGAAAGCGGAAGGACGAAAAGGGAACGATTTCGCGTTCGCTTCGATCCGTGCCTGCCCGTGCTGCGGTCTACTTTCTGTTCGGGCCGGTGGGGTTGACCATGGATGGTCCCTGCGTCCGGCCCCAGCCGCCCACCCGATCGGTCGTGACGGGGGTTGTTGACTGCATGTTTTCGAACCGGCCATTTCCCTTGGCTCGGGGGATTTCGACCAGGAACGACGGGTCCTGGTACTCCTTATTGTTCTCTCCGCGTTTCACCCCGATCTCGTAGTTCACCGCGTGCGCCGGGAACCGTTGCATCATGCGAAGCATGTCGGAGTTCTGGATTTCGAGCTTCGGCGCGACCGAGACCGCCTGCTTGCCGTCGATCCGCCGGGCTTCCAGGTCTTCCGAGATCGGAATGCTGGAGACGACCAGTGGCGTGCCGGCGGTGCTGTGGGCCACGTCCTTCATCTCGTCGGTGCGGTTTTGTTCCTTCACCGCGTCGTAGGTCCACTTGCCGACCGTCACCGAGCTGACCGAGTCACCGTGGAAGTAGTAGGCTTCGACGCCCTTGGCCCGCAGATCGGCGACGGCCTGGACGGCGGCTTCCTTGCGAAGCTGATGCCCGCGGAACGCCATGATCTGCAACGACCAGAACGCCCGCTTGGGGTCCACCGGGTTTTTCTCGCGGTCGACGTTGAAGAGGTTCCATTCCGGCGGGGCGGTGGGATCGGGGGCGTCGAGGGCGACGAAAAGGCTGCGCTCGAAAGGCTTGCTGCCGTCCCGTGACTTGCGTTCCCGCACGAATTGCATGTCGCCGTGGGCCCGCTGCACTTCGGCGGCGTTGTCTTTGTCGCCGGGCTCGACGGATTTGTAGTAACCGAAGTAGAGGTTGCTCGCGTCCTGGCCGTGGATAACGTACCAGTCGGACCGGCCGCTGGTGGTGTTGAGCCGGTCGCGAAGGGCCTGGGCGTCCACGACGTGGGTCGGTCCAACGACGGCATAGCAGAAGACGGTCCAGCGGGCACCGGGCGGGATATTGGGAATGGTCTGGACGACGGGCTGCGCCTGCCCGCCCGAGGCCGACTTGGCGCCGGCCGGTGTCGCCGCGCCCTGGGCCGCCGCGCCGACCGGCGCGTTGCTGGGCATAAGCGGCTGTTTTGTGAGTTGAGCGGTCGCCCCCGCGTCCGGCTGGGCGGCCTGCTTGGCCGTCTCGTTGCACCCGAGGATCTGCCCCAGAAGCAGTACGGTCGCCATCATGAAAATGGACGGACCGGCGAGTTGCGATGCGGATGAGCGGCGGGCAGTTGGCATGGGGAACAACTCCAACGGACGTTCGGACAAGAGGACGTTTTGGCGTCCCAGCGGCGACCCGGCAGTCTACCAGAACAACCCGATCCGCCGAAGGATAAGTTGTC
Organism: Humisphaera borealis; assembly: GCF_015169395.1. GTDB lineage: Bacteria > Planctomycetota > Phycisphaerae > Tepidisphaerales > Tepidisphaeraceae > Humisphaera > Humisphaera borealis. Next base: position 23,400 of record NZ_CP063458.1, read on the forward strand.
ACGTCCGATAGGTGTTCCCCGGTGCTGAGGCATGTTGTCATGCGGGTGGGCCACGCGCCCAATCCTCTCGGTTAGGGGTGCTCCTTAGCCCCGTCTTGCTGGTCGCAATTGCTCGCGTTGCCGATTTGTCTGCTTTACCCAACACGCGCCAACCGCCAGAGTAGGTACGGAGCACCGTTGGCGCAATGCAAGGTTTCGCCAGTGGTAACATCCGCCGGACGTGAATCGTTAGGATGCCGAGCCAGACGGGGCAATCGGCCGGGGCGGTCCCGGGCCGGTGTATCGACCCAGCGGAAGTTTCTTTCCCCCGAGCGCAACGATGCTTAGGACGGACGGCACAGGTTCAACCGCGACAGACCCGAGAGGGTCGGCGGGTGGACCGGAGAGCCAAGTCTCGCCGGCGACACCGGTAACACCGTCCGTTGGTACGGATCACTTGGCGGAGGATGCGGCCGAACGATCGCGCGAAGACCTGATTCTGCTCCGCCGGGCTGCCGGTGGGGACGGAAAGGCGTTCGCTGATCTGGTCGAACGCCACGCCAAAAGCATGTATCGACTGGCGTATATGCTTCTGGGAAGCAACGCCGACGCCGAGGACGTCGTCCAGGAAACCTGGACCGGCGTCTATAAAGCGCTCAAGCGGTTCGAAGGACGGTCGAGCGTTCGGACCTGGCTGATGCGGATCCTCTCCACGCAGGTCGCCCTTTGGCGACGCAAAAAGCGGAGCGGGATCAACCGCGTCGGCGATATGAGGCTGGGCGTTCTGTCGCTCGACGATGCCCCAGGTGCCGAGGCCGATGCACTGCCCCGGCCGGAACAGTCGGCCAACCGAAGCAGCGACTGGCAGGCCGACCTGGAAGTGGCGCTGGACAAGCTGAGCCTCGACCATAGGGAAGTCATCGTGCTTCGCGAGGTCGAAGGGTTCAGTTACGATGAGATCGCCGACTCGCTCAAGGTGCCGCGGGGCACGGTCGAATCCCGGCTGCACCGGGCGAGGAGTGAGCTCCGCAAGCATCTGAAGGCGTATGAGCCTTGAGATCGGGTGCAGGCGACGGTGTGAATGGCAAACTGAATGACGAATGACGACATTCGAATGACGAATGAAGTTCCAATGAATCAAGCTCCGGCGTTCGAAATCGGTTGAGGTTTCGGGCGTTAGAGAACAATCGGCCGGTGAGCGGCGTTTGTGTGACGTGCGGCAGGGCTGGAAACGGAAATCTGAGATCTGAGATCTGAGATCGGCGTTTCAAATCGCTCGGTCTCGCCCCCGGCCTTTCCGCCGTCGACTGTGAGAGAAACCATGGCCTGCGAACAACTCCATCTTGTCGGTGCGCTGGTGGACGGCGAATTGCCGGCCGCACAAACCGAGGCCGTGTCGCGCCATGTCGCGGCGTGCCCCGACTGCTCGGCGGAGATGGACGAACTGCGCGCCATGAGCCGTCTGGTGTCGGCCGCCCGCAACAGCAACATCGGCCTGATGCCCGACGACGCAATGGCCCGCCTTCGCACCCACGTGCAGGGCCTGGTCGAATCGGCCGACATCGGGCTGGTCTGGATGGCCCGCGTGTTCAGCGGCGTCGCCGCCAGCGTTTTGATCGCCGGCATCTGGCTGTTGAACCAGCCGGTCGAAAGGCCCGTGACGCAGGCGTCGCTGGTCCGCGACCAGGTGGTGATCACCAACGCGATGGCGGTGCTGTCGCGTGATCCTGCCCCGGCCACCGCCCCCAGCGCCCCCGACGTTCGCTCCCCCGAATCGATCCTGGATGACCTGGCCGGCACGAATCTGTCGTCGGCCGCCCACGTGACGGAGACGGAACTGCCATGAGCCGGCCCGCCCGTGGAAAACTTCTGCTGGTTATGTCCTTCGTGCTGACGCTCTGCGCCGGCATCGTGGTGGGCATGGGCCTCAACAAGCAGGTCATCGGGCAGCCGGTGGTCATCACCCAGGCTGTCGCCACCCAGCCGGCGTCGGCGCCGAACCCGGGATCCTGGTTCGTCAAGGAACTGAATCTGACGTCCGAGCAGAGCGAGCAGATGAAGTCCATCTGGTCGGCGGCAATGGAAGGGACCGGGCGGGTGCTGTTCGACCAGCGTCGCACGCTGTACCACGAGCGCGACAAGGCGATCGAGGCGATCTACACCGACGAGCAGCGGTCCGAGCGCGAACGGCTGAAGAAGGAATACGAATCCAAGCTCGCCGAGAACAGCAAGGAACGCGAAAAGCTCGTGCAGGCGGCGGTCGAGAAGACCAAGGCGATGCTGACCGAGCCGCAGCGAATCAAATACGAACAGATGCTCCGAGACCGTGCCGACCGCGATCGTCATCGCGGCCCGCCCACCCGTTCCAGCACTCAGCCGTCCGAGCGCCCACCCGGCCCACCGCCTTCTTTCGGTCCGCCGGGGTTCCCCGGTCGGCGTGGTGTTGACGACGGCCGAGGTGGCGAGCCGCGCGGCGGTAAGCCGGACGGGGGCCAACCGGAATTGCGGCTCTGAACCGACACAAGGCAACGTCACGACAACTGTAAGAACAGTGCGTCAGCGGCGTTCCGGGCACTTCATTCGTGAAGAATTTTACAACACGATCGATCGAACAACCCTTTCGCGGAGGCAACGCCATGTCGCTGCTCAACTCACGTTTGCTCAAGACAACCCTTCCCGTCCTGGCCGCGGCCGTTTTTGCCGTGCCGGCGATGGGCCAGGCCCAGCCCGCCCAGCCGGGGCAGCCCGGCCAGCCCGGGCAGCGGGGTACCGGCGGCGGCAATGGCGGCGGGACCGACGCCGAGCGTCAGGCCCGCTTCGACCAGTTCCGTCAGCAGATGGACACCCGCATGAAGGAGGTCCTCCGCGCCAGCGACGAGGAATACGCCGTCCTCAAGCCGCGCATCGAGAAGATTCAGTCGCTGCAGCGCGCCAATGACACCCGCCGCTCGGGCTACGGCATGCTGATGAGCGGTGCCTCGAACTGGCGCACCCGCGGCAGCACGCCCGGCGACGGTCAGCGCCAGCCCAATACCACTGAAAATGCCGACCCGAACCAGCAGCGCCGCAGCCCGTTCGGCGACACGCCCACCACGCCGGTGACCGTCAAGACACAGGAGATGCAGGCGGTCCTTGAAGCCAAGGACGCCGGCAACGACACGCTCAAGGCCAAGCTCGCCGAGCTTCGCGCCGCCCGTCAGACGGCCAGGCAGGAGATGACCGCTCTTCAGGAAGAACTGCGTCAGCTCTGCTCGGTCCGCCAGGAATCGGTGCTGGTCATGCTCGGACTGCTGGAGTAGGGTCCGCCTTGGCGGACGCGCCGGTTAAGGCCGCAAGTGCTGAGATGAAAGTGCTGAGTGCTGAGTAAAAGCACCCTTTGCGCCTTCACTCAGCACTCAGCACTTTCATCTCAGCACTCTTTGTCCGAAGGACAAACCTTGCAAGACATTCTGACCACGCTCACACGCCAGTCGCTGCTCGACGAAGACGCCGCGCAAGTCGCGCGGGAGCAACTCGCCGGCGGCGCGTCGCTCGATGACGCCCTCGACGTAGCGATTCATGGTGTCGACGGCGAAGCCAACGGGCAGGGCGTGGCGGCGGAGGAAAAGGTCCTCCGTTACCTCGCCGAGCAGTTCGGCCTGGCCTACGTCGAACTGGAAAACGTCAACCCGCCGCGCGAACTGCTGGCCAAGTTTCCGGCCCGCATCCTGCTCAATCACAAGCTGCTGCCGCTGGAGCAGACGCCCGATGGCGTGATCGTCGCGACCTGCCGGGTCTTCGACTCCGGCCCGCTGGACGAACTGCGCCTCGCGACCGGCCTGGAACTGCGGGCGGCGATCGCGCCGTCGCGCGAAATCGACCGCGCCGCCAAGCGCGTGCTCGGCGTCGGTGCCGACACGCTCCAGTCGATGGGCGCCGATGACGACGACGTCAAGGTCATCGAGACCAACGACGACGACCTCGACCTCAACGCCACCGCGGCGGCGCAGGATTCGTCGATCATCAAGTTCGTCAACCAGATCATGGCCGAGGCGCTGGAAGTGCGGGCGACCGACGTTCACGTCGAGCCGTTCGAAAACCAGCTCCGCATTCGCTACCGCGTGGACGGCGTACTGATCGAAGCGCCCATCCCGTCGAAGATCCGCAAGTATCACGCGGCGATCGTCAGCCGTCTTAAAATCCTGTCGCACTTGGACATCGCCGAGAAGCGCCTGCCGCAGGACGGCCGCATCCGCCTGCGGGTCGCGGGGCGTGAAATCGACCTTCGCGTGTCGGTCATTCCGATGATCCACGGCGAAGCGGTGGTGCTGCGTATCCTCGACCGCGGCGACACGGTGCTGGGCCTGGAAGCACTGGGCATGAGCGCCCGCGACAGCAACATCTGGACGAAAGTCCTCGACCTGCCGCATGGCATCATCCTGGTGACCGGCCCGACCGGCAGCGGCAAGACGACGACGCTGTACGCCGCGTTGTCGAAGATCAACCAGACCGACCTGAAGATCATCACGATCGAAGACCCGGTCGAGTATCAGCTCCGCGGCATCAACCAGATCCAGGTCAACACCAAGGCCAACCTGAGCTTCGGCGCCGGCCTGCGTGCGATCCTGCGTCACGACCCCGACGTCGTGCTGATCGGCGAAATTCGAGACCGCGAGACGGCCGAAATTGCCGTGCAGGCGTCGCTCACCGGCCACCTGGTGTTCAGCACGCTGCACACGAACGACGCTCCTGGTGCCACCTCACGACTGATCGACATGGGCGTCGAGCCTTACCTGGTGGCGAGTTCGGTCGAAATGATCGCAGCCCAGCGCCTGGTTCGACTGATCTGCAAGCACTGCCGCGAAGAGATCCCACAGGACGAAGTCGAGCGCATGACCGAAGGGCTCGACGATGTTCCGCGGGTGCTGTACCGCGGCCGCGGCTGCCGCAACTGTCAGAACACGGGGTATCGCGGCCGGCAGAGCGTTTTTGAAATGATGCCGGTGACGGACGAAATACGAAGCCTGATCCTGACCCGTTCGAGCAGCCGCGTGATCCGCAAAGTGGCGATCGAGCAGGGTATGAAGAGCCTGCGTCAGGACGGCTGGCGGTTGGTTGCCGCGGGCCGCACAACCGTGGACGAGGTGATCCGTATGACGAAGGACGAGAACCAGGCCGTTGGCATGGAGAAGGTGGCGAGTACTGGTGACCGAGTGATCGACTAGCCGTTGGAATGACGAATGACGAGATGCGAATGACGAGTGAAACCTCAATAACGGAAGCTTCAATCGTCGACACGTGCGGGAGTTTATTCATGCGAGTTTGAGACTTGAGTAACTGAGATTCGTCATTCATTCGCCATTCGAGTTTCGACCTTCGTAATTGCCCCTTATTTCCCATGGCCACTTTCGCATACACAGCCATCAGCCGCGACGGGAAGCGTACCGCTGGTACGCTTAGCGCCGACAGCCGCGCCTCGGCGATCACGCAGGTGACGCGGCAGGGGCTGCATCCGCTGAAGATCGACGAAACGCGCAACGGCGCATCGGTGCCGGTCGCGGCACCGGCGAAGCGCGTCACGCCGCCGCCGGGCAAGAAGGGCGCTTCCAAGGACGTCGCCCCGGCCAAAGCGCCGGACGGCAAGGCATCGGCGGATGCTTCGCCGGGCGGCCTGTTCGCTGCCCGCATCAATCCGAATCGCGTCTCGGGAAAACTGGTCGAAGGGTTCACGCGAGAGCTGGCGAACCTGCTGGCCGGCGGTGTGTCGCTGGCGCGGGCGCTCGGACTGCTCAAGCGCGAAGCCTCCAATCCCAACGCAAAGGCGCTCTGGAACGCGATCCACGACGACGTGGTCGGCGGCACCGCGCTCGCCGACTCGATGGCGAAGTACCCCAAGGCGTTTTCAACCGTCTATATCGCGATGGTTCGGGCAGGCGAAGCCGGCGGCTTTCTCGACGTCGTCCTCCAGCAGATCGCCGATTTCCGCACCCGCGAAGCCGACCTCAAGGGCAAGGTCAAAGCCGCGATGGTCTACCCCATCGTGCTGGCCGTGCTTTCGGTGGTCGTCGTCATCTTCCTGCTGAGCTTTTTCATCCCGAAGTTCGCCCCGATCTTCGACCAGTTCGGCGGCAAGCTGCCGACGCTGACGAAAATGATCATCGCCGCGTCCGACCTGGTGAAAGGCTACGGCCCTTACCTGGCGGTCGGCGGGGTGATTGTTGGCGTGATGTACTACCGCTGGATCAAGTCCGATTCGGGCCGCCGACGGGTGGAACTGATCACACTCGCCGTCCCGGTGCTGGGACGTGTTATCGCCCATTTCGCGCTGGTACGGTTCTGCCGCATGCTGGGTACGCTGGTCGGTGCCGGCGTGCCGCTGGTGTCTTCGCTTAAGACCGCCCGCGAGGCGATCGGCAACCAGACCCTCGCCGACACCGTCAGCCATGCGATCGAACAGGTTCAGCGTGGCGAAGCGCTGTCCAAGAGCCTGGCGAACAGCCCGCTGTTTCCCGCGTCGGTGGTCGAGACGATCGCCGTCGCCGAAGAGACCGGAAGGCTCGACAAGGAACTGGTCCGCGTCGCCACCAGTTACGAAGGCGACCTCGACCGCCAGTTGCGCATGCTTGTCGCGATCGCAGAGCCGGTCCTGCTGATCATCATGGCATCGGTGATCGGCCTGGTGGTGGTCGGTATGCTGCTGCCGGTGTTCAATATGTCGGAGTTGATCAAGTAGGGTCCGCCTTGGCGGACCGAAGCCGGAAGTCGAAAGTCAGTCGTCGGAGATTGCTGTAGGGTTCGCCTTGGCGGACCGATTATCGCTCGCAAACACCAGAGGAGAAACCAATGTCAGTGCATAGCCGTACACAAGTTCGTCGCGTTCGTCGTTCCGCGTTTACCCTGATCGAACTGCTGCTCGTGCTGGTCATCCTGGCGGTGCTGGCGGCGATCGTGGTGCCGAAGTTCACCGGCCGTACCGACGACGCCAAGATCGGCGCTGCCAAGACCACGGTGCGCACGATCGAAGGTGCGCTAGACCTGTTCGAACAGGACAACGGCCGCTACCCGACGACCGAAGAAGGCATTCGCGCCCTGATCGAAATGCCGGCGAATGTCACGAATTGGAAGGCCCCGTACTTCAAGGGCGACACCAAGGACCCCTGGGGCAACGAATACGGCTACCGCTACCCCGGTACCGTCAACACCCACGGGCCTGACGTCTTCTCGTTCGGCAAGGACGGCAAGGAAGGCGGCGGCGACGACTTGGGCAACTGGGTGACCGAGACCAAGTAATCCCCGGCGGACCGCTGTTGTAGGGTCCGCCTTGACGGACCGTTGCGCTCGCGTGACGTGTCCGCCGGAGCAGACCCTGCGAATGCACGGATCAAGTGTGCGCCGGTGCGGCCCACGCGTCCGCCAAGGCGGACCCTACGAATGCAAGTCGTCGTCAAGCAATCTCGCCGGGCCTTCACGCTGCTCGAGCTCATCCTCGTGCTGCTGGTGATGGCGATCATGGTCGCGATGGCGATCCCGGCGATGCGGGGCCTGGCGGCGGGGCGCGGGGCGGACGAGTGCGCGGGGCAGATGTTGGCGCTGGCCCACTACGCCCGCTCGCAGGCGATCGCCGAAGGCGTGAACTACCGGCTCAATATCGACCCGACGAACAAGGTGTATTACCTGACCAAGTTCTACAGCGATCCACTCGACGCAAGCGCCGCCCCGGGTTTCTACGAACTGGGCGTCGAGATGGGATCCGTCTTTCGCGCGCCCGCCGACGTGACGCTCGAATGGGACAACGCCTACGCATCGCTGCAGTTGCAGAACGCGGCGGCGACTGGGCAGATTCTGCCGGAGAAGATCGGCAGCGATGTGCCGTTCGTCGAGTTTACGCCGTCGGGCCGTACCGATGCCTGCCTGATCCGCGTCATCGACCGCGACGGCACGGTCACGCAGGTGGTCTGTCCGTCGGCGACGGAAACGATTCGAGTCATTCGGCCGGACGGAAGGATCAGGAGCTGATCATGATGAGGCACGAAGGCATGAAGGCACGCAGGCACAAGGGAGGCGCATCACCGCGCTCCCTTAGTGCCTCCGTGCCTCCGTGCCCCCGTGCCTCCTCCCGCAGTGCCTCCTCCCGCCGTGCCTCTGCTCGTCGAAACCGAGGCTTCACGCTTGTGGAAGTCCTCGCCACCATCCTGATGCTGGCGATCATCGTGCCGGTGGCGATGCAGGCGGTGAGCCTGGCGACTGGCATCTCCGGCGCGGCCCGCCACCGCGCCGAAGCCGCCGCGCTGGCCGAATCGCAACTGGCGTTCCTGATGACCAGCGGCGAGTGGCAGACCGGCACGCTGCAAGGCGACTTCGCGCAGCAGGGCTTTCCGGAGTACCAGTGGTACGCCAGCGTCGGCAACTGGACGGAAGCCAACGTGCAGCAGCTGGACGTGATGGTCCTCTGGACGACGCCCCGGCGGGGCGAGGAATCGGTTGTCGTCTCCACGCTGGTCTACCAGCTGGGAGCCGACGACAGTACCGGTGACGCGGCCGCGACAGGAGCGACGCCGTAGCGACGGCTTTGCCGTCGTGAAGTCAGAAGTCAGAAGTCGGAAAAGAAATGCGACCTGTATCGACCGCAATCTCGCCCGCCTCACACTTCGACTGTTTCGATGCGCCTTGTCCTATTCTGACTCCTGACTTCCGACTCCCGACTTCGGCGCGGCGAAGCCGCGCATTCACCCTTCTGGAACTCCTCGCCGCGATCTCCCTCGTGGCGCTGATCGGTCTTTCGCTTTTTGCCACGCTGCGGATTGCCACCCGAGCGCGGGACAGTTCCGAAGCATTGCTCGAACCGCAGCGGACTGCCGACCTGGCGTTCGAGATGATTCGTCAGGATCTGGAGAATGCCCAGCCGCCGTCGGGCGTGTTGTCGGCGACGTTCACCGGCGGCGACTTCCGCGACGGCCGCGGCCGTGACGGCGACACCGTCCGGTTCTTCACCACCAGCAAAGGCCCGCAGCACGAAAGCGGTGACGGCGACATTCGCCGGGTCGAGTACCTCTGCCTGGCGTCCGACGGCAACGACACCCAGGGCGAGTACATGCTCGTTCGCCGGGTCATTCACAACCTGCTCTCCCCGTTCGAACCGCCGGCCGACGACGAAGTCATCCTGCGCGGCATCGGTGGCTTCGATCTTCAGTTCTGGGACGGTGCCCTTGGCACTTGGGTGCCCACGTGGGAATCGGCCCAGCAGAACAACAGCGTTCCGATGGCGATCCAGGTGTCGATCGACCTCGACCGCACCCAGCTCGTCGACGGCCAGTCGCAGGTCGTCACCCGGCGGTTCGTGCGTGTCGTTCAGCTCCCGTGTGCAATTCCGGCGCAAAACACCAGCGGATTGGGGACGGGACGATGATGACGCAGCGAAGAAGCAAGATCACCACGGAGGCACGGAGACACGGAGGTGTTTCCGGTGCACCACGCTATGCCTGCGATGAGAAGAAGGCTTTTAGCTTTGAATCGCCGTCGGATCCTGTCTCGGCGGTGATCCCTCCGTGTCTCCGTGCCTCCGTGGTGACGTCTTCGTCCCGCCGTCATGGCACGATTCTGGTGATGGTGCTCTGGGGCATGATCGTCCTCACCGGCATCATCCTGGTGTTCGGGCGAACGGTGCAGGTGGAGGCGATTTCGTCGAACAACCGCGTATCGACAATCCAGACGGCCGCTATCCTGCGCGGGGCAGAGCAGTATGTGCTGTCGCTGGTCGAAAATGCCGCCGGCGATCCCACCTACGTCGTCGACGCCAGTTCCGAGGCGATGGCCGTCGGCACGAATCCCGTCGACGGTCGGCCGATGGGCTACTTCTGGATCATCAAGCCCGATACCGGCAACCCCGAGCTGACCGCGTTCGGGCTGGTGGATGAAAGCTCCAAGATCAATCTCAACAACGCCAGCCGGGAGACGCTGATGAAGCTCCCGAAGATGACCGAGGACATCGCCGACTCGATCATCGACTGGCGCGACACCGACGAGAACGTCACCAACCAGGGCGCTGAAAGCTCCTACTACTCCAACCTTCCGCAAGGCTACAACGCCAAGAACGACCGGTTCGAAGCGATCGAAGAGCTGCGACTTGTTCTTCAGCCGCGGCTGAAGGATGCGCGGCTGGTGGACGAGTTCCTCTACGGCTACGACCTCAATCATGACGGCGTCATGAGCGCCCGTGAGACCAGCGCCGGCGGGATGTCGTCGGCATTCAGCTCGGCGACGAACGACGGGCGGGGCATCGCGCCGTTCGTCACCGTTTACAGCGTCGAAGCCAACACCAACACCGGCCGGACCGACGTCAACGGCGACTCGAACCAGCTCCGCGACGCGATGCGGAAGATCTTCCAGCGCACCCGCGCCGACCAGATCGTCCAGCTCGCGACCACCGGCCCGGCCCCGCCGGGCGGTCGGCGGTTCGCCAACGTGTTCGATTTCTGTGGCAAGGGCACGATGTCCCCCCAGGAAGTCCGCCAGGCATACGACAAGCTGCACGCCAACCAGGGCCGCACCGCGACCGGGCGGGTGAACCTGAACACCGCGCCGCGCGAGGTGTTGCTGGCGATGCCCGGGCTTGAGGAACAGGACGTCGATAAGCTACTCAGCGCCCGCAATGCAGAAACCGGCACGTCACTGGCGTGGGTCTACGAGGCGATCGGCCCGCAAAAGGCGGCGGCGATCGGGTCGCTGCTGACCAACAAGAGCTACCAATACTCGGCGGACATCGTCGCGATGAGTTCCAACGGGAAGAGCTTCAAACGGATCAGGATCATCGCCGACGCCCGCCGAACGCCGGCCAGGATTGTGTATCGCAAAGACCTGAGCGACCTGGGTTGGCCGCTGGACGAGAGCATCCGGTATTCATTGCAGCAGGGCGGCGTGCTCGACACGCCGTTCGGGTCGGGCGGAAGTGCGTTTTAGCGGCATGGGCCTCGGTCAACCCCGGAAAATGCGGTTAACCACGGAGGACACAGAGAGCACGGAGAGGAAACACGAAGGGTTCCGCCCTCGAACGGATCGAGAAGAAGATCTGAGATCTGAGACCTGGCGATGTCTCCCCGTGTTTTCCCTCCGTGACCTCCATGTCCTCCGTGGGGAGCACCCTTCGGGGTGTGCATTCGACGGCCTTCGGAGCGTGTTCTAGGACGAAGCGAGCGGGCGTAAGTGGCACAGACGGAAGTTTTTACCACCGCCCGGCAACCATACTTGAGAGAACCAACGCGTGGCGCAAAGAACCGGACAGAACAAGTTCCTTGGAGTGGCGATCGGCGAGAAGTCGCTCGTCATCGCCGAGGCCTCGCGCAGCGGGAATGCCCCGGCTGGCTCATCGCCTCTGGGCGCGGCGACCGGCCGCGTGACGCAGGCCGCCACGTTCGTCTACCCAGCCGGCGTGACGCTCGATACCCCCGAACCGTTGGGCAGCGCGTTGGGTGCATTCCTCAAGGAACGCGGGTTTGCCGCCCGGCATGTGGTCGTCGGCGTGCCGGCCCGGTGGGTGCTCAGCAAGCCCAAGGAAGTCCCCCCGGCCGACCCTGACCTCATCGCCGAGGCATTGCGGCTTCAGGTCGAGGGTGAGTTCAGCCAGGAACTACAGAACCTCGTTTTCGATTACGCCGGTGAGATCAGCCCCACCGAGCCGCGCAATGTGCTGCTGGTCGCGATCCAGGACAAGTACCTGGAACAGATCAAGGCGATGACGTCAGCGGCGAAGCTGACACTGTCGGCGGTGACACCCGTGGGCTGTGTGCTCGGTGCTGCAGCCGGTACCGCCTCGGGGAAATCCCGGTCGGCGTTGGTCGTGTCGGTCGGCCCTGGTGGAATCGAACTGATCGCCCAGGACGGCGCATCGCCGCGGGCCCTGCGTCATCTGGGCGCGGCGGGCACGTCGGCGGGCATCCTCGCCGGCGAACTTCGTCGGGCGACCTTTGCCGCGGGCAAGATGGACGCCTCGGCGTCCGCCAACGGCAACGGCTCGGCCGTCAACGGCAAGGGCGTCAATGGCAATGGTCATCACGGCCCGGCGCTGGTCGTCTGGGACGACCTGACCCTCACCGATCCGTCCCGGCAGGCACTGGCCGATGCGGTCGGCGCTCGACTGGAAAGCGGCAATCTCGAAACACTGGGCGTGCCCGCCGGCCTGACCGGTGGCCCGCGCGACGCCGCCTCTCCCAGCCTTGCCGGCGCGGCGGCACTTGCCGTCGCCGCCGTCACCGAACAGGACAGCTCGGCGTCCGTCTGGCCGGCCGACTTCCTGCATTCGCGCCTGGCCGCCCCGAAAAAGGGGGGCATCAACCGCAAGACGGTGCTCATCGCCGCCGGCGTGTTCGTTGTTCTCCTGCTGGCCGTTGTCGCGTACCTCGATCTGCAGTCCAGCCAGAGTCGTCTCAGCGACCTCGAAGCCGAGCAGGTCGGACAGAAGGACCGCGTCAAGGCGGCCGAGGCGTTCGTCAAGCGTGTCGGATACGCCGAGAAATGGCACCAGGGCAAGCCGCGCTTCCTGACCTGTCTTTATGGCTTGTCTCAAGCGATTCCCGAAGACGGCAAGACCTATGTCACCAACATCACGCTGAAGGAAAACATGAAGGGCACGCTCACCGGCCGCACCGGCGGGTCGGAACGCGACGTAACCGCGATCGTGGACCGTATGCTTAAGACCAAGCTGTTCACCGGCGTGAAAGCGCCGCAGATCGACAAGCGCGATGTCGGCCGAGGCGGTGGAACGGAAATCGCGTTTACGATCGAGTTCGTGTGTGTGCCTTAGGGAGTAGTCAGTGGTCGGTAGTCAGTGGTCAGAAAAGCCAAGTCGTCGTCCCTGACCCAGATTACTGATTTCTGCCTACTGCCTGCTGACTGCTGACTACTGACTACTGACTACTGACTACTGACTACTCCGCCATCATGAACAACATGTCCCCCCGCGAACGTTCGCTTGCCCTGATCGTCCTCAGCGTGGTCGGTGTGGCCCTGCTTTATCAGTTCGTGATCGATCCCTACTTCCAGAAGCGTCGCGAACTGAAGGCGGCGATCGAACTGAAGGAAGACGAGCTGAACCGCAATCGCAAGCTATTCAATGACGAGAAACGCCTTAAGGCCGTGCTGACCAACCTGAACGCCGGCGGTTTGAAGACCGATGTCGCCGAGGCCCGCAGCCAGCTGCTCTACGCCATCAGCAGCTGGACGAAGGATTCGGGGGTGAACTTGTCGTCGCTCAAGGAGGGTCGCACCACCAGCGAAGGCAAATGGATCCAGATCAATACCCAGGCCAGCGGCACCGGCCCGCAGAAGGCGATCGCGAATCTGTTGTGGCGGGTGGAGACGGCGTCGATCCCGGTGCGCGTGACCGAAATGACCGTCAATTCCCGTCGCGAGGGGACCGACGACCTGCAGATCAACCTGGGCGTGTCAACGCTCTGTGCCAACCCCGACGGTGACAAGCCCGAGACGCCCGGTCGCCGACCCGTCGCCTCGATCTACGGAAGCAGCGTCGCAAGCGGGAGAGAGCCGTGATGAAACCGCAATCCATTCGCATCGTCCTGGTGGCCGCCGCTTCGCTCGCGCTGGGTAGTTGGCTGACCGGCGTGTTCGCGCAGCAGGAGCCGTCGGCCGCGCCCGCGGGTGCCGCCAAGCCCGCCACCCGCCCGGTGTTCGTGCCGCCACTGGCACCCGGGGCCGCTGCCAATCGCGGTGATCCGGGACCCGATCCGGTCGAGGACGAGGACGAGAAGCCAGCCCCCGAGACATCGGCGTCCACACCGGGTGCGCCGCCGGCAGCTGCCCCCGCATCCGGCGGATCGTCCGCTGCGCCGCCGGCAGGTCAGGTTGCGCCCACCACCCCGGCGACCGGGCCGGCCCATCCGTCAACCTCTCCTTCGACGTCTCCGTCGGCCGACCATGCGGCGGATACGACCGCCGCCGGCCCCGGCACTCAGCCGTCCACCTCGCCGACCGGCGTTGCCGAGGCACCGACCTCGCGTCCGAGCGGCAGCGGGTATTCCAAGTCGAGCAAGAGCCGGTTCGGCTCTTCCGGCCGCGATCGCGAAGCGGGCGGCGAACCGACAACCCGTCCGACGGCGTCGGATGTGGCGGCGGTGCCCGCGATGGCGTCCAAGCCGTTTGATAAAAAGTATGAGGTCCTGCTGGCCAGGAGCCTTTTCAGCAAGGAGCGCCCCAAGGCACCGTTCACCGGTCCGCCGCCGGGCCCCAGGGAAACGATCGTGGTGAAGCCGCCGGAACCGCCGGCCCCCGAAAAGAGCATGGCCGTTCGCGGCATGAGCATCGAAGGCGAAGGCGACGAGGACGACGCCTGCTACGCGTTCATCGAGGACCTTCCGCTCAAGACCATGAAGCGGGTGAAGAAGGGTGACAAGGTGGCGCGGGGCGTGGTGGTCGAGGTCACCCTGGCGGATCTGGTGTATGAGTTTGAAGGCAAGCGCACGCGGGTGCCGATCGGGCACACGCTCGACGGCGCGCCAGCCCCTGCGATCACCTGGAGCACCTACACGCCAGTGGCGACCGCGCCGCCGGCGGGATCACCGGGATCGTCCGGGTCTCGAGGCGGTGGCAATGATCCGCGTGGTGGAGACTCCCGCGGAGGCGATCCCCGTGGAGGCGATCCTCGTGGCGGTGACCGTGCCTCGTCCGGCGGCGGCTCGCCGCCACCGGCGGCCCCCGCGGTTGTCGCTACGCCGGGCACGCCGACAGCCACTCCGACACCAGCCGTTCCCGCCGCGACGGGCGGCACCGCACCCGCCACGCCAGCAGCGACTCCCGCGCCGGCGGGTGCGGCCGACGATCTTTTGGAACGAATGCGAAAGCGCCGCGAACAGGAAAGCGGACGCTGAGCGTGCGCGTCACCGGGCGGTCGCGGAGCGATCCGCACCAGCGCCGCGCGTGATCAATAGAGGCAGACTTTGTTTTCCCCGTGTCCTTCGCGGCCGCGTCTCGGACGCGTGTTCGGCGTGACGCGGCGGCGCATGACTCGGATTGTTTCATGCGGTGAGTTTATTTCGGGCGAAGAAGGGCAATCGGGTATGCGCACCAATTTGCGTTCGGCAGTCGTGGCGGGATTGAGCGGTCTGGCACTCATTGGTGGGACCTGGCTCCTGGCACAGCCCGCGCCCACGCCGCCGGCGACTGGTCCTTCGGTCAATGCCTCCACCAGGCCGGCGACGCAGATCGCGATGAAGTTCGAGAACGCGCCGATCGACACGGTGCTGAACTACGTCGCCGAGACCACCGGCTACACGATCCTCAAGGAAACGCCCGGCGCGATCGAAGGCCGCATCTCCATCAACAGCCCCAAGCCCGTGACGCCCGCCGAGGCGGTCACGCTGCTCAATGCCGTCCTGCGGACCCAGGGCTTTGCCGCCATCCAGCAGGACCGGCTGCTGAAGATCGTCACCCGCGACAAGGCCAAGAAGCTGACCGACGTCTTCTTCGGGTCCGATCCGGCGCTGATCCCCGACACCGACGAACTGATCACCCAGGTCATTCCGCTCCGCAGCGTCGAGGCGACGCGGCTGCGGCAGGACCTGGCGTCGATGATCCCGATCGACGCCGACGTCGCCGCCAACGCCGGCAGCAACGCGATCATTATCACCGACGTGTCCAGCAACATTAAGCGGGTGGTGAAGATCGTCCACGAACTCGACAAAGACGCCGGCACGAGCGATCTGAAGACCTTTAAACTGACGAACGCCAGCGCCAGCCAGGTGGCGACGCTCCTGTTGTCGATCTTCAAGACGACGGCCACCAGCAGCAGTTCTTCTCGAGGCAGCAGCGGCGGGTTCGGGCCGCCGGGATTCAGTTTCGGCGGCGGCGACCCGCGCAGCGATCGGGACCGTGGCGGTGGTGGCGGCAGCAGTGGCAGCGGCGCGGTCGACCGCGCGCTCAAGGAAGGCCGCATCAACGCAGTCGCCGACGACCGCACCAACACACTCATCGTCAGCGGTCCGCCCGACACGCTGAAGCTGATGGAAGGCATTATCGAGAAGCTCGACAAGAGTACCGACATTTCGCTGGGCCTGGAGACCTTCAATCTCACCTACGCCGATTCGACCAGTGCCGCAAAGCTGATTAACTCGGTGTTCGCGGTAGGTCAGAGCACGTCGGGCAGCTCCTCGTCCCGCAGCAGCGACGGCAGCAGCGACCGTAGTGATCGTGGCAGTCCCCGGCCCGATCCGTCGGCGGCGGCATCGGCCGGCATCTCGGGCGTCGATGCCGCACTCCGCGGCGGCAAGGTGAATGCCGTCGCCGACGAACGCACGAACTCCATCATCGTCACCGCGCCGCCCGAGGCGCTTCCGCTGATCAAGAAGATGGTCTCCGACCTCGACAAGAACCCCATCAGCGAGCAGTCGTTCTTCATCTACCCACTGCGCAACGGACAGGCGCTTCAGCTCGAGTACGTGCTGAACGTGCTCTTCGGCAACAGCACCAGCGGCGGAACGGCCAACCGTACCAGCGCCTCCAGCCGCACCGGTGCGAACAGCCGGACCGGTGGCAGTGGTACCAGCGGCATCGGCGGTTCGGGAGGCATCGGTGGAACCGGGTCCACGAGCCGTGCCGGCGGCACCGGCAGCGGTTCCAGCCGTGGCACAACCAGCTTCGGCGGCACCTCCGGCTTCGGGGGTACCAACGGTCAGTTCGGCGGTGCCGGCGGGCAGCTCTCAGGCCAGAACCAGCGCGTCGCCAGTGACCTCACCGGCCAGGTGCTGGTCGTCGCCGACGAAGACACCAACTCGCTGCTGGTCACCGTCGCCACCCGCTATGCCGACCCCGTCAAGCAGATCATCGCGGAACTCGACCGCCCTCGCCCCCAGGTGCTGATCAAGGTTCTCGTCGCGGAAGTAACGCACGACGACTCGGTCGATTTCGGCGTCGATTTCTCGATCATTAACCGCCGGGCCAACGGCCAGGGGATTACCGTCGGAAGCGCCTTCGGCAACGCAACAGCCACCACCGGCCTGGTCGTCAGCCTGCTGGAAGACAAACTGAACATGACGCTGCACGCGCTGGCCACGAACGGCAAGCTCGACGTGCTGTCGCGTCCGTACATCCTGGCGAGCGACAACCAGCTCGCGAGCATCACCGTCGGCAACGAAGTGCCGTTCATCACCAACACCCGCATCACCGACACCGGCCAGACGATCAACACGATCCAGTACCAGGACGTCGGCATCATTCTGAACGTGCTGCCGCACATTAATCCGGACGGCCTGGTCATCATGGACGTGGTCCCCGAGATCAGCCAGCTCACCGGCACTACGGTGCCGATCAGCGACAACGTCAGCGCCCCGGTCATCGCCAAGCGATCGGCCGAGAGCCGTGTGGGCGTGCGGACGGGGCAGACCATTGTCATCGGCGGTCTGATGGAAGACCGAAAGACGAGCACCATCAACAAGATTCCGCTTCTGGGTGACATCCCGGTCATCGGGCCGGCGGTGTTCTCGCGGACGCAGGTCACCAAGAGCAAGACCGAACTGCTCATCTTCCTGACGCCGCACGTCGCCCAGCAGCCCGATCTGCTGGAGAGCGCGACCGAGCAGGAGAAGAAGACGCTGAAGCTGACGCCCAAGAGCGTGGCCCCCGGCAAGTTCGACGAACATCTGGACGGCATGCGGACCGGCGAGATGCCCTCGAGCCAGCCGGCCAACGCGAAGGAGCCGAGCAAGAACATCCCGATTCCGCCGCGGGTCCCGAGCCAGAGCCCGTCGAACCCGGGAATGCAGCAGCAGGTTCCGCAGGTGCCGTCGTTCCAGCCCGGCAGCTACGGCCCGCCGGCACCGACGGCCCCCGGCGGCCAGGCGGCGGCGGGGTGAGGAGAGCTAGGAAGCGGTCGTGCGCGAGTTTGGCCAAGACACGGGTCTCCGGAGTACCGGCGACCCGTGGCACCACTGTGGGTATTTGGTGTTCGATGTCTTTTCGGCTTGGACGGCAGGTCGCCGGAGTACCTCGGGATGACAGCGATTGCGCGGTCAGCTAAGAAGTTTGGGCGCTAGTCGACTTGCCAACCCTGGGCTCGCGGGCAAGACTCACCGCCGTGAACCGCCTCATGACCAACCGCGTCTGCCTCATCGTCTTCATCCTTGCCTGCGGCTCCGGCTGCGTACAGGAGCCCGCCAAGCCCGCCGGCGGCAGGGTCGTGCGAACTGACGGCCCGACCCCGAGTGGCATCGAATTGCCGCCGGGCAACACGCCTCCCAATGCTGTCGATGCGACCGACCCTGTCGCCTCGCAACTGCACGACCTCAGCGGCTTGTTCCTGGAGTATTACCTGATCAACAAGCGGCTGCCGGCGAAGCTGGACGACCTCAAACCGCTGGCAGACTCCGGACAGCCCACCGACTTTGCCGACCCCAAGACCAAGCAACCGTTCGTTTATCTTCCCCATGCCGTTCGCATGACCGCCGGCGACACCAAGTTGGTCGTCTACGCCCCCAACCCCAATAGCAGGGGTCAGTATCAAGGCGTCCTGATGCGGCTGGCCCGCGGCAGCCAGGTGACGGCGACCTGGGTCGTCAGCCTGTCCGACATCGAATTGCAGGGGCAGATCGCCGGCATGGCACCGGCTAGCCCACCGAAGTAGAAAAGGGCTGACCCCGATTAGCGGTCGCACCGCAGGTGCACGGCTGTCCGGCCGCAAAGAGGTGCACCTGCGGTGCGACCGCTCATCGAGGCGAACCGATTCCTCTCGAACACCTACGACTTTCCGGGGTAACAGGGATAGCATTCGCGTCGATCGTTTCGCCCACAGCGATCTGTCCAACTCATGCGTCATCTGAGTTTTATTCTCGCTGTTCTGTTCGCCAGCTCATGTGTCTGTGCGGCCGCCGCCGACGTCGTCCCCGAGAACGTCTCGTTCAACAACGATGTGATGGCGGTCATCTCCAAGGCCGGCTGCAACATGGGCGCCTGCCACGGGAACAAAAGCGGCAAGGGTGGCTTCAAGCTTTCGCTCCGAAGTGAAGATCCGATCTACGATTACAACGCGCTGACGCGCGACGTCTTTGCCCGCCGAATCGACCCCCTCGACCCGGACCGCAGCCTGATCTTGCTCAAGGCGACCGGCGCGATCGCCCACGAAGGCGGCAAACGCTTTGCCGCCGGCGACATCGAATACCAGATCCTTCGGAAGTGGATCGATGCCGGCGCGTCCCGCAGCGGAAAGGCCGAGCCGAAGCTGGTGAAGCTCGATGTCACCCCGACCAGCCGCGTGCTGATCGACCCCGAACAAACCGTGCAGATCAAGGCGATCGCGCACTACTCCGACGGCAGCCAGCGGGATGTCTCCCGGCTGGCGTGCTACGAGCAGTCTCAGCAGGTCGCCGAGCTTGGCATCGACGGCACCATCACCCGCAAACCGCAGTCGGGCGGAACGTTGGGCGAGACGACCGTCATTGTGCGATACCTGCACCTGCAGCAGGCGGTGGCACTGGCGTTCGTGCCGGCCCGGCCGACGTTCGCCTGGAGCGGCCCGCCGACGAATAACGTCATCGACGAGCAGGTGTTCGCGAAGCTTCAAACGCTGCGCACCAACCCGTCTGAATTGGCCGGTGACGATGTCTTTATCCGCCGGGCTTATCTCGACCTGCTCGGCATGCTCCCGACCGCCGATGAGGTGAAGGCGTTCGTCGCCGACGGTTCCGCCGACAAGCGAACGAAGCTGATCGAGACGCTGCTCAAGCGGCCGGAGTACGCCGACTTCTGGGCGCTCAAATGGGCCGATGCCCTGCGCGTCGAAGAGCGATCGCTTGATACGACAGGCGTGAAGGCGTTCCACGGCTGGATCCGCCAGGCCGTCGCCGACAACATGCCGCTCGACCAGTTCGTGCGGAATCTCGTCACCAGCACCGGCAGCACTTACCAAAACGCGCCGGCGAACTACTACCGCGCCCTGCGCAATCCCGTCGCCCGCGGCGAGGCGGCGGCCCAGGTCTTCCTCGGCACCCGCCTGAACTGCGCCCAGTGCCACAACCACCCGTTCGACCGCTGGACCCAGGACGACTACTACGGCTGGGCCGATGTCTTCAGCCGCCTGGACTACAAGATCATCGAGAACAAACGCCGCGATAAGAACGACATGCACGAGTTCATCGGCGAGCAGATCGTGCTGGTCACGGAGACCGGCAGCGTGAACGACCCGCGCACCGACAAGCCTGTGAACTCTCCGCGCCTTCTGGGCGCTGCCCAGCCGCTTGCGGTTAAGCAGGACCGGCTGCAGTCGCTGGGAGACTGGCTGACGCGCGACAACCGCCTCTTCGCCAAAGCGCAGGTCAATCGCATCTGGGCCCACCTGATGGGCAGGGGCCTGGTCGATCCGGTCGATGACTTTCGCGCCACCAATCCGGCAAGCCATCCGGCGCTGCTCGAACAGCTTGCCGACGAGTTCGTCGCCAGCGGCTATGACGTCAAGACGATGATCCGGCTGATCACCGCGTCGCGAACCTATCAGCTGTCGAGCGACACGAATGAGACGAACGCCGACGACGAGGTGAACTACTCGCACGTCGTCCCACGCCGAATGACGGCTGAGCAGATGGCCGATGCGCTGCACCAGGTGGCAGGTGTCGCGTCGCAGTTCAGCGGGTACGACAAAGGCACCCGCGCGGCGCAGATTGCCGGCGTGCCCAAGCAGCGTCGCGGCGGCGAGGCCGCAACGACCGCCGACCAGTTCCTGATCAGCTTCGGCCGCCCGCCACGCGAACTGGCGTGCGACTGCGAACGCAGCAACGAGACGGCCCTGAACCACACGTTCCAGCTCGTCAGCGGTCCGCTGGTGGCCGACCTGATCAGCCGTCAGGGAAACCGCATCGATCAGATGATCGCCGCGAAGAAGCCGGTCGAGCAGATGGTGGACGAGCTCTACATGACCGCGCTCGGCCGCCCTGCGACGACGGACGAGCGAACCGGGATGGCCGAGCATGTGAAGCGATCGAAGGAACAGCGGAAGGGTTTGGAAGACGTGATGTGGGCGCTGGTGAACGCGAAAGAGTTTGTGTTGAGGAAGTGATTTGTCCCCTCTCCCCTGTACTCGGGGGAGAGGGTCAGGGTGAGGGGCCGAACGTACGGCGTCATGACTCGCCGAAGAGAGCCCCGCGGCTTTGTCGAGGGATTATCGCCTCGAACGCGGAAAGGTCTCCGCGCAGATGGCGCTGCCCGACGTTCGGCCCCTCACCCCATCCCTCTCCCCCGAGTACAGGGGAGAGGGGGAAAGACCGACGATGTCAAAGCGAACCCAATCCTCCGCCTGCGCCAGCTTTCACGCTTCCCAGTATTCGCGCCGCGCGATGCTCCGCGTCGGCGGCATGGGAATGCTCGGCCTGACGCTGCCGAAGATCATCCAGGCGGCGACGGCGGGTGCTTCGGGTGGCGGTGCGTCTTCACCGGGCAAGCTCAAACCTTTCACCCCGCTGACGCCCATCACGCCCCGCGCCAAGTCGGTCATCTTCCTCTACCAGTTCGGCGGGCCGTCGCACCTGGACATGTTCGACATGAAGCCCGACGCCCCCGAGGCGATCCGCGGGCCTTACAAGCCGATCAAGTCGGCCGCCGACGGGATCCTGGTGTCCGAGAAGCTGCCGCGCACCGCAAAGATCATGGACAAGGTCACGCTCATTCGGAGCATGACCCACACCATGAAGAACCACAACTCGGCGTCGTACTACGCCCTGACCGGCCACGCGCCGCCGGTGGATGACATCCGCCTGAAGGATACGCCGGATCTTTTCCCGTCGTACGGCTCGGTCGTCGATGCGCTGGCGCCCAGCGCCGGCGACATGCCGACGTCGATCGCGTATCCGTACTACATCCGGGACGGCTCGATCACGCCGGGGCAGCGGGCGAGCTTTCTGGGCAAGGTGCACGACCCGTTCTTTTTCACGCAGGACCCGGCCGGCGAGCACTTCAAACTGCCGGAACTGAGCCTGCCGGCGGGCGTGGATATCGGCCGGCTCGAAGAGCGGCGCGAGTTGCAGAAGCTGGTCGATCGCCAGAGCCGGCTGATGGATAACCCGTCGGCCGCCGGCATCGACGCGTATTACGACCGCGTGATCTCGATGCTGAACAGCCCGCGGCTGCGGAAGGCGTTTGACCTGTCGGCCGAGCCGGCGGCGATCCGCGACGCCTACGGCCGCCACACCTACGGACAAAGCTGCCTGCTCGCCCGGCGGCTGGTCGAAGCGGGGGCAAAGTTCGTCACGGTCTACTTCTCCGACGGCATCGGCGGTCAGAGCACGACCGCCGGCGGCTGGGACACTCACGGGTTCAACGACACCCGCATGTTCCCGATCGTCGAGAAACGCCATCTGCCGATCACCGAGGAAACGCTGCCGACGCTGCTGACCGATCTCGACAACCGCGGCCTGCTCGACGAGACGCTGGTCGTCTGGATGGGCGAGTTCGGCCGCACACCCAAGATCAACGCCAACATCAGCCGCGACCACTGGCCGCAGTGCTACACCACACTGCTCGCCGGCGGCGGCGTGAAGCGCGGCTACGTTCACGGCGCGAGCGACAAGAACGGCATGTTCCCCGCCGACGCCCCGGTCAAACCCGACGATCTTGCCGCGACGATGTACTACCTGCTCGGCATCGACCCCTTCGCCGAGGTGAGAGATCTGGGCAACCGGCCGATCCATATCAGCAGCGGCAAGCCGGTTATGGGCGTGATTTCGTAGGGTCCGCCTTGGCGGACGCGATGGCAGCAGACGGGAAAGACGCGTCCGCCAAGGCGGACCCTACGTCCGTCGCGCCAGCAGCTTTACCAGCGCCTTGTCGTACGCCTCTTCCACGAACAAATCGTGATACTCCACGTCCGTATCGGCGCACACCCGCCTGATCTTCGTCAGGTATTCGCCGATCTGCTGCTTGTAGTTCTCCCGCACGTCGGCGGGATTGATCTGCAGGCGTTCCTTGGTTTCCAGGTCTTCCAGCGTGACCATGCGGTCGTAGGGCAGGTCCAGTTCGGCGCGGTCGAGCAAGTGGATCACCATCGCCTGGTGCTTGCGGTGGCGCAGGTGCTGGAGCGCTTTGATGAACTCGTCCGGCTCGGTCCAGAGGTCGCTGATCAGAATCACCAGCGTGCGGCGGGGAAGGCGTTCGGAAAGGGCATGAAGCTGTTTCGATAGCTCGGTGCCGACGCCGGGCTTGATCGCTTCGAGGGCTTTGAAGAGCCGATCGAGGTGCGCCGCCGACGATCCCGGCGGCAGCTCGGCGGTGACCGACTCATCGACCGCGACCAGCCCGGCCAGGTCCTGCTGCTTCGACAGCAGATACGCCAGGCACGCCGCCAGGTGGCGGGCGTAGTCGATCTTTGTCGGCGTGCCGAACGTCATCGACGCGCTCGTGTCGATGACGATCGTGGCGCGAAGGTTGGTCTCCTGCTCGAAGAGCTTGATGTAATACCGATCGGCCCGCCCGTAGGCCCGCCAATCCATGTGCCGCACGTCGTCGCCGGCGACGTACTCACGGTGCTCGGAGAACTCGACGCTGAACCCCTTGTGCGGCGATTTGTGCTGCCCGATGAAAAGCCCCTCAACCACCTGCCGAGCCGACAACTCCAGCCCGCTCATCCGAGCCGCGTCGGCGGGGGCGAAGTATTGGTACTTGGGGATGGGCATTCGTCAGGCGGAACGAATGAAGAATGAAGAACCAAGAATGAAGAACGGGGAACTGAATAGATACGACCGCTCACTGTTCTTCATGCTTTGTTCTTCATTCTCCATTCGAGGGTCTGCGTGGTGATCACTCATCTTCCGGCGACGGCTCTTCCACCGACGACTTGACCTGTGAGATTACGCCTTTGCTTTCCAGCACCTTCGCCCGGATCTCTTCGCAGAGGTCCTTGTTCTGGTTCAGGAAGTTCTTGGAGTTCTCGCGGCCCTGGCCGAGGCGTGTCGGGCCGTAGTTGTACCAGGCACCGCTCTTCTCGACGACGTTGCTCAGCACCGCCAGGTCGATCAGGTCGCCTTCGTAGCTGATGCCGCGGTCGAACATGATGTCGAACTCGGCGTCGCGGAACGGCGGGGCGACCTTGTTCTTCACCACGCGGGCCCGCGTGCGGTTGCCGACAGCGATTTCACCTTCCTTGATGCTGCCGGTGCGGCGGACGTCGATGCGGATGGACGAATAGAACTTCAGGGCGCGGCCGCCGGGCGTGGTTTCGGGGTTGCCGAACATCACGCCGATCTTCTCGCGCAACTGGTTGATGAAGATGACCGTGCAGTTGCTCTTGCTGATGGCGCCGGTGAGTTTGCGCAGGGCCTGGCTCATCAGCCGGGCCTGCAGGCCGACGTGGCTGTCGCCCATTTCGCCTTCGATTTCAGCCCGCGGGATGAGGGCCGCGACCGAGTCGACAACGATGACATCCACCGCGTTGGACCGCACGAGCAGCTCGCAGATTTCCATCGCCTGTTCACCCGTGTCGGGCTGGCTGACGAGCAGGTCGTCGA
Organism: Humisphaera borealis; assembly: GCF_015169395.1. Taxonomy (GTDB): domain Bacteria; phylum Planctomycetota; class Phycisphaerae; order Tepidisphaerales; family Tepidisphaeraceae; genus Humisphaera; species Humisphaera borealis. Next base: position 47,843 of record NZ_CP063458.1, read on the forward strand.
GCTTCACGCCGAGCCGCTTGGCCCAGGAGGGGTCGAGCGCGTGCTCGGCGTCGATAAACGCCGCCACGCCGCCGGACTTCTGACAGCTGGCGATGATGTGCAGGGTGAGGGTCGTCTTACCGGATGATTCCGGGCCGAAGATCTCGACCACGCGCCCCTTGGGGATGCCGGTGCCGCCGAGCGCGATGTCGAGCGACAGCGAGCCGGTGGGGATGCCTTCGAGGACCTTGGGCTGGTCGTCCAGCTTCATGACGGCACCCTTGCCGAACTGCTTTTCGATCTGCTGAACGGCGCGGGAGAGCGCCGAGTCGCGGGCAGGGTCGCGCGGGATGCTGGTCGCGTCCTGGCCGTTGACCTTGTGGTTGGTGTCGTTGGAGGGACGGGAAGAACGGGACTCACGATCTGCAGTGGCCTTGGCCATGGCAGGATTCCTTTCGGTCGCCGGGTATGTTGGACAGCCGGCGAAAGGGCGACATTCGGGGCGTGTTGAATCGTTCGGGAGACCGCGTCTGACGCGGAAAACCGGAACACACGCCAGACGACATCGCCCGGCAGGTGGCTTGGGTGTGGCGGGCCAAAACAGCCCTGATCCACGTGCGGCGTAAGGGTTAAAAACCCACTCGCCGCGGCCGAACTCGACGGAAGCCACCCACCGTCCCTGTTCGGCCATTGTTTGTTCGGTTAGAGTACGGAAGAGGCTTGAGAAAATCAAGAAGCGAGATGCGATTTTTTTGCGGCTCGGTTGCTCTCTAATCGCTAACCATGTGCTAACCATGTCTTGTCGCGATCCTGGCCATCACCCCGTTCAGGAGCCGACGCGGACGTGAGTTGCGCATGACCTTCGCAATGCACTTGAGGAAATCGCCGGGTCTCGATAGGGTCGCATTCGCGCAGTAGGTCGAATCTCAGTCGAATCGCACACGTCCATTGGTAGACGTGATCGTCGGAACTATCTCCGGTCATGCAAGGGTATTCATATGACGTCTCGTTTCCGTTTGCTCGTCGCGGTGTCGGTTGTTTGTCTGTCGATCGGTTCGGCGTTCGACGATGGTCGTTGGTCGGCTGCCGCGGTCGCGGCGGATAAGCCCCCGGCTCCCGCGCCCGCCGAGGAAATCCCGGTGCTCGCGGTGACCGACGTTGCCGCCATCAAGGCCGCGGAGGGAAAGAAGGTCACCGTCGAAGGCACGGTTCAGACGGCCGCCTGGAGCAAGACCGGCAAAGTGCTGAACGTGACGTTCGCCGACGCCGGCGAGAACGGCTTTCTGGCCGCCGCCTTCTCGAAGTACAAGGAAGCGCTCGACGCCGCCTTCGAAGGGGACGTCGCCAAGGCGCTGACGGGCAAAAAGGTCAAGGTCACCGGCACGGTCAAGATGTTCAAGGACCGCCCGGAGATCATGATCGAGAAGCCGGAGCAGGTGGTGGTGGTCCCGGCGTCGTGATGTGTTCAGAAACTCATCGCCTGCTTGAACGCATGCCACCGATCGTCGATCGCCTCGCGGTTGATCGCCTGCAATCCGCCTAATGAAAAGTCGGCGATCGTGTGGCTCGCGACGACCGTGCCGAACGCCATGGCGCGTTTGATCGTCGCCGGGTTGAAGCTGCCCTGTGTTGCGAGGTAGCCCATCATGCCTCCGGCGAAGCTGTCGCCGGCGCCGGTGGGGTCGACGACCTTTTCTGCCGGGAAGGCCGGCAGCACGAACACGTCGCGGTCGCTGACCAGCATGCTGCCGTGCTCGCCTTTCTTGATGACGACAAACTTGGGGCCGAGCTTCAGCACGTCCTTGGCGGCTTCGATGAGGTTCTTCTTTTCCGTCAGCAGCCGGGCTTCGCCGTCGTTCAGCACCAGGCCATGAATCTTGCCGAGCAGCTTCACCAGCTCGTGCCGCTCGGTGGAGATCCAGAGGTTCATCGTGTCGGCGATCACGAGTCTGGGGTCCTTCATGCTCGCCAGCATCTGCTGCTGCAACGCCGGGTGGGTGTTGGCGAGGAAGACGTACTTGCTGTCGAGGAACTGCTCGGGAATCTTGGGGGCACGCTCGGCGAGCACGTTCAGGTCGACCTCGACCGTCACCGCCTCGTTCATGTTCTCGACGTAAGACCCGTGCCAGCGGAAGGTCTTGCTGCCCTTGCGGATTTCCAAGCCGCTGGTGTCGATGTCCCGGCCGTCGAAGACCTTCAGCAGGTCGCGCGGGCAGTCTTCGCCGACCGCGCCGATCAGGCGGACGTGGGTGAAGAACGAAGCCGCGTACGAGAAGTAGACGGCCGAGCCGCCGATGACGTCGTCGCGCTTGCCGAAGGGGGTTTCGACGGTATCAATTCCGAAAGAGCCGGTGACGAGTAGGGACATGGGGGAGAGGATTAATGGGGAAGACGCGAGGGGTCAAGGATTCGGGAAGAAGTTTGTCCACGAATGCACGCGAATGGTCACGAATGAAGACGCGGGAAGATCGCAAAGGCGGCGCAATCCGTGACACGGGCTTCCAGCCCGTGCGCGATGCGTTGTGATTAGAAAAGTGAGCGATTGCCGACTTCAACGTCGCCCGCACGGGCTGGAAGCCCGTGTCACTGACGCCGCTCTTCTTTTGCGTCGACGGGCCATTCGTTCAAACCGAGATGCTGCCGTTCCCAGCTCAGGGCGTCGCCTTCGATGAGGTTCTTCACGCCGAGCCGCCTCAGGATATAGAGGCACTGAGCCCTGTGGTGCATGCCGTGCGTGGCGAGATGGACAAGGCCTGCGCCCAGCGGCTTTCGATGGGGAGGATTGTCCAGGTAGTCGACGAAATCTGCATTTTCCCTGCCCTGTTCGGAGACGGCTCGGCCCAGCGACAGCAGTTCATCCGCGACGATATCCAGGCGGGCGAGCAGGCCTGCGACGCTGTCGGGTGACGGGGCGGTCGTCGCGGCGGCCCGCTGCGGACGGTCGCTCATCAGGTCAAACCAGCATTCCATGTTGCCAACGATGTGTGAAAACGTCCGTCGAAGCGTGCGGTGGCCGATATCGAACTCGCGATCCAAGTCCGCGTCGCTGAGGTTGGCGGACAGCGACAGCAGCGCCCGCGTGGTCCAGGCGTCGTGATGGAGCAGGCGTTCGAGGATTGTCATCGGGGTGCCCTCGTCCGGGGCGCGTCCTTCCCACGGACAGCTGTCCGTGGGCGTATTGCTTCCTCGCGGACGTAGTACCTCCGCGGCGCTGGGACGCTCAGCTCTGCCCGGGCAACTGCCGGATTTTCACGCGGGTTTCGGTGACGGTGTACATGCGACCGGGCGTGAGCCGCTTGTACCGCTCGAAGAGCCGATCGACGGCGTCGTCCTGTTCGATATCGCCGCCTGCAAGTTGCAGGAAGACCAGTGACCGGTCGAACTTCACCGGCGTCTGGAACGGCGCATCGGCCATCTCGGCGTCGGTGGTCAGGACGTCCACCTGCGCCTTGTGGCAGGCGGCGAAAAATTCGATCGGCAGGCCGTCCGGGGCGATCTTGGCCTCTTCGGCCGAGACGACCTTGTGACCGTGACGAAGCAGCGCTTCGGCGATGGCGGGGCTGGCGGTGGTTCCGTGGATGATGAAACGCATGGGGGTGAGGAGAAGAGAGAAGTCGGGAGTCGGGAGTCGGAAGCAAGGAGGGTTAGACCGAGAGGATTTCTATCCAACTCCTGACTTCCAGCTTCTGACTCCTGACTTCGAATCCGTTCACGGATTCAATTCCGCCGCCGCGCTCCACTTCCCCGCCAGCATCCAGCGGCGGCGGCGGTGGGGGTGGACGGTCAGTTGCAGGTGCTCGACCCTCCGGGGCCGAACGACGATCAGTTCAAAATTGGCCGGCGGCGGCGCGTCGGCGGGGGCTTCCAGCCGAAACGACTCCGGCGGATCGATCTTTCTCGCCCCCGGCGCCGGCCAGAAGAAGAGCGCCCGGGCGGCGGGGGACATCTGCTGCCAGATTTCCGGCCGCAGCGGGTCGGGCGGCGAGCCGCCGGTCACGCGGGCCGCACCCAGGATGCGGAACTGCTCCCGCAGCGTCGGCAGCCAGAAGACGACCTCCGCCTGCGGGCTGGCCTTGATCTGGTCGTTCTTCTCGCTTCGGCTGTCGGAGACGATCAGCACGTTGCCGTCGTCGCCCACCCGGCGGCAGACGACCGTTCGGGCGCGGGGCGCGCCGCTGCGATCGACGGTCGCCAGCGTCGCCAGTTGCGGCTTGTCCCCAAACTCACGGGACAACGCCGATTGAAGCTCACCGATCCATTCACTCATAAAGGCACGTCAGTTTTGCCGACCGGACTCAGGGCGCAAGGGGAGGTAGTATGCGGATCAGCGGGCGGAGGGCAAACGACTGCTTGAATGTGGAAGGTCGATAGTCGATGGTCGGAAAGACAGATTAATCGTCAGGCTTCGCCAGAATCGACAATCCACGATCTACATTCGACAATCGTCTCCCACTCCATGCCCGACCCCATTCCTCCCTATCTCGAACCCTACCGCAAGGCCGCCAAAACCTACGGCGACGGCTTCAAATCCCTGCTCTGGGCCAGTCCGCAGACGCAGGCGGTGCGGTTTGATGTGATCGCCGACATCGTCGATGTCCACGGCCGGCTCGTCTGCGATGTGGGCTGCGGGCGGGCGGATTTGCTGGATTTCCTGCATCGCAGGAAAATCCGTCCGTTGGATTACACCGGTATCGAGGCGGTGGAAGAGCTCGCTGCCGCCGCCGAGCGTAAGGCAGACAAAACGGTTCGCATCATCCGCGGGGATTTCATCGTCGAGCCGGTACGATTGTTCGTCGGGGCCGAGGTCGTCGTCTTCAGCGGCTCGCTCAATACGATCTCCGACTTCGGGTTCTACCAGTCGCTGCGGCGGGGTTTCGAAGCGACGGCCTGGGCGCTGGTTTTCAACTTCCTCTGCTCCACCGAACTGGCCGGTGCCGATCACCTATACTGGCGGACGAGGCGGGATGTCGAGCAGTTCGTGCGGACGCTCGGCGCGAAAGAAATTCGCGTGCGCGACGACTACCTTGACGGCGATTGCACGATCGCGGTCATGAAGGAAGACCCCGGGTGAACGCCAAAAGGCTTCCACCGCGTCTGTAGCACCGGCCAGAACCGACCGTGACATTGGATCCGCCGCAATAGACGTCGCCTATAAGCGGCATTGCCGCCAAAAAGCAGGTTCCTCCCTAACGCCGGGCCTTACGCGGAGTATCGACGGGTGAGAAGTTCGCTTACGTTGAACCGCAGTGCGCCGTAACCGTATGGATTGCAGCATGATAGGAAAGAGTCGAGCCTTGATGTTCGGAGGATTGACGCTGGCGCTCGCTGTGGCGTTGCTGGTGCCGTTGTCGATGCAATCGACCTCTTCCGCAGCACCGGCGACGGCTGCGCCAGTAAGCCCGACGCCGGCCAAGGCGCTGGTGAACGATCCGCGGGCCAAGACCGTCACCGCCTTCCTCAACACGCACTGCGTGTCCTGCCACAACCCTGAAAAGAAGAAGGCCGACCTCGTTCTGCACACCTACGCCGACACCTCTTCCATCCTGAAGGGGCGGAAGGTCGTCCAGCACGCGCTGGCGATGGTGAAGTCCGGCGAAATGCCGCCCGACAGCAAGCCGCAGCCGAAGGTGGAGGAGATCGAAGCGTTCGCAGCGGCCGTCAACGGCATGTACGCCGACGACGACCGGCTGGCCGGGCCGAACCCCGGCCGGGTCACGGTTCGCCGGCTGAACAAGAATGAATACAACAATACGGTGTCGGACCTGCTGGGGATGGAGTTCCTCGCCGCCGACGACTTTCCCGCCGACGACATTGGCCACGGCTTCGACAACATCGGCGACGTGCTGACGCTGTCGCCGGTGCTGATGGAGCGATATCTCGCCGCTGCCGAGGTCATCAGTCAGAAAGCGATCGTTCTCGAGCCGCCAAAGGTGGGCGAGCGATGGCAGGGCGGTCGTTACCTTGAGCCTGCCGGCCGCCGGGTGCCGACGACCAAGTTCCGCCCGGTGACCAAGGGTGCGGTGAACACGCCGTTCCGCCTGTCGAACGACGGCGATTACGTATTCCGCACCCGCGTTTATGCCCGCACGACCGACGGGGAGCCGGTCAAGGCCACGCTGCTGCTGGACGGCAAGGAGTTGAGCACGCACGAGGTGACGGGCAAGGACGAGAAGTCGGCTAAGATTATCGAACACCGATTGCACCTGGAGCCGCGGGAGTATCGCTTTGCGGTGCAGATCGCCAACCCGTCGCCGGGCGCCGAAGAACTGGACATCGGTAACGGTCGATCGGCCAGGGGCAAGATCGAAGACAAGTCCGGCGAGGCCCGACCGGCCGACGGGGTGCGGGTGTTGTATGTCGAGTTCATCAACGTCAACGGGCCGGAAGATACCCGGCCGTCGTCACACCGCCGGCTGATTGCCGCCGCCGACCCGAAGGCCCCCAAGGCGACGCAAACGCGGCAGATCATGGAGCGGCTGACGCTGCGGGCTTACCGTCGGCCCCCGACGAAGGACGAAGTCGATCGCCTGTGCAAACTGGTCGAACAAACCGAAGCCGCCGGCGAAAAGTGGGAAGCCGGGCTTCAGATGGCGCTGCAGGCGGTCCTGGTGTCGCCGAAGTTCCTCTTCCGGCTGGAACTGGACGACCGGCCCGAGGCGGCCGAGCCGCGTCCGCTCGACGAGTTTCAGCTCGCCAGCCGGCTTAGCTACTTCGTCTGGGCGAGCATGCCGGATGACGAACTGCTGGATCTGGCCGCCAAAAAGCAGTTGACGCCGAATCTCGACGCCCAGGTCCGCCGAATGCTCAAGTCGCCGCGGGCGCAAACGCTCGTTGACAACTTCGCGATGCAATGGCTGCAGCTCAAACGGCTGAAAACCTTCAGCCCCGATCCGAACCTTTTCCCGAAGTTCGATGAGACGCTGCGCAACTCGATGCAGCAGGAAACGGAGCTTTTCCTGACGGCGATCCTTCAGGAAGACCGCAGCATCCTCGACCTGATCGACGCCGACTTTACGTTCCTGAACGACCGGCTCGCGGCCCACTACGGTATCACCGACACCCTCGGCAACGGCTGGGACAAGAAGCCCGGCCAGCCCCGTGGCGAGCGGATTCCGTATGGCAGGTTCGTGCGCGTGTCGCTGCCCAAGGGCGGTGCACGCGGCGGGTTGCTGACGCAGGCCAGCATCCTGGCGGTAACGAGCAACCCGAGCCGAACGAGCCCGGTCAAGCGGGGCAAGTGGGTGCTCGAGCAGATCCTGGGTGCTCCGCCGCCGCCCGCTCCGCCGAACGTGCCCGAGCTGGAAGCAACCAGCGAAAAGGCGCACGCCAAGTCGTTGCGCCAGCAGATGGAGCAGCACCGTGAGAACCCGGCGTGTGCCAACTGCCACGCGAAGATGGACCCGATCGGCTTCGCTTTTGAAAACTTCGACGCCGTCGGGGCCTATCGTTGGAAAGACGGCAATTCCGACATCGACGCCTCCGGCGTTTTGCCCGACGGCAGTTCGTTCAAAGGTGCGGCGGAGTTGCGGTCGATCCTCGTCCAGAAGCGTGCCGACCAGTTCACCAAGTGCGTGACCGAGAAGCTGATGATCTATGCCCTGGGTCGCGGCCTGGAGTACTACGACGACGGAGCCGTCACCAAGGTGACCAAGGCCGTCGCGGCCGATAACCATAAGCTGAGCCGGTTGGTGATTGAGATCGTCAAGTGCGAGCCGTTCCGGATGAGGAGAGGGTTGCAGGATTGAGAGCGTGAGAGACGGAGAGACGAGGTCGTATTAGGGTCAGAGCCGTCTTTGGCTTCGACTGGGTATCAGGAAATCGGTCGCAACTACGCGTTGTCCCAGCAGTAGAGAACCATGATGAATCGTCCACCCCTTTCTCGTCGTACGCTGTTGAAGGGTCTTGGCTGCGCCGTGGCGCTTCCGTGGCTGGAGTCCATGGGCAGTCTGAACGCCTGGGGTGCCGCCACGCCCGCACCCGCGAATGTCGTCAAGGGCGCACCCAAGCGCATGGCGTTCCTCTACGTGCCCAACGGCAAGAACATGGCCGACTGGACGCCGAAGAACGAGGGCACGCTCGGCGAACTGCCGGCGATTCTGAAGCCGCTCGAAGCGTTCAAGAACGATTTCTCGATCCTCACCGGCCTGGCCGCCGACGGGGCCCGCGCCCATGGCGACGGCGGCGGCGACCATGCCCGCGCGCTCGCCGCGTTCCTGACCGGTGCCCATCCCCGCAAGACCGACGGCACCGACATCCGTAACGGCATCAGTGTGGACCAGATCGCCGCCAGCCGTATCGGCGAGCATACCCGCCTGCCGTCGCTGGAGATCGGGACCGAATCCGGCGCGATGGCCGGCAACTGCGACTCGGGCTACTCGTGCGTCTACTCGTCCACCATGTCGTGGAAGAGCGCGACGACCCCGCTCCCCAAGGAAGTCAACCCGAAGCTGGTCTTCGAGCGGATGTTCGGCGGCGGCGTTGCCGAGGATCGCCTGCGCCGCGACGCCCGCCGCAAGAGCCTGCTCGACTTCATCCACCAGGACACCCGCGACATCAGCCAGAAGATCAGCGCCAACGACAAGCGGAAGCTGGACGACTACTTCACGGCGATCCGCGATATCGAGCTGCGCATCGAACGGGCGGCAAAGCTGCCGGAGCCGAAGATGCCCGCCGGCGTCACCGCACCGACCGGTATCCCCAAAGACCTGACCGACCACATCCGCCTGATGGCCGACCTGATGGTGCTTGCGTTCCAGGCCGATGTGACGCGCGTCTGCACGTTCGTGCTGGCCAACGAAGGCAGCAACCGGCCTTACCCGTTTGTCGGCGTGAATGACGGTCACCACGACCTGTCGCACCACGGCAACGACATGACGAAGAAGGAAAAGATCCGCGAGATCAACAAGTACCACACGACACAGCTCGCGTATCTGCTCGGCAAGCTCAAGGGCATCAAGGAAGGGGACGGCACGCTGCTCGATCACTGCATGATCGCGTACGGGTCGGCGAACTCCGACGGCAACCGCCATAACCACGACGACCTGCCGGTGCTCGTCGCCGGCAGCGGCGGCAAGACGATCAAGACCGGTCAGCACCTGGATATGAAGCGCGAAACGCCGATCGCCAACCTCTGGACGTCGATGCTCGACCGGATGGACGTGAAGGTCGAAGCCGTCGGCGACAGCACCGGACGGCTAGGCGTGATTGACGCGTAGGACGCGACTGCATTCTTCATTCCCCTTCTGACCTACAGCAACGCCGCCTTCGACCGCCGAAATCGTAGCGCGTACACCAAAAACGACTTCTTCGGCCCGAGCGTCCACATCCAAGGCGGGGTCTGGCGGACGTCGCTCAGCAGGCCTTTGAGCAGGGGCTCGTTCTGCAACTCGTCCCGTAGCGTGTCGGGGTCCAATCCCGGGAAGTGCTGTGCGCGGCCGACGGTCCGCGAAGCGACCTCGGACAAGCGGTCGGCGTGGCTGGTCAGCAGCGATCCGACCTTCGCCGCCTGGGCCAGATCGACGACGAGAATGCCGGTGCCGCCGGGCGACAGCCATTCGACCAGTTGTCGCAGGTGCTGTCGGCGGATCGCCTTGCGGAGGTCGGCGGCGCGGGGGTGAGAAGAGCCCAGGGCGTCGGTCGCGTAGAGACAGATCTGCGACAGCAGGCAGGGGGAAAGAATCATGTCGAACGGGCCGCCGACCGCCGGCAGCGGGGCGGTCGCGATCGATCGCAGGCAGCGATCGAGTTCGTCGCCGGAGGGTTTTCGCCGGGGCCAGTCGGCCATCGCCGCGGAGGCGCCGGTGAGATCGACGCCGCCGCGAAGCACCAGTCGTTCGTGGGATTCCACGTTCTGCCGTTGCGCCGCGGCGGTGAGGGCAGCGGCATCGATATCGACCAGGGTGATGCGGTCGAAAATCGACAGCAAGTGGGGGAGTTCAAGATCGTTGCAGTTCCCCGCCCCCAGCACACAAAGCCGTCCGCCGGTCACCAGTTGGCCGGGAGCGAGCAGATCCGTCACCTGTCGTCGGTGATCGGCAAAATGATCCCAGTGGTCGCGGGTCGAACGGTTGTAAGTGGCCTGATTGCGGGCGAGGAAGTTGGAGGGAGTGTCATTGGTCACTGGTCATTTGTCACGGTTGCTGGCTCTGTAGGGTCCGCCTTGGCGGACGCGTTCGCTGTACCTTCCCGGGTTATGCCGGACGCCAGGGGCCGTCAACGTCCGCCAAGGCGGACCCTACGGGACCAGTGACCAGTGACCAATGACTCTTCAAAACTGCGTCGGGTCCGGCACGACGAACACCTTTTCCAGCAGCACGTAGTTGCGCCCTTTGTATTCGGTGATCATCCCGCTCACGCGGAACTTCAGGTCGCGGGTCGCGCCGGTGACGGCGGTTTCCATCATCATCAGCTTCAGGTTGGGCACGATCACCAGCGGCGGTTCGCGCAGGCTCTTGCCGTCGGCCTCGAATACGAACTGCGACTGCGACCCGTCCGGCGTTTTCTCCAGCCGGCCGACACGGTCGATGATGTACGTCCCTTCGCGCAGCGTGGCGACGGCCGGCGCGTTCGGCTTCACGGCACCTGCGCCGCTGGTCTTGTCGGTCGTCGGGACGTCCACCAGCGGCTGCAGCGGCTTGGGCTGCGACGGCGTCGCTGGACGCAGCATTTGCCCCAGCATCTGGTCGGACGACATGGTCTTGGGGTCGGGCTTGACCGGCTGCGTGGTGGCAGGACGAGACGTTGCCGGCCGGGTGGTCGCGGGCGTCGCCGGGGTGTCGGCCGCGTGCAGCGGTGCGAGGATCGCCACCGAGGCGGCGAACGAAACGGTGCAGGCGAGCAGATGGCGAGTGCGCATGGCGTCTCCGGAGTGAATGACCTCGGCCGGCAGTTTCCGCTGGCCGCGGCCCGTACACAAGTGCCGTACACATCCTACGGCCGCATCGGCATTATCGGCTGTGGCACCGTGATCCGTTACCGCCGTGGCGATCGGACCCTGGGGGCCACTCGCAGGTAAGTGCTGACGTCCGGCCTGCTTTAACTCGAGCCACCGCCAGTGGCAGGAAGTTACCGGGCGCAATAAAGAACCGGATTTCGCCGAGCCTGACGGTTCGACGAAATCCGGTTGCATGCCCAAAACGTATCGTAGGATGAACTTCAGCGGGCGTCGGTGACTGCTTTTACCGACTCCGCCGACGTCTTCTTCGGGATGATCAGGATGGCCTTCGGTTGCGCGGCCGGGCCAGTCGCCGGCCGGGTTGCAGGAGGTTGCACGCTCGCGCGGATATCGATCGAACCAGCCGCCTGAGCGGGGACGACCACGCCCAGGCCGTCGGCTGCCGCGACCGCAGACGCCATCAGGTCGGCCATCCGGAAGTAGCGCGGTACGCGGTCGTAGGCTTCGTCGCGGGCGTCGACCGAGGTGTACCCGAACACGCTGACATTGCGGCGTGGTGCGCAATCGCTGGCGACGTACTGCGGCGGACGGCCGATCAGATTGGCGTGCAGATACCCGACGCCGTAGACGCCTTGCCGTGTCGATCGGGCATCGTGGAAGCACTCCAGGGTCTGGCGGACGTACGCGTGGACCCGGGGATTGCTGCCGCCGTAGTAATAGGTGGCGCGATCCGTCCGGTACTGCGATTGGACCGGCTCGTACACAACTTGGCCGTGGGAAAGACCGGCGAACAGGAACGACAACAACGCGGCGAACATGGCTTGCTTACGCATACGACAGCACCTCGGGTGCGAGTGGTGAAACACGGAGGTGACTGCGAGCTTAGCAGGTCCGCCTCGCGACCCCGGCGCGATAAAGTAAGGGATTCCTCCAGGTGTGGTGATCCGCCGTCAAGGCTGGCAAGCCATGCCGGTCGTTCACTCGATCTGGCACTGTCGGTCGGCTGGGCCAGGCGGTCGAGGTGGAGGGATCGCGGTTCGTACGCCGAGAGACGTGAAAAAAAGAGGCGCTCGCGGCAAGAAAGAATACGTCGTCTTTGTAGAGCCGCCTCATCGCTCGACGACAAGCTGCGTTCATTAAGCGAGCTCAGGCGTAATGCTCTCCGTCATAATGTTATAAGAATGTTATGAGATATTTTACTCAAATTTAGTGGCAGATTTTCAACGCTGCAGGCAACATGAGATTGGCAGAGCAACACGGTGGGGCGTCTCGGCGGAGAAACCGAGCGGGCCTTGGGGTACTACTGCCGTCGTGCATTTCTCCTTTCATGCGTAGTTGATGGAACAGCAGGCGGTATCGGTGTTTTCCCCGCTGATATCGCCAGGTGGGCAAATCGGAGTGGATGTAATGCAGTCACGTGTCTTCCGGCGTCGTGGTGTGTTGGTGAAGATTGCCGCGGCCATCGCGGCGGTTCCGTCCATCGGGGTCGCGGCCGACAACGTTTGGATTGGTACCGACAGCAACTGGAGTACCGGTTCCAACTGGTCGCTCGGCACTGAACCCGACGGCACGACGGCCTTCGGGGACGCGGTTTTTCCGCTTCCCTCGCCGAATCTGGGCGTCGTTACGCTCAGCGCCGGAGAACAAGCGAACTCGCTGAAGTTCAACAGCAGCTACAGCCTATCTGGTGGCGATCTGACGCTGGCGACGGCGAACACACGCATTGCACTTGGGGAGAGTGTTACCTTCGCTTCGACCCTGAACGGGTCGGCAGGTCTCAATCTCTCGGGCGGCGGCACACTCAATCTGACTGCGCCCAATGGCTACACCGGGACCACCACCATCAGCAATGGCTCGGTCGTCATCGGCAGCCTGTCGGCGCTGGGTGCGTCCACGTCTCAGATCGTGATCACCGGTTCGGCAAACCGCGGATTCGGCGGCGGCAGCCTGGTGCTCGGGGGAGGAATCGATGTCACCCGCGCCATCTCCATCCAGGGTCGCGGCCCCATCTCGGATCGAAGTGCCGCGCTGGTGAGCGTCGGCTCCAACACGCTTTCCGGTGCCGTCACCCAGGGCACTCCCCTTGCAACGATCTCCCAACTCTATTCGGCCAGCGGTCGGCTGACGTTGACTGGCGGCCTCGATGTCGCCGGCACCGCGGGGACGAACTTCGTCCAGTTCGGCCTGACCAACGGCACCGGCGTGGGCGGCTATGTGATCACCGGTCCGCTGACCGGCACAGGCACCCTCGAGAAGGCCAACAACGGCACTCTCATCCTGGCGCCCTCCGTCGCGACGGGCTTCTCAGGGCGCGTCCGCATGACCGGCGGTACGGTCCGAATCGAATCCCTGGCGTCGCTCGGCACCGCAAATGGAACGGTTACGAACGCCACGATCGACGTAAACGGCGGTGCGTTCGAAGTCCGTATCGATAACCCGAACTTCGCGAAGAACGTCTATCAGCGCAATAACGGCACGATGTTTGTCGATCATGCGATCGGCAGCACCGTTCAGAATGGCACTGCGACCTACGGCACGCTTGCATTTGAGGAAGCCTTTACCCTGACCTTTGCAGGTCGCAACGGCTACAACGCTACGTTCGGTGCCGCTCCCGTGCAGGGCGGCGACAACAACAGCACGTTCACGAACAACAGCAACGGTACTGTCACGTTCACCGGCGCGTTCTGGAGCAACACGAACAACACCGCAAGCCGTTCGATGTCCGTGAACGGCAGCGGCGATACGGTCTTCAGCGGCGACATCATCGCGTCAGCCGCCGCATTCGACCACACGTTCGCGAAGGGCGGCACTGGCACCGTCACGATCACCAGCGTCGCATCAACGCTCGACGGAGCGTTGTCAGTGAATGACGGCACCCTTGCGATTACAAGCTTCCGATCCGTCGGAGATACGACCAACGCCTCGGTGATCAATCTCGGTGCCACGACCACGACGGGTACCCTGAACTTTATCGGCAGCAACATTGCGGCCGCCGATCTGACAACCTCCAGGGCGATCAACCTTGCCGGTACCACCGGCGGCGGCGCGATCCTGGCCAACCAGACCGGGACCAGCCCCAGCCTGATCTTCAATGCCGCAGCATTTACGGCAGCCGGTGCTGCCACCGAGTTCAAAACGCTGACGCTGGGCGGTGCCAATACGGCCGACAACACCATCAACGGCGTCATCCCCAACAACGCTGCCGGTGGTTATGTCAACGTCGCCAAGACCGGTGCCGGTACCTGGGTGCTCGGCGGAACCAATACCTTTACCGGCGTCGTGAGCATCGCCAACGGCACCTTGAAGCTGAAGGCTGCGGCGGGCGGATCGACCGTTCTTCAGGATAGCGCGCCGGTGGCGTTCAGCGTCGACGCGACGTCGCAGTCCGCCGGTGGAACACTGGAACTCCTCGGTGCCGGCGGCGTGGCAAGCGACGAGTTGGCCGGGCCGCTCAGTATCGTCGCAGGTGCCAGTACGGTGAAGGTGACGCCGGGCGCCGCCGGTACTGCGTCGCTCAGGTTTGTGTCGATCGGGACCACCGCGACGACATCAGCGGCATCGGCCGCGTCGACGACGATCACCGTGCCCAGCACGGTCGGGCTTGTTCCGGGGATGGTCATTACCGGCACCGGCGTGACAGCCAACGCGACGATCGCCGCGATCACCGGTCCCACCACGTTCACTGCCAGTGCGGCGCAGACGATTGCCGCTTCCGTTCCCCTGACCTTCTCCCGCCCCAGCGGCGTTGTTGCCGGCGGCGGCGGCACGGTGAACTTCACGCCGGCGGCAGGCGGCAGTGTGATCATCGGCTCGGTCCCGGCGGCCGGTCTGCTCAATGGTTTCTCGTACTTCAACGGTGCGGACTTCGCCTACGCGCCGGCGACGACAAACGCAACGCTCCGCGCCCCGGTCTATGACACGGATGCGGGCTTCAACACGGTTGCAGGCGGCGCGATCCTGACCGCCGCCTCCAACAATTTCATTACGGCAACCAGCGGCGCGTTGTCTGACGGGACCGTCGTCGAAGCTGCCGCCAAGACGATTTCCACTGTCAAACTGAGCAATGCCACGACCCTTACCGCCAACGCCCTGCTGACCATTCAGAGCGCAGCAAACAGCCCCGGCGGCATCCTGCTCTCCGGGGGTTCGGCCACAATTAACGGTACCGCAGGCATCACGTCTGGCGGCACGGGCGACCTCGTTGTCCGAACCGACCTGGCGACCGACGTACTGACAATCTCCACGCCGTTGACGGCAACCACCACTGGCGGTCTCACGAAGACCGGTGCCGGCGTTCTGATTCTGTCCGCCGTAAACGCACAGACGGGTCAGACCAACATCAACGAAGGTACGGTCCGCCTGAGCGGAGCCACGAGCAGGCTTAGCGGAGCAAATGCATCCCTGAATGTCCGTCAGGGGGCGACATTGGACCTAAACGGCGTTAGTACCGGCACTGCGATCTTCAGCTTGAACGGTGCCGGCACCATCACCAATTCGAATGCCACGACCGCGACCCTGACCCTCGGTAACAACAACGGCACCGGAACATTTGCGGGCATTATCCAGAACGGCCCCAGCGGCGGTGGCGTCGTGAACGTGACCAAGACCGGTACGGGCGGACAGACCTGGTCCGGTCTGAACACCTACACCGGTGTGACGACGATCGCTTCGACCGGCATCGTCACCGTGCCGAACCTGGCCAATATCGGCTCAGCAAGCAGCATCGGTGCCGGCGTGAGCACGGATGACGCCAGTAACGCAGCCAGCCTGGTCTTCACTGGAACAAGTACCACGCAAGGCTATGGCGGTATCAGCTACACCGGCCGGCAGTCCATCAGCATCAATCGGCTGTTCACCTTCAACGGCGTCGCTTCGGGCGGTGCCCGTATCCAGAACAACAGTGCAATCAACGCGTCGCTGATCTTCAGCAACCCGGCACCACTCGTTTTCGGCGCTGCGGCAACCAACATTGCACAGGGATTGGTGCTGGGCGGTTCGTCTTCGGGCGACAACCTATTCAACCCGCGAATCACCAACAACGGCACTGCCGTCACCAACGTCTACAAGTCCGACGCCGGTCTCTGGATCCTTGGAAATGCGACGAACAGCTACACGGGCGTGACACAGATCAACGCCGGTGCACTACGAGCGGTCGACGGTACCACGTTGCCGACAGGCTCGAACGTAATTCTGAACGGCGGCGTGCTGGAAACCGGCGGTACGCTGGCGCGGACGATCGGTACCGGGGCGGGTCAGTTCAAGTGGGTCAATGGTGGCTTTTCAGGCGGCGATTCGAAGCTCGTCGTCAATATCGCCGGAACCCCGGTTTGGAACGCTCCCGCTTCCCCTGATTTTGTGCTCGGCAGCATGACGCTCAGTTCTGCAACGGCCTTGTCCGAGGTGGAGCTGACCGGCGGATTTGACATCAGTCCCGGGTTGGCCGCGACGCCTACGGTAACCACGACCAGCGCGAGCACGGCGGTGACCATCACCACTGGGAACACGAACAACCTCGCGATCGGACAGGCGATCTCGGGTGCGAATATTCCCGCCGGCGCGACCATTGCATCGATCACCGGCCCGACCACATTTACGCTAAGTGCCAACGCAACAGCCTCCGCCACCGGCACCGCAGCCACCATCGCCGCCGGCGGCTTCAGGTTGATCACGGTTGCGGACAATGGGAACACCCAGACCGACTTTGCGACGATCTCTGCCAATATCGGCGGATCCGGTGCTCTACGGGTCAGTGGCGGCACGCTCAACCTTTTCGGTGCCAATACCTACACCGGCCAGACCCAGGTGGTCGCCGGTACGCTCGTCGTCAAGTCGCTGGGCCTCAGCTCGGCGCCCTCCACCAGCACCAGCGTGGGTAGCAACGTCGGAGCCAATCTCTCGTCGGGTGCCATTCTTCTCGGCAACGGCGGAACCACTGGTGCCAACCTTCAATATGTCGGCGCCGGCGAAACCTCGGATCGTCTCATCCAGCTGAACACGACGACCGCGAGCAACATCATCTACTCCGATGGTACCGGGCCGCTGATCTTGACGAACGTCCAGAATAACCTGGTCGCAGGCGCCAAGACCCTGGCGCTCCGTGGTAGCAACACCGCCGTGAACATGGTCACCAGCCAGTTGAGCGACAACGGCGGGGCCTTGAGCGTCCAGGTGGACGGCGGCGGCATCTGGGTACTGACCAATCCGGCGAACAACTTCACCGGAATCATGAACGTCAGCGCCGGTGCCATCGGCATCGGTAGCACGGCCGCCCTGGGGCTGGGCCAGTTTAACCTCGGCAGCGCGATGGCATTCGGTTACCGCAACGACGTGACTGTCGGTTTCCGCGTCCCGAATAACACCAACCCGGCGATCATCGGCGAGTACAACTTTACAGTCCCCACGCTGACACTTCTGGCTGACGCGAACAGCCCGTCCATTACCAACACCATCATCGCTGGCAAATCGCTCACTATCGGAAACATCACTGCCGATGCGATGACTGCGGCGCGGTCGTTGAGCATCAATGGCAGCGGCCTTACCACGATCACCGGCAGCCTGACGACGACTACGGCCTTCCCCCTCAGTCTGGCTAACGGAGGCACAGGCCAACTGATTCTGCAGGGGCCCGGTGGCAATGCTTTGAACATCGCCGGCGCGACGATTACTGCCACGTCCGGCCTGACGAGCCTCAATTCGGATACGGCGCTGGGTGGTGCTGCCCTGGTGTTCAACGGAGGCGCGGTCTCGGTCCTCGGCGCCGATCGGACCTACGCCACAACGAACACCACGATCAACAACAACATCACTGCCACCTTCAACGGAAACTTCGGCCTGTCTCTCGGCGGCACATTGACCCTGGGTGCCGCGGCCAACAATGTGACGCTCACCAACAACGCAATCGCGGGTAAATCACTGACGTTCTCCGGACCCGTGACCGCCAACGCAATGACCGCCGACCGAACCTGGACGGTCAACGGGACCGGTGCTACCAACATCAACGGAGCGATCAGTTCGTCTACGGCGTTCTCCCTTGTCCTGGCTTACACCGGGTCGGGCACGCTGACCCTGGGTGGCGCCGGCTCCAACCTCAGCGGTACGGCTGACACGACCCCGAGCGGGCAGCTCAATATCACCGGCGCGGGCGGTACCGCGATTGTGAACGGCAGCATCACGGCATCGAGTGCCGCACTGAACAACGCGACCGCAAAGCTGGGGGGTATCGGTTCGATTGCCGCCCCCCTTACGGTCAGTGCCGGTACGCTCAGTCCCGGTAACAGCGTCGGCACGCTGACGGTCGGCGCAGCGGCCGCAACTGGAACGACCCTGACGGTCAACGGAGCGACCTCAAATCTGTTGGTCGAGCTTCAAGCCGATGGGTCTGGCGACAAGGTGGTGAACAACGGCAACACCACCGGAAACGGTCTGTCGCATCTGCAGATCAGCCTGTTGTCCGGCTACGTTCCCACGAGCCAGACCTTTTTGCTGATCGACAACATCACCGGCACCGCCGCAACGCCCAAGCTGTTTGCCGATGTCCAGCTCCTCTCGGGAGGCAACGGGCCGCAGGCGGCTGTCCCACTGACGCTGGTGAGCGGGTCCATCTGGTCCGCAACCGACGCAGGCGGCAATGTCTTCACCGTCGACTACAACGCACAAGGCACGGGAACGGCCAACGACGTCATCCTGACCGTCACCGCCGTCCCCGAACCGGCATCGATCGGCGCTTTGGCGCTGGCCGGTATCGGTTTGCTCGGCGGGCGTCGCCGTCGCAAGGCCGCTCGTATCGGCTGATCCTTGGCGGCCGGCGGTCGCCTTCTAGATGACTACGAACAAGGACCTCCCTGTTGCTCAGGGAGGTCCTTTGTCGTTGTCGTGTTGATTGTCGTTTTCACGTCGGCGTGATGTAGTGCCGCTGAGTTGGCGGGGGATGTCACTGAAGGCCGGCCGTCAATTCGTCAATCCTGCCAACTTGCCGTCCAACGTCGCCTGATCCATTCCCTCGATCGCGACCACCTTCCTCGGCTGGGTGTGCCCCCGGCTGATCTGGATGTGGTCCGGGCGGATGCCCAAAAAGTCGGCCAACACCTTGATCACCGCCTTGTTGGCCTTGCCGTCTTCAGGCGGCGCACTGACCTGCACCTTCACGCCGTCGCCGTACCGGCCGGCCACGCGGTCGCGGCTGGCGCCGGGGACGACTTTGACGTTGAGGGTAGCCATGGGGAAGAGGTGGAGGGGTGGAAGGGTGGATGAGTGGTGCGGTTGGTTTCTGTTGTTCGGTGCCTGACTGCGAGGCAACGTTGACGATTCACCAGGCGACTGCGTCACCCATTCACCCATTCACCTAGCGATCCACCCACCCCTCCGCCTTCCTCCACGTTCTACTTGATCCACCCCAGCGTCTTCATCCATTCCGTCGCCAGCACCGGCCACTTGCTGACCGGGTTCTCCGACGGCCGCAGGCCGTAGCCGTGGCCGCCCTTGGCGAACGTGTGAACCTCCGTCGGCACCTTCACCGCCTTGAGCGCCAGGGCGTACACGTACGCGTTCTCCACCTTGATGCCGTCGTCCTGCGTCTGAATGATGAACGTCGGCGGGGTCTTGTCGGTGACCTTTAGGTCAGCGGCGATCTTCGTCACGTCGGCTTTGTCCACC
Organism: Humisphaera borealis; assembly: GCF_015169395.1. Classification (GTDB taxonomy): domain Bacteria; phylum Planctomycetota; class Phycisphaerae; order Tepidisphaerales; family Tepidisphaeraceae; genus Humisphaera; species Humisphaera borealis. Next base: position 67,368 of record NZ_CP063458.1, read on the forward strand.
AGGTACGCGGGGTAGATCAGGAACGCCGCGTCGGGCCGGCAGCTTTCCTTGTCGGCGTCATCGACGGCGGGGTAAGTGCGCTCGGCGAAGTTGTTGCTGACCGATGCCGACAAATGCCCGCCGGCCGAGAAACCCAGCACGCCGACGCGCTTCGGATCGATCTTCCACTCGGCCGCGCGGTGCCGCACGATGCCGATCGCCCGCTGCACGTCCTGCAATGCTGCGGTGTGCTTCTCCAGTCCCTTACGCGACGGCACGCGGTACTTCAGCAGCACGCCGGTCACGCCGACCGAGTTCAGCCATTTGCAGATCTCGGTGCCTTCCAAGTTGTACGCCAGGATGTTGTATCCGCCGCCCGGGCAGACGACGACCGCCGCCCCGGTGTCCTTGTCGGCCGCCGGCTTATAGACGGTGATCGTCGGCTTCGACACGTCGCCCAGACGAATAATGTATTTGTCGGCGGGGATCTTCGGGTCGGGCTTGGTCTTGTCGACTTCCGGGCCGATGTCCCCCTTCTCGCCGGGTGCAACGTCGGGCCAGATCGCGATGGGTTGCGGTTCGGCGACGTCCGCGGCGCGCGAGGTCGTGACAACGCCGGCGAAGGTAAGTAGTGCGACAAGTACGAAGCGTGTTGGGGTTGGCATGCCCACTGGAATACCACGGCGGATAGCCGGCATCAATTTGAAAGCCTCACTGCGCGACCCAGCCGCGATCCGAACGAAGAGAACACGAAGGCGCGAAGGCACGAAGAAGCCACGAAGGATGTCCAGTCAATTGATGGCAATCGGCTTCTGATGCGCAATCCAAAACGAGGCGAGAGCGAAAATGTGTGACCATTCGTTTCGTTTGACTTGATCAACTTCGTGGCTTCTTCGTGCCTTCGCGCCTTCGTGTTCTCTTCGTCTTGGGTGCGCGGGGAGGTATCGTCTGGCCACCATGATGCGCGCCCTCGTCTTCGACCGCTTCCAGGAGCATCCCCAGGTTCGCGAGGTCCCCGATCCGCAGCCCGCGCCCGACGGCGTTGTGATCGCCGTCCGGGCCGCGGGGATCTGCCGCAGCGACTGGCACGGCTGGATGGGCCACGATTCCGACGTCCGCCCGCCTCACGTCCCCGGGCACGAGTTCGCCGGCGTCGTCGCCGAGATCGGTTCGCGCGTCAGCCGCTGGAAGGTCGGCGATCGCGTCACCGTGCCCTTCTGCTGCGGGTGCGGCGTCTGCCCGCAGTGCCTCGCCGGCGACCAGCAGATCTGCGACGACTATTTCCAGCCCGGCTTCACCGCCTGGGGCGCGTTCGCCGAGCGCGTCGCGATCCGCTACGCCGACGTCAATCTCGTCCGCCTGCCCGACGACCTGGGCTTCGTCGAGTCGGCGAGCCTGGGGTGCCGGTTCATCACGTCGTTTCGTGCCGTCGTTACGCAGGGCCGGGTTCGCGCGGGCGAATGGGTCGCCGTCCACGGTTGCGGCGGGGTGGGGCTGTCGGCGGTGCAGATTGCCCGGGCCGCCGGGGCACAGGTGATCGCGGTCGATATCCGTCCCGAATCGCTCGCGCTGGCGGTGTCGCTAGGCGCGACGGCGACGGTCGATGTGTCGCAAACCGCCGACGTCGCACAGGCGATCCGGCAGATCGCCGGCGGCGGGGCACACGTCTCGCTCGATGCCCTGGGCAGCCGAACGACCTGCTGGAACTCGATCGCCTGCCTCCGCAAGCGCGGCCGTCACGTGCAGGTCGGCCTGATGCTCGGCGACCAGCGCGACCCGCCGATCCCCATGGGGCAGGTGATCGGCAAAGAGCTCCAGATCATCGGCAGCCACGGCATGCAGGCTCACGCCTACGGCGACGTGTTCGCGATGCTGCGGACCAGCTCCATCCGCCCGGCGGACCTGGTGAAGCGCACCATCTCTCTCGACGACGCCGCCGAGGCTCTGGTTGCGATGGGAAAGTTCGGCGGGGTGGGCGCGACGGTGATCGATCGATTTGGGTAGCCCCGGGCCGTCGGCGACAGACCAGGATTTTCATCCTTCGTTGCGGTCAAAGCGTGCGCGGCTCCTTTGACAGTTCCCCGCTGGCAAATCGTTCTGTATCCCCGACAATCCCCCCCGTGATCCGAAACGACCGTGGCGACCATTTTCTGCTGATCACCCAGAACGACCACGCCGTCCTCGCCGGCGAGCTGGCGGCGCGGATCGGCAACGCGCGGTTCGACGGGCCCGATCCGCGAGAGCCAACGCTGCTCGGCACCGCGATGCACGATGCCGGCTGGCCGCTGCACGATGACGCCCCGACGCTCAACGCCGGCGGGCTGCCGCTGCACGTCATGGAGATTTCCGCGCCGCTGGCGACACGGGTCTGGAATGAATCCGCTCAAAGGGCTGCCGCGGCCGACTCTTACGCCGGGTTGCTCGTCAGCCTGCACGTGTTCGCGTTGTCGTCGCTGGCCGTGATGAAGCACCAGAACTCGCTCGACCGCGACGCGGCCCGTCACGAGATGTTCCTGATCAACCAGTTCCAGCAGACCGAGATCGAACGACAGGAAATCATCCGGCCGCAGTTCGGGCTGCGCAACGACCTGCCCCGGCATATCGGCCTGGCCGATCCCGGCGAAGACCACGAAGAGGACCGCCTGCGGGCCAACCTCGGCTGGTTGCGGGCGATGGACGGCATCAGCCTGGACCTGTGCACCGGCAAGCGAGTCTTCGACCGTCTGCCCGAGGTTTATCCGCGCGTCGGCCCGGTGGGGATGGAGCTGACGATGGTCCACCTGGAGCCGGGCGTGCTGCGGATCGATCCCTGGCCCTTCTCGACCAGCACCATTGACCTGGTGGTCCCCGCCCGGCGTGTGACGGCTGCGCCGTTCGCGAATGTCGAAGCATTCCGCCAGGCGTACGCGGCTGCGGCGGTGTTCGGGCATCGGGTGCGCGTGGTGCGGTGACACCTCTTTACGTCTGGCTTCACTTCCGGGTGGCATGGGCAACGGTACTCCGTTGCCCGTGTCGAACGTTGGTCGGCAATCGCCACGGGCAAGCGAGTACGCTTGCCCATGCCACCCCGTTTTGCGAATCGCGACGCCTTATGTTCGGCCCCTCACCCCAGCCCTCTCCCCCGCGTACGGGGGAGAGAGAGTTCAAAACCCGTGCACCGTGTGGTAGATCTCAAACCGCACGTCGGCGTCGTCTTCGCTCACCAGGTTCACCTCGGTCTTGTACTGCATCGCCGGCTTCATGTCGGGGATTTCGAGAACCACCGTCTTGCCGTCGGGTTGCAGCTTTGCCGATTTGATCTTCACGGTGTCGTGCGCCGATTTCGTCGGGTCGCTGACACTGTAGTCGGCCGAGCCATAGTTCTCGGCCCAGAGGTAGTTCCACCGTTCGATCGCGTAGCTCTGGGGGTCGTTGGCTTCCTCGGCGCTGAGCTTGCAGGTGAAGGTGATCGTCAGGCCGGTTTTCGTCGCTTCGATCGCCGTCGGCATGTGGACGGTCTTGCCGGTGTAGCGGACGCGCTGGAAGCAGCCATCCTTGCCGGCCGACGTCTGCCAGCCCTTCAGCCCGGCGACGTACAACTGTCCGTCGGCGGGATTGAACCGCGCCCGCATGATGCCGCTGTCGAACGACAGCGGAAACCGCACCACGCCGCCCTGCACGGTGGCATTCGGCACGCCGGCGACATCCTGCTTCATCGCCAGGAACAGCGAGCAGGTGCCGTAAGACAAATGTAGCAGGCGGTTCTCGAACGGGCCCCACTGGTTGCTGGTCACCCAGGTTTGCCCGCCGGAGGAATTGTCGATGTTCTTGGGGAACCAGCAGAGCGGGCGGTCGTAATCGGTCGGCGGCGTATCACGATGGGCGGTCGGGACGACGCCGTAGAACCCGCCGGCCTTCACCCACGCCAGGCGGCACTTCGGGACCCAGCTTCCCTCGTTATCGCCGGCGGTGACCTGCCCGTCCGGGCCGACACCGAAGCCGGTCGGCGCGCGAAAGCCGGTGGCGTAGCGCTCCAGCGTTTGGCCGTCGGGCGAGATCTTCAGGATCGAGCCGTGATGGGCGGCGATCTGGTCGAACCCGCGCCCGCCATTCCGCACCGGGCCGGCCTTGGCGCAGTAGAAATTGCCGGCCTTGTCGGTCTCCAGGCCGAAGGTGAACTCGTGGAAGTTGGGCGTCACTTCCATGTCGTTGTTGAAGCTCTGGTAGAAGTCGGTCTCGCCGTCGCCGTTGAGATCGACGAGCTTGGTGATCTGGTCGCGGCCGATGACGTAGATCTGATCGTTGACGATGCGCAGCCCCAGCGGCTGAAACAGCCCCGAGGCGATCCGCCGCCACTTGAGTTCCTTCAGATCGCCGGTGATTCCGGAAACGGTCCAGACATCGCCGGACCAGTTGCAGATCGCGGCCCTGGTGGGGTCGGAGGTGAAGAAGTCGAACCCGCCCGGCCGCATCCAGGACTTCCACGGGTTGTCGTCGGGCAGGGTGATGGTGTCGACGATGTAGGGTGCGTTCTTGTCGCGCGGCTGGCCGAGTTGGCCGGCGGTGGTGATGACGTCGGGCCAGAGAGGGCGGCTTCCGTGACCAGTCAATTCAGTCAGCACGCCGTAGATGTTCTTCGATTCCGGCAGAGCGCGCAACTGGTCGCGCTGTGTCACCAGCGGCGACACTTGTGCTGCGACGTCGGCGGCTTTGCCGCTCCAGGTGTGAATGGTCAGCGTGGCCGGCTTCGTGCGTGGTGGGATCGAAAGAACCAGGCGTCCGCCGGCGGCTGTCTGGTCGGCCAGCCATTTCGTTTCCTTCGGCAGGGTTGAGCCCATCGCGACAAATGCGGTCGCGTCCTCGCCCGATTCGAGGACGGCGACACCCGTGTCTGTAACCCGCGCGGTAGCGCCGGCGCGCTGGGCGACGAGCACCATCGCCTGCTGGTCCGAAGCGCCAATTTCCAGTGCACGGCCGGGCAGGTCGCCGATGCCGCTCTTTTCCAGAGGCATGTCGATCACGTCGCAATTGCCGACCGAGTAGGCAAAAGCGGTGAAGCCGCCGTTAAGACGGTACACCCCCTTGTACTTCAGCCAACTGTGTGGGAGCGGACCGAAGCCTTGCGGCCTCGGATCTTTCCAGGCGTCGTCGCCGACGGTGCCGGGCTTCGCCCAGCCGGGTCCGACGTGGGTGCCCATGAACTGCTTGCCGACGATCTTCACGCTTTTGGAATCGCGAACGTTCGTCCAGTCTCGCGTGAAGTCGATGAATCCGCCGGTCCAAGCCGCGGCGGTGCGGCAGGTATCGGTGTCGAACAGGACTCCGCCGCCGATCGGCTTGCCGTCGGGGCCGAGCAACGGCTTGCCGCTGGCATCCTTCGCATCAAGGCGGACGGCAATCCCCTTGTTGGTGATCCCCTGTTCCTCCCACTGATTGGTGATCGTGGCGGTCACGAACGGGCCCTGATCGATCTGCTGATGGCGTTGTGTCGGTTTCGGTTTGGCGGCAGCTTTGGCGGCGGCAGGTTTCGTCGCAGCCGGTTTGGTGTTGGCGGGCCTGGTCGCCGGTTCGACGGCGACCGCTACCGAGGCGGCCAGGGCTGACAGAACGACGGCGATCGAGCGAGGGGAGAAAGTCATGTCTGGTTGATACGCCAGATGTGCGGGGACGTTTTTGGGTGCGCGAGTTGAGGTGCGGTGCAAAATCGGATCGTGCTTGCCCATGAGCCCGCAATGCTCCGCCGCGGCCGGGGCAATCCGGTTACCTCGCCCTTTCAGGGCTTTCGATCGACGTTGCAGCAACCCAGCCCTGCGGGCTGGGCTATCGAATCACGGCCCGCTGGGCCTGTGCAACCGGTTCACGACATTCGTCGCCAAGATCGAATGTTGGACGTAACTCACGCTGTCGGCAACTTCTGGGTGCCATGGGCTGGCGTACTCGCCTGCCCGTGGCCGTGTCGCGACGGTGAGGCATCGCCACGGGCAGCGGAATACCGCAGCCCATGGCACCCGAAGAACACGCCAGTGCCAAAAATCTGCGCTACACCCTCGAGTGTCACATCCTCCAAAAAAAGACTGGACAGCGCCATGCTATGGGGTTAACATTATCCGTACTATTCTCGCAGGCGCGATCGGGCTGGGCTATGCCCCGCCTGCGGGTGATGTTGTCTACCGCCGGGCGGTCTTAGGTGGGGGACGTGTTGCGCGAAAAGCGTGAATTTCCCAAAACAAAGCCATCGAACAATGGCGAAGCCTCGAGGCGCCCTGGAACCCATGCTCCTCTGATTCTTCTTCGTGGACCTTCGTGCCCTTCGTGACTTCGTGGTGAAATCGAACTTGAAGTGGCTCTCCGCCGGGATTGTCGAAGTCGTCGCTTGGCGGTCGTATCTCCTAGAAGGAAGGACAGCGCACCGAAATGCGAATTTCCCAAATAAAAGCCATTGAGCCGGGTGGGCGGGCCGTGCAAAACGCACACGCCTTGCGAAGGTATCAATCCCACCGGCGGACTGCTCGCCGTTCCTTTTGACCGACATGCACCTGCGGAGCCGACCATGACTTTCCGACGCGCGTTGTTCTCGATGTCTCTCGCTGCCGCGATGACCGGTGGCGTGATGTATACGTTTGCCGCCGAGCCGCCGAAGAAGGCGGAAGCGAAGAAAGCAGAACCGGCCAAGAAAGCCGATGCGGAAAAGAAGCCGGCCGCGGGTGTCTGGACAGACGCGGCCGACGCGACCCTTCCCGCCGACTTCGCGCTTCAAGGCGAATACGTCTCACAAGGCGGCGACGCGACCGGAGCGCAGGTCATCGCGCTGAACGCCGGCGAGTTCCAGGTGGTCGTGCTGCCCGGCGGTCTCCCCGGCGCGGGCTGGGATGGCAAGTCCAAGTCGCTGCTCGTCGGCAAGATTGAAGGCGGCAAGGTCGCGCTCAAGGCCGCCGAGGGTGCTCGCAAGTATTTGGCCGCCAAGCCGGAAGAGTTCAGCGCGACGTCCAAGTTCCCGCCCGAAGGGCACAAGGCGTACACCGGCGTTCTCGAAGCCGGCACGTTGTCGCTGACGGCCGACGGCGGCAAAACGATCGAGTTGAAGAAGACGCTACGCACCAGCCCGACGCTGGAGGCCAAGCCGCCGGCCGGTGCGGTCGTGCTGTTCGACGGCAGCAACAAGGACAAGTGGAAGGGCGGCCGGGTGGACGAGAAGACCAAGCTGCTCAACACCGACGGGGCCGACATCGTCACCACCGACAAGTTTCTGAACTACACGGCGCACGTCGAGTTCATGCTCCCGTTCAAACCCGAGGGGCGCGGGCAGGGGCGCGGGAACAGCGGCTTCTACCAGGTCGACCATTACGAGGTGCAGATCCTCGACAGCTTCGGCCTCGACGGGAAGAACAACGAGTGCGGCGGCGTCTACACCAAGGCCGAGCCGAGCGTGAACGCGTGCCTGCCGCCGCTGACGTGGCAGACGTATGACGTGGAATTCACCGCCGCCAAGACGGACGCGACCGGCAAGAAGATCGCCAACGCCCGCCTGACCGCGCGTCTTAACGGCGTCCTCATCCACGACAACATCGAGATCAACGGCCCGACCGGCGGCGCCCGCAAGGACCCCGAAGGCACCCCCGGCCCGATCAAGCTGCAGGGCCACGGCAACCCGCTGCAGTTCCGGAACGTGTGGATCGTCGAGAAGAAGTGAGTGTAATTCATCCAGTGCGGCCGAAGAATCACCACGGAGGCACGGAGACACGGAGGGGTGTCCTGCGACCCACGATGTCCGCAAGGTAACGGAGTAAATTTCTTAGAGAGTCGGTTGTCCTTGAGTTCGCCCGGACCATTGCCACAGCGAGTGGACCGAGGAGGATTCAAGTTGCCCTCCGTGTCTCCGTGCCTCCGTGGTGCTCTCTTTTTCGGCGGCGCAAGGTGTGTTGCAACCCATCCTCTTTCCCCCTCGATTCCCCCCATGGGCGGAACGAGTGTTCTGGCGTATCATGCCCGGCCCGTCGGCGATATGTTGAACGACGGTTGCTTCGCCCGCGTAGAGTAGTCAGATGAGTCAAGCGCAACTCGCATCCCCCCCGACCGGACTCGACGATCACGAAGCCGAGCCCGTCGAGCAGGTCGGTACCATTGTCCGCAAGCCGGTCGTTCCCAAGGCCGAACGCGGCGGGATCATTGATCGGGTCGAAGCGTTTATCAGCAAGTTGTCCGTCCGGGATAATTTCTGGAACAGCATCTGTTCACTGATCTGGCTGCCGCTCGCGTTCTTCAGCGGGCTGCGGATGAAGGAGATGGATGCCAACTCCTTCGTCGCGCGGGCCGTGCTGCCGTTCCGGCGGTTTAACCGCAACTGGTATCGGGCGATGGCCGGCGGGGCACTGCTGGCCAACAGCGAGATCGCCGGCGGCGGGTATGTCTTCGGGCTGTGCGGCGCCGACTACACCGTGGTCTGCAAGCACCTCGAATACAAGTTCCTGCGTCCGTGCTATGGCCCGGCGATCTACCGCATCAAGGCCCGCGAAGACATCAAGGCGCTGATCGCCGGCGGCGGCGAGTTCAACTGCGTCGTCGATATGGACGTCCTTCAGCAGGCTTCTAGGGTGGGCGAGAAGGACAAGCGCGTCGGGCAGAGCGTCGCTACGTTCCATGTGACCCCGAAAGTTCACCACAAGGTCAAGAAGGCGCGTCGGAAGTAAGTCGGCGGAAGTAGTTCGGCGGGTTGTCTGCCGGGCAGACCGACTCGCTTTTCAATCGGCCACTGGTCCAAGCCTTTGTTGAGAGTTCGACACGTTCCGCGGAAGGGGAAAGAGCGAGCAACACCGAGGCACGGAGGACCGCTTGATGCCTTTGCGCGTCACCTGATGTGGCAGAGGCCAGGGCAAGCTGAAGGAGAATGAAGACTTGAAGAACAGCCTTCACATCGTTGAGGGCATTTCGGGTCGCTTGGCACCCCTCCGTGTCTCCGTGCCGGCTCAGAAAATAGAAGTGATGAACGCCAAGACGCCGAGTCACCAAGGACGCAATCCAAGGCGAGGCAACTCTTGGCGTCTCGGCGTCTTGGCGTTCAATCTTGGTGCCGTACGAAGTTTTCATTGTCTCGGTGAGAGGACCGAGGCCTCATGACGAACTCCGTGGTGATTCTTCTGCCGCACCCCGCTTGCGTCCGTTCGGGCTGACCCTGATACTCCCCGCCCGTTCATTCGACGTCGCCAACCGGGTTTCGGAACCTTGATGACTGCCAAGACCGCCTCTGCTAACACCGCAGCGTTTGTTTCTCCGCCGCCCGGGGAATCGCACGTGCGTTTCGTGCTCTGGACGCTGGCGGCGGTGGCGACGTTTGTGCTGGCAGTGGTGACGGCGGTCAGTTTTCCCGACCGGATTTCGTTCATCAACGACGAGCCCCGCCAGCTGGCCAAGGCCTACTACTCGAACAAGGCCGGCACGCTTGCCCCGTACGGGCTGCAGGGCAACTTCCAGTTCACTTACGGCCCGACCGCGACGCAGATTTACCAGGTGATCCTGCTGTTCACGCAGGACCCCCTCACGATCGCCGCCGTTCGCGCCGGACTGAGCGCGGCAATCACGGTTCTCGGCCTGCTCTGGCTCGCGCGGACCCTGCGTCTAAATCCGTGGTTCGCCGCCGCGATCTCGCTGGCGCCGTTCCTCTGGGTCTACCATCGCATCATCTGGGATGCGAGCTGGGCGATTCCCATCGGCACTCTGGGCCTGGCCGCTTACGCCGCGTTCGTGGCCAGGGGTGGCGGGGTGCGGCTTGGCGTCGCGATCTTCTGTACGCTCATCCTTCCGTTCATCCACCCGCAGGACGTCCTGCTGTCGGCACCCATCGGGCTTCACATGCTCTGGCGGCACTGGCGATCACTGCTGAGGCTCTGGCCGGCCGTCGTGATTCCGTTGGCGGTCGTGCTCGTGCTGAACTGGCAGTACATCCAGCACGTGCGCAAGGAAATCCGGCAGATGCGCGAGAGTGGCGGATCGAGCGTGTCTGTCGCGCAGTATCCTGAGGGCGTCGTGCCGGAGGAAAAGGAATGGATTCCGCCGCGGGCCAAATCCTTCCTGTCGCCGTTCCTGAGCGGGCGGATCCTGAGCGGATACAAGTTCGTTGACGGCGGATTCACGTCCGACGATTGGGGCGACCGCGCCGCCCGCTGGGGCAAAGCCGGTTCGCTCATCATCTATCCGCTGATCTGGCTCGGATTGGCCGTCGCGTTCTGGAGCGTGTTCTGGCGGTTCCCGCGCAGCGTAGCGCCCTGGGAACAGCGGGCACGGTTGTTGCGACGCACGGCGAAAGACGGAGACTCGCGCGAGCCTGCCGAATCGGATGCGGCAGCAACCGATGCGCCGGTCGCAGTGGTCAGCCGCGCCGATCCGACACCCGCCCGCCGCGCGATCGCAATCATCGCCATGGGTAGCGCGTTGTTTCAGGCCCTGCTGTTCGGAGCGAAGAAGATCCCGATCGAGCCGCAGTACTTCTTCGGCACATTCGTGGTGCATGTGGTGCTGGCGTGGTACGCGGTGGAGTGGCTCAAGCGTTACCGGCTCGAGACGGCGATGGTCCTGGTGTACGGCTTGTCGGTCGGGGCGATCACCTTCGGCCAGATCTACCTCGACAGCGTTCGCCCGCTGACGGGCTCGCCGCGTGCCGCCCGCCCTGAAATCCTGCCGCTGGGAATGCAGGTCGAGGCCGCCGCCGCGCTCAACAATTATGCCGACGACCAGGTGATGACGGACGTCAGCTTCTACCAGCGTTTCCCGCAGGCGATGAGATCGCTGAGACTGCTGATGCCCCCCAAGGCGGGCAAGGATCGGCCCACCGCCGGCAACCTGGTGCTGACGTTCGGCGACGGCCCCAACGGCCCGGGGACGAAGCTGGTGGTCATCGAAGCCCGGACCGCTGCTCAGGTACCTGCCGACGCCAAGCCGCTGAACGTTCGCCCGCTTCCCAACGGCTGGCTACCGGGTGCCAAAGAAGAGTGACGCAGACGCCCGCGAAGCAGACTCCCGCGGAGCAGCGTCAGGCTGAGTAACTTTTCACGTTCGTCCTTCGTCCTTCATCCTTTCCACTCTCCCCCCTACACTCCGACGCGTGACCGAACCGACCGCAACCCTCGAGCAACGTCCGCTGGCCGTCCTGGGCTGGGCGGCGTTCCTCGCCTGTTCCTGGACCTGGTGCATCGGCATGTTCCTGCCGGTGATTCTGCTGCGCGACTATGGCGTCTTCGCGTGGGTGGCCTTTGCGCTGCCCAATGTCGTCGGTGCCGCCGCGATGGGATGGGTGCTTTACCGGCCCGGCGCCAGTGAGCAACTGGTCAAATCGCATGCACCGGCGATGACCGCATTCTCCGTCGTCACCGTTCTGTTCCATGTGCTCTTCTTCGGCTGGGTGGTGCGATGGCTCGGCGGATGGGCGTTCGTCGCCGTCGGCGCGGGCGTGGCGATCGCGGCGTTTCCGGTGCTGATGGCACGCAAGCCCGCACTGCTTCTGTCGGCGATTGTCTGGCTGGTTTCCCTTGGCGCGTTCGTTACCGCGGTGGCGAATACCGACATCGCTTCGGCGCCGTTCGGATCGGCGTCGCTCGAACTGGCCTACCTCACACCGGCGTTTGTTCTGGGGTTCGCGTTGTGTCCTTACCTGGATCTGACGTTCCATCGCGCCCGCCAGGCGCTCAGCCCGTTCGGGTCGGTGGCCGGATTCACGCTCGGGTTCGGCGTGTTCTTCCTGGCGATGATCGTCTTCACGCTCTGGTACGGGCCGATGGCGATCCCGCCGGATGCCCTCAGAGTCACTTGGAGTTCCCCACGAGGTCTGGAGCCGGTCGCCGCGATCGCCGTCGTGCTACACATGGCCGGCCAGGGTGGATTTACCGTCGCCGCCCACGCCGTCGAAGTCAGCCGAAAGCTTCAGCGGCGATCGCCGGGCGTGCGGCGGGGCACCCTTGCAGGCCTGGTGTTCGGCGCACCCATCCTCATCGCGGCGTTCGTGCTCGCGTCACGCGGCGGCGTTGCCGGTGGTCCTGAGTTCTACTACCGCGACCTCTCGGCGACCGAGATCGGCTACCGGCTGTTCATGTCGTTCTACGGACTGATCGCGCCGGCGTACGTCTGGATCTTCATCCTGCCATACCGCAAGGCCACGCCGAACCCGCGTCAGCTCTGGTCGACCTTCGTGATCACAATCGCCTTGGCCGGTCCGGCCTTCTGGATGGGGTTCATCGAGCGGCAAATGGTGTGGGTTCCTGCCGGCGTGGCGGCGATTGTGTTGTCGAGGTTTGTGTTGTCGGCGCTCGTGCGACGCCGCTGATCGCCGTCGACTATTCACTTTCGGAACGTCCCCTGTGTCACCAGGTTCGGAAAGTAGCCGCCCCGCGCCAGGCTTACCCGATCGATGGTCATGAACGCCTCCGGGTCGAGCTCCGCAACGATGCTGACCAGCTCCTTTCCCCGGCGACGGGGCGCGACGATGAACAGTAGCTGCACGTCCTCCTGGTGCCCGGCACCGTCGATCGACGTCATGCCGAAGCCGGCCTGATGCAGCGCTGTCGAGAGTGCCTTGCCAGGCGTCTTGGTCACGATCCGCGCCAGGATGGTTCCCGATGCGATCCACCCTTCCAGCGACATGCCGATAAAAGTCCCCGTCGCGAAGCCCGCGGCATACCCGACCATCTTGTAGGGGTTCCCGGTCGCATCCTTCAGCGCGCTGGAGATGGCAAAGATGAAAATCCCCGACTCCACCAGGCCCAGGCATGACGCCAGGTACTTGCGACCGCGCATCGCCGAGAGCATGCGAACGGTTCCGATCGAGACGTCAGTGATGCGGAGGGCAAAGATCAACAGCGCCGGCCAGATTGCTTCCATGCCGAACATGATAGCGCCGGAGCTCAATCCGTCACTGTCAGACGCTTGCGAAGGTTTCGCTGCCACCAGATTGCAGGAGTTTGTACGCGCACTACGGCCGGTGCAGATTGCCTCGTGTGAAGCATTCGCCGCATGAGACGGGCCTAATCGCTCGCCCGGGCTGATTTATCCGTTCTAGGAGGTGGGCCGACGCACTAATCTTCGAGGATTGCACGCTCTGACGCAGAGGGCGCGCGGGAGTGACGGCGGTTGTTATGCCGTTCCCGGGCAAAGGCCTTGGCCCAGCTCGATCTGCAGTGAGGGACCCCATGTCATTCGAATCCGAAGTTGTAGGTCGACCGTCCGCGGGATGGTCTCACGCCCGGGTTGAGCCTCTGGAAGCGCGTCGACTTTTCACCGCTGCGATGAAACTGGAAGGCGGCGGCCTTTTCGACGTGGTCGCGTCGATCGTCGACGACCTGTGGCGGCCTATCAAATCGCAGCTCGACAAATCGGATGACGGTCCCGAACACGACTTCGACTCGGCGTGGTGGGAGATGCGCGACGACAAGGCCCCGGAAGCCGATCTCGAACTATCGGATATCCGATCGGCAAGCGAGTCAGCCGGTGCGGTCGTCGTGAAATACGAAGACGATCGGGCGATTGATGTGGGCACCATTGACGGCGGGGATCTTGTCGTGACCGGTCCGGACGGACGGCGCGCAGCGGTGACGCTGATCGGCACCGAGTCCACCAAGCTGGGCACGGAAGTCGTCGCTACGTACGCCGTCGCCGCGCCGGGTGGATCGTGGGACGCCGGCGATAACGGGACGTGGACGGTCGAACTGGCCCAGGGCGCGGTGAAGGATGCCTGGGGCAACGATTTGGAGTCAGCGTCGGACGACTTCAAGGTCGATATCGCCGTATCGTCGCCGCCACCATCCGGGCAGACCTTCGAACCGGCACCGGCATCGCCGCCGGCTGTCGTCCCGATGCCTGTCGATTCCGGCTTCAGCGGGGGCACTCCGGTGACAAGTGGCTTCGTCGCCGAAGGTGCCGTGACGTTGGAAGACGGGCGGATCATGCTCGCCGGTCGTCAGGGCAACATCGCTGATGGAAGCTCGCAGGGTGTCCTCAAGCGCTTGAATGCCGACGGCTCTGCCGACCGGTCGTTCGGAAAATCGGGCATCGTGGTCACGCCCGCCGGGCAGAACGTCGCGTTCTTCGCCGTCGCGCTCGGCGCCGACGGGACGCTGCTCGTTACGGGCCAGCGTGACGGGGACGTCCTGGTCGGGCGGTACAAGGCGAATGGTGGTGTTGACTCGTCGTTCGGCAACGCCGGTCAGACGACGATCGACTGGGGCGCAACCGACACGGCCTACGCGATCGCCGTCGCCGGCGACGGGGACATTGTGGTGGGTGGTGGCAGCAACGGCGCATTCGGCGTCTCCCGTCTGACAGCCGGCGGTGATGTCGACACCTTCTTCGGTTCGCGCGGGACGGCACTGTTCTCGCTCGGCGACGACAGTGACAACACCATCGGCGCGATCACCGTTCAGTCCGACGGCCGCATTCTGGGCGCGGGCTCGGTGGGCGGCGCTGTCGCCGTGTTCCGGCTCTCGGACACCGGGCTGACCGACCGCTCCTTTGGCAACGGCGGTGTCGTCGTGCTGAAGTCACTTTCAACCCGCAATGCCCAGGGCACCGTCGACCATGCGTTGGGCCTGGCGATTCAGGACGACCGGGGCATCCTCGTTGCCAACGGGGACGGCGGAAACGTTGCCGTCGAACGTCTTCTCTTCAGTGGCAACCGGGATCGAACATTCGGCAGCAGCGGCCGCACAACGATCGACTTCGGTGGCGACGACGACGCCGACGCGATCGTCGTGCAGCAGTCGGGAGATATTCTTGTCGTCGGCACGACGACATCCCAGGGCGGGCGATTGGCGGTTGCGGCCCTGCGGCCAGATGGCGAACTGAACACCGATTATGCCGATGGCGGAAAGCTGACGCTTGAAGCCGGCATGTCCGGATCGGGTCGCGCCCTGCACGCGGGCAGCCTGGTCCTGCGTGCCTTCGCGTCGGCCCGCGGCAACCAGGTCGTCGTCGGTGGCAGCGATGGCGGTGGCACCAGCACGCCTAGCGGAACCGCCAACGGCTCCGGGCTTCGTCGCCTGAACGTGCCCGGTTCGGGCCTTCTGGGTCATTTCGGCACTGTCGATGGCCGCAACAAGAACCTTCGCTTCGTCGACGGCGACGGCACCGTCATCACCCTGAGCCTTGCCGGCGGGAGCGGGCAGGCCTACTACGACGGGTCGAACGTCGACCTGGTCCTGAGCAATGTCGCCGACAAGTCTCGCTTAACGATCGGCGCCACCGGCGGTGACGGCCGGATGAAGCTGCGCAACGTCCAGGCGAACGGATCGCTCGGCACCGTCACTGCCAGAACCGCCGACCTCGCCGGCACCTTCTGGGTGGACGGCTCGGTAAAGAAGCTGGTCGTCGGCAGTATCGCCAGCACCGTCGCAACAACGGGCTCGATCGGCACGATCTCGGTTTTTGGCGACACCAACCGGGCGACTGTTCTGGCCGGCGCCGACCTGGGCAGCGATCATCTGCTGGGTGGCAAGGGCACCAAGGCCGACACGTTCAGCGCGGCGAGCATCGGCGCCATCATCGTTCGAGGTGCAGTGAAAAAGTCCATGTTTGCCGCCGGCCTCGATCGTGGGAACGGAACCTTCCTCGACCGCGACGACAGCGTCATTGGCGGCGAAGAAAGCCGAATCGGGTCGATTCGGGTCGTGAAGGGGATCGACGACGCGTCGAGATTTGTCGCCGGCAGTCTCGGCAAGGCGAACCTGCCCCTGCGAATCGATCTGGCGGACGACGACCGTTTCCTGGTTCTGTAGGAATGTTCGGCGCGGTTGTGCGTTAGGTGGGCGGATGCGTCACAGCGCATCGTTCAAACCTGCCTACGGAGATGCTCATGTCGCTGGCCCACTACCGCTCGATCGCTATTGCAGCCGCACTTTCACTGACTTTCGCCGCCGGCGTTCACGCCGCCGATGGGGCCAAGCCGGCCGAACCAGCACCGCCCGCGGCCGCCAAGCCGCAGCGGGCAAAGCCTGCCGGCAGGGACAATCTTGCCTATCCGCCGAAGCTCGATGGTGCCGAAGTTCAGGTCTACAAGACCATCGGCGACGTCAAGCTCAACGCCTACATTTACAAGCCCGCCGACTGGAAGGCGTCCGACAAGCGTCCGGCGATCGTGTTCTTCTTCGGCGGCGGTTGGACGAGCGGCTCGCCGGGGCAGTTTGAACAGCACTGCAAGCACCTGGCGTCGCGGGGGATGATGGCGATCACCGCGGACTACCGCGTGAAGAGCCGCCAGGGCGTCACGCCGGTGGAGTGCGTCAATGATGCCAAGAGCGCCGTCCGCTGGGCCCGCGCCAATGCCGAGAAGCTCGGCATTGACCCCGACCGTATTGCGGCCGGCGGCGGATCGGCCGGCGGGCACATCGCCGCCTGCACGGGTGTGCTCGATACCTTCGACGACGCGGCAGAAGACGCAAAAATCAGCTCAAAGCCGAACGCCATGGTCCTCTACAACCCCGCGCTCGATATTGCACTGATCGCGGACAGGCTGGGCGACGTGGCACCGAAGCTGTCGCCGCTCCAGCACGTCAAGGCGGGCGTCGCGCCGACGATCATCTTCCACGGCAAGGCCGACACCACCGTCCCCTATGCCAGCGCCGAGCGGTTCGAAACGGCCATGAAAGCGGCGGGAAATGCCTGCAAACTTGTCGGGTATGAAGGCCAGATCCACGGTTTCTTCAACTACGGCCGTGGCGACGGATCGATGTACAAGGCGACGCTCGCAGAGACCGACCAGTTCCTGGTATCGCTCGGTTGGTTGAAAGCTGCTGCGAAGTAGCCGCTGGACAGGCCTTGGGCGCTATGTCGTCGGCTTTTCGAACACCGCGATCCACGCGGTCACCGGGTTGTTATGTTCATACCGGAGCGTGGTCTGGTCCATCAGCCGCTGGCTGTAGCCGAAAATCTGCCCGAGCCGTTCGAGGTACTCGCGAGAGTGGACGAATCGACGGGTGCGGGGATGGCGAACGTACCGCTCGACTTCGCCGGCCTCGAAGGACGCGGCGAGAATTCCGCCGGGCCGCAGCGACTTCCATGCCATCTCGAAAAGTGGCGTGAGGTCGCCGAGGTAGATCAGCACGTCGGCAGCCAGCAGTAAGTCGTACGAGTCGGGCGAACGCCTGAGGAAGTCCATGAGGTCGGCCGGTTCGAGCCGATCGTAGTGGCCGCGCTCGCCGGCTTTCTCCAGCATGCGGGTCGAAAGATCGACGCCCACCAGTTGCCGTGCCATCGGCCGGAGGAACCCACCGCACAGTCCGGTACCGCAGCCGAGGTCGGCGATATCGAGCAGGCGATCGTCGCGGCGGGTCTTGGCGATCGCGGCCTGGAGTTGCTCCGGCCCGGCGTACGAAAGCTTGTCACGGAGATGGTGGTCGAACCGCTCCGCGTAGTTGTCGAACAGATGCGTGATCGCGGCCGGCGTGGCGCGGGCTGGCGACACCAGCCCCGAAATCCCCGCTAGTGCCTCCTGGATTCGCTCGCGGCCTGCATCCATCCGCAGCCGGTCGTCAAGTTCCGCGATCGCCGGCGAAGGCGCGGCCATTGGAGCCGAGTCCGCAGGATCTGTCTCGTCGTCTTCGACAATGCCTAGTTCCAGTGCCGACATCAACTGCAGCGCGTCGGCCGTGGTCCGAATGAGATCCGCTTCGCCTGGCTTGCCGACCTTGCGCAGGATGCCTTCCAGCGTGTTGTAGATCGCCTGCGACCTGGGGCTGCAGCGAATCGCCCGCTTGAGATGTCCGATCGCCAGTTCGAAGTTACCCACCTCGGCGTCGATGACACCCAGTGCGTGCCAGGCCTGGGCGTAGTCGCGGTTAAGTTCAAGAGCCTTGTTGAGCCAGTTTCGCGCCGCCCGTCGGTCGCCTTTGGCGCGGTGCGCCATCGCGGTCTGGAATGCCGCCGACTGATAATCCGGTCGCTTGGCGATCGCCCGGCCGAGTTCCAGAAGCGCCTCATCGGGCTGCCCCGACGCGAGCAGGGCGATGCCGAGATCGTGGTGCAAATCTGGTGTATCGATCCCCTGTTCGCCGGCACGTTTCAGGGCGGCGACGGCGGCGGTCGCGTCGCCCGCGGATCGACGGACGGCGTACGCGCGGGCGAGGGCCAGGAAGGTTTCGCCACGCGACGGTTCCAGCGCGGCCGACTCCGTCAGTGCGGCGATCGCGTCGTCGATTCGGCCGGTCATCAGCAGCGCCTGGCCGAGGTTGTGGTGATACGCGGCGTCGCCTTCGCGCCCCGCGACCGCCCGTTGCAGCAGGGGGATAGCCTCGGCCGGCTGTCCGGCCTGCGTGAGAAGCACGCCGAGCCAGTGGAGCGCTTCAGGATCGTCCGGCGCGGCGGCCAGCACGGCCCGATACGCCTCTTCCGCCTGGCGAACGCGCCCGGCGCGGTGGTGTTCAAGTCCGATCTGTAGGTGGTCTTGCGACATGTTGACGACGGGGATTCTCGCTCGCGATGGCGTGGGAACAGAAGCTGTGTTGCGGTTTGCCGGCGACGTCGCCGGATGATAGCGTCGAAGCGCACTTCACCGAAGCGAGGGCCCGCAAATGGTCAGGCGATCGACGTACCAACTCCTTGTCGCGACCGTGTTGCTTGCTGTGCTACTGCCTGGCACGACCCGACTTCGCGCGGCGGAGGCCCTTTCCACCAGTGCCCCGACCTCGAACCCGACGACCCGGCCGGTCCGTCCGGCTTCCGGCGAACCCGATGCCCGCTTTGCCGCCCTCGATCAGGCGGTTGTCGCGTTCGCCGATCTGGTGGACGCGGGTGCGGTCACGGTCGCGGTGAATGTGGATGGCCGGCAGGTTTACTCGCGTGGGTTTGGCTGGCGCGACAAGGACCGCAGGGAACCCGTCACGCCCACTGCCCTGATGCGTGTCGCCAGCGTCTCCAAGCCGATCACGGCGGCGATCGTGAAGGATCTCTTCCGGCAGAGGAAGTTGACGCCGGATACAAAGGCGTTCGGCTATCTCGGTCTGACACCACCGCCCGGTACCGAATTGGACCCTCGCCTGGCTGACATCACGATCGGCCACCTGTTGCAGCACAAGGGAGGCTGGGATCGCGGGGCCGCGTTCGATCCGATGTTCAGAACGAGGGACGTCGAGAAAACGCTCGGCCTGACCCAGCCGGCAACCGCCGGCGATGTCATCCGATACATGCTGGGCAAGCCGCTGCAGTTTGCGCCCGGCGAGAAGTCGGTCTATTCCAACTTCGGCTACTGCGTGCTCGGCCGTGTGATCGAGAAAGCCACCGGCCAGACCTATGAGGCCGTGCTGAAGCACACCATCACCGAGCCGCTGAAGATTGCCGACCTGAAAGTCGGCCGTAACAGCAGCAAGCAGCGTGACCCGGCCGAAGTCTACTACCCGGTCCGCGACGACGCGTTCTCGCTCGATATCATGGACGCCCACGGCGGCATCATCGCGTCGGCTCCCGCGCTATGCCGATTCTTGCAGGCCTACTGGATCAGCGGCGAACCCCGGCCGGCAGGGGCGAAGGGGCAGAAGTGGGTTTTCTTCGGAAGCCTTCCGGGCACCACGGCAATGGTCATGCAGCGCAGCGACGGGATGGATGTAGCTGTGTTGGTGAACCACCGTCGCAATCTGTTCATCGAACCGGACAGTGCGGCGTTGCGGAAGGCGGTCGAAGCGGCGCTCGACGCGTCTTTGGCCAAACGCTGAGTCGAGCGGCGGGCAGGGTCATCTGTTTTGAGGAAGCGAGAGTTCAGTTCATGCGTTCAATCCTTTTTACGATTGGCTTGTGTGTCTCGTCGTTCGCGCTCCGCGTTGGTGCGGAGAGCGTGGTGATCCCCGATGTCGCCAAGCCGGGGCAGGGGGCGTATGTGAGCGCGGAACTGATCTACCCGCTCGACAACAAGCCGACGCCGCAGTGTCACGCGTCGACGATCGTCGAAACGCCGACTGGCCTGGTCGCCGCCTGGTTCGGCGGAACCGCCGAGAGCAAGCCGGATGTCGGCATCTGGGTGTCGCGACATGATGGCAAAGCGTGGGGTAAGCCGGTCGAAGTCGCCGACGGTGTGCAGTCGCCCGACAAGCGGTTCCCGTGCTGGAATCCGGTTCTCTTCCAGCCCAAGTCCGGTCCGCTTCTGCTTTTCTACAAGGTCGGCCCGACGCCCAGCAGCTGGTGGGGCATGCTGCGGACGAGTGAAGACGGCGGCAAGACATGGTCGGCCGCTAAGAAGATGGGCGAGGACCCGAAGATCGGCCACCTGCTGGGCCCGGTGAAGAACAAGCCCATCCAACTTAAGGACGGCACGATTCTTTGCCCGTCGAGCAGCGAGCACGACGGCTGGCGGGTTCACTTTGAAGCGACGAAAGACCTCGGCAAGACCTGGGAAGTCATCGGGCCGATCCACGACGGCAGGGAGTTCGGCGCTATTCAGCCGAGCATCCTCACCTACGCCGATGGTGGCATGCAGGTGCTTTGTCGCAGCAAGCAGGAGAAGGTGACGCAAGCCTGGTCTCAGGACGGCGGAAAGACCTGGGGCCCGATGTCGGCGACGGCGCTACCGAACCCCAATTCCGGTACCGACGCCGTCACGCTGGCCGATGGCCGGCAGTTGCTGATCTACAACCACACCACGCGCCTGGGACTGGGCCTGCCGGCAAAGGGCCGCGAGATGCTGAACCTGGCGATTTCCAAAGACGGCAAGGACTGGAAGACGGTACTGACCCTGGAGAAGCAAAAGGGGGAGTATTCGTATCCCGCAATCATCCAGACCGCCGACGGCAAAGTGCACATCACGTACACCTACCAGCGGCAGACGATCAAGCATGTGGTGCTGGACGCGGGGAAGCTGGAGTGATTCTTGCGTGCTGAGCCAAAAGTGCCGAGTGCTGAGTTGAAAGCAACTGCCACTCAGCACTCGGCACTTTTCGCTCAGCACTCACCAGGGCTACGCCTCGGCCTTCCACCCTTCTTTGCCGACGAGCTTCACGAATCGCACGGCGCAGACGTCATTTGACTGGAGGGTGTCGCCGACGCGCGTCACTTTGACGAGCATCTGGCTGTCGTCCGGCCCGACGGGCAGGACGGCGATGCCGCCGTCGGCGAGTTGCGACATCAGCAGTTCGCGCGGCAGCCTGGGGGCCCCGGCGGCGATAAGCAGCCGGTCGAATGGAGCCGCCTCGGGCCAGCCCAGCGTGCCGTCGCCATGGCGGAAGTGCACGTTCTTCGCCCCGAGCATCAGCACCCGCTCAAACGCCTCATCCAGCAGCGGCTTGATGCGCTCGATCGACCACACCTCCGCCGCGAGCTTCGCGAGGATTGCGGTCTGGTAGCCGCTGCCGGTGCCGATCTCCAGCACTCGGTCCGTCGGACGAAGGTCCAGCGCCTGCGTCATCAGCGCGACGATGTAAGGCTGACTGATCGTCTGGCCATGACCGATCGGCGAGGCGTTGTCGGCAAACGCGTCGGCCTCTCCGCCGACGGGGAAGAACTTCTCGCGTGGCGTCGAGCGCAGGGCCTCGATAATCCGCGGGTCCTTGATGCCCCGGTCAATCACCTGGTGCTGAATCATCTGCTCGAGCGAACTGCGGGTCTTGGTGGCGGGCATAGGCGAACTCCTCCATCGGACGACAAACGACAGACCGCGAAGCCTGTGCGATGCTGGCCGTCCGAACTATTCTACGCTCAATCCATGCCGAAGGTCGCGCCAACCATTCTGACACTCACGACCGATTTCGGAACCGACGATTTCTACGTCGGCACGATGAAGGGATCGATGCTGCGGCATTGCCCGGGCTCGAGCCTGATCGATATCACCCACGCCGTTCCAAGGCACGATGTGCTGTTTGGCGCGATCATGCTGGAACGGGCGATCGCGGCGTTCCCGCCCGGCACGATTCACCTGGCGGTGGTCGATCCCGGCGTGGGAACCTCTCGCCGAATGGTGATCGCCCGCTGGCCGGGGCTCGGGCAGACGGCCGTCTGCCCGGACAACGGGCTGCTCACCTGGGCGTGGCGTCGCCACGGCCCGGCGGAAGTGTGGGAACTCTCCTGGCGGCCGGCAAGGGCGTCCAGCGTGTTTCACGGCCGCGATATCATGGGGCCCGCCGCGGCGATGCTGGCGGCGGGCACGCCGATCGAACAGATCGCGGAACGAGTTGACGACCCGATACTCCTGGATGTCGCGCCATTGAGCGACGTGGGGCAGAGCGGAGAGATCATCCACATCGATCGGTTTGGCAACGCGACGACCAACGTCACGCAGGAACTGTCGGCGTCGATCGCATCGGTCAGCGTCGCAGGCAAAGACGTCGGACCCGTCCGGCGAACCTACGGCGATGTCGCTACGGGAGAGCCGCTGGCACTGATCGGCAGCAGCGGACTGGTGGAGATCGCCGTGCGGGAAGGATCGGCGGCGGAGGTCTTTTCGCTTCAGGTCGGCGATGTCGTGGAACTGCTGGCGCGACGTCTGTAGGGTGGGCGACGCCTGCCGAAACGATCGTTGCATTGCCTGACGCGTAGCCGCTGTCACCCGATTGACTCTGGAGCGGAATGGGTGGCATGGGCAAGTGTACTCGCTTGCCCGTGAGGACGCCGTCCGACGCTCGCCACGGGCAAGCGAGTACACTTGCCCATGCCACCCAGAATCGCGACGGCGTCAGATCACCTTCGTCCCTGCCAATCGATCCAGCAACGCTCGCCGTGAACGTCCGAGCACTAACAAATATCCAATCGCGAGGACTGCCAATGGGATCACGCCCCAGTTCATCCCGCGCAGCGACACATTGATCGCCCAGATGAACTGCATCCCGGGTCGCGGCAGTTGCTCCGCCCAGGCGTTGGTGGTCGCCAGCAGGTAGTCGTTGGTGAAGTCGTCGGCGCGGGTGTTGCCGGTGTAAGCGTCGGCGATCCAGACCGCCGGGCCGATCCATATCGGCGACCATTTGAGAACGGAGCGCAGGAAGCTGCGGCCGCGCGAAATCGCCTGCCCGTCCGGGGTGCGGACGTCGAGCTTCAGAAACTGCTTGGCGTAACTGCCGCCGACGATGCCTTCCAGCCAGACGACGGTCAGCGGCATCAGCGCCATCACCGGCATGGCGACGGTCGCCGGCACCTGTCGGCCGAAGGTGCTGGTGTACCGCGCCCATTCCGACCAGTGCCACCAGAGGATCGGAACGACCAGTAGAACGAACCCGTCAAACACCGTCGCGGCGAAACGGCGGAGAAGAAAGGAAGCATCACGCATCGCGGTGGCCATGGTCACTGGAGAGTATGGCCTCCGCGGGGTGAGACACAACGGGGGAACGTCGAACGTTGATGTTCGGCGTTCGCCTTCCTCGTCGCCCTACCCTTGGCACACGCGACCGCCACCCGTACTCTCCCGTCGTGTTCAACGCTCCACAAATCAAGCATTCCACGCAGGATCTCCGCCGGCTCGACAAGCAGCATCTCTGGCATCCGTTCACGCCGATGAAGCTGTGGCTGGAATCCGATCCGCTCGTCATCACTGCCGCCGAGGGGATGCACCTGATCGATTCCGACGGCCGGCGGTATCTCGACGGGTTCTCCAGCCTCTGGTGCAACGTCCACGGCCATCGAGTGCCGGAGATCGACCAGGCGATTCGCGATCAGCTCGACAAGGTGGCGCACACGACGATGCTCGGCTTCGCAAGCGAGCCGGCGACGCTGCTCGCCGAACGGCTGATGCGGATCGTGCCTTCGAGTTTGTCGAAGGTGTTCTATTCCGACGCCGGCGCGACGGCGACCGAAGTCGCGTTCAAGCTCGCGGCGCAATACTGGTTCAATACAGGTAAACCAGAAAGGAACGAGTTCGTCGGTTTCGCCGAGGCCTATCACGGCGACACCGTCGGAGCAATGAGCATCGGCCGGATGCCAGCGTTTCATAAGCCGTACTTTCCGATGCTGTTCAAGACGCATTTCGCGCCGACGCCTTACGTCTACCGGTACGACGTCCAGGGCGCGAGCGACAGCGAGCGCGCGAACGTCGTCCGCCAGCACTGCCTGAACGCGCTGGAAACGATCCTTCAGCAGCATGGCGATCGCATCGCCGCGGTGTGCATTGAGCCGATGGTGCAGGGTGCGGGCGGAATGATCGTGCAACCGCCGGGCTTCCTCTCGGAAGTCGCGAGACTGACCCGGCATTACGGCGCGCTGCTGATCGCCGACGAGGTCGCCGTCGGCTTCGGCCGCACGGGCAAGATGTTCGCCTGCGAGCAGGAGCAGGTACAGCCCGACATCCTGTGCGCCGCCAAGGGCCTGACCGGCGGCTACCTGCCGCTCGCGGCGACGTTCGCCAGCCAGCAGATCTTCGATGCTTTCCTGGGCGAACCCTGGGAAGGCCGCACCTTCTATCACGGCCACACCTACACGGGGAACCCGCTCGCGGCGGCGGCGGCGCTGGCTTCCCTTGACCTGTTCGAGAAGAACAAGCTGCTCGATCATGTCGGCAGCACCTCCGGCAAGCTGCGGCACATGCTTCAGGAACTGAAAGAGCTTCCGTATGTCGGCGATATCCGACAACTCGGCTACATGGTGGGGATCGAGCTGGTCGAAGACAAAGCGACCAGGCGCTCGTTCGACCCGCGCCGCCGGCTGGGCGCCGAAGTCTGCTTCAACTGTCGCAAGCACGGCGTGATCATCCGCCCGCTCGCCGACGTCATCGTCCTCATGCCTCCACTGGCGATGGGGGAGGATGATTTGCGGACGATCGTGAATGCGGTGAAGACCGAGATCGCGGCGATCCGATCTACGAACTGAGTCGTTCTTTAACCACGAAGGATCGCGAAGATGTTCGCCGCATTTCCTCCATGCCGGGAGTCCGTGACACCGGTTTCCGGCTCGTGCGGAGCACGTTCGTAGGGTTAAGGCCGTTCATCCTCTATCTTCCTCAGGTAGAGTTTCGCATGCACAGGACCAGTTGCGGGATGGCCGGTTCTATGTCGTTGGAAAGGGGTTTGCCATGGCTCGGTCGCCGAAATCGATGCCCTTGAACTACCGGTCCGCCGGGTCCGAGCGGGCGTCGTTGATTGCTCAGGAACTGGCCGCGGGGGAGGCACTCTCGACCGCCGGCGTTTGCTTGAAGCTGCTCATCGGCGTGCCCATGTGCCTGATCGGTCCGTTCTTCCTGACGTTGATCGCGTTCAGTTTCGATATCCGATTCCGGACCAGGACACTGCCGAGCTTCTTTACGGTCTTCGTGCTGCTCTGTCTGGTGGTGATCCCGATGTTGATGTGGCTGGAGCGGCGAAGCCGCGGAAAGTTCCTGGAGGACTCACTCGCCGGCGAAGATAGCCGCTATTCCAGCTATGGCGAGTACGAGCTGCGCAGCACGGGATTTGTCTGGACGCTCTACACCGAGATCGCCTTGCTCGGGCCGCGGCTGCTCTGGAGTGCCTTCGACTGGTGGCAGGGGCGGTCAGGTGCGGACTCTCCGATAAGGGGTATCGCTGCAGAGCTGGCCCTGGAGCTCTTCGAGGCCGGCGAGGGCCGCCAGATAGCCGAACTGATTCGGCCCGATCGCCCGACTTCAGCGTTGTTCCCCGCGCTGAAGTATCTCATCTGGCGCGAGTGGGCGGACATCTCGGCCAAGCGAGACCGAGTCTGGCTGTGTACGCCGGCGAAGCAGAAGATCGAAGCGATGTTCGTCAGAATCCGGCGTGCGGCGTCGCTCGATCCCTAACCACGAAGGGTCGCAAGGAGGTGCATTCGACTTGGGCACGACCGGGAAAGCCGGGACTGGCTCCGTGAACCTCCGTGCTCGTTCGTGGTCCAAATCGTCGCAGTCAACAAAAAAGAAAGCCCAGCTGGATCAACCAGCCGGGCTTTCGCAGTGTGCATCTGCTGTGGTCTGCGCCGCCTCAGCGGTCGAAGACCGGGCTGCTGTGCAGCCGCGTGGATCGCGGGAATCGCACCCGCGAAAGCTGCTTACAGCAGTCCACACTTACAGTCACAATGGGTCACGGATCACCTCCAATCAATGCGGGTTTGAAGGGTGCCTGACCGTGAGGACTCCTCACAAACAGGTTGCCCCAGCGGGGGCCGCCCTTCTACCCATCAGCCTTGCCCAGCAGTCGCTCGCCACGCGGGGTTGTGCCCTGGCCGCTCTAGATCGGCCAGGGTTCGTCGCGTGCTTGCCGCCGGGCTCTTCCTTCCGGTAACGCCTTACCGGAAACGGCTCGTTCGCCGGTGTTTCGGATCGCTCCGCAGCACCGGCAGTCGTCGGATCATCGCCTTCGACCGGGAGCATTATAGCCCGCTTCCAGTGGTCGGGAAAAAGAAATCCGGAGACTGCACAGTCGCCGTCGTCGCATGCTTTTGAAAGGTGATCGTCGCCACCTGCGCGGCGTACTTCTCGGCGACTTCTACGTGCCCGCCTTCGTGGGTAACGTCGGCCGATCGGTCGATGTTGTCGAACCCTTCGATCGGCTGCGAGGCGAACCAGTTCGCCGGGTAGGGCATCCGCATGCCTCGGCCGTGATCGAATCGGGCGATCAGTCCCTTGGTCTGAAAGACGTTGACGGCAAACACGGCATTCGCCGGCTTGCAGGCATGAAGGTCTCGGACCCATCGCAAGGGGACTAGTCGTGAAACGCCGCCCCATCGAAACGTGCAGACCGGATCGATCAGACCGATCCGAATGCGGAACCGCGGGCCGAGCGCGTGGGCCAGTTGCAGGGCGCTCCAGCCGCCGAAGCTGTAGCCGCATAGCCGCAGGTCGAAGGGGGCGGCTGCCGTCGGGGTGCGGCGGTGGAAGTACCTGCGAATCAGCCGCCTTGCGCCCAGCGTATCGAGCGAGGTGAAGGTGCGATCGGCCCCGCGATCGATCAGGCCGCGGCCGTCGAAACCGTCGCCCAGGGGATTGAAGCCGAGGAACGCGAGGCAGAGCGGGGGGGCTGTGGCAGAGAGATCGGGCGTGCTGGCTGACGGCATGGTCACCGCAGTGTAGTCTGGCTGTGATGTGATGGCTCTGAGCGAAGCGGGCCGGGTTCCGGGAGTCCTTCTGATGTCGTTGCTTCAAAGAGCCGCGCACGAAGTGTACTCACGTAGTAAGCGGGAACGGACCTCGAAACCTCGCAGTTCCCGCTTACTACGTGAGTACACTTCGTGCGCGGCTCCTTGAAGAATCGCATGCTCGCAGCTCAGGATAGCATTCAGGACCTCCATCAAAACACCCATGACCAGAACCTGGCGTATCGCCGGCATCAACTTCGATCACTTCCACATGGGCGATCTGCTCCGCATGGCGGCGGAGCATCCGTCGGCCGAGATTGTCGGCGTCGCCGACGACGACCTTGCCCGCATCGCGCCGATTGTCGCGCGGCGCGGCATTCCCGCCGAGCGCGTCTTCGCCGATTACCGCCAGTGCCTGGAACAAACCAAACCCGACCTGGTCATCCTCTGCCCGGCGGCGGCGCGGCATGGGGACTGGGTGGAGAAGGTCGCGCCGTACGGCGTACACATCGTCGTCGAGAAGCCCTTCGCCGGCAGCCTTGCCGAGGCCGATCGCATGATCGCCGCCCAGAACGCCGCCGGGAAGCTGCTGGCGATTAACTGGCCGCTGCGCTGGGTGCCGGCGCATGTCACGGCCAAGCGGCTGGTGGACGAAGGCATCATCGGCGATGTGATCGAAGTTCACTTTTACGACGGCAACCGCGGGCCGCTCTATCACAGCGCCGACAAGGTGAAGATTGCCGAAGCTGAAGTCACCGCTCAGAAGGCGTCGAGCTGGTTCTACAAAGCATCCGCCGGCGGGGGGTCGCTGCAGGATTACCTTGGTTATGGAACGACGCTCGGCACCTGGTACCTCAACGGCCGCAAACCGATCGAAGTGACTTGCGTTGTTGACGAGCCCCGCGGCCTGGAGGTGGACGAGCATTCGATCACGATCGCCCGCTACGAGTTCGGGTTGAGCAAGTTCGAGACGCGGTGGGGTACGTTCACCGACCCCTGGACGCACCAGCCGCAACCGCGGTGCGGCTTCGTATTGGTCGGCCGAGCGGGCACCATCGCGAGCTATGACTACGGCCAGACGATCCGCGTGCAAACGCGGAGCAGGCCCGAGGGTTTCGAGGTGGCGTCCGACACGCTGGCGTTCCCGCTGAGAAACCCGATCGAGTACGTCCTAAACTGCATCGAAACGGGCAAGCCACTGGAAGGGCCGCTATCGACGGAGATTTCGCGGATCGGCCAGCAGATTGTGGACACGGCCGTGCTGAGTTCGCAGCAGAAGCGGGCTGTGCCGTTGGTGAATCAAGGGTAGCCCGGCGAATCACGGGACGTCTGGCTCAAGAACGCGCCATGGTTAGCGGTTGCACCGCAGGTGCACTCTTTTCCCTTTGGATACGACGCAGAAGAGTGCACCTGCGGTGCGACCGCTAATCGGAATCCCCGCTTCCTTCGCGTATTTCTTCGCGGCTTCGTGCCTTCGCGTTCTCCCCACGGTTCCATATTTGCGGCAGAAACGGCCGATAACCATTGCATCCGGGCCCGCAATGCGCACAATTTGCGCCTTCGGGAGCTTGCGGTTCCCGACGGTGCCTTGTTCGTGCGGAGCACGAACCTGATGCCGGCGTCACCACAGCGTTCGACGATTCGTATTCGGTCATGGAGGACCGACCCACCATGCGACTCAAGAAGCTGATCCTCCACGGATTCAAGAGCTTTGCCGACCGCACCGAGTTCGTTTTCGACTCGGCGATCACCGGCATCGTCGGGCCCAACGGCTGCGGCAAATCCAACGTCGTCGACGGCTTTAAGTGGGTGCTCGGCGAACAGTCCGCCAAGAGCTTGCGCGGCGACGCGATGATGGACGTCATCTTCAACGGCTCCGGCGGCCGCAAGCCCGCGGGCCTGGCCGAAGTCGTTCTGGTCTTCGACAACCCCAAGCGCGAAGACGGTTCCCGCCACCTGCCCGTTGATCTTGACGAAGTCTCCGTCGGCAGGCGTCTCTATCGCGACGGCACCTCCGAATACACCCAGAACAACGGCGTCGCCCGGCTGAAGGACATCCGCGAACTGTTCATGGATACCGGCGTCGGCGTCGACGCGTACAGCGTGATCGAACAGGGCCGCGTCGCCGCGTTGCTCGAAGCCAACCCCGAAGAACGCCGACTGATTTTCGAGGAAGCGGCGGGCATCTCCAAGTTCAAACAGCGCAAGAAGGAAGCCCAGCGCAAGCTCGAAAAGGTCGATCAGAACCTCGTCCGCGTGCACGACATTGTCGAGGAAGTTGATCGACGGCTGCGAAGCGTGAAGGTTCAGGCCGGCAAGGCGCGGAACTACCAGGAATACGCCGTTCGGCTCAACGAGCTGCGGCTGAGCTACGCGCTGCGTGAGTATCACACGTTGCACGCGCAGGTCGCCGAGCTGCAGACCGGCCACGACGACGGCAAGTTCCGCCAGGAAGACGCGTTCGCGAACCTGTCGCGCAGTCAGAACGCGCTGGCGGAAAAGCGGGAGAGCTTTGAAGTGCTCAACCGAGCCAAGCAGCAGGCCGAGCACCAGGTGGTCGAGACGCGTGCCGGTGTGCAGTCGGCCGTCCAGAGGCAGAACTGGGCCGAAGAACAACTCCAGCAGATCACCCACCAGCAGGAGCAGTTCGAAGCCGATCGCGAAGCGGCCTCCGAACGACTGGCCGAGGTGGAATCGACACTCGAAAGCGAGAGCCAGTCGCTGACGGAACTGACGGCCGAGCTGTCGGACCGCCGGTCGCAGATTGAGGAACATCAGGACGCCCACCGCGAAGGGCAGCTACAGCTCAACAACGTGGGCCGGGAGATCGAGCAAAACAAGTCGGGAATCCTCGACCTGATGCGCCGGACCGCGACGACCAACAGCCGGCTTGGCGCGATCGAGATCGAACGCAAGAACATCGCCAGCCAGCAGGGCCGCCTCGCCGAGCGACAGGCGGTCATCACGCAGGAACAGTCGGCGATCGCCGGGCAGCAGGCCGATCACCAGTCCCGGCTGACGGACGTCACCGAACATCTGGCCGAGCGGCAGCGGGAACTGGAACTAAAACGCGAAGCGCTCCAACAACTCGGCAAGCAGATCGCCACCGCCAGCGATAACCTGGGCGCCGCGAGGGAACACCGCTCGGGCCTGCTCAGTCGCCAAAAGCTGCTCAAAGACCTGGAAGCCAAGCGCGAAGGCGTCAGCGAAGGTGTGAAAGCCGTCCTGCGGCAGCGGGGCCCGGGAGAGCCTTTCGCGTTTGTTCGCGGGCTGGTCGCCGACTTCATTCGCGTGGATGTCGAGCACGCCACGCTGATCGAAGCCGCCCTCGACGGGCGCGACCAATGGCTGGTGACCGATGAAGCCGGCGCGGTCAGCCGTCTGACCGCCGTCGCCGACGACCTGGAGGGGCGTGTCAATCTCCTCTGCACGACGGAACTTCCGCCGGCCAACATTCCGGCGCACAACTGGAACGCCCACAATCACCTGATTCGCTTCGCTTCGGACCTGGTCCGGTTCGAGCCAAGCGATGCGAATCTTGCAGATCACCTGCTCGGCCGGACGATTGCCGTCGACAACCTGAGCGCCGCCGGCGAACTTCGCAAGCTCGCCCCCGCGGGCTGGCGGTTCGTCACGTACGCCGGCGAAGTTGTCGAGACCGACGGCACCGTCCGGGCCGGGCCGTTGACGGCGGCGATGGGTCTGATTTCGCGTCGGTCGGAACTGGAAGTGCTCGATCAGCAGTTGATCGATGTTGAGGCGAGAATTGTCGGCCTGAGCGAGCAGCTCCAGCACACCAACGCCGCCGCCAAGTCGATCGAAGAAGAGCAGAATGCCCTGCGGAACGAAATCTACAAGGCCAACACGACCAAGGTGGAGCTGACGAGCAAGCTGCAGCAGTTTGCCGACAAGGCCGCATCGCTGGGCCGTGAACTGCCGCTGGTCGAGCGCGAGCTGGCGAACTACGAATCGCAGATCGAGAAGCTGGCCGCCGAGGAAGAGAATGTCACCCGCCAGCGCGAATCGCTCGAAGCCGAACAGGCCGAGAAGCAGCGGATGGTGGAGGACCTGACCGTCCGGCATCGCGAGTTGTCGGAGCAGATGAAGGTGCTCGCCGAGACCCTGACGGCGGCCCGGGTCGAGCTCGGCCAGATTCAAGAGAAGCAGCTCGCATGCCAGCAGCACGTCGGCCGGTTGACGGCCCAGCGAGCGGAGCTGTCGCAGCAGGTCGAACGGCTGGCGCGATCGGCCGAGGGGCTCGTCCACCGGCGCGGGCAGGTGGAGCAGGAACTGGTCAGCGCCAAGGAAGCCGAAGCGATGCTCGCCGAGCAGCTCGGCACGCTCATCGCGCAAGCGCAGGAACTGGCGTCGCAGGCCCGCGAAGCCGGCGAGGCGATGCGCACTTTCCAGGCCGACGTCGAACGATACCGCTCCAGCTACGCCGAGATCGAGCAGTCCATGCACGCGCTGGAGGTCAGCCTCGGCCAGAGCCGGGTGCGGCTGGAGACGGTCATCAGCCGGACGCAGGAAGAGCTGCAGATCGACATCGTCGAGCGGTACAAGCAGATCACGACGCCGAAGGAAGAAGTCGAAGTCGAGCCTGTTGTCGAAGAGGCTGTCGCATCAGCCGAGCAGTCACAGGAGGCTGTGGAAGCTGCACCGGTGGAAGAAGAGGAGACCATCACCGGCGCGATGCCGTCGCTCTATGGCGATGATGCGGGTGTCGTAAAGCCGGCACAGGCCGTCGCCGTACCTACTCCCCAGCCCGTCGCCGCCCGCAAGCCGGACGAACCCCAGTACAACTTTCTCGACGGCGACATCGACTGGGATGAGATCGCCGCCGAGATCAAGGAACTCAAGGAAAAGATCCAGCGCCTCGGCAACGTCAACATTGACGCGATCGCCGAGATGGACGAACTGGAACAGCGGTCGACGTTCCTCACCCAGCAGGTCAGCGACCTGACCGAATCGAAGCGGCAGCTCGAAGAGCTGATCGACCGGATCAATGTCGAGTCGGGTTTGCGATTCGAGCAGACACTGACAGCCGTCCGCGAGCACTTCCAGGGCATGTTCCGCAAGCTCTTCGGCGGCGGAAAAGCCGACATCTTCTTGGAGACCGAAATCGAGCTCAAACCCGTCATGGGCCCCGATGGCGTGCTTCTGCCGCCGGAAAAGAAGAAGGTCGACCCCCTCGAAGCCGGCATCGAAATCCTCGCCCATCCGCCGGGCAAAAAGCCGGCCACGATCAACCAGCTCTCCGGCGGCGAGAAGGCGATGACCTGCATCGCGCTGCTGATGAGCATCTTCAAGAGCAAGCCCAGCCCGTTCTGCATCCTCGACGAAGTGGACGCCCCGCTGGACGAAGCCAACAACCAGCGGTTCGGGCTGATCATCCAGGAGTTCCTGAGCATCAGCCAGTTCATCGTCATCACCCACCACAAGCGGACGATGCAGATCTGCGACGTGCTGTACGGCGTTACGATGCAGGAGCAGGGCGTCAGCAAGCGAGTCGCGGTGAAGTTTGACCAGGTCGACAACCAGGGCAGGATCAGCGAAACCGCGGCGGCGTAGGCGTGGTCGCTTCAGCGACCATGAGAAGGTAGGAGTCGCTCACTCGAGATTCCCCAGAATAAACGGGCTGGCCATCAGCAGTACGCAGCTCACGGTCATCAGGAGCAGGCTCGACAGGAAGTAGGGGACCACCATCAGCAGCAGTCCGGCCACCAGCGGCACGATGCGCGGGGCCTTCTTCCCGTACATGAACATGCCCAGGCCGATCATGCTGAAGAGCGACGAAAGCATCAGCCAGCCCATGTCCATGGCATACCTATCGGTTGAATGGCAGACGGGAAGAAGGACGTCTGCACAGCAGATGTAACAACCGGCCGGCAACAGGTCTCACAGTCGCCGGGTACGACGGGGTATGAGCCACCGCCTTTCCCGCCGTCGATCTCTGCAATCCGCATCACCTTAGTCCAATGGCTGTGCCGCGAATACCGACAAGGGTGGACGCTGTAACGTCTGGCGGATACGACTACACTCTGGGCAACAAGGAGTCCTTCTTGCGCCGACATCTCGCTGCCGTCGTTCTGCTCGCCTCTGCCCTGACGCCCGTCTTCGGTCAGGACAAGCCCGCCAACCCTGCCAAAGAAGCTCCGGATTCGGTCCGGCCGTCGGAGCCCAAGCCCGCAGACAGCGCCGCGGCCCAGCCGAAAGCCGATGCGGCTCAGAAGTACGACATCAAGCTCGCCCGACCCAGCAAGGTCGGCGACAAGTTCCGCCTGGAGGCCGTCGGTGCCACGCGCAAACGCCTGGTCGCGGTGGCCAACGGTGAAGAACAGAAGCCGCAGGATGAGCTGCTGGGTGTCAGTGTTGATGGTGTGGTCAAGGTGCTTGAAGTGAACAAAGATGGCGTCGAAACCAGGCTGTCGCTGACGATCGAAACCTGTATCGCCAGCGTGGGCAAGCAGCAATTGCCGCTTCTGCCGGCCGGTACTGTCGTGGTCGTGTCGTGGGACAAGGCGAAAAAGAGTGTGTGGTTCACCATGGACGGCCAGGCCTTGCCGGACGATGTCGGCGACCTGCTCGAACTGGCCGTCAGCGTGAGCGATCCCGAAGGCGCCACCGACGACGCCATCTTCGGCACGAACGAGAAGCGACAGGTCGGCGACAGCTGGCCCATCGATGCGGCCGTCGCCGCCAAGGAGTTCGGCCGAATGGGAATGAAGATCAAGGAGGAAGACCTTTTCGGCCAGACGACACTGGTTGAAAAGACCGATGCGCACGACGCGCCGGCGATGGTCATCAAGACCGAGTTCAAGGCCAGGTCGCTCGCGAGCGACCCCAAGGCGGACAACAAGATCAAGGTGCAATCCGGCAACATGACGATTACCACGACCGTCACGATGCCGGTCGATATCACGGCCCCGGCGACGAAGGCGGAGATGAAGATGAAGCTGTCCCGCGAACTGGTGGGACAGAATGACGACGGCAAGGAGCTGCGCGCCATTGAAACGATTGACCGGGAATGGGAACGCAGCGTTAAGCCCGTAGAGCGCGGCGCAAAGCCGGCAAAATGACCGGTGTTGGCTTCGTATTGCAGCAATACCCGATAGCCGCAACACCCCAAGCAACACCCAAGGCAACACCCCAGTCCACTCATGGCCGAACCGGTGAAAGTTCCTGACGGGCCTTGCCCGCCCCAGCCTACGTCCGACGAAACGCTCGACGTTGAATCGCCGGCGGGAATCCCGTCGCATGCTCCTCACGCCTTCGAGCAGAACTCGCCGCGCAAGCGCCAGGATTCGTCAACGCCGGCTTCGGTCGCCGCCGAGCCCTCGATGGCCGGACAGAACACGA
The DNA here is from genome assembly GCF_015169395.1 of Humisphaera borealis. Classification (GTDB taxonomy): domain Bacteria; phylum Planctomycetota; class Phycisphaerae; order Tepidisphaerales; family Tepidisphaeraceae; genus Humisphaera; species Humisphaera borealis. Next base: position 101,622 of record NZ_CP063458.1, read on the forward strand.
TTGATGTCGGCGACAAGACGTTTGTCCGAGGTGTCACTTCGCCGGCCTCGGCGATGCATTCGGGGTCGGGTCGAAAGCAGTTCGGTGAGTACGAGCTGGTGCGCGAGCTGGCCCGCGGCGGGATGGGGGTCGTCTACGAAGCGGTGCAGACGCGGCTGAAGCGCACCGTCGCCGTCAAGATGATTCTGTCCGGCGAGTTCGCCAGCGACGAGCAGATACAGCGGTTCTTCGCCGAGGCGCGGAGCGTTGCCAACCTCGACCACCCCAACATCGTCCCGGTGTACGAGGTTGCCGAGCAGAACGGCCAGCATTTCTTCAGCATGAAGCTGGTGGACGGCGGCAGCCTGTCGAGCCGGCTCTACACGTATAACGGCCAGTTCCGCAAATCCGCCGAGATGCTGGAGAAAGTCGCCCGTGCCGTCCATCACGCCCATCAGCGCGGCGTGCTGCACCGTGATCTCAAGCCCGGCAACATCCTGCTCGACCGCGACGGCGAGCCGATGGTGACCGACTTCGGTCTGGCCAAGATCGTTGCCGATGACAGCAATGTCACCCGGTCCGACGCCGTCGTCGGCACGCCCGCGTACATGGCACCCGAGCAGGTGCTGGGGGCCCGCTACACGACCACGTCCACCGACATCTGGGCACTGGGCGTCATCCTGTACCAGTTGCTCACCCAGACGCAGCCGTTCAAGGGGGAAACGTCGCACGAAACGCTCAAGCTGGTCATGGAGACCGAGCCGGTCCGACCGCGGCAGGCCGACCCGCGCGTGCCGCGCGACCTGGAAACCATCTGCCTCAAGTGCCTCCAGAAGGACCAGCCACGCCGTTACGCCACGGCCGACGCACTGGCGGCGGACCTGCGGCGATTCCTGGCCGGAGAACCGGTCGAGGCCCGGCCGGTCAGCACGCCTGAACGCCTGTGGCGGTGGTGCCGGCGCAATCCGGGCCTGGCGACCACCGGTGCCGTGGCGATCTTCGCGGCGGCGGCGGCGATCGTCATCCTGTCGGTGTCGGTCGCGGTCATCTCCGACCGCGAGCAGAAGGCCAACAAGCTCGCCAACGACAACGCCGACCTGCTCAAAAGCGAACGCGCCCTCAGCCGTGCCCGCGAACGCGACAACGTGAACCTGCGGCTGGAACAAGCGGTCCGGCAGTGCGATCTTGACGCCGGCGTGGGCCTGCTGATGCTCGCCCGCGTTCTGCAGGAGGCCGAGGCGATCGACGCCCCGGACCTGGCGATGTCGACGAGGCTGCAACTGTCGGCGTGGGGCGGCGCGATCCATCCGCTGCAATGCATCGTCCGCCACGAAGCTGCCGGTGCGGGCGGCGTGCAACTGGTCGCGCTGTCGGCCGACGGATCGATCGCCTACACCGCCGGCGCGGACAACCGCATTCGCGCTTTTGCGACGGCGACGTCGCAGCCGATCGGCGAACCTCTCAACTGCAACAAGCCCGCGTCGGCAATGGGGGTCGTCCCTGCGACAGGCGTTCTACTGATCGGTTTCCGCGACGGCACGTCGCGATGGTGGCATCCCGATCCGCAGCACGCATTGCCCGCCGCCACGCCTTTCCACGGTGACGGCAAATCGATCACGCAGATGGCGTTTTCCGCCGGCTCGGGGCGCGTGCTGACATGTGGCCAGGACGGCTTGGCCCGGTTGTGGGACGTTCGCACGGGCCGGCAGATCGGCGGTGACCTGAATCATTGCGGTCCGGTCGCGGTGTGCGCCATGTCCGAATACGCCAATCGCATCGCGACCGGCGGCGAGGACGGATCGCTCCGACTGTGGGAGATGACGACCGCGAAGCCGGTGGGCGAGGCGCTGCAGCTGGGACGGATCTGGGGACTTTCGTTCCGCGACCTGTTTCACCAGGTCGTCGTCGTCACCCAGAACGCGGCGATGATCTACGATGCCAAAGACGCCAGGGCACATTCGATGCTGCGGCAGCCCCCGGCGTTCACGTTCGCCATGACGATGTCGCCGGACGGCTTGCGAGCGGTCGGAGCGGAACTGGGCAACGTGGCCCGCGTCATCAGCCTGTCAGGACCGATGGAGACCCGCGTGCCGCTGCGTCACGGCAGCAACGTGACGGCACAGGCCTTCAGTGCAGACGGCAAGTCGGTCATTACCGGTTCTGGTGACGGCCTGGCGCGGGTGTGGCGTGTCGCCGATGACCGCTACAGTTCGGAAGGCCCGCCCGCCGGTGCCCCTGCGGCGGTGCTGAGCCGCAGCGGCAAGTTCATCGCCACCGTGACCAATGACGGCGGCGTGAAGTTCGCCGACGCCCGTACGGGCAAGACCGTCGCAGTTCTGGCTGACAAAAGCCAAGTCGTTTCGATCGCGATCAGCACGGACGACAACTTCGTCCTCGGTGGAAGCTCGGACGATACCGCGAGCCTGTGGGATGTCCGAACGCAGCGCCGGATCGGCGAGCCGGCGACAGTGGGCGACCTGGTGCGAATTGTCGCCTTCAGCTCCGACGGCCGCACGGTGCTGATGAGTGGTTTCAACGGCAATGTGCAACTGCGACGGGCGGCAGATTTTTCGCTCATCGGCGAACCGATCGAGCACGAGCAACTCAAGGTGGCCGCGTTCTCGCCGGACGGCAGATGGGTCGTTACCGCCGGCGATGACGGGACGGCCCGCATCTGGCCCGTGGAAGGACCGCGCGTCCCCGCCAAAGAACTTCACCACGATGCACGCATCTGGGCGGTCGCGTTCAGTCCCGATGGCACCAGGCTGGCGACCGGCGGACAGGACGGCGTGGCCAACCTGTGGGACATCGCCTCGGCCCGCACGATCGGCCAGCCGATGGCTCATCAGGAGGAAGTGCAGATCGTCGCGTTCTCGCCGAACGGGCAGTGGCTCGCGACCGGAGAGCCCGGTCGCGTGGTGCGGCTGTGGGACGCGACCACCGGCCTTGCCCGCCGTCAACCGATTGCGCTATCGGACAGACCCGAGGCCGTCGCGTTCAGCGACGACGGGTCACGGCTGATCGTTGGTGCCCTCGACGGCTCGGTTGTGCTGTGGGACGTCGCGGGGCATCGCGCTATCGGCCCGACACTGCGGCGGCAGTCCAGCATCACAGCGGTGGCATTCGTTCCCGGCGGGGACGCGGCGATGATCGCCACCGTCGGCGGCGACGTTCGGTTGCAACCCGTACGGCCCATCCCCGGAAAGCCTGCCGATGTCGCCGGCTGGGCCCGCGCCCTGACCGGCGTGGAACTGGACGAATCGGGCGCGGTGCGGGTACAGGAGTACCGCGCGGCGAATTGATGCGTCGGATGGCCAGACTCTGCAACAGAACGCGGATCCGGGTGCCATGGGCTGACGTACTCGTCTGCCCGTGGCGGTGTTTCTGCAAGTGACGCTTCGCCACGGGCAGCGGAGTACCGCAGCCCATGGCATCCAGCGTGTGATCCCAATACCGCTCTGGCTGCCAATTAGCCTCGCCACGATGCCCGACCGCCAGATTACCTTCGCCCCGCACGGTCACCTTTTGACCAACACCGCCGTCTGGTCGCCGGACGGACGGCGGATCGTCTATGACGTGCGCAGTGATCGCGACGGATCGGTGTTCGACGGGACACGCATTGAATCGGTCGATGTCGAAACCGGGGAGATCGCGGTCCTGTACCAATCGCGGAACGGTGCCGGCTGCGGTGTCGCAACCTGGCATCCGACCGAACCGCGGGTGGTCTTTATTCTGGGGCCGGAGCATCCGACGGCCGACTGGGCCTACGGCGCGTCCCGACGGCAGGGCGTGGTGGTCGATGCCGCGAATCCCGGCGTCGCCGTTCCGCTGGATGCCCGCGATCTTGTGCCGCCTTTCACCCCTGGCGCCCTTCGCGGCGGCTCGCACGTGCATGTTTTCAATGCCGAAGGTTCGCTCGTCAGCTTCACCTACGACGACCAGTACCTCTCGCGATTCTCCGAACCGGGGATTGATCATGACATCAGCCTGCGCAACGTTGGCGTCAGCGTTGTCGGCAAGCCCGTAGCGGTACCGAAATCGCACCCGCGGAATCACGACGGCTCGGCGTTCTCGGTCCTGGTAACGCGGACAACCGCCAACCCCACCCCCGGCGGCGACGACTACCGCAAGGCGTATGAGGAAGGCTGGATCGGCGTCCGCGGTTATCAACAGGCAGACGGCTCATGGCGGCGGCATGCGCTGGCGTTTCTCGGCGACGTGGTCAACGCCGACGGCCGGCCGGCGACGGAGGTCTTTGTCGCCGATCTGCCGGACGACCTGTCGCAACCCGGCGACGGACCGCTGGCGGGCACGGAGACTCGACTCCCCTCGCCGCCTACAGGTGTAATGATTCGCCGCCTGACGCGCACCGCGGATCGCCGGTATCCCGGCGTGCAGGGTGTGCGGCACTGGGTTCGCTCGTCGCCGGATGGGGCGCAACTCGCCGTCCTGATGCGCGACAATGCCGGCGTCGCGCAGCTGAACCTCGTGTCGACCCGCGATGGAGCATTACGGCAGCTGACGCACCACGCGACCGATGTCGCGTCGGCGTTTACCTGGAGTCCGGACGGTCGGTACATCGCTTACATCAATGGTGGCTGCGTCTGCAGGGCCGAGGTGGCCAGCGGCGCGACGTATCGTCTGACGGAGCCGGACGCCGAGATCAGCCGAGTTCCACTGCCGCTGGCTTGCGTGTGGAGCCCGGACGGCCGCCGCGTCGCCTATCAGCGGCGGGTACGGATCGCTAGCGGAAACGAGTACAACCAGATCTTCGTTGCCGACGTGCCATGAATAGGAAGGATTTGCCAACGTGATCAACGCCATGTCCGACAACCCGTTCGCCGTGCTGACGCTCATTGGTGCACCGGCGATCCTGACCAATGCGTCGTCGTTGCTGGCCCTGGGGACCAGCAACCGATTCGCCCGTGCGGTCGATCGGCAGCGGCAACTCTCTTCGTTGCTGGAGAAGGACAACGGGAAGATGGATCAGGTCGAGGCCAACCTTCGTCTCACGCAACTCCACTGGGCCGAAGCCCGGGGGCAACTGCTGCTGAAGGCACTGACAAGCATTTACCTGTCGCTCGGTGCTTTTGCCGCCGCCAGCCTGCTGTCGCTGATGGGGGCGCTCATTGGGGATCGTGCGGCGTATGTCAGTTTCGCCGCGGGGATACTGGCGATACTCGCCGGACTTGTTGGCGTCGGCGGGCTTGTCGCCGGCAGCGTTCGCCTGGTCCGGGAGACGCGCATTGCACTGCAGAGTCTGAAGGACGAAGCGGCGTTCACGACGAAGCGGTTCGAGTCGCGACATCTGCCGCCGGTGTAGGCATTGCGGGTGCACGTGGCCGTCACAGCTTCTCGATCAGCTCTTTAACTCTCGCCACTTCGACTGCGTTTCGGGGGTCGCCGTCTTTCTTGAATGCGGTGCCGACGATGAAGCCGTCGGCGTAGTTGGTGTAATGGGGCACCGTGCGTGCGGTGACGCCGCTGCCGACGAAGACGGGGACGTCCTTCGCGTAGCCCTTGGCGTCGACGACTTTGTCGGGGTCGGTGGTTTTGCCGGTGCCGGCACCGCTGACGACCAGGCCGTCGGCCAGCCCGCGGTGCAGGGTGTCGTCGATCTCATCGGCAAGCGGGCGGGGGGCGAGCGGGGCAGAGTGTTTGACGTCGACATCGGCCAGGATTTTTACATCGGCCTTGAGCATCGCCCGCTCGCGGAGCAGGTCGTGGGCGATCGCCTGCAGGATGCCCTGGTCGGCCAGCCGTCCGCCGCAAAGCACATTGACTCGGATGAAAGCCGCCCCCACCGCATGGGCGATGGCCAACGCCGATTGGCCGTCGTTGCGAAGGACGTTGATGCCCAGGGGAAGCTGCACGACGCGCCTGCGGATTTCCGCGGCAAGCGCGGTCATCTGTGCGACGACGTAGGCCGGCACGCGGCCGGGATAGAAGGGGACGTCGCCGAAGTTCTCAATCATCAGCCCGTGAACTCCGCCCTCGGCGAGCGCGTCGGCATCGCGCAGCAGTGCGTCGCGCAGTTTTGGCATGTCGCCGCCATACCGCGGTGACCCCGGCAGCGGCGGCAGGTGCAACATGCCAATCACAGGTTTGGCGACGGAGGACCAGACGGGCAGGAAGGGGGGAGTGGGCATTGTTTGGGCCTGTGAATACAGATGCGAACATCGAACATCGAACGCCGAATATCGAACACCGAAGTAGCAGTGAATGTCGGCTTGCTTCGATGCTGGATGCTCGGTGTTCGATGTTCGGTGTTCGCTTACAAAACTTCAACCGCGCCCGGGCCGCGGCTACTTGCCGTCTTCCGCCCGCCGGCGCAGCGTGGCGACCGACTCTCTGGCGCGGGCCAGGAACGTCGGCTTGTCCTCGCCTTCGTTCGGGCGGATGGGCGTTCCGAAGGTGACCGCCGCAAGAAGGGGGACGAGGATGAAGTCTCCCTTGGGCAGAATGCGGTTGAGGTTCTCGAGGTAGACCGGTACCAGTTCCACGTCCGGGCGTTTCTTGGCCAGGTGCCAGAGCCCGGGTTTGAACTCGCCTACGGTGGCATCGTCGTCGGTGGCGCGGGTGCCTTCGGGGAAGATGATCAGTGAATCGCCGGACTCCATCGCCTCTTCCATGATGCGGAGCGGGTTGTTCTCGCGGGTGACCTTCTTGCGTTCGATCAGCACGGCGCGAAAGACGTCGCGGGCGATCTTGCGGCGGATGGGGCCGGCCTCCCAGTAATCCTTCGCGGCGACGGGGCGGGTCATCCGCCGAACGGGTGTCGGCAGCGCCGCCCAGATGACCGGGGCATCAAGATTACTGGTGTGGTTGGCGAAGAAGATCCGCTGCGGAATGACGCCGTCCGGGCGGACGGGATCCGAGCCTTTCCAGCGGGCCTGCGCACCGGTGACGAGCCTGAGCAATCCTGCAATCACAGCTTCGCTCCTTTGGCCCGCATGTCGCGGAAGATGAACCCCAACCGCCGGAGGATCGTGAACACGCAGCCGACGACGATCAGCAGCAGTGCGCCATACATCACCCATCGCCGGGCGGAATCGTGGAACCACGCAACGACTGCGGCGACGACGCAGGCCGCGGTCAGCAGTGCCATGCGGTGCTGTTTTGCCATCGGTCCGAGGAAGTACGTTCCCGCGCCGATGGACCGCCCGAGGACGCGGACATAAGCCGTCAGGATCGCGCCAATCGCAGCGAGCCAGCCGAGTTCGACGCCGGTGGTAATGCCGATGCCGTAGCCCGCCGCCGCAAGGAGGATCGGGTCGGCCAGGCGGTCGGGGAGGTCGTTGAACACTTCGCCGGTCGGCCCGCCCTTGCCGCCTTCGACGGCGACCATGCCGTCGAGCAGGTTGCAGATCAGCCGGCCCTGGATGCCAACGATCGCCAGCAGGTAGAGCAGGCCGGCGAGCCAGGGCGGTACCTCGGCCCTTGTAAGCACAAGTCCCAACGCCCCGACGGCGGCGAAGGCAACGCTGGCCATCGAGATCGTGTTGGGCTTGACGTTTCTGCGGACCAGTTCGTTGGCTAGCGCCGACGCCCATCGCGAAGACCGTGCCTTGATCGGCCGCCGCGCGCCGGCGGCGGGGGAGTTTGGGTCACCGTCGGCGACTTCGGTCATGAATGGAAGAATAGCAGAGAATGAAGCGGATTGGGCTAAAGATTGATTGAAGGAGCGTGGTGGATGGTGCCACGGGTCGCCGGTACTCCGGAGACCCGTGCAATTGCGTCCCCTCGCGCACGGGTCTGCGGCGTACCGCCGACCCGTGGCACCAAGCTGGGGACAGGACGGTCGATTGAGCCGCTTACGACTTGCCTTCCGTCGTCACGATTTCGGTCGTCGATCCGGTGGCGGCATTCTTCTTCGGCATCGTTCGCCACCGGCCGACCAGCATGAGGCCGGTCTTGATCAAGCCGACGAGCGCCGTCGCCGCCAACAGGATCAGCGCGATGGTGGTGATCAGCCCGGCCAGATCGCGCAGCAACGTCAGCGCGCCATAGATCCCAACGCCGGCGCAGCAGATGACCGCCAGCAGGATGAGCAACCGGTGTTTGAGCTGCAGCGGCGGTAGCGACGCGACCGCCGACGCGGCGCCGGCCACCCGTCCGACGGCGACCCGCATCGCGGCGGTGTCGATACTGACGCCGGTCATCGGCGACGGGGCCACCGGCAACTGGGCCCGTTCGACGATCACCGGCACCGATGCCGACGATGACTCGGCGAGGGCAGGTAGCGATTCCTGTTTGCCGCGCCCCGCTCGAGCCTTTGCGGGCTTGGGCGATGGCTTGGGCGCAGCGAGCTTGTCGTGGCAGTCGGGGCAGACCAAGTGGTTGTCCCAAACCTGCAACGGCTCCAGCCGTCCGATCTGCCTGCCACAGTTTTCGCACGAACGCTGGAAAAGCTCGGGCGACAGGGCAGGGGTGGGCGGACCGGGCCGCGAACCGGACTTGGGGGTGCCCTCGCCGGCGGCGGCGAGGATGTCGGCGGCAAGCGGGTGCGTGGCCTTGCCGCACTCGGGGCAAGTGACCAGCTTCCCCAGATTCCTGGGGGTAACCGCGATGCGGCCGCCGCAATGTCCGCAGGTGAACTTCTTCATCGGTCGACCATCCGCCGCTGTCGAGCCACGTCTACCCTTCGACGACACGAGTATACCGTCCGGCCTCGCCCGCGCGCAACCCATGGTGGGAACTGGCCCAAGGCCCGGCCATTGGCTGCCTTTGGCACGTCAATTTCACGTCGCCCGATATTGAATCGCCTTTTATCGCGACTTCGGATAAAACATTGGCCCTATGGCCGAGCCGGTCTTGTCAGAACTCGCTGAAACCTCGTCCACCAGCTCGGACAAGACGACACCCGTTGTCACGCTGAGCCCGGCCGAGCCCATGGCCCGCGACTGGAAGCAGCCGCGAATCGGCATTCTCGTTGTTGCTTACAACGCCGAGAACACCCTGCGTGGCGTTCTGCACCGCATTCCCGAGCCGATCGTCCGGAAGATCGACGAGATCTTCATTTTCGACGATGCCAGTTCCGACAACACCGCCGCCGTCGGCCGCGCCTGCCGCGACGAACTGCCCCACGCCAAGATTTCGGTCTTTAAGAACCCCGTCAACCTGATGTACGGCGGCAACCAGGCCCGCGGCTACATCTACGCGATGGAGCAGAACCTGGACATCGTCGTGCTGCTGCACGGCGACGGCCAGTACGCCCCGGAAGTGATGCAGGATCTGCTCACGCCCCTGGAAAAGGGTGAAGCCGAGTGCGTCATGGGCAGCCGCATGATGGTCAAGGGTGCGGCGCTCAAGGGCAACATGCCGATGTACAAGTACGTCGGCAACAAGGTCCTGACGTACATGGAGAACAAGCTGATCGGAACGAAGCTCAGCGAGTTCCATTCCGGCTACCGGGCCTATTCGGTTCATGCCCTTAAGAAACTGCCCCTAGGCCGTCTGACGTTCAACTGGCACTTCGATACGCAGATCATCATCGAGCTGCTGAAAAAGAACTTCCGCATCAAGGAAGTGCCGATCCCGACCTACTACGGCGACGAAATCTGCCACGTGAATGGCGTCGTTTACGCCATGAATTGTGTGAAGGAAGCCGTCCGCTACTGCCTGTTCGACCGCTGGAAACGCCCCCGCAATGGCCAACGCGACCGCAACGCCGCACTACCGAGTCCATCACGACCCCAAGAGCAGTCACCAGCAGATCTCCAGGCTCGTGCGGGAACTGCGACGTAGTCCTGTACTGGACGTCGGCTGCGCCACGGGGATGCTCGCCCACCTGGTGAAAGATGCGAACCTGACGCTCGACGGCGTCGAGGCCAACAGCGGCTGGGCCGACGTCGCCCGCCCCTCCTACCGCAACGTCTGGTCGAGCTACGTCGAGGCCGCGCCGCTGCCGGATGGCGAGTATGGCACGGTCGTCTGCGGTGACATCCTCGAACACACGCCCGATCCGGTCTCCATCCTGAAGAGATTGCGTCAAGCCGCTCAGCCGGACGCGACGTTCATCGTCTCGGTGCCCAACATCGCGCACATCGCAGTCCGCCTGCTGCTGCTGATGGGCAAGTTCCCGAAGATGGAACGCGGTCCGCTCGACAAGACGCACCTGCAATTCTTCACCAAGGACACCGCGAAAGACATGGTCGAGGCGGCCGGGTTGAAGGTCGTCAAGACATTGACGACCGGCGTGCCGCTGGATGAAGTCTGGAAGAAGGGGGAAGGCAGCCTGATGTACAAGTTCTTCAGCCGGTGCCAGCACGTGGCTCTGGCGATCGCGCCCAGGCTGTTCGGGTTTCAGTGGATTATGGTCTGCAAGGCGGGGTAGGGTCCGCCTTGGCGGACGCGAGACGTTTGCCCGTTCTTGAACAGTTGACGGTCAAACCGTCAGCACCCGCAGGCTCGACTCCGCGAACGCCGTACGCAGTTCCTTCACGTCCTGCGCTGAGAGCCCCTTCAATACACTCGTCGGCTTCTTCGACCCGCTCATGAAGTGCTTCAACGCCGCCACGAACAGTTCCGGCTGTTCTTCGGCGTCGACCTCCACCGTCTGGGGGAAAATCGCGTCCAAGGCGGCGACGCCTTCGTCGGTGATCTCGGTCAGCTCTTCCACCCAGCGCAGTACCTTGTCCGTCGGCGTTTCATCGGGGAACCGCTGCGCGACCAGCGCGAGCAGATCGGCACGGGTCGGCGCGTTCATCAGAAGTGCCAGGAAGAACCGGTGGTCGGGCTCGGTGATGGTGCCGCGCATGCGCTTGATCGATTCCCGCCGGGCCTCCTCCGACAGGGTCGCCGCGACGCCGGTTGCCAGTTTGCCGTGGCGTTCCTGAAACGCCGCCAGCGCGGCGTCCCATTGATCCAGGTACTGAAGGTGTCCCATGCCGTGTCGCAGCATGTGGAACCCTCGCTCGAAATCCAGGTCGGCGATCATGTCCATCATGACGCCGGCGTAGCTTTCGTTTCCGGTTTGCTCGAGCACGTCGAGCAGTTGCCGCCGGCGAAGCGAGAGCATGTCGGTCGAATGGGGATCCATCGCGATGTGTGGCGGCAGGTAATTGAGCTGCGGCCCCGTGCCCGGATCGTGCTGAGTCCGCACGACGACCGAGATCGACGGCGTATCCAGGTGGAACAGTGAATGGATGTCCTGTGAGCCCGAAACAATGGGCACGGTACGACCTGTTTCCAGAAGCTCGATATGCTTCATTCGCACGTTGCCGACGCGCAGGTAGGGCGTCACCGTCTGCGCGTTGTCAAACTCGTACTGGGCGTGAATGCTCGAACCGTGCATGACGTGGAACGCGCCGGAAAACTCGTGCTGGTGGATCGCGGTCGTTCCGTCGAGCCAGAACAACACCTGGATGTAGAAGCGAGGGTGGCTGAAAGCAATGAGTTCCGGCTGGCCGAAGTCCGAATCCGTCTGGGCAGGCTGTTCGTCGTCGAAAAGAAACTGACGCATGAACGCCCCAAGGTCGACGTGCTCCGCCGGCGGCCGTTCGTCCAGTGCGAGGCACGCGATATCGGGGAACTTCGCGAGCGAGAAGTTCTCGCACTTCCATCGCTCCAGAATGATGCCGCCGAGCTGCTTGAAGAACGCGTCCATGAAGGCACTCTATAGGAGCGGCCTTCAATTCGCGCCTTCGCATCACAGGTTTCCAACCCCGCCAGACGGCTAAAGCACTATGCCGTGATGCGCGGTTTGTGACAAACGAAAAAGGCCGCCCAGCGTTTCGCGAGCGACCCTGGCCACATTGCTGCGGCGTGTGTTTCGTGGGGACCTGAGGTCCGCCCGATTTTCTTTGATTAGTACACGACCGCGGTCGCGTCTTCGATCGCTTCGATGACCTGCCGCACATGGAACGGCTTGCGGAGGAACCCGTCGAAGCCGCCGGCGAGCAGGCCCTTGGCCTCGTCGTCGGTCATCTTTCCGCTCATCGCGATCATCTTCGTGAGCTGCAGGTCGGAGTTGCCCTTGACGTGCTTGGCGACCATCGGGGCGTCGACGCCTTTAAGGTGCATGTCCAGCAGGATGACGTGCGGACGGAACTTCTCGGCCATCACGCCGGCGTCGAAGCCGCTCTTGGCGACTTCCACTTCGTACTTGGCTTCGTCTTCGAGGATCTTTTCGAGCACTTCGACGATGTCAGCTTCTTCGTCGACGATCATCACGCGCATCTGGCCGGTCATCAGGCCGTTCAGCGGCATGCCGTGCTGCTTCATGAAGCGAATGAGCTGCGTGAGCGGAATGCGGCGGTCCTTGCTGCCCGGAATTCGGTAGCCGGTAAGCGCGCCAGAGTCGAACCACTTGGAGACCGTGCGCGGGGCGACGTTGCAGATCTTGGCAACTTCGCCGGTGGTCAGGACGTCTTTGACTTTGGTTGTGGCGTGCATGGCATTCTCTCCGAGCATCCGACGTCATGGCCGTTCGATCTGGTCTCGAGCGGCGGCCACGCGCAAATGAGCCCTTTGGCGACCGGCGACCTTTCGAGTCGCCGAGGTACCGACGCGTATCGGAACCCTGATCAGCCCTCCACGACGAACCCCGCCGGGCTACTGCAGGTGATATCGGCGTAGTGGATAAGAGCTTTAGGAGGCGTGAGACATCGGTAGGGGCCGATGGGATGGTGGGGAGATTGCGGGCCGGATTACCGGACGTGCCGGCATTTTGTTACAGATTTCGAGGTGCCGAGCCGGGATCAGCGGCCGCCGGGCTTGCTGTAGTTGGGATAAATCGGACTGGGGGCCGCCGGAACCGCGACCGTTCCGCGGGCCAGTTCCGCGTTGTTTTCGTCGAACAGCACGAACTGCACGATCGACGGTGTGGGTTGCGCCACACCGGCCGGCACGACCATTTCCACCTGCATCGTCGGCGTGGGGCTGTAACCGTAGGTCTGCACCGAATAGCTCGACTCGCTCGATCCTGCCGAAACCCATGTGCCGACGCAAAGTGCCCCGTCGGGGTTGCTGTAGCCGTAGGATTGGCTTCGGACCGAGTAACCCAGCGAATCGACGAAGTAGCCGACCACCAGAACTCGCGAACGCGAGCCGGGGCCGACGCTCGCCTTCAGAACGTACTGGGGTGTACCGTCACGACTGACGCGTTGGACGGACAGGTTTCGCATGACAACCGGCTGGGGAGAACCCATGGCCGGTGCCGGCGGGACGAATGCTGCGAGTGGCCTCGGCGGTAAAGAGGCCGATGGTGCTACCTCCGACGTCATCACCGCGGCCTGCGGCGCCGCAGGCTGAACATTGGTCTTACTGACACGACCGATCGCATAGAAGATCCCCAACACCACAATGATCGCCAGCAGGCAGCCGCAACCGGCGTTGCTCTTTTTCTTTGGCGGAGGCACCGGACGTGCGGCGGGCGGATAGCCTGCGGCGGTATAACCGCCTGCAGGATAGTTCTGTGGGAGATACTGCGGTGGGGGTGGGGCGATGGTCGGCGGCGTCTTGGGGACACCCGGCGGTGGAAGCTGCGGCGGCCCGCGACCGGCCGGCCCTGCCGACGGCGGAAGCTGCTGCATCTGCGGCAGATCCAGCCCGCACCGCGAGCAGAACCGCGCAGCCGAGCCGCGCGGCTTTGCGCCGCACCGCGGACATGCTGCCAGTCCCTGCTGTGCCATGACTCGCTCCCTGAACCAGTACCCCGCGAATGGTAGACCGGGTGATCTCCTGCTGCCAGCACAAAGCGAAGGTTGTCCTTCCGTTCCGGCACCGGCGGCGGTGACGCCCACGCGCCCGGCAGACGCGAGTCCGACCTTCTGCTTACCCTCGCCGATCCCGACGCCCCTTACATCGTGGTAACGAAACTTAGCGCAGGAGCTCGTCAAATTGAAGCGCCAGGCTCATACAATCCTCACGCGATGGCCAAGAGAACCTCCAAGAAGAAGAGCGATTTTCCACTGCTCGACCACATCGAAAAGCAGATGGAAAAGCTCCGTGAGAACGTCGCCGACGCGATTGAAAAGTTTGACGAAGAAGCAATCCACGATGCCCGCGTTGCCACCCGGCGGCTGAAAGCGGCACTGGAACTGACGTCGGCCGTTCTCAGCAAACGTCATCGCAAACCGCTGGACAGCGGACTGCGTAAGATTCGGCGACGGCTCGGGCCGCTTCGCGACGCCGACGTGATGATTCATCACCTGACCGCGTTGACCGGTGATCGCCGTCACGGCCAGGCGGCCGCATGGCTGATCGGCCGGCTCGAACAGGCACGCGAAGGCCTGCGCGAGGAATCCCGCCAGGGCCCTTCGGTCGAAAAGCTGCTTCGGCGGACCGAGGCGTGGCCGATGGTCCGCGGCGAGATCATCGAGGCCCGCGAAGGCGTCGACGGACTGCTCGCCGAGTCGTTGCACGCGCAGGTGGATGCGTTCGCCACCCAGGCCGCCCAGCTGGTCCGCGAGTACGCCTCGGGGTCGCGGGTGGCGGCAGGCGATCGTGACGACGCGTCGAACCACGCGAACCGGCAGAACCCGCACGACGTCCGCATTGCCGCCAAGGCGCTGCGGTACACGCTCGAGATGGCCCAGGCCGAGGGCCGATCGCCGGGCGCGCGCGTCATGACATCGTTCAAGCGCATGCAGGAATTACTCGGCACATGGCACGACTTTGTCGTGCTCGCCGATTACGCGCTGAAGGAAGTCGTCGCCTCGGAGCTGATGCACCACGAGGTCGCGACCAGCGATCGCGTGATCGAGCTGGCCAAGTTTGCCGTGAAGCGTTCGGCACAGGAGTTGTCCGCGTTCTGCAGACTTTGGGAGCAGAAAGGCGAGCCCATTGCGGTCCGGATCAGAGCTGTTTTCGAGCTGATGCGCACCGTCCCCGGGCCTGAATCACCCCAGAGCGAATCACCCCTGCCCGAATCACCGCAGAGCGAAAAGTCTATGCCAGCTCATCCCGGCGTCTGGCGCAGAAGGTCTTCGACCGAAAGCGACGAAGCTGCCGAGTCGAGCAATGATGTGACCGTCGGCGGCGACGATTCATCGCGACCGGGGGATGACCTCAGAGAATCTCGAACGGATCTCGATCCTTCCGGGACAGGATCATCGGAAGTTCCGGCAGCCGGCCCGACAGCATCGCGGCGAGCCGTTTGAGCGTCGCCCGCTCGCTGTTGGAATGCAGCGTGCAGACGACGGTCAGCCCGGCGTTGGCGGCCTTCAGGGCGTCGTGGTGACGCATCTCACCGGTCAGATAAAGCTGCGCGCCGCCGCCGATCGCCTGGTCGAGCAGATCGCCGCACGCACCGGCGCAGACGGCGGCACGGGTGATGGAACCGCTCGTCGGCCCGGCGATGAGCAGGTGGGGTAGTTCCAGTTCCCGCTTGATGCGCTCGAAGACGGCCTGGCGTTCGGTCGGCGCAGGCAGGTCGCCGATCCGGCCGATACCGTGCCCCTCGGGCGCAGCTCCAAGCACATTCAGGTCGAACGCCGGCTCTTCGTAGGGATGGGCGGCTCGCAGGGCATTCACTACCGCATCGACCCTGGCGGTCGGGACCACGGTTTCGATTTTAACTTCAGGCACGCGTTCGAACTGCCCGCTCTTGCCGACGGTCGGGTCGCTGCCGGCTTCGCCGAAGAAGGTGCCGGTGCCGGCAGTGCGGAAACTGCACGCCGAGTAATGGCCGATACGCCCGGCACCAGCCGCGAAGATCGCGGCGCTGACTTTCTCGAGCGAGGTCTCGGGAACGAACGTCACCAGCTTGTACTGCGACGGCTTATCCTCGCTGACCTTCAGCGGCCAGCGCTCGGCCAGCCCCAGGGCATCGGCGAGCACGTCATTCGTGCCGCCTTCGGCGACATCCAGCGCGGTGTGGGGCGAGTAGATCGCCACGCCCCGGCGAATGGCATCAAAAACCGCCGCGCTCGCTCCGCTGGCCGTCACGCGGGAGAGCAATGGTTTGAAGATCGGCGGGTGGTAGGCGATGACGGCGTCGCACTTTTCGCCGGCCGCTTCGCACGCGACGGCGGGGGTGTAGTCGATCGTCAGCATCACCCGCGTCAGGTCCTGCGCCGGATCGCCGACCAGCAGGCCGACGTTGTCCCACGACTCGGCGTAGCGCGTGGGGGCGATGGATTCCAGGGCGGCGACAAGGTCGGCGACGGTAGGCATGGTGGTAATCCGGTCAGTCAATTTCGCGAAGCGTACAAACGTAACCGATGCGCTGGTTGATCAATCGCTCTGAGCTACCGCCTCGGCGTACGCTTCCATCAGTCCGAGCGTCACCTTCCCCGGCTTGTCCCCGCCGATCGCCTTGCGCTCGATCCGGCAGACCGGCATGATCCCCATGTTGCTGTTGGTGATGAACACCTCGTCGGCTTCCAGTAGATCGCTGATCGACACTCCCCGCTTGACGACTTCGATCCCCGCCTCGGCGGCCAGGTCGAACACCACGCTACGGGTGACGCCGGGCAGTACGTTGCTTTTCGGGTAGGGCGTCAACTGGCGGATCGACTCTTCGCGCAGCTCTTCGTTCGTCGGTGGCGTGACGAGCCGACCATCCTTGACGATCAGCACGTTGGTGATCGATCCGCACTGCAGGTAGTTGTGGACGTTAAACCAGAGCGCCTCGCCGGCTTGCCTCCGGTTAGCTTCTTTCAGGGCAGACAGCCGCGAAAAGTAGTTCAGCGTTTTGTGTCCCGCCTGCAAGTCGTACGGGTTGAGCTTCTGCTCATCGAGCACGATGACGGTCATCCCCTTCTGGTAATACTCCTGCGGGTAGGGCTCCAGTGGGGCAGCCGTCAGCAGGACAGTCGGCTCCAGCCGCATGCCGTGCAGGGGATCCTGTGTCGCCCGGCCACGGGTGACGGTCAGCCTGAGCCGTGCCTCGGCCAGGCCGTTTCGCTGCAGAAGTTCAGTCGTCGCGGCGGCGATCGCTTCGTCGCGCTGCTGAAGCGGGACGAACAGTGCGTCACACGATTCGCGCACCCGGGCCAAGTGGCGGTCGAGCATGAACACGCTGCCGCCGTAGGCGCGCATGGTCGTAAAGACGCCGGCCGCGTGAAGCAGGCCGGTGTCGCGGATGGAGATTGTTGCCGACTCTTCGTCGATGAATGAACCGTTGATCCAGGCGAATGACATGGCGGGGATGATACAGACGGGGCTAGCGAGAACGAACCGGCCGCTATTGTACGTTTCTGGTCTCCAGCAGCTGGGGAACCAGCAGTATGGTGTCATCGTCTTGCAACCAGCCGTCGACTTCGTCGGTGACGGAACCGTTTACAAATCGGATCGTGAAATGCGATTGATCCTGAGGATCCGATTGTCCTGCGAAGATTTGGGTGACTCCGTCCTTCGGGACCAGAATGCCTGTCGCGGATTCCCCGGCCGTGAGAGGTACGGCGCGCTGAATCAGGGTTCCCGGAGTGAATGCAAGCGAGACCATGATTAGCGCTGACTTGTCCTGTGAAACCCCAACCGTCCCACCCCCAATACCTGCGAAAACGACGACAATCCGGCGGTTTCCACGACCGCTCATCCGTTCTCCGATATAAACGACTCGCGAGCCGGCGAAACCGAGGCCCGCCGCAAAATGCGACCACTGATGAGGTGCCTGAAGGGAGTCACTGAATCGTCGTTCGAGGACGCTTTGGCCCGGCGCTCGCGGCGCGATTGTGCGGGCGAACACCTCCGTGGCAGCGTCTGGCACACATGCAATCGCCGCCGACTGCGCCTGGTACAACCTGAGTTCATCCGCCGAGTCTTGAGCCACTTTCGACGAAAACTTCCAAGCGACAAATCCACCCACGGCGACAATCCCCGCTAGCAGCGCGATCCACCGCCACGATTTGCGCGGTTTGGCGTATTGAAGGGCGTGCGGGATCGGAACTGCACGCGGAAGCGGTTGGTCTGTTGGGTCCCCGTCCATCACCGTTTAGTGTATTCCCTGCCATGAACAAAATCGCCCTCTCCCTGCTCGCCCATCCCGACGACGCCGAGATCCTTTGCGGCGGAACGCTCATGCGACTTGCCGACGCCGGGTGGGAGATACACATCGCCACAGCCACGCCCGGCGACTGCGGGACGATGGTCGAGAACCGCTGGGCGATCAGCAGCATCCGCACGAAAGAGGCCAAGGCCGCCGCGGACATGATCGGGGCGACGTATCACTGTCTCGACGAGCGAGATCTGATGGTGGTGTTCGATAAGCCGACGATCCAGAAGACGATGGACCTGTTCCGCCGGGTGGCACCGACGCTGGTGTTCACCCATGCCGCCAAGGACTACATGATGGACCACGAGCAGGTCAGCCTGCTCGCGCGGGCGGCCAGTTTCGGGTACGGCGCGCCGAACATCTCGCACCACCCGTTGAAACCCGGCAGCCGGGTGCCGTACCTGTATTACTGCGACCCGATTGAAGGCATCGATCCGTACGGCAAAGAGGTCGAACCGACGACGTTCATCGACATCTCGGCCCAGATGGAGAAGAAGGTGCAGATGCTCGCATGCCACGCCAGCCAGCGGGAATGGCTGCGGGCGCATCACGGGATGGACGAATACCTCGACTCCACCCGCCGGCATTCGGCCAAACGGGGTGCGAAGATAGGCAAGGCGGCGGGGGAGGCGTTTGTGCAACACCTGGGCCACCCGTATCCACACGACGACATTTTGGCGAAGATATTCGGGTAATCGCCTTGTGGCATGGGCATGTACTCATGCCCGTGTCGTCCCCTCGCGAAATGCACGGGCATGAGTACATGCCCATGCCACATAGAACATCACTATGGCACGACCCATCACGCTCCTCTCGACGCTCAAGGGCTCCCTGCTCGAGAAGTTCTTCCCCACCGGCTGGAACCTTCGCAAGATGGATCAGTGTGCCGCGATGTCGCGCGAGCAACTGCTTAAGCCGGCGAAGTTCTGGAACAAGGACTTCAAGCCCGTCGTCGTCAAAGACGTCGCCGACATGGACAAGCAGATGGGCGACGCGATCGCCGACCAGATCGAGCAGACCCGCAAGGCCGGCATTCCACTGGCGATCATCCTGCCGGTCGGGCCGATGGGCATGTACAAGCAGGTGATCGCCCGCATCAAGGCGAGCAAGACGCCCTGCGACCATGTTACCACCTTCAACATGGACGAATGGGCCGACGCCAAGGGCAACAGCATGCCCGGCGATCAGCCCGGCGGCTTCGAGCACGCGATGACCCACGCGCTCTTCGGCCCGCTCGGCAAGCTGACCGTGCCCAAAGAGCAGCGCAACTTCGCGACCAAGCGCAACCTGCCCGCCTACGCCGGCAAGATCGCCGAACTGAAACAGCGCCGCGCACGGCTGGTGACGGTCTACGGCATCGGCAGGGTGTGTCACATCGCGTTCTGGGAGCCGCACCTGGCGGCCGAGTTCCCCAACCCCTCCGACTGGAAGCGGCAGACGCACAAGATCGGCGTCGCGCTGCAGCCGCTGACCATCGAGCAGAACGCGATCACCAGTTTCGCCAGCCGATTCACGTTGGTGCCGTGCTTTGCCAACACGATCGGCCCTGGACTGTTCCTGCAGAGCGATTACTGCATCGGCGGAGCCGATGGGGCCTATCCCGCCCACGGCGCCCAATGGCAGGGGATGAGCATCTGCACCACGCTGCAACACGGCCCCGACGCCTGGCTGCCGAGCACGTATATGCCGACATTGCCGGGGCGGATGTTTGTGGTGAAAGAGCTGTTCGGGCCGTTGAAGCCGGATGCGCATTGAGTTTGGATGACGGGGAACACGAATGCCGCCAAAGCTCGACTACGCAACGTCCGCACGGGTCCATGAGTCGGAGCAGCGATTCATGCGAGTCCGATCCAGTTGGACTGGTGTACTTCTCCTTGGCGCGATTGGATGCGGCGTGACCGCTTTACTGCTAGCTTTCGCCGTGCAACGGCAACCTGACTCTGAAGAGGTTGCGGCTATCGTCCTGCTGATAGTGGCGACTGTCGTGCTCTGTCTGCTCGCAGCTGTGAGGCACCGCAAGCGATCGTACAAGTACGCAGGCGATATTGTTCCGCTACTCGTCTGCATTGTCATTGCAATCGGCTTCGCGATTCGAGCGGTATGGGAACTTGCACACTGCCGCGTCTATTAGCAAAGAGTTTTCAACGAGTCGTCAATCTTCAAATCCGGTAGTGCCTAGGTTGCACGATCCTCGGGAATGGTTTCTCCACGCTGACGGGGCGGATGTTTGTGGTCAAAGAGCGGTTCGGGCCGTTGAAGCCGGATCCGTCGAGGAAGAGGTTGCCGCGTGACTGAGAAGCTCGAGTATGCAGGATCTACCGTCCCACAAGGCACCGAAAAACCGCGATGGACAGGAGTGTGCCTGATCGGAGCGATCGGATGTGGCGTCCTGGCGATTCTGAGGGCGTACCGCCATTACGGGTTGTTGTTAGAGAACGATGTGGTTCTAGTTCCGGCGCTGCATCTCGTGACGATTCTGTTGTCGGCCGTGGCGATCCATCGCTTTCGGAAGCAGCGTGGGCGAACGGCCTCTGAAGTTCTGCTGCTGGTGACAGCTTTGCTAATCGTGCTTGGCCTCGCTTCGATCTCGATCAAGCTGTACGTTGAAGCTCCGCGGTAGCACCACCTCGTCCCGCTGCGTCTACGGTTTCACAATCCCCTTCAGTTTCGCCATCTCCGCCGCGTACTTCGGATCGCTTGCGACGTTGCGATATTCACCCGCGTCGGTCTGATGATCGTACAACTCCACGCCCGCCTTGCCGTCGTCCCACTCAGTGTAACGCCAGCGGTCGGTCCGCACGCTGCGGCCGGCGCTCTTGCCGCGCTGCACCTGCGTGTATGCCGGGCGGTCCCAGCTCGTCGCCGGATTCTCCAATAGCGGCCGCATGGAAACACCCTGCAAACCGGCCGGCGGTTTGACGCCGGTCAGGTCGGCGAGCGTGGGGAACAGGTTGAGAAACTCGACGACTGCCGGCGTCGATTTGCCGGCGCTGCGGCCGTCGGGCAGTGCCATGATCAGCGGGGCACGGGCGCTGTACTCGAAGATCGTGTTCTTGTTCCACCACCCGTGCTCGCC
The DNA here is from genome assembly GCF_015169395.1 of Humisphaera borealis. Taxonomy (GTDB): domain Bacteria; phylum Planctomycetota; class Phycisphaerae; order Tepidisphaerales; family Tepidisphaeraceae; genus Humisphaera; species Humisphaera borealis. The sequence continues at coordinate 122,618 of NZ_CP063458.1, forward strand.
GAGGTGATAGCCGTGATCGCCGACGAAGACGACGATCGTCTTGTCGGCGAGCTTCAGCCGTTCGAGTGCATCGAGCACCTTGCCCACCTGCGTGTCGGTGAAGGTGGTGCCTGCGTAATAGCAGCGCATGAATTCCCGTCGTTCGGCATCGGTGAACTTGTCGAATGCTTCGGCGAGTGCGCCGCCGCCGGTCGCGATCTTCAGGTCCTTCGTCCGATCCGCCGGCTCGACATGCGGCTTGAGCGAATCCAGCGGATAGAGATCGAAGTACTTTTTCGGTGCAATGAACGGGTCGTGCGGCTTATGAAACCCGACGGCCAGGAAGAAGGGCTTGTCCTTCTGTTCTTCCATCAGTTTGATCGCGTCGCGGGCGACCTGGCCGTCGGGCTGGTCTTCGTCGTCGCCGTCGGCGGCCAGCCAGCGACACCAGTTCAGCTTCCCTCCGGTCATGTTCCGACCTTCGCCGCGCAGGCCGGTCGCGGTGGCCTGGTAGAACCGGCTGACGGTCCAGGACTTTTCGTCGTCCATCTGCTCGTTGCGCTCCTCCATCGTTCCGCCGCGATGGAAAATCTTGCCCAGGCTCGCGGTGAAGTAGCCGTTCTCTTTGAACATCTGCGGCAGGGTGACGACATCGGGCAGGTTCTTGCGGACCTTGACCGAGTTATCCAGCACCCGCGTGGTATCCGGCCGAAGGCCGGTCAGGAATGACGAACGGCTGGGATTGCAGACCGGGTACTGCACGTAGGCCCGGTCGAATCGCACGCCCCGGGCGGCCAGGCGATCGATGTTCGGCGACTTCACCGCCGGCACGCCGTAGCAACCGAGTTCGTTGCGAAGGTCGTCGGCGACGATGAACAGGACGTTGGGCCGAACGGCTGCCTCGGCGGCAGGCGCGTGCAATGGAAAAAGACACGGGGCGACCAGTACCAGGACAACCATCCAACGTGCAGATGTCACGAGACCCTCCGGTGAAACTGAACGCAGAACGTCGTCGGGCGGACCTTATTGTTCGGCGTACCGGGTTTGGTAGGGTCCGCCCTGGGCGGACGCGGGGTACTCGTTGGCCAAACGCGGTACATCGGTTCGCCAATGGTCCGCCAAGGCGGACCCTACTCAGAGCGATGAAGCCGACTCAAAGTGATGAAGGCGACACGCCCAGCGCCGCCAGCATGGCCCGCGCCTTGACCATCGTCTCTTCGTACTCGGCTTCGGGTTCGGAGTCGGCGACAATTCCGCCGCCGACGGGCACGTGCACCAGGCCGTCCTTCACCATCATCGTGCGGATGGCGACATTGAACTCCATCGACCCGTCAGCGCCGATCCATCCGATCGCGCCGCAATACGGGCCGCGGCGGACGGGTTCGAGCTCGTCGATGATCTGCATCGCGCGGATCTTCGGGCACCCCGTCACGCTGCCGCAGGGGAACATCGCCCGCAGGATGTCCACGAAGGTGACGTCCGGCCGCAGCGTTCCCTCGATGGTCGCCACGCCGTGATAGACCGTCGGGTGTGCCTCGATCGTCCGCGCCTGCGAAACCTTGACCGAACCGATGCGGCAGATGCGCCCGAGGTCGTTCCGCTGCAAGTCGACGATCATCGCCAGCTCGGCCTGGTCTTTGGCGCTCACGCGAAGCTCGGCGTCCATGCCCGGCAGCAGGGGGCGTGTGCCCTTGATCGGCCGGCAGATGATACGACGGTTGCCATCGGGCTGGGGATCGACGCGGAAAAACAGCTCCGGCGAATTGCACAGCAGCGCGAAGTCGCCGTACTGCAGAAACGCGCCGAACGAAGCAGGGGTGAGTTCCTGCAACCGCCGATAGATGTCGATCGGGTTCTCGCGCAGCGGCGCGAGGATGCGCTGCGAGAGATTCACCTGGAAGATGTCGCCGGCGGCGATGTAATCGATGCAGCGGCGGATCGCCGCGAGGTAGTTCTGCCGGGCGACGGCGAGCCTGGCGGCGCGCTCGCTGCGGAGGCCGCTTGCGCGCAGCGGGACCGGCGTGCCGGGGATGTCCGATCCGTGCAGCGAGAACGCGAACAGCGGCACGCCGGGCAGTTCGATCGCCCGCGTCGGCAGATTCTCGAACCAGCGGCCCAGGTCGTAGCTGAGAAAGCCGATCCACCGCGCGTCACGCGGCAGGTCGGCGTGACGGAGGTAGTTGGGCAGCGTCGAGAGCGCTTCCAGCGGATTGTCGGTGGTACCTTCGGAAAGCTCGCCGCAGCGCAGCTCGGCGTGGCCGGTGCTGTCGGCGGCCATCAGCCAGCGGGCCTGCTCCTGCGGCCAGGCCCAGCGCGAGGATCCGTTGCCATCCAGCCGGACGGTCGGTGAGGTGACGAGCTTGCCGGGGTTGGAAAAGAGAGACGGCATGGATGGCTGCTTCGGTCGATGGCGCGGCGGTCAATTTGTCGGCGGTTGCCGGCCGCAGATGGTATACTTCAAACATGGCGACGACACTGCAAACGCCTGTAAATCTGCCGAATGAAACCGGGGTCGGGGAAATTCCGCGGCTGGAGAATGGCGACCGGTTGACCGACCACGAGTTCCTTCGCCGCTATCGGGCGATGCCCGCAGTAAAGAAGGCTGAACTGATTGAAGGGAGAGTCTACCTGGGGTCACCCGTATCGGCCGTCGGGCATGGGGAACCGCATGCCGACATCGTCGGATGGCTTGAATGCTACTGCGCCATGACACCGGGCGTCTTTGTCGGCGACAACTCGACGACCCAACTCGACCGCGACAACGTTCCCCAGCCCGATGCCTACCTGCGGCTCGATCCGTCGCGAGGCGGACAGGCCAAGATCGGTGACCACGGCTACGTCAACAACGCACCCGAGTTGATCGTCGAAGTCGCCGCCACCAGCGCCCAGTACGACCTGCACGAAAAACTCAACGTCTACCGCCGCAACGGCGTGCTCGAATACATCGTCTGGCGGACATTCGACAGGGCGGTGGACTACTTCGTTCTCGACAACAGCGAATACGTCCGCAAGTCGCCCGACGCCGATGGCATCTTCCGATCGCGCGTCTTCCCCGGGCTCTGGCTGGCTCCCGCGGCGTTGCTCATCCGCGATATGGCGACGGTGCTGAAAGTTTTACAGCAGGGGATCGCCTCGCCGGAGCACGCCGAGTTCGTTAGGCCACGAGCTTGAATCGGTGCCCGCACGGCCGGCACGTCTCACCGGCTCCAAAAAAAGAAACGAGCCCCGGAAGATTCATCTCCCGGGGCTCGTCGCGTGTCATCAACTCCCGCCGATCATCACTTGATGAACAGCATTTCGCGGTACTTCGGCAGCGGCCAGAGGTCGTCGCCGACGATGCCTTCCAGCGTGTCGGCCGCCTCGCGGGTCGCGACCAGCGCCGGGATGATGCTGTCGCGGGCATACTTCGCGTGGTCGAACGGCTCGCCTTCGGCCTCGTGGCCGACGGCGTGTTCCAGCGTGTGCAGGCCCTTGATCAACGCGTTGATCGCCGTCACCAGCGAACTGAGCGTCTCCACGCCCGGCGGATTGGCCACGCCGGCCGCGCGGGCCGATGCCACGCTGTCGGCGACGTCTTTCTGGTACTTCAGCGCCGCCGGCAGGATCATCGTCTTGGCCATCATCACGGCCGTCTTGCCCTCGATCACGATCGCCTTGACGTACGCCTCCGACAGGATGTTGTACCGGCTCTTAAGCTCGCCGGCGGTGTACACCTTGTACTTCTCGAACAGCGCGATCGTCTCGGCTTCAATGATCACCGGCAACGCGTCGACCGTGTTCTTCAGATTCGGCAGGCCACGCTTCGCGGCCTCGGCGTGCCACTCGGCAGAGTAGCCGTTGCCGTTGAAGATAACCTTCTTGCTCTCCTTGATCAGTCCCGGCAGCAGCGCCTGGATGGCGTCGGTCAGCGTCTTGCCGCCGGCGACAATCTTTTCCAGTTCCGTCGCCACATAGTCCAGCGACTCGGCCACGATCGTGTTCAGCACGGTGTTGGCGCCGCTGATGTTCGCGCTCGAACCAACCGCCCGGAACTCGAACTTGTTGCCCGTAAACGCGAACGGCGACGTGCGGTTGCGGTCGCCGGCTTCCTTCGGAAGCTGCGGCAGCACGCTCACCCCGGTCTGGAACATGCCTCCCTGCTTGCTCGTCTTGGCGCCGCCTTTTTCGATCTGCTCGATGATGTCGTTGAGCTGGTCGCCCAGGAACACCGAGATGATCGCCGGCGGGGCTTCGTTGGCTCCCAGGCGGTGGTCGTTGTGGGCCGACGCGATCGCCAGCCGGAGGATCTTGCTGTACCGCGTCACCGCCCGCAGCACCGCCGCCGTGAACACCAGGAACTGCGCGTTCTCGTGCGGCGTGTGGCCCGGTTCCAGCAGGTTCTCGGTGTCGGTCGACATCGACCAGTTGTTGTGCTTGCCGCTGCCGTTGATGCCGGCGAACGGCTTCTCGTGCAGCAGGCAGACCAGGCCGTACTTGTCGGCGGTCTTCCGCAGGATTTCCTGCGTCAGGTTCTGGTGGTCGGTCGCGAGATTGCTGTTTTCGAAGATCGGCGCGATCTCGTACTGGCTCGGCGCCACTTCGTTATGCCGCGTCTTCACCGGCACGCCCAGCTTGAACAGCTCGGCTTCCACCTCGGCCATGTACGCCAGCACCCGCTCGGGAATGGTGCCGAAGTACTGGTCTTCCAGCTCCTGGCCCTTGGGCGGCGGGGCGCCGAAGAGGGTGCGGCCGCAGTACAGCAGGTCGGGCCGCTGGTAGTAAAAGCTCTTGTCGATCAGGAAGTATTCCTGCTCCGGCCCGACCGTGGTGATCACCCGGTCTGGCGTCTTGCCGAACAGCTTCAGCACGCGGACCGCCTGCACGCTCAGCGCGTCCATCGACTTCAGCAACGGCGTCTTCTTGTCGAGCGCTTCGCCGGTCCACGACAGGAACGCCGTCGGGATGACCAGCGTAGACCCGTTGGGGTTCTCCATGATGTACGCCGGCGAGGTCGGGTCCCACGCGGTGTAGCCGCGCGCCTCAAACGTCGCGCGAAGTCCGCCGGAGGGGAACGACGATGCATCCGGCTCGCCCTTGATCAGCTCCTTGCCGCTGAACTCGGCGATCGCGCCGCCCACGCCGTCGGGCGCCAGGAAGCTGTCATGCTTCTCGGCGGTAATGCCCGTCATCGGCTGGAACAGGTGGGTGTAGTGGGTGGCGCCTTTTTCGAACGCCCAGTCCTTCATCGCGCTGGCCACCGCGTCGGCCACAGTCGGGTCGAGCGGAGCGCCCTGCTTGATGGTTTTCTGGAGGGCCTTGAAGATCGGCTTGGGCAGGCGGGCGCGCTGGGTCTCTTCGTTGAAGACGTTCTTGCCGTAGAGCTCTTTGATGTGGGTGGTCTTGAAGTCAACCCGGTTGAGCTGATGCTTGGAAAGCGCGATCTCACGGATCGCTTCCTGGCGTGGAGTGGCCATAAGGTGTTCCTCCTGATCGGATTAGGTGTCGGTATAGATCGGGCAGCGTGTCCGCCAGACAGCGTCCCGTCGGAAACCAATATTCTCAGGCAGGGGGCGTGCGGTGTCAAAGCGGATGGGGGGATGGCCGCCGCACCTCTAGGGCAAGAGCGGCAACCCCAGCTCTTTCAAGTATGCGTTGTGTTCCGCGGTCGCTTTGCGGATCCTGGCGTCGATCTGAACGAGCGATTCGTGCTCCTTCGCCAGGTCGATCTCTTCCTCGTCCTCGGCTGTGCTCACGTACCGCGAGATGTTCAGGTTGAAATCGTTCTCGGCGATCTCTTTCATCGCCACCCGGCGGGCGTATCGCTCCACCGGTAACTTCGGCCGGTGCTGGTACGTTTCGACGATCCGCGTGATATGGGCATCGGTGAGCACGTTCTGCCGCTTGCCCTTCACGAACCCCTCGGCCGCGTTGATGAACAGCACGTCCTCCGGCTTCTTCATCTCCCGCAGCATGTCCCACTCGTTCTTGAGCGTGTCGCCGTGATAGATTTCGAACTCGGTGTCCTTCACCCCGTGCAGCAGCATGTTCATGCGCGCCAGGTTGTAGGTAGTGATGTTGTTTTCCTGCCCGTAGATCTTCCCGATGCCGGTCTTCCCCATGCGTTTCCGCACGTTCAGCAGCAATGAACCCGACCCGCAGGCGAAATCCATCACGCTTTCCAGCCGTTTGCGCGGGCCGGTCGCGGGCTCCTGGCTGTCAAGGGTGACGATCCCTGAAAGGATGTCGCTGATCGGCTGGGGCGTATAAAACTCGCCCGCCTTCTTCCCGCTCCCGGCGGCGAACTGCCCGATGAGATATTCGTACGCATCGCCCAGCGTATCCGTGCTCGTCGAGAACTCCGCCAACCCCTCGGCGATGCGCCCGATGATCGTGCAGAGCTTGGCGTTGCGGGCCTCGTACGTCCGACCGAGCTTTTCCGATCCGAGATTGATCTCCGAGAACAGCCCGCCGAAGGTGCTCTCGAACGATTCGTTCTCGATGTACTTGAACCCCGCCTGCAGCGTGTGCAGCAGTTCCCCGTCCTGCGTGCGGGCCATGTGGGCGATGCGCGTCCACAGGTGCTCGGGCTTGATGACGTAGTGCACCTTCTGGCGCATCTGCTTTTCGAACAGTGCGACGTCGCTCGGGTTCTTCGCGTACCAGACCGACAGCGGCGACTTGCCGCCGTTGCCGACAGCATTCGGGTCGGGGTAGTCACTCTTCAGGTTGTTCTTCGCCGCCGCCTCATAATTGTCCGAGAGGTAGCGCAGGAACAGGAACGCCAGCATGTAATCGCGGAAGTCGTCCGCGTTCATCGCCCCGCGCAGGTCGTCGGCGATGGCCCAAAGCGTTTTGCCGAGTTGCTTCTGGTCGATCGTGGTCATGCCTTCCGATGAGGTCAGGTGTGGTTTGCGCTCGCTCCCGAAAGCAGTCGTTTCGCGTTGATGCCTCAAGCATCATCAGATCTGAGGCTCTTCGCCTCGGCAGTATACAAGGGACTACGCCGACCTATAATGGGGGCGTGGCCAAAAAGACTCAAACCATCCACAAACTTTCCAAGTTCAAGCCCGGAGCTACTACCGGCGCGAAGAACTACTCTGGAATTTACACGGCCAAGATGGCGTTGCGTGGGCCTTTGGAGTTGGTGAAGATCGTCCAGACCGGCGTTCCCGTCTCGGATGCGAAAAAACTGTACAGCCATTACAAGGTCGACGAGAAAGAGGTCATTGGGTATCTCAAGGTTTCGGTTGCTAAATTCAAGAAGTGGAAAGCCAATCACCGGCTGTCATCCGAAGAGTCTGACCGCCTGGTGCGTCTGGCGCGACTCATGGCCGCCGCGGATGCGCTGCACGAGGGAGACGCCGAGGCCGCACGCCGGTGGATGGAATCTCCGAAATCTGCCCTCGGGGGTAGCTCGCCACTGAAATTCGCCCAAACGGAAGTGGGCGCTCGGGAGGTTGAACACCTCATTGGCCGTCTGGAACATGGCGTCTTCTCGTAATTCCCGCAGCGAGAAGCACTGCCCATGATCCGCGTCTACCGCATCGTCAAGCCGAGATACGAAGCCAGCGCCTGGACCGGGGAGGGTGCCAGCAAGAATGGCGGTCGCTGGAATCATCCTGGCACACCCTGCGTTTACTGTGGGGGCAGCCTCGCGCTGACCTCGCTCGAAATGCTTGTGCATCTTGAGTCTGCCGATGTACTGCAGGCCTACCGCGTCGCGTGGATCGATGTCGACCCGGCACAGGTGCGCGACACTCCCGTCGCAATTCTTCCGGCCGATTGGGACGCCGAACCCGCAACAAACGCCAGCCGCGACTTCGGCACCGCTTGGCTCGCCGCGCGTCAAACCGTCGCCCTACGCGTTCCCAGCGTGATCTTACCGGCCGAACACAACATCCTCTTAAACCCGCGTCACCCGGATTTCGCTGCGCTCGCCCGCAGCGCCTTTCAGCCATTCAACTTTGATCCACGCCTGTTAAAGGATTGAACTCGCCATCGTGCGGATGCCCGTTCACTCCCACCCCGAAGAGAACAACTGCTGCATCAGGCCCTTCTTGTGCGTCCGCAACGCCGACAGGGCCTAGGCCTCGGCGGCGAGCGCGGCGTCCAGCAAGCCGAGACACGCGGCGATTCGCTGCTGCTCGGTGGGTTCAAAAGACGATCGCGTGATGCTCGGTCGCGCAGCCTTGGCAGAGGTCTCGGCCGAACATATGACCGGTGTTCTGGACGGTGTTGCACGTGTCGCACCGACGAAAGAAGCGGGACGTCGCCATCGCCACCTCCCGGGCGCGAGCGATCCTGCCTGCGTCGGGCTCGCGCTTTCAATGACAGAACCGACACCACCGCAGTTCCGGCCGGTGTTGCGAGGGCCACTCGACAATGCCCACCTCGAAGGCCCAGCCCGTTTCAGTCCGCTCCACGCGGAAGTAACTATCGAATTCGGTCTTCTGCTCGTCATCCATCACCCCTCCCCTGCAGGGAAAAGCTGCTGCATCAGGCCCTTCTTGTGCGTCCGCAGGGCCGACAGGGCCTGGGCCTCGGCGGCGAGCGCGGCGTCCAGCGAGCCGAGACACGCGGCGATTCGCTGCTGCTCGGCAACGCCGGGGGTGCGGATTGGCATCTTCGCGAAATCGTCGTAGTAGAGGCGCAATCGGTCCTTGGTCAGGCCGCGCGAGTACGACGTCAGCATCAGCAGCGATTCAGGGAGCTTGAAAAAGTACTCGAAGAACTTCGATAACACGCCCGATTCAGGCGCGAGCACGATATACGCGGGGCTAACGAGACAGTCTTCGGGCGCGACGCCGCATGCGCCTTGCCACATCCGCATCATGTTGTAGGCGATGTCGTCCTTGCAGACCTTCTTGTTGCCCGCCGCATCCTCGATGTCGTAGAAGTCACGATCGAACGAATCTCGTCGCACCATTCCGTCGTGCATTGTGACGGAATAGATGGGTAGTCCATCTTCGCCCTTTGTTCTTCGATTCGCGAAAAGGGCTCCGGCTTTCCGCTCTTCCCACTCCCCCTCCTCCCGGAACTCGGGGAAGCGGAGGCGGGGGAGGGATTCGCCGGGGCGGGGGAAGAGCTGCTGCATCAGCCCTTTCTTGTGGGCCGCCAGCGCCGCCAGCTTCCGCCCGCGGGCGGCGATCAACGCGTCCAGCGACGTCAGACACGCCGCGATCTTCCGCTGCTCGGCCGCCGGCCCGGCGGCGACGGTCCGGCGGCGACGGTCCTTCCCTCGGCACCGATTGTGGTCAGGATCGGCCACTTTGCAAGCGTGAGTGGATGCGAACGGGGTGGGGTCCAAGCGCGGAAACCGGACTCATCATTGGGATTCAGCGGTTCAGCCTGGTGGTACCTAGGCAGGGGCGCGGGAATGTAGTGGACGGCGACTCGGCCTATCCGTACAATATACTAACATACTCGCCGGCCGGTGACCGGCCTGGGGTTCGCGTTGTGGTGCGTGATCCCTGGGGCGGCTTGATCGCTTTGCACGGTCTGGCGGGGGCTCTGGTGGGAGGTGCGTCATGGCATGGATCGCGGCGGGACGGGGGTTCCTGGGTTCGTTCGGCGGTGCCATCTTGGGTTCGTTCGGCCATCCGGGCTTGGGTTCGTTCGGCGGAGGGACGTGGGGTTCGTTTGGCGGAGGGAGGTGGGTCATGTGGGACGAACGGCGGTCGACGCGGGACGCACCATGCACGGGCTGGAAGCCCGTGTCACGGACAGAGCCGTCGACGGCCAGGGTCTGGGGTTCGTTTGGCGAGTCAGCCGTGGGTTCGTTCGGCGGCGTGGCGTGGCGATTCGATGTGCAATGGTTGTCTTGGGTTCGTTCGGCAGACGGAGGTGGGTTATTGAGGATGAATGGCTATCGGCGTGTGGCGTACCTTGCACGGCTTGGAAAGCACAACTGTCCGGCATTTCGACGCCGTGACATTCGCAAGATTTCGCTCTTGCGCTTTCTGATGCCGCGTGGCATAGTTCGCGCCCGTGGCGGTCCGTCGTTCATCCTCGCAGCAGCAACCGACGCCGTCGGACCGACGTCTGGCCGTGCGCCGCTCCGGGAATCTCCTCGACGAACATCTCCATCGTCTGGCGGCGCTGCCGGCTCACGGCAACACCATCCTCGGCCGCGACCAGTTGGTCAAAGGCCTGCTCCTGTCGTTCTTCGATCCCATGGCCCGATCGCTGCGACGCATCGAAGACTGCGGCGACTTCCAGGGCGATCTGCGACTCGACAAGCTGGCACGCTCGACCACCGCCGACGCTCTTGCAGCGTTCGACCCTCAGCTGCTCGTGCCGCTGATCGACGACCTGCAGCAACGTGTCCCGAATCTCGGCGACGCCGACGGCCTCGAAGGGATCACCCGGCAGATCATCGCCGCCGACGGCACTTACATGACCACGCTGTGCGATGTGGCCTGGGCGATGCGCCAAAAGAACCGCGACGGCGGCGTGCAGGGACAGGTCCGCGCCAACGTCCAGCTCGACGCCGGCAACTGGATTCCCCGCGTGCTGACCGTCAGCGGCGACGACGGGCATTCGGAGGCCGCGGCCTTCGCCGCCGACCTCCTGCCCGGCGTGCTGTACGTCGTGGACCGCAACTTCGTCGAGTTCGGCTTCCTCGGCGCCGTCCTGGACAAGGGCAGCGACTTTGTCGTTCGTATCAAATCCAACCAACCGGCGATGACGGTGGTCCAGACCCTGCCGCCGTCGGCGGCGGACGTCGAGGCGGGCGTGATCGCCGAGGAAGTGGTGAGACTTCCCGGCCGCGACGCGCCGGCGGGCCTGTTCCGCTGCATCACCATCGAGAGCACCGACCGATCGGGCGAATCCCAGGCACTGCGGCTGCTGACCAATCTTCCCGCGGCGACGGTCGGGGCTCACGTCGTCGGCGCCGTTTACCGGCTGCGCTGGCAGATCGAGCTGTTTTTCAAGTGGCTCAAGACCTGGGCGGGAATGGACCACCTGCTGAGCACCAGCCGCAATGGGATCACCACGCAGCTGTACATCGCGGTGATCGCCGTGCTGATGATGTACGTGCAGAGCGGCTACCGCGTCAGCGTCTACGCCCTGGCGGCGCTGGGCCGCGTGGCCCGGGGCCAGATGTCGATCCAGGAGGCGATGGCGGTGATCGCCAAACGCGAGCGAGAGCGTTCGCTGGAACGAGCGCGTCAGGCCCGGCTGCGGGCACGCAAGAAGCTGGCCTGAAGCCACGACGTTCCCGCACACCCTGATCCGAGGGTGACGCCGCCGCATGCGCGCCATCAGCCGCGATCGCAAGCAAAGCCGAGCGACTCTGGTGAAATGAGGATGTGCCAGGTCATGGCTCACGCTGGAATTGGTAAATTGCCGGACAGTTGTGCTTGGAAAGCCGTGTCACGGACAGCGGTCGTCGTCGGCGTTCCTGGTGACCGTTGCCCCTCGCCGATTGCAGATTCCGGGTTCCGGTGCATCATGATTCTTCGCATGACCAAGATCCCACTCCTGCTGCTCTGCGGCCTGATCGGCGGCGTTGTGCTTACGGCGCGGGTTGGCTGGTCGAACGCGACAGTGCCGGTGTTAGCGCCGGTGTTGGCGCCGGCGGCGGCGGTGAAGCGGTTTACGCCAGAGCAGGTGCGGCTGCCGGGCAAGAAGGGTGTGGGGTTTCCGCTGCCGCCACGCGATGCTTCGGGGCGGAAGCCGGCGGAGAATGATGCGTTTCGCAAGACGAGCCTGCTCCGGGCGGCGGCGCTGGACGTGTCGTGGAACTACTCGTGGAATCTGCACCTGGCCGACGAGCAGCCGAAGGAACGGGAGTTCATGCCGATGGTGTTCGGCGGCAAGTGGCTGGGGAACCCCAAAGCGGTGAACAAGCTGTCCGAACAACTGACGGCGGAGCTGGGTCCGCTGGTTCGCTCGGGGCGTGTGAAGCGGCTCCTGGGGCCGAACGAGCCGGACCATAAGGAGCAGGGCAACATGACGGTCGAGCAGACGCTGGCGCTCTGGCCGACGCTGGAGGCGCTGGGCGTGCCGCTTTGCAGCCCGGCCTGCGCCAACACCGAGGGCACCGAAGCCGCCGACCCCGCCAACCAGGGCGTCGGCGGAAACTGGATGCCGGCGTTCATGGCCGAGGTGGATAAACGCGAGCTGCGCGTCGATTACATCGGCACTCACGGCTACCCCGGCCCCAACGCCGAGGCGTTCAAGACCAAGCTCAAACGGATTCACGAGAAGTACGGCGGGCGGCCGCTGCTGATCACGGAGTTCGCGGTCGCCGACTGGAAGACCGGCGGCGACATCGCCAAACATCGCTACACGCAGGCGCAGGTGCTGGCGTTCATGAAAGACGTCGTCCCGTGGATGGAACGGCAGAAATGGATAGCCGGCTACGCATGGTTCCCGTTCGAGGCCGATTCCCCGCAGGGGACGAGCAGCGCGTTGTTCGACGCCAAAGACAAGCTCACGGCGCTGGGTCGGTTTTATCGAAGCGTCACGCCGGAGAACCCGGACGGGGATCGGACGATTCGGGCGGAATGAGGGGGGCAGCACGGGCAAGCGTACTTGCCCATGCCACATGGCGTACCGGCGATGACGGTGGTCAGCATTGCGTGGCGTCGTAGCCGGGTTCGGTGGCGGCGTTCTGGTGGGCCTCGATCAGCTCGGCGATCAGTTTGCCCAGCGTCGGGATGGCGCGTTCGACTTCGGGGGTCCAGAGCAGGCCGCAGTTGATGCGGATGCAGTTGCGGTACTTGCCCGTGGCCGAGAAGACGACGCCGGGGCAGATGGAGACGCCTTTTTGGATCGCGCGATCATGAAGGGTGACCGAGTCCATGATTTCGGGCAGCTCGACCCAGAGGAGAAAGCCTCCCTGCGGGCGGGTGATGCGTGTGTCGCGGGGGAAGTGCTCGGCGATCAGTTCGCTCATGCGTTCGACCTGTCGGCGGTAGATGGAGGTGACCTTTCGCAGGTGGCGGTCGTAGCCGCCTTCGTCCATGAACTGGGCGAGCGCCAGTTGCGGCAGGGTGGGCGCGGCGATGTTGAGCCAGGCCTTCATGCGGGTGACTTCTTTCACCCATTTGCCGGGAATGCACCAGCCGATGCGCAGGCTCGGCGCGACGGTCTTGGAGACGCCGCCGCACACCATGACGTGGCTCTGCGAGGAGGGGCCTTCGTCGAAGCTGCGGCAGGAGCGGGGGCGTGGGGGTTCGAAGACGAGGTCGGCGTAGATTTCGTCTTCGATGAGGGGGATGTCGGCCTTGCGGACCATAGCGACGAGCTGCCGGCGGTTTTCTTCCGGCATGATGGAGCCGAGGGGATTGTGGGCGCTGGGGATGAGGACGATCGCCTTGACGAGTTTCTGGCTGAAGACGACTTCGAGGGCGTCGAGCGAAGGGCCGGTGCGCGGGTGGGTGGGGATTTCGAGCGCCTTGAGGCCGAGCATCTCGACGGTTTGCAGGATGCCCCAGTAGGTGGGGGACTCGAGGGCGACGGCGTCGCCGGGCTGGGTGACGGCGCGGAGGCAGAGGTGGATCGCTTCGAGGGCGCCGCAGGTGATGACGATGTCGTCGGGCGAAAGCTTGCAGCCGGCGCGGATGTACCACCGGGCGACCTGCCGTCGGAGGGTGGCCATGCCGGCCGGCGGGGGGTAGCTGGCGGAGAGCAGGGGTTGCGATCGGCTGATCGAGCTCATCAGCGAGTGGACGGCTTTGATCGACCAGTCGGAGACCGCGCCGTTGGACGCGCCCAGGCCGATGATGCCGGGCTGGCCGAACTCGGTGAGCAGGAGCAACCGAAGGTCGCCGACGGTCACCGCCGAGGCCGTTTCCGGCGGGCGGGACATGAGGGGCTCTTCGACGTTCTCCCGGCGAAGGGCCCGGACGTAAAACCCGGACTGCGGACGAGGCTGGAGCCGGCCCTGGTCTTCGAGCAGGCGATAGGCGGCGACGACCGTGGAAACCGAGACTTTCAACTGCACGGCGAGCGATCGGACCGAGGGCGCGCGGCTGCCGACGGGGAGTGTACCGTTGTCGATCATCTCGATGATCTGTCGCGCAACGTCTTCATACAAAGGCGTTTGCGACTTTGATTGGGTGTTCTCCATGGTCGATTCCAGTACAGTTGGCGGGCTTGGTGGCCAGTACAGTTGTATCGGGCGATAACTGTGATGGGTACAATTCCCAAGTGATGATACTGTACTTCTACCCCTCAGAATGCCAATACTAATGGCAGAGGAAAACTGAACTGAAGCCAGCCACGCATGGAGGTGTTCTCTATGCCTTTAAGGTCGCTGGCGACGGTGAAGAGGAAAATCGAGGAGTGTGTCAGATGTCACAGGTACAGAACAACGTTACGCGTTTCGCCGGCCCATCCATGATTCAGGATTCGCACCACATGAGCGGAATTCCGCAGGTGCAGGACGACAAGCGCCAGGTTGCCCGGCAGTCTGAGCAGGGCCAGTCGACTCGCAGCAAGAAGGGTTCCAAGCAGAACCAGGGCGGCGATTTCGACTACCAGAACCCGCGTCAGTACTACTAATGCAGCCAGTACTACTAATGCACAGGTCGCGCGAGGGTGCGACGTGTGTATGGAAGTCTGAGAGGGTTTGCACGAGTAAGGTGATAGCGGAGATCACTAGCGGCCACGACGGTCAAACGTCGTGGCCGAACTTATTGGCGGATCGGTGACGGGATGAGAAGCCGGCGGCCGGTGCCTGACAGCGAAATCCCGCCAAAAGAAATACCTCCGCCCGTGGGTCTGGGCGGAGGTATCTCTGGACGTTGAAACGAGGGGCCGGACGGGTTGATAAGGCTGGCTGTTAAGGCCAGCCCGGTCAGCGAGCCGATCGGGTGCGAATGCCGGTGTTACTTGGGCAGCGGCACGCTGGCGATCGTTTCAAGGATTCGGCTGGCGATCTGGTATGGGTCGCCCTGGGAGTTGGGACGACGGTCTTCCAGGTAACCCTTGTAGCCGTTCTTGGGGAAGCTGTTGGGCACGCGGATGGAGGCGCCACGGTTGGCGACACCGTAGCTGAACTTGTTCCACGGAGCGGTTTCGTGCTTGCCGGTGAGGCGCTTGTCGTTGTCCGGGCCGTAGACGTCGATGTGTTCCTTGAGGTACTTCTCGAAGGCGGCCATGAGGTCCTTGAAGTACTTCTCGCCGCCGACTTCACGCATGAACTTGGTGGAGAAGTTGGAGTGCATGCCCGAGCCGTTCCAGTCGGTATCGCCGAGCGGCTTGCAGTGCCAGTTGATGTCGACCTCGTACTTTTCGCAGAGGCGGAGCAGGAGGTAGCGGGCGACCCACATCTGGTCTGCGGCGGTGCGGGAACCCTTGCCGAAGATCTGGAATTCCCACTGGCCCTTGGCGACCTCGGCGTTGATGCCTTCGTGGTTGATGCCGGCGGCAAGACACAGGTCCAGGTGCTTGCGGGTGATTTCGCGACCGATGCTGCTCATCAGCCCGTAGCCGACGCCGCAGTAGTAGCGACCTTGGCCTTCCTTCGGGAAGCCTTCGGCGGGGAAGCCGAGGGGCTGGCCGTCTTTGTAGAGGAAGTATTCCTGTTCGAAGCCGAACCAGGTGTCGGGGTCGTCGTGGATGGTGGCGCGGGCGTTGGTGGAATGCGGGGTGCCGTCGGCGTGCATGACCTCGTTCATCACGATCACGCCGTTGTGGACCTCGGGGTCCGGGTAGATCGAGACCGGCTTAAGCACGCAGTCGGAGTTGTGTCCTTCGGCCTGCTGGGTGGAGCTGCCATCGAAGCCCCAGAGCGGGATTTGCTCGAGCGAAGGGACGGAGTCGAAGTCCTTCACGAGGGTTTTGCCACGGATGTTCGGCGTGGGCTTGTAGCCGTCGAGCCAGATGTACTCCAGTTTGAACTTAGCCATAGGGGTTCGCTATCCATTTCCTGCGCCGGCCGAATCGGCAGGTTGTTGTTAGTCCGTACAAGTTCTCGAAATTCGGCTCGAGAGCTATGTCCTTAATGAAAACACCCAGACCCCGCGCGACCGTGATCGCGCACCAGCCCGACAGCAAGCCGTCGTTCACCACTGACAAGAGAGGAAACTCGCTTGCGAGACCCACCCCACAGCAAATCCCGTGCAAGCTCGCAACGGGTAAAATTTTGGAGTTTCGAGCGCGCAGTTCTAAGGCAATGACGCTGGCAGAGACGCTGCGCGCTCACTTGGCGGGCAGTCGCTTTTCCGTCGAGACGCGGTGGGCTCAGGGTTATTCCGAATGCGTTACGGCGGGGACAGGTGACATGCCGGCGCTACCGCGCCGGTTCGCGGTCGGGCGAACGTTGGCCGAAGGTCTTGGCTGGAGCGTCGCTTCCTGCTTCCAGGCGGCCGAAAATCATGCGGCCGGCACTGGTTTGCAGTGCGCTTGTGACGGTGACTTCGACTTCTTCGTTCAGGTGTGAACGGCCTTGTTCGACGACCACCATCGTCCCGTCTTCAAGGTAGCCGACCCCCTGGCCGGCCGATTCACCGGCCTTGACGAGCGTAACGCTCATTTTCTCGCCAGGGAGGACGGCAGGTTTCAGGGACCGTGCCAGATCGTTGAGGTTCACGACCTCGACGCCCCGCAGTTGCGAGACCTTGTTGAGGTTGTAGTCGGTGGTCATGACGCGGGCGTTGAGCTCTGCGGCCAGGTCGATCAGGCGCTGATCCGTAGGCCCGTCGCTGGGGAGGCGGTCGGGGTTTTCGTAGAGGACGACATCGTGCTTGCCGTCGCGCAGCTTGGCCAGGATGTCCAACCCACGCCGGCCGCGGGCGCGTTTGAGCTTGTCGCCGCTGTCGGCGACATCCTGGAGTTCCTGAAGCACGAATCGGGGAACCACCAGTTGGCTGGCGATAATCCCGGTTTGTGCCACGTCCACGACCCGTCCGTCGATCAGGGCACTTGTATCGAGAAGGATCGGGCGGCTCCCCTTGGCACTTTTCTTAAACTCGATGTACGGAATAATGAATCGAAAATCGTCCTTCGTCTGGAGCGTGAAACTGATCGTCAGGTAGCAGGTAACCACGGCGACAATCAGCTGAATGAACTCGATCGTCCGAGACTTGAACTCGTCGCCGGGGTAGCGGTCGAGCAGGATGAACATCTGATCGGCAATCAGCTTTACGGGGAAGCTCAGCGCGTAGGCGATCAGGATGCCGACGACGAGTCCGAAGAGTATTCCGGAAAAGACGGCAAGTTTGCGGCGGGGCGAGACAATATCGATGCAGACGAAAAGTACGCCGATCGACAGCGCGATCGCCATCGCGAGCCAGGTCAGCTGGAGGTAAAACCAGCCGACGGCCGCCATCAGCAGGATGAACAAGCCTCGCAAGACGTGTAGGACCATGGTCTGCCCCGTCCGGCAAGTGTCGGGTCGGACACCGGCCAATGAAACCCGGTCGTCACTATAAGCAGTGTCGCGACGGGGGTCTACGGCGGTGGACGAGGTGTTCGGCGGCGAGCGGTGGAACGGGATAACATCGTCGCTTGCTTTTCTTTACGACCGGAACGAAAGTCGACGATCACAGGAGAGTCCGTATGGCTGACGATTCGCCGTTCTTGCAGGTTGATACCGACTGGAAAAAGCAGGCGCAGGAGGAGAAGCGCAAACTGGCGGAGAAAGCCGCCCAGCAGAAGGCCCAGGCCGAAGCGGCCGCCGCCGCTGCTGCGGCAAAAACTGCCGCCCCCGAGGAAGCGGCCCCGGTTGAAAAGGCCGGCTCGTTCGCCGGCCTGGTGCAGCAACTGATGACCCAGGCGCTGATTTACCTAGGCGAGATCAGCTACCGCGGCTCTCCGCCGATGCTCGACCTGGATCGAGCCAAAACGCAGCACGACATCCTGACGATGCTCGAGGAAAAGACCGCCAATAACCTCAGCGACGACGAGCGGAAACTGCTCGACAGCGTCCTGCACGAGGTCCGCTCGCGGTTCATTCGAACGGCCAGCGAGTACGTGACGTTCTAGCGGCGTCGCTACCCAAGCCGCGCAGGGGCGCCGGTCGGCCGCATGCATCGACCTCGGTGATCGCTGAGCGGCTCTGAAGCGCAGCCGCCGCTTGCGTAAGCAATTATTGCGCTTATGATGCCCGAACAAGACGTCGACGATGGATCGTCGGCACGCAAGTTGAGATCGGACAGCCGGTGACCGGCACGTTCAATCTCACGCCAAAGGCAGGGAGGCCATGGCGACGATCGGCTCAAATCCTGAGCCCTCTCGTTCCGTTTCGGAACGTGCGCCCGGCGAACGCCGACCGGGCTCCTCTCTCGACGTCTCCACCCTCGCCCCCGGTTCTCGATTCGGCCGACTCTGGCAGTTCCCTCTGCTGCTCATTTCACTCGGGCTCTTCGGCTACGCCGGCTACCGCCTGATCGATCCGCAGCCGGGCCCCACCATCGACCAGCAACTCGACGCCGCCGGTAAGCTCCTGCAGAACGACCGTGCCGAAGCAGCCACCGAAGTACTCCGCGCGGTCCTGCTGGAGGACGAAAAGCGCAAGCTCACCGAACCGCAGCGCGGGCGGGCCCACCTTTATCTCGCCCAGGCGGTCGAGCAGGTGCAGCAGACTCGGCGGCTCGACCTCCCGGCCAATCACGAACGCATCGTCGAATACTCTCGAATTGCCGAGAAGAATGGCGTCCACCTCGATTCCACGGCGCTCCGACGCGTCGCCGAGAGCTTTGAAGCGCTGGGCAAGACGTCCGACGCACTTGCGGCCTACCGCCGCGCCATCAGCGCCGATGCCGACAAGGCACCCTCGCTTCGACGGAAGGTGATCGACCTGCTCGTGGCCCGCAACGAGCGAACCGAAGCCGAATCGCAGATCAGGGAGTACCTCGCCGACACGAGGCTGACGCAGTCCGAGCGGTCATGGGCGATCGGAGAGCAGTCGCGGCTGCTGGTCGATCGACTGATGTTCGCCCAGGCGCGCGACCTGCTCGCCGAAGCGATCAAGCAGGAGCAGGACCCCGCGCTGCTCGGGCAGTTTCACTACCGCCTGGGCTACTGCGACTGGAAACTCGGCGACGACAAGTCTGCCGAGCGATACCTGCGGCTGGCGCGGAATCAGTTGCAGGTATCCCAGCCCGAAGACGCCGAATCGGCGCTGTTGCTCGGCCGCATCCTTCTGGAGCGCAAGGCGTACGCCGAAGCGATCTCGTTTTTCAATACGGTGATCGTGAGTCATCCCGACGCGGGCGCGGCGATCCCGTCACGGCTGGGGCGTGGGCTGAGCCGGATTGAAGCCGGGGTCGACACGTCCGATGCCGGCATGCAGGACCTGACATCGGCCGTCGCCGACATCGCCGCCAAGCCGTCCCGCGACGGAATGAAGCCCGATGCGATCAAGGTGCTGACACAAGCCGGCCGCGTGATGACCGCCCGGGAGAACTTCGGCGCGGCGCTGGAACTGCTGTCTCTGGAGCAGTCGTTGGAGCCGACGCCGTCGGCGGAATTCTTCGGCCGCATGAGCCGAGTGTTCGAGCGGCACGCGCAGCAGTTGGAAAAGACCCTTAAGACTGAGCCGGAGGGGCCGGCGCGGGTCAAAAAGTGGCAGCAATGGCGCGACACCCTGGTCCGCGCCGCCGATGCCGCCGTCGCGCATTCGCGCGGCATGACACTCAACGACGATACCGGCTACGGCGAGGCCCTCTGGCGGGGGATCGACCTTTACGATCGCGCCGGGTCGCTCTCGCAGGCGATCGGCGCTTTGGAACTGTTCGTCGCCGAACGCCCGACCGATCCGCTCGCGCCCGATGCGCTGCTGCGGCTGGGAAAGGCCTATCACGCCGCCGGGCAGTTCGACCGCGCGATCGACGCATTCAAACGCAATCAGTTTCGCTACGAGCGCACGCTTGCGGCCCAAAAGAGCGGCGTGCCGCTGGCCAAGTCCTACATCGCCAAGGGGCCGGCGAGCTACGCCAAGGCCGAGGACGCACTGCAGGCCACGCTGCAAAGCCCGCTGTTGACGCCCGACGCCGACGAGTTCCGCCAGGCGTTGCTCGAACTCGCCGAGCTCTACTACCGGACCGCGCGATACGAAGAAGCCGTCGCCAAGCTCGAGGAACTGACCACCCGATATCCCAACGACGACCGTAAGGGGCAGTTGCTGTTCCTGATGGCCGACAGCTATCGCAAGAGCGCGCTGCTGCTGGCGTCGGCGGGCAAACCGACGACCGCGCCCACCGACGCCGCGTCAGTCGCACAGGAAGAGGCGGCCCGGGCCGAGCGGTCCGCCGCCCGACTGGACCGCCTGACCAAGGCCCGCAAGCTCTACGACCAGACCCTGGATCAGTACCGCGTCGTGCCGCCCAAGGCGGAGCTGGATCAGTTGTATTTCAAGCTCGCGCATTTTTACCGGGCCGACTGTGTTTACGACATCGGGCAGTACGAAGAAGCGATCCGGCTGTATGACGGCGCGGCGCTGCGGTTTCAGGACGATCCGTCGGCGTTGACGGCGTACGTGCAGATCGTCAACGCGTTCGCCGCCCTCGGACGAAACGGCGAAGCGAGAACCGCCAGCGAGCGTGCCCGCTGGCTCCTGCAGCGGATGCCGCCGGCGGCGTTCAAGGAAGCCCAGCGGTCGATGCCCCAGGCGTCGTGGGAGAACTGGGTCAAGTGGACCAAGGCAATCGACGCGACGGCAGACGGAAAGTAGGGGCACACGGCGTGTGCCCGCCGGTGGTGTGCCGGCGATTGGATGGCAGGCGTTTGAATAGTGTGTCTTCGAGTTGAACGTATGGCCCAACACGATCCCATCCTTGCCGCCCTCGACGCGCAGGTCGCCTGCTACCGCCGGCTCGCCAAGCTCGCCGAGCAGCAGCACGAACTGGTGCAGCAGGGGATGACCGAAGAGTTGCTTCAGTTGTTGACGATGCGACAAGTCGAACTCGACCAGCTCGCCGCCCACGAACGGACCCTTCGCCCGGCCAAGTCCGATTGGCAGGTCTACCTGGCGAGGCTCGCCGCCGTCGATAAGGCCCGGGCCGAATCCCTGATGACCGAGACGCGGCTGTTGTTGGAGCGCATCACCTCGGCCGACAAGAACGACGTGCTCGTCCTGCAGCAGCGAAAGCTGAGCCTAGGCCGACAGATCGGCCAGGCGTCAGCCGGCCGCGTGGTGAACCGCGCCTACGCCGCCAACGCCTACGGCTCCAAGACGGCAAAGTTGAATGTGCAAACGTAGGGTCCGCCTTGGCGGACGCGGCCGTCACCGCCGGACGGCTTCGTCGCTCGCCGGTTCCCGTCGCGTCCGCCAAGGCGGACCGTGCAACCGCCTGATCCCTATGCTCGCTACCATGCCATCCTCACCCGCCCACGACGTGCGCCCGGCACCGTCGGTCGATCATGCAAGGCGGATCGAGGAGCTCGGTCGGATCATCCTCGCGTACAGCGAAGTCACCGAGAAGCTGCAGCAGTCGCACGATCAGCTGAACCGCACCGTTCAGATCCTCCAGCAGGAACTCGGCGAGAAGAATCGGCAGTTGGAACGCCGCAACCGTCTGGCCGCGCTGGGCGAGATGGCGGCCGGACTGGCACACGAGATTCGCAATCCGCTCGGCGGGATTCAGCTTTACGCATCACTGCTCGCCGGCGACGTGGCCGACCGGCCCGACTCACTCCGCGTCGTTCATAAGATCACCGCCGGCGTGAAGCGGCTGGAGGCGCTGGTCGGTCAGGTCCTGCAGTTTTCAAGGGAGATCGGTGCCAACCTTGGCGACGCCGACCTGGCGGAACTCGTCGCACAATCGGTCGAGCTGGCGGCCCGGACGCTTGAGGATTGCGGCGTGCAATGCCGGATCGACGGGCCGGACGAACTGCCCGCGCGCGTCGATTCTCTTCTGATCGGTCAACTGGTGCTCAACCTCGTACAGAATGCCGCCGAGGCGATGGAGCCCGGCGGCGTCGTGACGGTTCGATACCGACGGGTTGGTGCGCAATGCGTTCTGTGCGTGCGCGACACCGGTCCGGGAATTCCTGCCGACGTGCTCGACAAGGTGTTCAACCCTTTCTTTACGACAAAGGAAACCGGGACGGGGCTCGGGCTGGCGATCGTTCACCGGATCGTCGAGGCCCACAACGGCACCATCACCGCCAGAAACGCCGAAGGCGGCGGGGCGGAGTTTGAGATTGTGATTTAGAAAGCAATCAGTAGTCAGGCGCGAAACGACTACTGACTACCAACGACGAACGACTGACAAGACAAGGACGTCTTATGGCACGCATACTCATCTGTGACGATCAGGAAATGATGCGGGATTCGCTCGCCGCGATTCTCGCCCGCGAAGGGCATGAGGTCGTTGCCACCGGTGACGGTCCGGCGGCGGTGTCGCGGCTGTCCACCGGGCGGTTCGATCTGCTCATTACCGACCTGAAAATGCCCCGCATGACCGGCCTGGAACTGCTGTCCGAGGCCAAACGTCTTCGCGCCGACATGCCGGTGGTGTTGATGACGGCGTTCGCCACCGTGCAGACCGCCGTCGAGGCGATGAAGCTGGGTGCGTACGACTACATCCAGAAACCGTTCGACGGCGAAGAGATCAAGCTGCTGGTCGATCGCACGCTCGAACACAACCGCCTGATCCGCGAGAACGCCACCCTGCGATCAATGGCAGAGGCCTCGCTCGCGCCACGGCCCCTGGTCGGTGATGGTGACCTGATGCGCGAGGTCAAACGCAAGATCGACCTCGTCGGCCGCAGCACGGCGACCGTCCTGATTCGCGGCGAAAGCGGGACGGGTAAAGAGGTCGTCGCCCGCGCCATCCACGCCGCCAGCGATCGCCGCGACAAACCCTTCCTGGCCGTGAACTGCGCCGCCCTAAGCGAAAATCTGCTGGAGTCTGAACTGTTCGGCCACGAGAAAGGCGCGTTCACCGGTGCCGACAAGCTTCGGCGCGGCCGATTCGAGCTTGCCGACGGCGGCACGCTCCTTCTCGACGAGATCAGCGAGATCGCCCCGGCGCTGCAGGCGAAACTGCTCCGCGTTCTGCAGGAAAGCATGTTCGAGCGCGTCGGTTCGAGCGTCAGCCAGCAGATCGATGTGCGCGTCGTCGCCACGACCAATCGCGACCTCGAGACCGAGGTCGAGAACGGCAAGTTCCGCCAGGATCTGTTCTACCGTTTGAACGTGGTACCGATCGACCTGCCGCCACTTCGGCATCGGCCGGAGGACATCGGCGACCTGTGCCGGCACTTCCTGAGCCTGGCGGCCCGCCGGTGCGGGCAGGCCTATCGGCACATCGAGCCCGAGGCGCTGCGGCTGCTGACCAGGTACGCCTGGCCTGGCAACGTTCGCGAACTGCAGAACATCGTCGAACGGGCAATGGTGCTAGAAACCGAGCCCGGCCTGGTGCGGGCATCGACGATCGAACCCTGGCTCAAGCCGGCCAAGGCGCCGTCAACCGCCGCCGTCGATAACCTCGCCGGCAAGCCGCTGGCGGACATCGAAAAGCAGGTCATTCTGACGACGCTTCGGCGGTTCCAGGGCCATCGCGTCAAGACGGCCGGTGCACTGGGGATCGGCGTGCGGACGCTGGGAATGAAGATCAAGAAGTGGAAGGAAGAAGGCGAAGAGTCGCTCGTCGGCGTCGAGGCGGAAGTGGACTGATCGCGCAGGATTTGCGCCACCGACGCGCAGATTGTGCCCGGTCCCCTCCTCCGGTACTCCGGGGGAAGGTTAGGGTGGGGGTTGTGTAGAGAAGCGTGACCATGCGGATGTCGACTTGGACGGAAGCGGTTGTGCGCGGGAGCAAAGGCTGGGAGAGCCCTTTGGAAGCAACCCCCTCCCTAGCCCTCCCCCGGAGTACCGGAGGAGGGGACAACGCGGAGTATTGTTGTAAGGCAGACGGCGCTGCCTGGCACGACGTTTGATATTGAAAGGCTGATCCATGTTCATCGATCGTCTCATCAATCAGGGAAACGCGCCGCTGCTGGAGCAGTGGATGCGGTTCACCGAAGAGCGACATCGGCTGATCGCGCAGAACGTGGTGAACATCTCGACGCCCGGTTACAAGCCGGTCGATCTGGACGAAGGCAAGTTCACCGCAATGCTGCGCGACCGTGCCGATGCCCGTCGCAACGCGGCCCCGGGAAGGGTCCGCTTCGACGACATCGGCGGCGAAGCCTCGAATGCCGAGCACGGCATTCTGTTCCACGACGGGCAGAACCGGTCGATGGAACAACTGATGACCGATCAGGCGAAGAACGCCCTGATGCACAACATGGTGGTCGAACTGCTTCGAAGGCAGTTCTCGTCGCTGGAAGCGGCGTTAAAAGAACGAGTTTCGTAAGGCGCGGAGCGCCGCGTTCTTAGCGCCATCCCGGAGGGATGGGCTGGAACCGTGTTACCCAGGAAGGGTTCGTTATGTTCGATGTACTCGATATGGGCGCCAGCGGGTTGAAGGCTCAGCGCACGCGGCTGGACGTCATCGCGCAGAACATCCTGAACGCCGATACCACACGCAGCGCCGACGGCAAGGTGGAACCTTACCGCCGAAAGTTCGCCACGCTGGTGTCCGGGCGGTCCGCAGGTGAACCGAACAAGCCCGGCGTTCACGTCGGGAAGGTCGAGTCGGACAAGGCGCCCTACGTGCCGAAGTTCGAGCCCGGCCATCCGGACGCCGACAAAAACGGCATGGTGATGTACCCCAATGTCGATCTGTCGGTCGAGTTCGTCAACGCGATCGAGGCCTCGCGGGCCTACGAAGCGAACGTGAACCTGATGGATGTGACCAAGCAAATGATGAGTTCGACCTTGCGTCTGATCGCGTAGGGTCCGCCTTGGCGGACGTTACGGGTTTGACGACGTAAGATTGAAAATAGACATCGGTCGATAGCAGCATCGACGGTTTCGCGTCCGCCAAGGCGGACCCTACAGATGATCAACGGCATCGATCCCAACTTCGCGGCAGGTAAGCTCGGCGGTTCCACGCCGACTTCCAAGCCCACTTCGGGATCATCGGGGTTTGCCGACGTACTCAAGGGGCACATCGAAGAAGTCTCCAAACTTCAGCAGGACGCCAGCAAGGCCGTCGAGGACCTGGCGACCGGCCGCACGGAAAACGTCGCCGGCGTCATGACCGCGATGGAGAAATCCGACATCGCATTCAAGACCCTCCTGGCGATCCGGGCCAAGCTGATGGACGCGTACGATGAGATCAAGAACATCGGCGTCTAGGGGATGTCACTGGTCGCTAGTCACTGGTCGCTAGTCACTGGTCACTAGTCACTAGTCACTTGCCGGTCTTACTTGGCAAAAGCCGACGGCAATGGACCAGTGACAAATGGCAAGTAACCACTGACAACTTTCCATGTTCGCACCATTTTCGGGATTTACATCGCGCGATGCGACGGTAGACTGCGGGGCACCACAGATCGGCGCACGGGCTCGTGGACGGGCCTACAGCGCCAGGCGGGCAAGGATGCCTGCTGATCAAAGACCTTAGTCACAGCCATGGAGGGCTTGACGATGGACTTCTTCAAGACGCAGTTTGACCGCATTCAGCAGCAGCTGGCAGGGCTTACCCCCAGTCAGAAGATGCTCTCGGCCGCGCTCGTGACCATCATGGTCATGACACTCTGGTGGTGGGGCAATTACGCCGGCAAGCCGGAGTTCGAACCCCTCCTCGACCAGACTCTCACGCAGGAAGACATCGGACGTATCGGCGTTCAGCTCACCGCCGCTGGAATCGAACACAAAGTCATCGACAGCAAGATCGCCGTGCCGGCCGAGAAGAAGGTCCAGGCGCTGGCGAATCTCGGCTACGCCAACATGCTTCCCAAGAGCACGTCGAGCGGCTTCGACGAGATGATCAAGCAGCTCACCGCGTGGGACGGACAGGACCGGCAGAACGCGATCTTCAATCACGGCAAGGAACTCTCGCTTCAGCGGGTCATCTCGCACTTCCCCGGTGTCGCGTCGGCGGTCGTCCTGATCGACCCCTCGACCAAGTTCCGACTCGGCCGCGACATCGAATCGACCGCCACCGTCAATGTCACGATGCGCGACGGCGGCGGATCGGTGAAGCAACTCGCGTCGGCGTGTGCACACCTCGTCGCCGGCTCGCAGGCGGGGCTCAAGGCTTCGCGTGTGAAGGTGGTGATCGACGGCAAGCCCCAGCCGGTGCCCGACACCGAAAACGCCAACGGATCCATTGCCACCAACGTTCTCGAGTCCCAGCAGGCCGCCGAGCTGGCCTTCACCCAGAAGGTTGAGAAGCACCTGGACTACATCCCCGGCGTTCGCGTCTCGGTGACGGTAAAGGTCAACAACGCCAGCGAGCAGGCCGAGGCGACGGAAGTGAACAAGGAAAAGTCCGGCACGTTCGAAAAGCGGCTGATGAGCAAGACCCGGGAGGATTCGTCGGGCTCGCCGGGCGCCGGCGAGGGCGGCGTCCAGCCGAACACCGGGCTGACAATCGGCGACTCCGTCGCGGCCGGACCGAGGCAGTCGACTACAGAGAATGAAGAAACGATCGAGAACGAAATTGTGCCCGGCGTGAAGAAGATCACGACCGTCACGCCTGCCGGCGATCACACCCCGATTGCCGCTTCCGTGCGCGTGCCCCGCAGCTACTTCGTGATGGTCGCCAAGGGCGGCGACCCGGCCGCAAAAGAGCCCGACGCCGCGACGGTTGACAAGGTGATCGCCAGCGAACTGCCCAACATCAAGTCCGCGGTCATCGGTTGCACTGCCATCGGCAAGCCCGAGGCGATCACCGTCGAGCCCTACACCGACGTCATCCTTCCGCCGCGCGACCCGCAACTGGCTTCGGCGGGCTCCGGCATCACGCTCATGCTCGGCGGTCACATCAAGGAGATCGCCCTGGGCGGCCTGGCGTTGGCCAGCCTCTTCATGATGTCGATGATGGTCCGCAAGGGCGCGGTCGCTCCGGTGGTGCTGCCGGCACCGGCCGTTCGCTCCACGGCTCCCAGCACGCTGTCGTCCAACGAAGCCGTAGCCGGCGAAGCCTCCGAGCAGAACCCAACGCTCGACGGCATGGAACTGGACGACGACTCGATCAAGACTCAACAGATGCTGTCGCAGGTCACCAGCATGGTCGGTGAGAGCCCCGACACCGCCGCCCAGTTGATCAAGCGGTGGATGAACCAGAGGTAAAGGGACGGGTGAAGGATGAAGGATGAAGGATGAATTCGGTTCATCTCTCATCCTTCATCCTTCATCCTTATCATTCATGGCCCAGGCAGAACTCAACGGTGTTCGTAAGTCGGCGATTCTGCTGCTGTCGCTCGATCAGGATCAGGCGGCCGAGGTGCTCAAGCGCCTACCGCCGGAGATGATCGAAGAAGTCAGCCGCGAGATCGCCTCTCTCGGCGAGGTCAAGGTTCCGCTGCGCCGTACGGTGCTCGGCGAGTTCTACAACCTGGCGCTGGCCAACTCGTACGTCACCGAAGGCGGTCTGGAATACGCCAAGTCGCTGCTCCGCAAGAGCCTCAGCGAGGCCGACGCCGCGAAAGCGATCAAGCAGGTCACCCAGCAGGTCGCGACGACGCCTTTCGCGTTTCTGCAGAAGGCCGAGAGCGAGAACCTGCTGACGTTCATCCAGGACGAACACCCGCAGACGATTGCCCTGATCCTGGCGCATCTCAACCCGCAGAAAGCCAGCGAGATTCTTGTCGGTCTGGCCGGGCAGAAGCAGATCGAGGTGGTTAAGCGCATCGCGAACATGGAGCAGACCAACCCGGAGGTGATCAAGGAGGTCGAGCGCGGGCTCGAGCACCGGCTGTCCGACATCGTCAGCCAGACGTTCGAGAAGGCCGGCGGCATCGACTCGGTCGCCGAGATGCTCAACCTCGCCGACCGTGCAACGGAGAAGGGGATCATGGAAGGCCTCGAAGCCGAGGACCCGGACCTCGTCGAGCAGATCCGCCGGCTCATGTTCGTCTTCGAGGACATCCTGCTGGTCAACGACAAGGGCATTCAGTCGGTGCTCAAGGAGATCGAGAATGAGACG
This sequence comes from Humisphaera borealis, assembly GCF_015169395.1. Taxonomy (GTDB): domain Bacteria; phylum Planctomycetota; class Phycisphaerae; order Tepidisphaerales; family Tepidisphaeraceae; genus Humisphaera; species Humisphaera borealis. Next base: position 150,520 of record NZ_CP063458.1, read on the forward strand.
CTGGCTCTGGCGCTCAAGACCGCAAGCCAGGATCTCAAGGACAAGATCTTCAAGAACATGTCGGAACGCGCCGCGCAGCTCATCGGCGAAGACATGCAGTACATGGGCCCGGTCCGCGTCAGCGATGTCGAACAGGCCCAGCAGAAGATCGTCGACGTCGTCCGCCGCCTGGAAGCCAGCGGCGAAATCATCATCGCCGGCCGCGGCGGCGAGAAGGAAATGATTGTTTGAGGAGAGTAGGCAGTAGGCAGTAAGCAGTACGCAGAGAAGAACTAGGAGAGCCGTCTTTCCGCTCTGCGTACTGCTTACTGCGTACTGCTTACTGCCTAATCACACATGCCCATCATCCGCGCCAGCCAACTTCCTGCCACCGCACAAGTCTTCTCGATGCAGGACGTGGAAGCGGCCGCCAAGCGGGTTCTACTGAACGCCAATGCCAAGGCCGAGCAACTGATCGCCGCGGCGATCGAGGAAGCCGAACGGGTCAAGGAAGAAGCGCGGCAGGAGGGAAGTCGCGAGGGGTTCGAGCACGGGCACACCGAAGGCGTTCGGCACGGCACCGAGGCCGGGCGGCAACAGGCGCTGCAGAAGCATTCGGCTGAGCTCACATCGCTCGTGGGGACGCTCCGCGAGGCGCTGGTGCAGATCGACGCCCATCGCCTGTCGATCGAATCCGACGGCACGACCGAAGTCGTGAAGCTCGCAATCGCGATCGCCCGCCGCGTGATCAAACGACAAGCCGCGGTCGACCCGGCCGTCCTCGAAGCGAACCTCGGCGAGGCGATGAAGCTGGCCGTCGGCGCTGCCGACCTGCGGATCGCCGTCAACCCCGCCCAGCGGGCAGCCCTCAACGATGCGTTGCCGCGACTGAAGCTCAAATGGCCGGGACTGAAGCACGTCGAGCTCATAGATGATGCCACCATCGCGCCAGGGGGCTGCCAGGTCTTCACGCGCAGCGGATCGATCAACGCCGACCTGGAATCCCAGTTGGATCGGATCGTCGCCGAGCTGATTCCCACGCCGTCCCAGGCTGCTGCGACTGATAGCGGAGGCACCTCGTGAGCTTCCTCGCCGCCCAGATCGAATCGGCCGAGCAGGCGATGCCATTTGCCGTGCGCGGGCGGATCGAGTCCGTCAGCGGCATGACGCTAGAGGCGACCGATCTTCCCCTGGCGGTGGGAAGCCTCTGCTCGATCGACACGATGGGCGGTCGCACCGCGTCGGCCGAGGTGATCGGGTTTCGGGGCGATCGCACACTGCTGATGCCGCTGTCGTCGCCGGCCGGAATTGCCCGCGGGGATGGCGTCAGCAACCTTGCCGCCTCGCCGCGCATCTGGTGTTCCGATGATCTGCTCGGCCGCGTCATCAACGGCTTCGGCGAGCCGATCGACGGCGGGCCGCCCATCCAGGGCATCGAGAGCCGCCGTCTCGACGCCAGGAGCCCGCACCCCCTTCAGCGTCAGGTCATCCGCAAGCCGATCGCCACCAGTATTCGCTCGATCGACGCGCTTCACACCTGCGGGCTCGGACAGCGGATGGGCATTTTCTCGGGCCCCGGCGTCGGCAAGAGCACGCTGATGGGCTCGATCGCCAAGTACACCAGCGCCGACATTTCGGTCGTGGCGCTGATCGGCGAGCGTGGCCGCGAGGTGCAGGAGTTCATCGAAAACAGCCTGGGCACCGAAGGCCTCTCGCGGTGCGTCGTCATCGTCAGCACCGGCGATGAAGCGCCGCTTCGGCGTGTCCGCGCGGCCAAGGCGGCTTGCGCCGTTGCCGAATACTTCCGCGACCGCGGCAAGGACGTCCTGCTGATGATGGACTCCCTCACACGCCTGTGTCAGGCCCAGCGGCAGATCGGGTTGGCGGCCGGTGAGCCGCCGGCGACGAAGGGCTTTCCGCCGAGCGTCTTCGCGATGATCCCCGAAATCCTCGAGCGCGCCGGCAACACGCCAAACGGCTCGATCACCGGGTTCTATACCGTCCTCGTCGAAGGAGACGACTTCAACGAGCCGATCCCCGACGCGGTCAAGGGCATCACCGACGGCCATTTCTGGCTGAACCGTAAGCTCGCCAACCGCGGGCATTTTCCCGCGCTGGACGTCACCCAGAGCATCAGCCGTGTCCGCGGCGACGTCACCGACAAGGACCACCAGCGGCAGGCCCGGCGGGTGCTGGCGCTCTGGTCGATCTACCAGGACATCGAAGACCTCGTGAACATCGGCGCGTACGCCGCCGGTGCCAATGCCGAGTACGACCTGGCCGTCGCGGCACGGCCGAAGATTACCGACTTCCTGAAGCAGGAAAGCAGCGCCCCGGCGACCTTCGAGCAAAGCCGCAAGCAACTGGCCGAACTGGCCGGCTGGATCGACCAGATGGACGCGGTCATTCGGTCGCCGAAGCGAAAATGACGAACCTGGAGGGAATGACGAATGAAGAAAATCGAATGGCGAATGAAGTTCCAACGAAAGAATGTCCCAATTGGCGAAAGGATTGTCGGCTTCCGTTTGATTCATTGAGCATTCGAGTTTAATTCGCCATTCGCATTTCGTCATTTGTCCTTTTCTTCCATGGCCCAGTTCAAGTTCAGTCTCCAGGCCGTCCTTCGTCAGCGCGAGCTGATCGAGCAGGACCGCCAGCGCGCCCTGGCGGCGGTGCAGCGGGTGTACAACGAGCTGGAAGCCGAACTGCACCGTATGGACGAAGCCGCCCGGGCCGCCACGCAGGATCTCCGCGACAACCACCTGATTGGGTCCATCAGCGTCGAGTACCTCGCCGCGCATCGCCGGTTCACGCTGGCGATGCAGCGCAAGGCGCTGAACCACGCCGGGCGGATGTCGGACGTGAAGAAGAAGGTCGAGGCCGCCCGGGCCGCGCTGATCGAGGCGGCCAAGGACCGCAAGGCGATGGAGAAGCTTCGCGACCGTCGGCAGGAAGACTGGACCGAAGACCAGAATCGCCGCGAGGCCGCCGCCACCGATGAGGTCGCGCAGCAGATCGGGGCGAGAATGATTCGAGCCGCCTCCGGTCATGACGCCGATGAATGAACTTTGACGCCAGCCGCCACCGTGAGGCAGCGCTCGGACCAACACCATGAAAAAGCTCCTCAATGCCCTCGTCCTGGTGCTCGCCGTCAACTTCCTGGCGGTGGCGGGGGGCGTCGGTTGGCTCTTTTCGAGCGGGAAGCTCGACAAGGATCGCATCGCGGCGATCAAGGAACTTCTCTTCCCGGTCGAAAAGCCACCCGAAGTCGTCGCCACCCAACCCGCCACCCAGCCGGCTGCCCAGGAGTCGTCGGTCCTGAAGCTCGACGAACTCCTCGCCCGCTACGCCGGCCGACGGACCGGCGAGCAGGTCGAACTGATCCAGCAGTCGATCGATGCCCAGGCGGTGGCGCTGGACCGCCGCAGCCGCGAGCTCGACGACCTGATGAAGCAGATTCTGCGCGAGAAGGAAGACCTTGCACGCAAGACCGGCGCTCTCGACGCCGACCGACAGAAGCTCACCGACCTCGAAAAGAAGCAACTCGCCGATGCCGGCGACAAAGGCTTCCAGGACAGCCTGAAACTGCTCCTGGCGATGCCCGGAAAGCAGGCCAAGTCGGCGCTCATGGACCTGCCCGACGATACGGTGGTCCGCTATTTGCAGTCGATGCCTCCCAGGACGGCGTCGAAGATCATCAAGGAGTTCAAGACGCCCGCCGAACAGACCCGGATCAACCTCGTGCTCGACCGGATGCGCCAGGGCGGAGCCCTGCCGGCGACCCAACCGACGGACGGCACTGCCGACACCACCGGTGCCCGTCCGCCCGCCGCCAACCGCCCCGGTAATGCCGCCGGGCGGGATGCCGCCGCCGCCGCACCAGTCAGGGAGTGACCTCATGCCATCTGTCGTCGCGTTCGAGCCGCCCAAACCCGCCTCCCCCGGCAGCTCGTCCGATTCGTCGGCGATCAGAAGGCTGTCGCGCTCGTCGCCGGCGGGCGGCACTTCATCGGCTTCCTCGGCGTCGGCGTTTCGCCAGCAGCTCAACCAGGTGGAACGCAACAACGGCCGCGACAGCGCCGATGCATCTCGCGGCGATTCGTCTCGTGCCGATGCCTCCCGTACCGAACACCAGGCCGAAAGCTCCCGCGCCTCCCGATCAGAGCCCGGGTCCAAAGCCGCCAAGGCCGCCGGCCGCAAGGGTCGCAAAGCCGCCGCCGCCGACGACGCCCGCGACGCCGAAGAGACCGACGAAGCCGACGACACCCAGTCCGGCGATCCCGCCACCACCGTCGCGGAAACACAGGACCTCGCCGTCACCATCGACGATCTCCCGACCGACACCGGCACAACGCCCGGCGGAGCAGAAGACGACGCCAACGCGCCCCAAGACAACGCGAACCAGGCCGCGCTGCTTCAATCGCGTGATGCCCTGGCACTCGCCCAGGGCGCTATTCAGAACGCGACGCCAGCCCAGACCCCTGCCGAAGCGTCCGCAGTCGCAGATGCCGCAACAGCCGCCACGAACGGCGGCGACGTAGCCGCCAACGGCGCGATGGCCGTCACCGCGCGATCGGGCGCCGCGTCCGATGCCGCCGCTGCCGCACAGGTCGCGACCTCCGGCACCGCTGCCTCGGGCGCCGGCGACGAATCGGCTTCCCCTGCAGACGCCGCGGCCACCGCGACGGCGGGGGGCGAGAAGAAGTCCATCGGCGTCAGCGCGATCGGCGCACGCCCGGCGGCCAATCGCCCGTCAGGCCCCGATGCCGACGCCGACGCAGACATCGCAAACGGATCAGCCGCATCAACATCGTCCGCCTCATCGACCGGCGGGGCCGCCGCCAATCCCACGCTGTCGATGATGGCGCAGTTCGCCGAGGCGTTCGCCCCCGACACCGCGACCGCCGACCTCGGCAAACCCGCCAAGCCCGCCGCCGACGCCAGCGCCGCACCGGCCGGCCCGGCGTCTCCCTCGGCCGACGCGGCGACGCTCACCCAGCAGGGCAAGTCGGCAACCTCATCGGGCACGATCGATGCTCCCGCCGACGTCGCCGAGCCCGAGCGCTCCACCGAAGCCCGCTTCGCCGCCACCAACCATGTGAAGATCGCATCGGAAGTCCGCGGCGCGCTCATGCCCAATGGCGGCAAGATGGAACTCCGCCTCGACCCGCCCGAACTGGGCGCGCTGCAAGTATCGATGCACATCAAGGACGGCGTGGTCACGGCAACTTTCCAAACGCAAAACCCCGAGGCCGCCCGCCTCCTCAGCCATTCGCTCGCCGACCTCCGGCAGTCGCTGGAAGCGCAAGGCGTCACCGTCGATAAGCTGCACGTTCAACAAGCCCCGAAGGACGAAAGCAGTTCGAACAACCCCAACAGCGGCGACCGCCAGAATGTCGCCCAGGAACAACAGCGCGAATCCCGCCGCGAGCAGCAGCGCAAGGACATGGTCCAGCGCCTGTGGGATCAGCTCTCCGGCAATGCACCGATCGATGTCAGGGCTTAGAGTCCACTTACGTCGGGGAGAACGCGAAGGCACGAAGGCGCGAAGAGGACGCGAAGGACAAACCGACTCCTTTACCTTCGCGCTTCTTTCGCGGCACCCCATCAATACTAAGCTAGGCCGGGACGCTCTTCTGCTTGGCGCTTCCCACCAAAAAAAGAACTAATATCGCAAGGTAGTGACGCAGCCCAAACGTCGTCTTGTAAAACCTTCGCGACCTCTTCGCGCCTTCGTGCCTTCGCGTTCTCCTCGGTCGCCCGACAGGCGAACCTAAACCCGAGCGCTCTTCGGCCCTTCCGGCTCGCCCTTCATCGCGGCGATCTTGTCGCGCAGCCTGGCGGCGGCCTCGTACCGCTCTTCCTTCACCGCCTTGTCCAGCTTCTTCTGGTATCGCTTCAGCGGATCGACCGGCAGCTTTCGGCGGATCTCCCGCGCGAACCGCTTCAGCACCTTCACCTCGTTGGCCTTGTCGAACGCCTCGGCCTGGCCGTACTGCTCGAAGAAGTCGCGGATGTCGGTCAAACCGACGTCGATCGCCCGCAGCGCATCGCGATACCGCTTCTCGCGGAAGTGGATCGACGCCCTGGCCCGCGTGTTCATCATCGTGATGTACGGGCGATATTGCTCCATCGCGAAGCGGTCTTCGTCCTCGGCGGCGAACTGATTGCACAGGTCCAGCACCCGCAGGTTGCGCGACGTATCACGCACCACGCCGGTGAAATCCTCCAGCACGAAAAGGCTCAGGTACCGCTGGTAGTACATCACCGCTTCCTCGCGGAGCGACTGACAGTCGTTCCCCGAGATGGTAAAGCCGGTCTCGCTGCCGTGGCTCTTCTGGTGGTCGGCCAGCCGCTTCTCGTAATACTCCAGCAGCGATTCATACCCGTGCGGCGTCGCGCCGTCGGGCCGGCCGGTGAGCTCCATCTGCAGCAGGCCCAGGTCCAGCCGCATCTGCAGTTTGGGCCGGCCGTCGGCTCCGCTGATCTTACGGACGTTGATCGTGCCCGGCTCGTACTGCCAGTCGGTAATGATGGCGTTGATATCTTTGGCGCCCGCCGGCAGTTCGGCCGACTTGTCGCGCAGTGCTTCACGTTGTGCCTCACGCTGCACGTCACGCTGCGTATCGCGCGGCCCGGCCCGTCCGCCGGCATGGCGCTGGGGGCTCGGCGTCGCGGGCGACGGGGGCTCGCCGGCCTTGCGGGCCGGATCGCCACCTTCGCCGGGATTGGCCAGCGGGGTGTTGGGGTTGATGTCGTGGTTGTCGGCAGGGAAACCCGCGCGGTCATCGTGCGGGGTGCCGTCAGAAGGACCCTGGTGCCCGGAACGATGGTGTTGACTCATCGGTGTACTCCAACCGAGACCGCTGGCGACGCCCCGACGTCTGTAAGGAACTACGGCAAGTGCCTTACCTCACAGACCCCTAGACCTCCTGTCCTCACCGCCAACGTCGCACCCATTGTAGTCAGGGGTCGTCACAGTCACCAAATTTTACTTCCACAGGTGGCAGGGGATGAGGTTTGGGTTTCGTTTGCTACCAGTGATTGTGTGCAATCATGGACTCCTTTGCGTGAAGTTGCCGGCCGAGTTGGCGAAAGCACCCGCCCGCGGCACCACTCCTCTGAGATTGCCGAACGAACCCGAGATCGCCGCTAAGTCCCATCCTCCGGTACGCCGGGGAAGGGCCAGGGAGGGGGTTGTGGCAGAGTCGCGCTCCCATGCGTCCTCGCTTGGCCGAACGAACCCGAGGCTGATGCGAACGCCGAACATCGAACACCCAACATCGAACACCGAATCCCAACTCACAGACTGCCGAACGAACCCAGCGCAACATCGCCGAACGAACCCGAGGTCGCGTCTGGCGATTTCTATCGGGAGCCTAGTCGGCTGTCCGTGACACGGGTTTCCAACCACAACTGTCCGGCATTTCGACGCCGTGACATTCGCAAGATTTCGCTCTTGCGCTTTCTGATGCCGCGTGGCATAGTTCGCGCCCGTGGCGGTCCGTCGTTCATCCTCGCAGCAGCAACCGACGCCGTCGGACCGACGTCTGGCCGTGCGCCGCTCCGGGAATCTCCTCGACGAACATCTCCATCGTCTGGCGGCGCTGCCGGCTCACGGCAACACCATCCTCGGCCGCGACCAGTTGGTCAAAGGCCTGCTCCTGTCGTTCTTCGATCCCATGGCCCGATCGCTGCGACGCATCGAAGACTGCGGCGACTTCCAGGGCGATCTGCGACTCGACAAGCTGGCACGCTCGACCACCGCCGACGCTCTTGCAGCGTTCGACCCTCAGCTGCTCGTGCCGCTGATCGACGACCTGCAGCAACGTGTCCCGAATCTCGGCGACGCCGACGGCCTCGAAGGGATCACCCGGCAGATCATCGCCGCCGACGGCACTTACATGACCACGCTGTGCGATGTGGCCTGGGCGATGCGCCAAAAGAACCGCGACGGCGGCGTGCAGGGACAGGTCCGCGCCAACGTCCAGCTCGACGCCGGCAACTGGATTCCCCGCGTGCTGACCGTCAGCGGCGACGACGGGCATTCGGAGGCCGCGGCCTTCGCCGCCGACCTCCTGCCCGGCGTGCTGTACGTCGTGGACCGCAACTTCGTCGAGTTCGGCTTCCTCGGCGCCGTCCTGGACAAGGGCAGCGACTTTGTCGTTCGTATCAAATCCAACCAACCGGCGATGACGGTGGTCCAGACCCTGCCGCCGTCGGCGGCGGACGTCGAGGCGGGCGTGATCGCCGAGGAAGTGGTGAGACTTCCCGGCCGCGACGCGCCGGCGGGCCTGTTCCGCTGCATCACCATCGAGAGCACCGACCGATCGGGCGAATCCCAGGCACTGCGGCTGCTGACCAATCTTCCCGCGGCGACGGTCGGGGCTCACGTCGTCGGCGCCGTTTACCGGCTGCGCTGGCAGATCGAGCTGTTTTTCAAGTGGCTCAAGACCTGGGCGGGAATGGACCACCTGCTGAGCACCAGCCGCAATGGGATCACCACGCAGCTGTACATCGCGGTGATCGCCGTGCTGATGATGTACGTGCAGAGCGGCTACCGCGTCAGCGTCTACGCCCTGGCGGCGCTGGGCCGCGTGGCCCGGGGCCAGATGTCGATCCAGGAGGCGATGGCGGTGATCGCCAAACGCGAGCGAGAGCGTTCGCTGGAACGAGCGCGTCAGGCCCGGCTGCGGGCACGCAAGAAGCTGGCCTGAAGCCACGACGTTCCCGCACACCCTGATCTGAGGGTGACGCCGCCGCATGCGCGCCATCAGCCGCGATCGCAAGCAAAGCCGAGCGACTCTGGTGAAATGAGGATGTGCCAGGTCATGGCTCACGCTGGAATTGGTAAATTGCCGGACAGTTGTGCTTTCCAAGCCGTGCAAGGTGCGTCACACGTCGAAGGCCGCTCATCCTCAATCACCGCCTTCTGCCAAACGAACCCAGGGCAACCCCGCCGAACGAACCCGAGGCGAAAGTAGGGTGGGGTTCACCCCACCGCACGTCGCGGACCACCGGCGATGTTCCCGCCGTCCGACGTTCCGTCCCGCGCCGAACGAACCCAGCGCAAGATCGCCGAACGAACCCGGCGTGGTCGGACGACGCTCGATCAGGGCGACCCACACGCCCGGGGACGCTCCGCTCCGCGTCGCGGCTACTGAGCGCTGGATAAGTTTGGCGCGAGTTCCGCGCCTTCGAAGCACGAGCGGAGCAACGCCTGATTGCCGCCTACGTCGTCCAAGTGTCGCTTGGCCTCGGCGTGAAGTTTCTCCAACTCCCCAATCGTGTGGTTCGCCATCCGGTGGTACTTCGTCAGGCTCCATACGCCTTCCACCGCATTGAGCTGCGGCGCGTAGGTCGGCAGATAGTGCAATCTTAAACGCGGGTACTCCGCCGCCAGTTCCTTCACGATTGGCGACTTGTGTGCCGAGAGGTTGTCCCAGACCACATCGATCGTTTTGTCAGGATACTCGACAAGCACGCGGTGCAGGAACGCCGCCGCCTGCTCGCCGCGGACGTAGCTGTCGGGATGGAAGTCGCACACGAGATCGATCTTCGCCGTGGCGGCGTGCAAGACCACGGCCCCCAGCACGCTGACTTTCTGCTGCCGCCGATTGCGGTAGGCGACGACCGGCGTCTGAGCGATCGGGGCCCAAGTCTTCTTGACGTTCGGCGTCATCATGAAGCCGACCTCGTCGGCCATCAGAATCACTCCGCCGGACTCGATACTTTTTTAGAAGTTCCGGCCAGAACTCCGCCCGCCAGGCGGCCACCTTCACCGGGTCGTGCTCGCGTGCCCGACGTTGGGGCTTCTGATGGGAAAAGCCCATGTCTTTCAGCATGACGCCGATGTGGTCGTGGTGGTACTTCACCTGGAACTCACGCTCGATCAGGTCGGCGATCAGCTGTTGGGTCCAGAGATACTTGTCGAATCCGCACTCCCTGGGCGTCTTGAGCAGCAACCCGGCAAGAGTCTTACGCTGGGCCTCATTCAGCCGCGACGGGCGTCCGGGTGGTTTGCGCGACACCAGTGCGTCACGGCCGCCCTTGCGGTATGCCCGCCGCCAGGCTCGGACGGTCTGGTCGTCGACCCCAAGGTCTTTGGCGATTTCGGCCGGCTCGCGATCCTGCTCGAACATGTTGGCCGCGATGCTCCGGACCCGATCCCACTCCTGGCGTGTTCCTTTCTTTCGCATGGCGCGGATTTACCATCGATCCGCAGAGGGCGCAAGGGGTTACGCGCTATGAAAATCTAGCGGTCAGTAGCCGCGACGCGGAGCGGAGCGTTCGCGCGATATCGCCAAACGAACCCAGGACGACATCGCCAAACGAACCCAGGACGACATCGCCGAACGAACCCAAGTGATCGATCAGCCTGTCCACGTCGTCTCTCGCGTCCCTAAATCTCCGCGTCACTTCAACGCACCAACACCACCACCCCGGCCCGACCGACACCGATCGTCCCAGGGACGGCCATCTCCACGGAGTAGACGCTGAAGGCCGACAGATCACACCCACCGACCGGCGCATGGAGGAAGGACGCCGCCCGTCCCAGGGCGACGCCGGATATTGTTCTATATATGTTAGGTGTACGGCCGCGAAAGACAAGCAAATTCCGCCCGGCATCGAGCGCGGGTGTGGTCATTTTTCCGGGCGGCCATTGTGGTGCGGGCTTTCAGCCTGCATTTCCGCTGCACAAACATCGTTTGTTCGATACCGCCCGGAAAAATGGTCACGCCCGCGAGCGCTCCTGAGCCGCCCCCGCGACCCGTGAACCTCGACGGCCCCGCCCGCCCCCGGCCAATTCCGGGTGGCATGGGCAAGCGTACTCGCTTGCCCGTGGCGGTCGCCGACCGACGCTCTCGTCACTGGCAACAGGCGTTGCTGCCAAGCCACCCGAAATCGTCCGGCCGCCAGAACCCCGCACGACACCCATGACCACGCAGTTCCGCACCCGCCGGGTTCGCAAGGGTCGCCAGAATCGAGTGGCCCGACCAAAAGCCTCGAAGAGGCGGCAGCGCCATAGCCCAGGGTGGAGGTCGGTACGCCGGCCGCAACCCTGGGTCGATCAACCGATGGATCCCGAGCCCTGAAAGGGCGACAGAGCACCCGGCGTCGCCGCGGCGACGGCTCTGTCGCCCCGACAGGGCTCAATCCGTGTACATCGCCAACCCAGGGCTCGTCCCGGCTTCGCCGAGCAGCGCCCCGGGCTATGGCTCTGCCGCCTCTTCGAGGCTCAAAGACCCAACCAGACGTTGCGTTTGACCCACGAATGAACCGTCCCGGCACGCACGATCCAGACGTTCGAGGCGCTTCACAGAGAATCTGCTAGACATTTGTTCAGGCACAACAAGATATCTTTCTCGCAGCGTTGCGATTTCCTTGTTGGCGGTAGCGCCAAGGGCTATTCTCGCGATTGTCGATCCGCACGGGTTGGCCGTGGGGTTACGATAACAATGGTTATGCCTCTTCATGAACGCCCCCGACGACATCGTCGAGTTATATGGCCATCGCATGCGCCGCGATTGGGCGGAGGCGCTTCAGGAGGCGCAAGATGAGACTCACCTCGTCTGCGAAGGCGAGGTGTACCCAAAGATCGCGTACGGCGACGAGACGTTTCGCACGCCCGTCGAGGCCGACCACGAGCCGTGTCGCCACTGCGGGACGATCAAGGGCAAGTTTCACTGGCATGCCTGCGACTATGAGCAGTGCCCGCGGTGTGGCGGCCAGATGATGTCGTGCGACTGCGAATTTGTCGGCCACGAGTGGCGGGAAGAAGAGGCATAACCTGCCGATGCACCGGACGGGGCCGGTGGTATAGTTTCTATCGTCGAGCGCGGATCGTGCCGGCCCGGCCGGTGATCGGCCCTACGTTGAACCATGACGAGGAAAAAGGGACATCACTCTTTTCCGAGATCGCCTGCCGCCCTTTGCGGTGATCGAGGACACGGTAGAATCCCCGGTGGCGACGGAGCGGGCGGTGCGTGGCATCGTGGAAAAGATGGACACCGTCGTCGCCGAGAGCCGAGAGGTAATGAAAAAGAGTGATGTCCCCTTTTCTTCGTCCCCCCTTTTCTTCGTCCATGAGTGAAGCCGGCATCGAGCTTTCGCGAACGCCGTACGAGGAGCCATACCATTTGTGCCTCCTGATCAGGGCATCAAACGGGCGGCTTCGCGGCGAGCTTGAGTACTATTGCAACGCGAGTGATATACAAGAACTCGGGTCCCAGCTACGGCGCTATTCCGGCGACAGGGAAAAGGAGATCGTCTACGAACTTGGTTCCGAAAAGCCGGAAGATCGATTCGCGTTCTTCCTCAGCCTCCGCGTGAAGGCGATCAACTTGCGCGGACATTGTTGCGTGTCGGTCCGACTGAACAACAACGATTCCCGACCAGATAGAGAGATCACGGAGTTCTCAATTCCGGCCGAGGTGGCGGACGTGAATCGTCTTGGCGACTTGCTCACCGGTTTCGGCCAGCTGAGGCACCGCCGGTTGATCTGGCATGTGACGACTGGCGAGTTGCTCGAAGACGGCGACGTCGCGGGATAACCCCGGACTGAGAAAACGGGACAGGTCCTGTCCCGCTTTCCGTTCCGACCAAAAGCCTCGAAGAGGCGGCAGAGCCATAGCCCAGGGTGGAGGTCGGTACGCCGACCGCAACCCCGGGTCGATCGACCGATGGATCCCGAGCCCTGAAAGGGCGACAGAGCACCCGGCGTCGCCGCGTCAATCGCCAACCCAGGGCTCGTCCCGGCTTCGTCGAGCAGCGCCGCGGGCTATGGCTCTGCCGCCTCTTCGAGGCTCAAAGACCCAGCCAGACGTTGCGTTTGACCCACGAATGAACCGTCCCGGCACGCACGATCCAGACGTTCGAGGCGCTTCACAGAGAATCTGCTAGACATTTGTTCAGGCACAACAAGATATCTTTCTCGCAGCGTTGCGATTTCCTTGTTGGCGGTAGCGCCAAGGGCTATTCTCGCGATTGTCGATCCGCACGGGTTGGCCGTGGGGTTACGATAAACAATGGTTATGTGCTGCCGGCGGGACGGCTATGGCGAACTTAGACTTCTTTGCGATTCGGCCCGACCTTGAGCAGCTCTTCGCGTTTCTCTTCGCTGAGACAGACTTCCAGGTGTTCGAGTCGTATTCCGAGTTCGGCCAGCCGATTCGCCAGTTTGCCTCATTCGAAGACCTGTGCGCGGCGTTCGATGTCGGCCATGACAAGCACGGAAATGGAACCGCGGCACTCCTTCAACTCTGGTCGCCGTCGGTCAGGCGGAAGCAGGAGATCGAGCGGATCAGCCTCGACCCGACGAAATGCGATGGTTTTACGTTTCGCTTCCGCATCTCGGGTCTTGGCCTTGTGCAGCTTTACCTCGGCGGCATTCACGATCGCGTCATCATCAAGTCGCATTACGGTCACTTCTCCGAGCGGGGCGCGGCGCGGTGGGGCGACGTCAGTTCCGTCGACTGGAACGCATTGAGTAAGCTATCCGGCAAGGTTCAGCGTCACATACGGCGCAAGCTCGGCGTCGCAAAAGTCCCGGGGCGTCCAGTGCTGCCCGGGGCGTATAAGCTGCATACCGAAGGCTTCGAATTGAAAGAAGCCGATCAAACGCCTTGGGCGTACGCGGGAGCCACGGCAGGCAGCACATAACCCGCCAATGCAGTGGACCGAGCCGGCGGACGAAGAAAAGGGGACATCACTCTTTTCCGAGATCGCCTACCGCCCTTTGCGGCGATCGAGCACACGGTAGAATCCCCGGTGGCGACGGAGCGGGCGGTGCGTGGCATCGCGGAAAAAGATGGACGCCGTCGTCGCCGAGAGCGGAGAGCCAATGGACAAGAGTGATGTTTCGTGATGTTTCCTTTTCTTGGTCGAGACAAAATTGGTAGCAATGGCAACGTATGACGAATGGTTCCTCGGGATCGTGGCCTACTACCGGCCGCTGGGCTTCTTCGTCTCTCCTCCATTTGCCGGGCTTTCAGACCTTCAATGCCAACGTCTCATCGAACAGAAGCATCCGAACTGGTTTGCGGACCAGTTTCTCAATCCGAGAGTGACGGGTAACTCCCTCAAGTCCCTTGAGGATTTCATTGTCCAAATGGACCGGAGCCGCGTCTGGACCACAGATCAGGAAGGTGTTTATGAAAGTTGCGGCTTCTACGCCCAGAGTATCAAGAGCCTCGCGGCGATCGCTCGGGGCGCTTTCAAGCCGCAAGACGTGAGCGAAACGTGGGAAGAGGCGGACGGCCGCGAGTTCGTGATTCGCGTGGGTTTTGAGCTGGCGGGCACGCCCATGCACCTGTGGATCAATCGCTGCGGAGATTTCGCCAATAGCGGCTGGATCGACATGGTCAACCAAGTGTGCGGCTATCGCGATCCGCGTTTTCGACTCTACCCTGACTCGCAGGACTGGCGCGTTATCTTCCAAACCGATGGGGATGCGGCAGCCATGGCGACCCGACATTGGCCGACTAGCAATTTTGACAGCATCTCGGGAATCATCAGTTACCCGCCGAGCGATGGCGCCATCCTCCGCTACAAGCGCGACCGATGGCTCTACTGGCACCGGGGAGTGTTTCGGTACCGCATTGGCGACGTAGCGGGGGCGTGGGACGATTGGCTCCTCGCGGAGAAGCTCGGATTCCCCGACTTGTACCGCCGGTGCGACGAGCTCACGCGGGACAACGGGGCCTGAGCGAAGATAAGCAATCAGCCGGTCGCGTGGCCGAATACGCCAACCCTACTTGGCGGCAAGGCGAGATGACCTGCCATCGCGGTCCCTGTTGTGATTCGAACGCCCGGGGGGGGGCGGCCCTGGCCAGTGAACGTTGATCCGTTATCCGGTACAGGGCTTTCCGATATGCATGGAACTTTGACCCCACGGGCAAACATCCGGATGATCGCCATCATGGTCGTGGCGGGTGCGGTGGTTGCGATCTTCTTTTCACGTCCGTTGCTCTGGACGGCGTTCGTACTGGGCGGACTCGTCGGACTTGTTGCGGGCGTGTGTCAACTACGGGCCATGCGTGACGCGGCAGGCGTTCTCATCGCGGCCAACGACGCGCTCGCGGTCCGCCGAGCGCTTCAGGAATCCCGGTGGGGACGAGCGTATCTCGCCGTGTTTTGGATCGGCGGCGTTGCAATCATTGGACTGGCCATTTTCCTCTTCGGTCCTGACCTGGCCCCCGGGCTTCTGGCGGGATACCTGGCGATGGCGGCCGTGCGTGATCTCGTGACCTTGAAGGGCGCGTTCGAGCTGGCGCGAATGGAAAAGGCGGGTTCGCCGCCTGGCGAAGTGCCGGTTTGAGGAAGCGAAAGAGATCGTTCGCAGGGTGGGCGTATCCGCCCACGCCTCGCCGGCCGCTACTAAGGATTAATATGCCGATAGATAACTTCAGTGAAGTTCGAAACGATGGCCGCATTATAACAAAAACAATAACCCTCGAGAAGATGGCAAAGTTGGGCTGGGCGCCAGATCTGGTGGTGCAACTTCGATGGAACTGGAACGGGAAGCGTGTTGTCAAGAACTATCCAACAGGTGTTCTAGGCAAGCACCTTGAACCACATGACCGCGTTGCTGTAATCGTCGATGAGTCAGGACTACAAGTGTTAGACGGCGAAGGTGGTTTGGTATTTACCGTATCTGACCGTATTGAAGTAAACGGCAATCAAGTGCGTGGCGCGTACCGATGGTTTGAGCCTCTGCCCAAGCCGAGTGCTTCGCGATTTGGTGCAGTACTGGAAGATCCAGAAGGTCGACTCTACCAAGTGGAAATAGACGTCGGCACTGGTGCGATTAGTAACGGACGTAAGGTTCGATAGCGAACCGTCGCAGCCGGCCGCGTGGGCGGGTACGCCCACCGTACGAACTGCGCCCCGGTTCTCTGCCCGCCGCCCGTTTTCTGTGCCCGGCGATGCTACGCATATCCCATGAGTGAAACCCCAGAAACAACGCCTACGTTCAATCCTCCCGGTCTGGTGTGCCGCATCCTTGGCTCGCCGCTGGCACGCATCCTCGTGCTGGGATTCATCCTGCTCATGATGATGGGGCTGAACACGGATGTGATGACGAGTTACGCCGGACAGCCGGTGAAGTCGATTCAACACATCGTGGCGTTGGCGATCGCCGGTTTCGCGGTGTATCGCGGTTATGCCCACTTCATTGAGAAGCGTTCGGTCTCCGAACTGGCCTTGCCGGGCATGGGGCGCGAGCTCGGCATCGGCTTGCTCATCGGCGCGGGTCTGTACGCCGTGTCCGAGTTGATCCTGATGGCCCTTGGCATCTACCGCATCAATGGTTTAAACCCCTGGAGCTACCTGCTGCCGGCGGTCGCCATGGCGCTGAGTGCGGGCGTGTTTGAAGAGCTCCTGTTCCGTGGCGTGCTTTACCGATCGGTGGAGACGTGGTTCGGCAGTTGGGCGGCGCTGGTGGTGTCTTCGCTCGTGTTCGGCCTGACCCACCTGATGAACCCGCAAGCGACGATGGAGGGCGCGCTGTTCATCGCGGTAGAGGCCGGCATCCTGCTGGCGGCGGCGTTCATGCTGACGCGCCGGCTGTGGCTGAGCATCGGTTTCCACGTGGCGTGGAACTACACGCAGTCGGCCATCTTCTCGAGCATCGTCTCTGGCAACGACGCTTCGCAGGGCCTCATCCGATCCACGGTAAACGGCCCCGACTATCTGACCGGCGGCAGCTTCGGCGTTGAATCGTCCCTGCTTGCGTTGTTCCTGTGCACGACGACCGGGATCGTCATGGTGGTGTTGGCGGTGAAGCGGGGGAAGATTGTTCCGCCGAGGTGGAAGCGCACAATCTGAGGATGTTTTGGCACGCCGAAGCCGAGGTGGACGATGGCCGCCTCGTTCGCGACGCCACGACAATGAACAAAGTTCCGTTCGGCGGGGGATGCCGGCCGGGACGGCGACGCGATTCACCCGATTTTCTGCGTCTGTTTTCGAGCGGCACCGTCTGTTTGTTCGGAAGCGGCTGATGTTCAGCCGTAAAGTCCTCGAACGAACAGGAGCAGAATCATGCAATCCGCATCTTCCGAAACCGGTAACAAGTCGGCGTGTTGTGCCTCGCCCGACTGTTGCGTCCCGACCACCTGCTGTGCGCCGATGGTCTGTTGCGTGCCGTCAGGCTGCTGCACCATGTCGGACTGTGCGCCAACGGGCTGCTGTGTCCCGTCGCAGCCGAAAGCCAACTGAGGTACCGCGATGACGGCTCGACCCACGACCGATGCGATCTGGTCGCACCTGAGTTTGGACCTGCGGCGGTTCATTCGCCGCCGAGTTTCCGACGATCATGTTGCCGACGATCTGCTCCAGGAGGCGTTCATGCGGGTTCACCGCAGCATCGGAACGCTTCAGGATGCCGAACGAGTGGCGGCATGGGTGTACCAGATCGCTCGGAACGTGGTGCGCGACCATCAGCGTCTGGCGTCGAGTTCGACCGTGGCGCTCACCGACGCTGACGCCGAGAACGTAACCGCCGATGACGACGAGCCGCCGACCGGCTGCCGAGGCATCCCGTGGCTGGATGAAATGATCCAGTCGTTGCCGGACGGCTATCGACAGGCCGTGCAGATGGCCGAGATCGAGGAGCAATCCCAGCAGGTCGTTGCCGACCGGCTCGGCCTTTCGCTCTCGGGTGCGAAGTCTCGCGTTCAACGTGGCAGGGCGATGCTGAAGGATGTCCTCCAGCGGTGCTGCTCGTTCGAGCTGGATGTTCGAGGCCGGGTGATGGAATGCGATCCCAAGCCCGACCAAAAGGTGTGCCGGGATTGCGGGGAATGAATCGCCTGTCGTTGGATGACTCTCCCTCGGTTCTCGTTTAGGTTTCCCGGATGGAAAGTGAACCCCAGGCGGCCGGGCCGCTACTGGACTATGCCCTGCCGCGAAAGTATTCGCGGGTTCGCCGGTGGTTTCGGCCGGGGGCGGCGGGGTTCAACCTGCTGGTGCTGGTCCTCAGCGGCGTCGCGGCGTGGCAGGCTTGGACGTGGAGGCTCAAGGCCGACGAGATGGCCTACCTCGAACGGGCACGAGAGGCGAAGGGGTACGCCTTGCCATGGATCGAGTTTGAAAAGCCGCCCAACGCCGGTGCGCTGCGCCACCTGGCCCGGCGGCCGGGCGCGGTCACCTTGTTCCTGGGTTTTGATGATCCGCCAGACGGCAGCGCGGCGCGGGCGTTTCGGGAACGGGATTGGACGAACATCGCCGAGCTGGAGTTCGGCCAGCACATTGCCGTAGACGCCTGGCTGAAGGAGATGACCCGCCCGGACAGCGGGCTTGGGTGCGTTCAGCGGCTGGCGTTCCAGCATTCGCAGATGACCGGCCCGGAGCTTATGGCGTTGGCCCGTCCCGACAGCGGGCTGACCGGCCTTCGCACGTTGGATCTTTACAACTCGACCGTGACGGATGCCGAGCTGAAGGAGTTCGCGCGCCCGGACAGCGGCCTGAAGGGGTTGACCACGCTGATCCTCTGGCTCGACTCGGTGACGGACGCGGGCGTCAAAGAACTGGCCCGATCGGACAGCGGGCTGAAGTCGCTGACCACGCTGAACCTTTGCTGGACGGAGTTGACTGACGCCGGCCTGAAGGAGATGGCCCGACCGGACACGGGGCTGAAAGGCCTGACGACGCTGGACATCAGCCAGACGAAGGTGACCAATGTGGGACTGGCGGAGCTGGCACGCCCGGACAGCGGGTTGGCTGGATTGACGACGATTTACCTGGGCGGTGCCAAGGTGACGCCTGCGGGCATCGCAATGCTTCAGCAGGCACGGCCGGGATTGAGGATCGTCCAGTGATCTTTCCTCGTCAACGGCTGCCCGTGGGTGCTGCCCGTGGGCGCTACTTGGCTGGTCCGACATACGTCCAGATTCTGGGCGTGCAGGTGCCGCGGACGATCTTCTCCAGCACCAGTTCGTGGCGCGAGCCCACCGTCAGCGCCTTTTCGGCGGCTTTCTTGTCTTTGCACTTGAGGCTGTCGATCGACAGGCGCATCGGCTCGGAATGGGCGTCTTTCGCGTCGAGCGTCCAGTCGAAGTCCACGAGCGTTGAGGGCTGCCCGCCGTTGTCGATGACCTTGACGGCCGTCACCTTCGCGAAGCCTTTGATGGTCTCGTACTCGCAGGGCCCGCCGACGCGCGGTTGGGCCGCGGCGATGAGGCTGGAAGCCACGCCAAGGCAGAGGGAGAACAGCACGCCGAGGGAGATGATCTGTCGCATGGAGTCCTTTCAGAAGGGGGCGGCGGTCAGTGTAACGCAAGAGGGCGGGCAGTGAAGCGTCAGTGACGCGGCCGGGCATCTGTGGGTTAGGGCAATCGCATGTGCCTGACTCGAATGTGCGCGGTGGCGTTTGTGGTGCGGGCTTCAGCCTGCACATGCTCGGATGCAGGCTAAAGCCTGCACCACAATGGGCACATGCGATTGCCCTGATCTGTGGGAGGGGCACATCCTGCGCGAGGGGAAAGAGAAATCACCACGGAGACGCGGAGGCACGGAGGGCAGCTTGAATTTCCGGCACGTCGCCTGACAGGGGAGCGGTCGGGGCACACTCAAAGCGAATCGATACTCCCAAAAGTGACGTCTCAGATAGAAGCGAGGTCGTCGTTTTGCGGGCATCTTGGGGCGTCTGGCACCCCTCCGTGTCGTCGTGCCTCGGTGGTGATCCTTCTGGCGGGCGTTCCTGAAAACGAGGCGGATTTTCTCAAAAGCGATACTGCCGTCGGGTATTGATATACAGAGCCAGAGGCCGTCAGCCGCTCACTCCGCAACCGCCTGGCTGGTAGTACCCATGAATACCGAACAACAGTCAGCTCCGTGTCGTAGCCCGTTGGATACAAGATTTGGCCGCAGATGCGCAGGGCTTCACGCACCGCGCGCTTTCACGCTCATCGAGCTGCTGGTGGTGATCGGGATCATTGCAGTTCTGCTAGCCTTGCTGTTGCCTACGCTGACGGGTGCCAGAAAATCCGCCACCCAGGTCGTTTGTAAGAATCAGATGCGGCAGATGATCACGGGGATGCTCTGCTTCGCCAACGACCACGATGGCCTGTTTCCCAACCGAGCCGCCAATGGCATCGGCTACCCGCACCAGTTAAAGCGCACCACAAACGGCAAGTACGATTTCATCGGCCCCTTCGTCATCAAATACCTGGGGGATCCCAATAAGATCATGTACTGTCCCGCCCAGTACGAACGATTTCCCCTGACTTACAATCCCCAGTCGACAGGGGATCAGTGGATGAGCTACCAGTATTTTGTGTTTCCCGGCGGGGGAAATTGGAAAGTGCCTTGGGTTGACCTCACTAAGGCGTCGCGGCTGAAGGCAGCAGCCCCGGTTTGGTCCTGTCTGACGCAGATCAAGCCGGGCGTCGTTAATGCGCATGAGGTCGATGAGAAGGGGCAGCCCAAGGGAATGAACGCAGCTTTCAGTGACGGTTCGGCCGATTGGGTGGCCTGGAACGATGGAGTGACTACCGAGAAGTTCTGGGCGTTTGGCTCCGATTCGTATTATTGGCCTAAATACCGGGAATAGTCGGCCCTCGGCCAGGGCGGCTCAGTCTCGACCTCTTTTCTTTCGCCACACGGTGCACTCGGACGACGTGACCAAGTCGGCGATCGCGAAATACGTCGGCCCCTCGGTGATCGCGGACCTGCTCAAATGTCCGTCGGACGAAGGACGGCGGACGAACATGTGGGGCAGCGATCCGCCGTACAAGTGCAGCTATACACTCAACTGCTTCGTCTCCGGCTGGCAGACCGGCACGTTTACGGTGGACCGCACGGCGAGCCTGATGCAGTTGAAGAACCCGTCGGAAAAGATCCTGATCGTTGAGGAGGACGAGCGGAGCCTGAACGACGGCGGGTTCTGGGGCCGGGGCGATTACCTGGCGATCCGGCACGACCGCCAGCGCGTTCTCCCCGACACGTTCCAGGCGGCCAACATGGAGCGGCGGGGGAATGCGAGCTTCTGCGACGGGCACGCGGAGTACATCACGCGGGGTTACGCGCACGACCCTGTGACTTACGAACCGGGCAAGTGAGCCGGTTTTTCAGCCGCCGGGCGCGCTGTGTTTCCGCGGGAGCCGGACGGTGAAGGTGGTGCCGCTTTCCTTAGTGGATTGCACGGTGATGGTGCCGCCGTGGGCGAGCACGACTTCGCGTGCGATGTAAAGGCCCAATCCTATGCTGCCGGCTCGCCGCTGCGGCTTGCCCTTGCGACGCTCACCCTGGACGAGGGGTTGGAAGATGGTGGGGAGCAGTTCCGGCGGGATGGGCGTTCCGCAGTTGTGCACGGCGAGTACGACGTCCGGGCCGTCGGCAGTGACCGTGAGTTTGGCGTTGCAGGTTTCCCCGCCGTGCTGGAAGGCGTTGCCGAGTAAGTTGGAAAGCACCTGCCGTATGCGGCTGGCGTCCCAGATTCCGTTAAGGCTTTGGGTTGTCTTGAGGCTGAGCGTGCAGGTCGGGTGGGCAGCCTGAAACTCTCCGTGGAGTTCCCGGCAAAGCTTGGCGAGATCCATTGGCGCGGGAGACAAGGGCATTGCCGAGCCCACGCCGGTGCCGGCGAAATCGAGCAGGTCAGTCACCATTTGGGCGATCGACTTGACGCTGGAAGTGATGCGATGTGCGGCGTCGATGGTGTCGGGGTCGCCGGTCGCGGTCAGCGATACCACTTCGGCCGAAAGCAGGATCGAGTTCAGTGGGTTGCGCAGGTCGTGGGCGAGAATGGCCAGAAACATCTGGCGGGAACGGTCCACGTAGCCGGTGTAACCAACGACCGCTTTGCGTAGAGACTGGTCGATGGATTCATGAAATCGTGTCAGGTCGTCGATGTCGGTGGCGTGAGGGTTGGGGTTGGTATCGCGCCAGAGCTTTATGACGCTGGCGCGGAGGGCGCGGTATTCTGACACCAGTTCGCCGAGATCGAACCCGGAGCCAACCCGGCCGACGCCATGTACCTCGGATGCTTCGTCGAGGTGCTTGCTGCCGGTGCCATCGGCGCCCTGACCGATCGATTTGTCGAATTGTTCGTTGTCGCTTTGTGCGGTTGTCATGTCGCGCACGGTTGCGCGGAGGATGTCCTCGGCGTGGTCGCGCAGGGCCAGCCGGTCCATCTTCGTGCCCGCCTCGACACTTCGTGCGAAAATCTCCCATTCGGCGAGAATGGATTCCATGTTTTTGAGGATGAAGTCAGAGAGACGCATGGTGATGGCTCCTTGGGACAACCTGCGCGATCGCAGGCTTGGGGATGCTGGCGTCCGACCCGTCCGTCAGCAGAAAGCCGTTAAAAACCATGGGGTGAGTGACAGCTCTGATGAACACGGCTCTGTGGCTAACCTGCTGTAGCAGGAAAGCGCGCAAGCGCGATCCCACAAATGGCATGCAGCAACGCGGTCGGAGACCAAACTCGGACTCTGCGGCAGATTTGATGTCTTGACGATAGTTGTCACAACAAGTATTTTCCGGGCATCCAAGATTGCGAAGAACGGCAGAACCCTGTGCGAAACGTCGCCCGATCTGCCGGCCTACGCTTTACCGGAGCATTGCCATGATCACCGTCATCCCGTCCGCCGACCGTTACTCCGCCGACCACGGCTGGCTTCAGACCCACTGGCACTTTTCGTTCGCCGACTACTACGACCCGAAGAACATGAACTGGAGCGCGCTGCGCGTCTTCAATGACGACATCGTCAAAGCCGGTGGCGGGTTCGACTTCCATCCCCACAAGGACATGGAGATCGTCTCGTACATCGTCGATGGCGAACTGGAACACCGCGACCGCCTGGGCAACCGGCACACGAACAAGCCCGGCGAAGTCCAGGTGATGTCGGCGGGGCGTGGCATCGTGCACGCCGAGAACAACCCGTCGAAGTCGGACATGCGGCTGATTCAGCTTTGGATCCTGCCGAGGAACAAGAACAACGAACCGCGGTGGGAGCAAAAGCCGTACACCCGCGCAGACCGCCACAACCGGCTGTTGCAGGTGGTCGCGCCGACGGACCATCCGGTGGATGGCGTGCTCACGATCGACCAGGACGCGAGCATTTTCGTTTCGGCGCTGGACGCCGGGAAGGAAGTGACGCACAACCAGGTTGGCACGCACGCGTACCTGTTCGTGATCGCCGGCGAGGTGAGCGTGAACGGAAAGACGCTCAAGAACGGCGACCAGGCGCGGGTGGCCGATGAGAAGTCGCTGGCGATCAAGGCCGCCGGCGATGCCGAGTTCATCCTGCTGGACTTGCCGTAACGGTTGAAGGGGCGACGTAACTTTGTGGCATGGGCATGTACGCATGCCCGTGGCTGTGCGTGACGTGCAGACACGGGCAAGGGTATTTGCCCGTGCCACAAGGCGACGTTTCTTCAATCTGCGGTCCGCAGTGCGGACCCTACATCCTGCGGCTATGCTTGATCACGATCATGACAGAGCCTTTGCCGCAAACACCGCCCGCTGACCCGGCACCGCCGCCGGAAACCCGTTCGCTGCCCAATCCGTTGCACGCGCTGCACGTCGCCGTCGAGGCCGAGTTCCAGCCTTACGAAACGGTCGAGATCGTCAGCACGTTCGGCGAGCCGCAGGCGGAATACGCGGCGTTGCACAAGTCGTGCGGGCTGATGGATCTGGCCCATCGCGGCGTGCTCGAACTGACCGGCAAAGACCGGCTCACCTTCCTCAACAACCTGCTTTCGAACCAGACCTGGTCGAAAGAGACCAAGACCGGCATGCCCGCCGGGATGGGTGTCTACGCGTTTCTGCTGCAAACCAACGGCCGGGTGCTGGCCGACATGAACGTGATCGAGCGCGGCG
Organism: Humisphaera borealis; assembly: GCF_015169395.1. Classification (GTDB taxonomy): domain Bacteria; phylum Planctomycetota; class Phycisphaerae; order Tepidisphaerales; family Tepidisphaeraceae; genus Humisphaera; species Humisphaera borealis. Next base: position 174,320 of record NZ_CP063458.1, read on the forward strand.
ACCGGACGCTGCTGGAAACCGACGCCCGGCTGATCGTCCCGCTGCGGCAGGCGCTGGACCGCTACCTGTTCACCGAACAGGTGAAGCTGTTCGATCGCGTCGGCCACTACCACGAGCTGGCGTTGCACGGGCCGACGGCGCGGGAAGTGTTGTCCGCCGCGGCGGGCGTGGAAATCCCGGAACTGACGGCGATCGGCTCCACCGAGATCACGCTGTTCGATGTGCCGGTCGTCGTCTGGCGGGACGACGTCTGCGGGACGACGGGATTGCATCTGATTATTCCGATCGATCGCGTGGAGGCGGTCTGGAAAACGCTCGTCGAACGCTTCGGGCAACTGGTTGCCCACGCCAAACGGCCGTTGCGGCCGATCGGCTGGGCGGCCTTCAACGCGGTGCGCATCGAAGCGGGGCGTCCACTGTTCGGCATCGATTTTGATTCGACGATCCTCCCGGCCGAGACGGGCGTCGAGACGTTCACCCGCGCGGTGAACGTGTACAAGGGTTGCTACGTCGGGCAGGAGATCGTCGCCCGGATGTTCGCCCGCAAGCAGTCGGCCAAGAGCCTGGTGGGCTTGAAGCTGGTGGGAGAGACCCTGCCGATCGCCGGCTCGCCGGTGTTTGATGACGCGGGTAACCAGGTCGGCGGGATCACCAGCAGCACGGTGTCGCCGTTGCAATCGCGGTCGGCGATCTGTTTTGCGCTGGTGAAGAAGTTGTTTGCCGCCGATGGAAAGGTGGTACAGGCACCGGCGGAGGGCGCTTTGCGACCGGCAACGGTATCGACGTCGCTGCGATTTCTGGAGAAGGCACCTGTTCCAGAGAAGGAGAAGGATTGATGCTCGCCGATTCACCGTATCTCGTGACGCCCGGCAAGAAGTTCAAGCTCAGCGATCGCGACCCCGACGACACCGGCGACTTCAAGAACAAGACCGCCGCCGTCGAGCCGACGCAGAAGAATCTCGAGCAACTCGACGAGTTGCAGGAACTGCTTTACGCCGAGGGCAAGCACGCGCTGCTGGTGGTGTTTCAGGCGATGGACACCGCCGGCAAGGACGGCTCGATTGAGCACGTGTTCAGCGGACTCGACCCGCAGGGGTGCATGGTCGCCAGCTTCAAGGTGCCGACGACGCTCGAGAAATCGCACGACTTTCTCTGGCGGTGCCACCAGGCCGTTCCGCCGAAGGGGATGATCGGCATCTTCAACCGGTCGCACTACGAGGCGGTGCTGGTCGAGCGGGTGATGGGGATCACAACCAAGGACGTGTGGTCGCGGCGGTTCGATCACATCAACGCGTTCGAACGGCTGCTGGCCGACGAGGGAGTGACGATCGTCAAGTTTTACCTGCACATCTCCAAGGAAGAGCAGAAGAAGCGATTGCAGGCACGGCTGGACGACCCCGCCAAGCAGTGGAAGTTCGCCGTCGGCGACCTCGACACACGCAAGCGCTGGGACGAGTACATGGAGGCGTATCAGGACGCGCTGCGGGAATGTTCGACCGAGCACGCACCCTGGTACGTGGTCCCCAGCGACCGGAAGTGGTTCCGCAACTGGGTGATCTCCGACACGATCGTGCGGACGCTGAAGAAGCTGAAGATGGAGTACCCGCCGCCGGAAAAAGGGCTCGACCAGATCGTCATTGACTGACCTGAGACAGCGCCCCACGGGCGAGGGCCAGTCCGTAGACAATGGCAAAGACGCCGGCGGCATCGACGGCGACCATCACCCAGATTTTCAACCGGGTGTCGAACACCAGCGAAAGCACCATCCACGGGAGCAGTGCCACCAGGAGCCCGATCCAGACGGCGGGTCGCGCCTCGGCCAGTTGTTGCGCCAGCAGCACGCCCGCCAGACCGGTCAGCAGCCAGCCGGCGAGGAACCACGTGCCGATCTCGGCCCCGCGCCAGCGCATGAAGCCCATCACCGCCGCGCTGACGAGGTAGCTGATGGCGACGATCAAAAGTAATTGCCGGCCGGCGGGTAGGTTTGCAGTCACGCGAAGAGGATAGGCGGCCCGCCGCTCAGCGGCGCGAGCGAGCGTTCTTTTTCGTAAGTAGAGACTTTTTCGAAAGCGGAGACTTTTTCACAATCGCAGACTTCTTTGCAGGCACCGACGGCTTTGTCACCTTCGCCGTCTTCGTTTTGGCCGGCCTTCGCTTTTTGCCGGTGAACGTGGCGTTGTCCTCTTCCCACGCGTCGAGGTTGCGCTCGACGATGTGCCCGAAGATCTTCAACGCGTCGGTCACTTCGCGGCCGCCGCTGCGGGGCATCATCATCCAGGTGAGGACCATCGCCTGGCGGCAATACCCGTCGGCATCGGTGGGGAACAGGTCGGCGAAGAACGCTTCAGGCGTGACCTTCTTGATCTTCTTCCACACGCCGACGTTGCGGTCGTGAATCTCCCGGGCCCTGGCGATGCCGAGTGCGATCGTCCGCCCCTCCTCCGGCAGTGCCCGCCAGCAGGCGGCGATCATCTGGCGGACCAGATCATCGACGCCATGCGGGCCGAGGGTGTGGTACAGCTCCGAGGGTGTCCTGGCGGTCCAGCGGTGGGCTTCCCAGCTCATTTCATGATTCTAATGATTCGATCCCAAGCCGTGGCGAGAAAATGCGGAGATAAAGATCAACGAGAGACGGCCCGCTGCTCGGTTTGCGACTAACTTTTTGGGTGGCATGGGCAAGCGTACTCGCTTGCCCGTGACGACCGCGGTCCGGCGTTCGACACGGGCAACGGAGTACCGTTGCCCATGCCACCCAATCTTTCACTTCACGTCACCGACCGCCCGCCGTCCAGGCGGATGATCTGCCCGGTGATGTAGCTCCCCTTGCCGACGAGGAACTCGACCAGGTTCGCGACATCCGCCGGCGTTCCTTCGCGTTGCAGGGGGACGCGCTTCAGGTACTTCTCTCGCTCGTCCGCCGGGAAGTCCTCGGGCCACTGCACCACGCCGGGGGCGATGCCGTTGACGGTGACCTGCGGCGCCAGTTCGCGTGACAGCCCGAGCGTCAGGTTCGCCAGCGCCGCCTTGCTGGCGCAGTACGCCAGGTACTGCGGCCAGGGGCGTTCGGCGAGCAGGTCCACCATGTTCACCACATGCCCGCCGCCATCACGCCGCAGCCGATTGGCGAACGTCTTGCACAGCAGCAGCGGCGATTCGACATGCACCGCGTACGCTTTTCGCAGAATGTCGGGTGTCGTCTCGGCCAGTCGGCCCGGCAGCCAGAGGCTGGCGTTGTTCACCAGCACGTCCAGGTCGGACGACCAGGATCCAAACGCTTTGTCGATCTGTTCGACGGCGTTCTCGGGTTCGGCAAGGTCGGCCTTGATCGGCAAGGTGTCGATGCCGCGCTCGGCGAGTTGGGATCGCAGCGCCTCGGCGTCGCGGTCGCTCGTGAGATAGGTGAACGCAACGGCGAATCCCATCGCCCCCAGCCGTTCGACGATCGCCCGGCCGACGCGCTTGGCTCCGCCGGTCACCAGTGCTACTCGACGTCGATCGGGCATGTCAGGGGCTTTCGCGGAAGGGGTGGGCTTCGACGTCGCCGTGCGACTGCATCAGCGACCGGTACTCGGCCTCGGTGATTCCGTTCGACAGGAATCGGTGGGACAGAAGATACCGTGCGATGCGGGCCAAGTCGCGATCGATCATTGCCGGCCGGAGCATCGCCCGCTCCGGTCGACTATTGTCGATGAGGTCGGCGATCTTCACCTGCCGGGCGATGGGGTTGGCCTTACAGCGGATGACGTAGTCGACATAGGGCTGCTCTTTGGCGTGGGTGAGACAAGCCACGGCCTCGAGAACGGCGTCGGAAAGCCCCTCGCGGCGGAGGTCGGCGAGGGTGACTGGCGTGTCTTCGACGACGTCGTGCAAGACGGCGGCGCATTTGGCCTCGTCGCTTTCGACCATCGACATCAGCCGGAGCGGGTGGGTGATGTACGGCGCGCCGCTCTTGTCGGTCTGGCCCGCGTGGGCCGTGACGGCAATACGAATGGCTGTTTCGAGTTCCGCCAAGACACGCTCCTTCAAGAATCGCGACGGTTCAGCGGATATTGTTTCGATCCGATTCCCCCGGGGGCAGTCCCAGCGGAACCGGCCCCCCGGGGCCCGGCGGCACGTCGGGCCGCGCCCCGAAGCTGCTGCTGGCCGTCGCGCTCACCGCCCAGTGTACCTTCCCCTGCTTGTCGATCAGGCCGACGGCATCAATCTCGTTCCAGCCCGACACACTAGGCGAATCGATGTTCAATCGCACCCGGTTCGTGTTGACGGCGGTGCTGAATCCCATCACCGAGACGCCCATCGGCTTGCCAGGCTCGGTCGGGTCCTTTCCGGCCCAGACCTGGACCTGTTCATTGCCGGCATAGGCGATGACGGCATCGACCGCGCCGGGATTGTAGGTTTCGTAGACCATCACGCCGACCGCCTCCACCGGCGATTCGTATGTCAGTTCGAGCCACTCGCGCTGGCCGTCCGCGGTCGTCGAGGCCCAGGCGGTCTGGATGTCGCCGGCATTGGGCGTGTCGGGAGCGCCGGTCGCCTGCTCGGTTCCCCAGGCGGCTTTGACCGGAGGCTGCGGGGCGTTCAGGTCTTCGCGATAGATGAGCCAGTGCGGCGCGACATACACCCAGTAGCCCGGCGGGAGGTCGGTATGTTCCATGTAGCTCGTGCCGGTGTAGTAACCGAAGTCATAGAAGTCGCCGTAGGTGGCCTGATCCTTCGCGACTTCGATTTTCCGGAGAAGCTCCTTATAGCGGGCGCGGGCGGGCCGAACCGTGTCGGCGACTCGCGATGTCCCGCCGGTGGTGACCGAGCGGCCGGGCCAAAGATCGATGTCGATGTTCGTCGCTCGCTCGGCCGCTAGTGCCGTAGCACCGACCGCGGCGAAAGACAAAAGCATCCAGGAGCGGGTTGCGAGCTTGCGTCGACCGGTCATCGCGGACCTCCCAAAAGGTTGAGTGTGTGGACCTGTTGGGTTGGATGCGCGAGACGTCGATTAGTTCCAGCGGCGCGTCGGGCGGGGCTCAGCCGGACTTCTGGCCGATGATTGGGCCACCCAGTCGGTCGACCTGGATGAGCTCGCCGGACTCGATGCTGACCGCCGAGAGCCGGCCTTCGGGGGTCAGGGCGGCCGCGGTGTCGAGCAGCACGATGCCGGGGCCGCGAATGGGCGTGTGCTCCTGCGTCTGCACGTCGCGAGGGTAGGTCTGCACCGGCGTATGGCCGAAATAGCCGGTGCGTTTCCACCGCTTCGGGCGGGTTAGCTCGCGGCCGTAGCGGCCCCAGATGATCTGATAGCGCAGCCGGGTGTTCTCAGCAAGCCGGGCGGCGATGGAGGGCTCATCGGGCTCGTCCACGTTCCACATCGCGTGGGCGATGAAGTAGGTGTCGCCTTCGATGACGGGCACGAGGTCTCGGGCGAACCTTCGGTGAGATTCGGGAACCACCGACAACAGCCGCAACACCGATTCCGGTGACGGGCGGGCCAGGACGGCGTCGATCTCGTACGGCTCGACGCCGTAGCTCAGCAGGGTTTCCCAGAGCCCGTACTGCACGAACCACTGGAACGCGACCACCTCGTCGGTGGCGCTGGGGTTCTGCACGTAAGGCTGGCCGTAGAGCAGCAGGGTGAAGATGTCGTCGTGGTTGCCGCGGCAGAAGCGGGCGCCCTTGAGGTCGATCAGAAAGTCGAGCACGCCCTTGGAATCTGGCCCGCGGTTGATGTAGTCGCCGACGAAGTTGAACTTCGCCTGCGGATCGGCCTGCGAGACGCGTTCCACCAAAGCACGAAGGGGACGCAGCATGCCGTGGATATCACCGATGACCCAGTTCATGGAGTGGCGTTTTCCCAGTGCTCGCGGTTTACGCACGTCGGGTACAACGACAGGCGCGGAAGCCGACAACGTATCATGATTCGTGCGTGCCGTCTGCGGCGCGCTTCACCCGGGAGATTCGATGGACCTGACGACACTGTTAAGCAAGACCTGCACCCCCAAGGTGACGGCCCTGTCGGCCGACGCCGTGACGGGACTGCTGAAACTCGTTCCCGGATGGGAACTGGCCGGCGGCAAGATCGCCCGCACGTTCGGGTTTAAGGACTACTACCAGACGATCGCGTTCGTGAACGCCGTCGCCTGGATCAGCCACCAGCAGGACCACCATCCCGATCTGGAGGTGAGCTACAACAAGTGCCGCATCAGTTACAACACGCACAGCGTCGGCGGGTTGTCCGAGAGCGACTTCATCTGCGCGGCGAAGGTCAATGCGTTGTAGACAGCGTTGTAGTCAGTAGTCAGTAGCCAGTGGTCAGTAGTCAGTAGTCAGTAGTCAGTAGTCAGTAGTCAGTAGTCAGAGGCAGAGGCAGAGGCAGAGGCAGAGGCAGAGCGCCAGCTCTACTGACTACTGATTACCGACTACTGACTACTCCCGCATTGGCATACATCAGATTTCGCATCGCCGCCCAGTACGTGACGAAGAGATAACCGGCCGAGACGATCACCTCGGCGGCGAGGGTGTAGATGTAGGTCATGATCCACGCGGCGGCGAGGTTGCCGTCGTGGCGGTTGAGCCAGTCGTACGCCAGGACGGTGACCGTGCCGAGGATCGCCGGGGGAACCAGGTGGACGGCGTGGTAATCGATCGCCCGCGCGACGATCGGCCGGGGCAGGCGCAACCCCCGATAGCCGGCCTCCCACGCCGTCAGATAGACGACCGCCAATGAGATCAGTTCGATCGCGAGGAAGGTGAGGACGGCCGCGATGGCGAAGGGCAGCCCGGGAACCTCAAGTTGCGCAATCCGCCGGGACGTCTGCGAGACGGCCAGGAAATCGAAGTGAACGCTCGCGGCCAATCCGAGCAGCAAACTGGTCAGCAGGCGGTAGACATGTCCGAAGATCGATGATTTGCGCGTCGGGCCGATCGCCGACAGGTGGCGGAAAAAGCCTCGGGGTGCGAACAGAACCCAGCCGGTCGTTTTCAGCCAGGCCCCGATAGACGCGACACCTTGACCAGCTTCCCAGGGAGCAGGATGTCGTAACTCCGGCAGGCTATCGGAGATAGGGATGCCACATTCAGGGCAGTTGCCCGGGGCGGGCCCGTCGTGAAGAGTGTATCCGCACCCTTCACAAAGAAGGGCGGAAGGGTCCGGAATCTCATCGGCGCGGGTCATCGGATTATGCTATACTTCAAGACAACATCCAGCCGACGTATAGCTGGGACTTTCATACTGCCGCGGGGCGGCTTGGGTTCAACCATTCGGACAGGAGGTTCTGTGGTCAACACAATCGGACTGTCGCTTCGCCAGGTTCGGCAAACGCTGAACTGGGGATGGATGACCCGCTCATGCACGCTTCTGGGTGTCTCCGCGGTTCTGGCCGTTGCCGTCGGCTGCGACGACGCGGAGCAGGCCCGGACGCCCCCGGCCAATCAGCCCGCCGTCGTCGCTCCGCCCACCACGCTGCCTTCACCGGAACTGGCGTCGGCCAAGGTATCGGCGATGCCGGTGTCCTCGTACCTCTGGCTGCGCGAAGTCTCCGACCCGCGTAAGAGCCAGGCCGAAGTCGAAGCCGCCGCCACCGACGCCGATCCCAATGGCGTTGCGGTTCAGTTCCCCCGCGCCCGCCTGCGTCTGAGCGGCAAGGGCGAAGACCGCATGGTCGCGATGCTCTATAGCGACGACCCCAAGGAAGCGATCAACAAGGGCTGGCAGGGCGACCGGTATTACTTCCGCATGCCGCTCCGCGTCGGCGATGTCCAGCAGCTTGACGATGCCCCGTACCGAATGGCCGTCCCCTTTGAAGGCCAGGACGAAACCAGCAACGGCGTCTTCCGGATGGGCGACCGCTACCACATGGAACCGATCGACCTGATGGTCCGCTTCGAACCCGAAGGCGGCCAGGTCAAGATCTTCCTCGGCGGCCTGTTCAAGCAGTACGACACGTCTGACGTGTCGGCGGAACCCAAGTGGTTCCATGTGCAGGGGATCATCCAGGCGGTTGTCGAGTAAGCCAACCACGAGGGATGAAGAGAACACGAAGGCGCGAAGCCACGAAGGAACGCGAAGGAAATGACGCCTTGAAGTCGGACCGACCGACAGGGCGTCATTTCTTGTTTTTGTGGCAAGCTTTTCGCGTGGCTTCTGGACATGATCTCAACGCCAAGACGCCAAGACGCCAAGACGCCAAGACGCCAAGAGAATCCATTTCTCGGCGTCCGTGGCTTCCTGGGTGTTTTTGACTCGGAGTCCGAATGCGATTCGGACGAGGGAAGGCCAAGGCAAAGTACCTCTTCCAAGCCTTTCCTTCGTGCTCTCTTCGTGCCTTCGCGCCTTCGTGTTTTATTCGGCTCGGTCGCGGCGCCGCCGCGTGGTGAACCTCCGCGATCCCATCGTCCCAAAGACCGCGTTTTGTCCCGGCCCTCGGTGCGTCTACAATCCCCGCGATGTCTGGTGCCGGGAAAAAGGTCGTACTTGCCATGAGTGGCGGGGTGGATAGCTCCGTCGCCGCGGCTCTCCTGTTGCGCCAAGGGTTCGAAGTGCTCGGCTGTTTCATGCGGCTGGGAACGCCCAAGGGTGTCGACGGGCCGGTGCAGGGGGGCGAACAGTGCGACACGACACCCACCGGCCACAAGCAGGGGTGCTGCTCGGTCCTCGATGCCGCCGACGCCCGGCGGGTGGCGGGGCTTCTCGGTATCCCCTTCTACGTGCTGAACTTCGAGCAGGACTTCGGCCGCATCATCGACTACTTCGTCGGCGAATATAACCGCGGCCGAACCCCCAACCCCTGCGTCCGCTGCAATGACTGGCTAAAGTTCGGCAAGCTGTCCCAATACGCACAAGCCGTCGGTGCCGACTACGTCGCCAGCGGCCATTACGCCCGCGTCGGCATCGATCCGGCGACCGGCCAGCGGCAACTGCTGCGCGGCCGCGACCATCGCAAGGATCAGAGCTACGTCCTGTTCGGCATGAACCGCCAGACGCTCGACCATACGCTGCTGCCGGTCGGCGAATACGAGAAGCACGACGTGCGGGCGCTGGCCGAGGAGATGAAACTGCCGGTCTTCAACAAGCCCGACTCGCAGGAGATCTGCTTCGTCCCTGACCAGGACTACGCGGGCCTCGTCCGCCGCCGCACGCCCGAGGCCTTCCGGCAAGGCGAGTTCGTTACCACGACCGGCGAGGTGGTCGGCGAGCACGAAGGGCATCAGCAATTTACCGTCGGTCAGCGCAAGGGACTGGGCGTCGCGTTCGGTCGGCCGCTGTATGTCGTCGATATCGACGCCGCGGCCAATCGCGTGACCGTCGGCGACAAGCCGGACCTGCTGCGGCAGTCGCTGACGGCGACGCAGCTCAACCTGCTGACCGACCGCCTGCCCGTCGGCGGGGAAGAAATCCCCTGCACGGCCAAGATCCGCTACAACGCCGACCCCCAGCCCGCCGTCGCCTGGCGAACGGCGGACGACACGCTGCGCGTCCGGTTCGACGATCCCCAGTCGGCGATCACCCCGGGACAAGCGGTGGTGCTGTACGATGGTGACGTGGTGCTGGGCGGCGGATGGATCGATGCGGCGGAATGAGTTTGCAGGGCGGGCACCGCCCGCCGAGCGACTTGCGAACGTCGAGCGAATGAAAAATGCAAAACATGCAATGAAAAATGCAAAATGAGTTGGTGGTCTGATGGCTCGTCCGTTTTGTGTTTTTCATTGCATGTTTTGCATTTTGCATTCCGTTGGCCGTGCCCATTGATGCCTATGTAACCCAACCGTCGTCACCGTGGCCCTCAAACGTAATGTGCTCATCTTCCACTCCGGCGCACTCGGCGATTTCGTCTTGTCGTGGCCGCTCGCGCTGGCGGCCGGAAGGTTGTTCGCGCAGAGCCGGGTCTTCTATGTGACATCGAAGCAGAAGGGCCTGCTCGCCGAGAAGGCGTTGCGGCTGGAATCGATCGACGCCGAGAACGGCTGGCACTCGCTTTTCGCCGAAAAGCCCAACCTCCCTGACATCCCCGCCCGATTGCTCGCCGGCGCTCACAGCATCGTCAGCTTCGTTGCCGAACCCGGGTCCGTCTGGGAAAGAAATGTCCGTCAGGCTTCCGACGGCGCGGACGTCCTGTGCCTGGCCGCCCATCCGCCGGCTGATTTCACCGGGCACCACACGGATTTTCTGCTGCGGCAGTTGTCGCCGTCGGTGATCTGGCAGCAGGGGGTGACACAGTTGCTGGCTTCGCTCAACGCGCGTGGCTTGGGTCATGTGGCGCCGGCGGGCGGGCCGATCGTCATTCATCCCGGTGGCGGATCGCCGGCCAAGTGCTGGCCGCTGGCGAAGTTCATCGAGCTCGCGGCGGCGTTGAAGGCGGCGGGTCGTGGCGTGAGGTTTGTGATCGGCGAAGTCGAACAGGAACGCTGGCCGGCAGCTGACATCGCCGCGCTGCGCGAGGTCGCCGACGTCGACAGCCTGGCTTCGCTGACAGACCTGCTGGACCGGCTGAAGTCGGCATCGACCTTCGTCGGCAACGACAGCGGCCCCGGACACATCGCCGGCATCCTGGGCGTGCCGACGGTCTCGCTCTTCGGTTCCACCGACCCGACCCGCTGGCGACCGATCGGTCCGAAGGTCAGCGTGGTGCAGGCCGAGACGCTCAATGAGATTGCGGTGGAGCAGGTTCTGAAGGCGGTCGCGGGTGAGGATTAGGGCAAAGCCTCTGGCCTTGCCGCCAGCGGGTTCGACAGCGCGGCAGGGACGCCAACCGGGAGTCCGATTTCACCACGAAGGCACGAAGGGCACGAAGTTTCACGAAGAAGATCAGAGGACTTTTTGATCGACGACACCGCTCGCGATTCGGACTATTCTTCGTGCAACTTGGTGCCCTTCGTGCCTTCGTGGTGAAACCGAACTTCCGGCGGTTTGATTCGCGTAGCCATCTCGCGGGGCAGCCTCGGCAAGTGGTCCGTTCTGCCTGATACTGCGTGTCGGTTTGGGTGGCATGGGCAAGCGTACTCGCTTGCCCGTGGCCGACGCCGTCTGACGTTCGACACGGGCAACGGAGTACCGTTGCCCATGCGACCCGGCACCCGCAACGTCTGATGAAGCGCATCACTAACTTGCCGGCTGACATTCCGGGCAGAAGTGCGTCGATCGTCCGCCGACGACGATGCGGGTGATCGGTGTGCGGCATCGGCGGCAGGGCAGGTCGGCGCGATCGTAAACCCGGTGCAACGACTGAAACCCGCCCGCCTCGCCGTCGGTATCGCGGTAGTCGCGGAGCGTGCTGCCGCGATGCGCGATCGCTTTGCGTAAAGTCAGCTTGATGGCGCGGCTCAGGCGGCCGGTCTCTTTTCGCGTCAGCGAGTTGGCACGCCGAAGCGGATTCAATCGCGCGAGGAACAACGATTCATCGACGTAGATGTTGCCGAGGCCGGCGACGAGCGACTGATCGAGCAGGGCAGCCTTGACGTTTCGGGTCGTCTGCAGGAGCAGGCTCGCCAGGGCGGACGACCGGAGCGTCAGCGGTTCGGGCCCCATGCCCGCATCGGGGGCGCCGGCGCCGACCCACCAGATTCCGCCGAAGCGGCGCGGATCGCTGAAGCGAAGCACCAGGTCGGCGGCGTTCGGCTGTGGCGAGAAGGCCAACTCGAGATGTGTGTGGGGCTCGGCGGGATCGGTCGCGACGGCGAACGACAGTCGGCCGGTCATGCCGAGGTGGATAAAGAAGCAGTCGCCGTTGTCGAGCACGAAGATAATCCGCTTGCCGCGCCGGCGGATGTCGCGAATGGAGCGGCCGCTAAGCAGCGGCGGCAGGTCGGTGCCGGCGGGGCAGAGGATGTCCGTTCGGCGGAGATCGACGCGGGCAATCCGCCGGCCGATCAATCGCGGGCCGAGCGCGGCGACCACGGTCTGGACTTCGGGAAGTTCGGGCATGGCGTATTCCGCTGGATCGATGTTGCGACCGCTGCAACTTTTCCGCCTCGGCCGTATATAGTGGAATGGCGGGATTATAGGCGGTATAAGGTTGCCACCAATCGTGCCTCGGACGTTCGCAACCGCGAACGTCAGCCATATCGGGAGAGTTGCAGCACATGACGTGCCCTCCGTACCCCGCATCGCCGCTGTGGGCACACTCCCGTTTCGATTTCTTCGTTCCTATTCGACAGCCCGGCAACCTTCGGAGCTGTCGTACGTCCAACAGGCCAACAGCATACGGGTCGCATACATCGCGCTGAAATGTCAGCCGCACAGGAGAGTTCATGGATTCGTCAATCGGGATCGTCAAGGCTCAGGACACCAACCTCGCCGCCGAGGAACTTGCCGCCGTCGAAAAGCTTCAGAAGGCCTATCACGACCTTCGGGCCGAACTCGGCAAGGTGATCGTGGGTCAGGAGGCGGTCATCGAAGAGTTGCTGATCGCGCTCTTTTGCCGCGGTCACGCGCTGCTGGTGGGCGTGCCGGGCCTGGCCAAGACGCTGCTGATCTCGACGCTCGCCCGCACCCTGGGCCTGAGCTTCAACCGCATCCAGTTCACCCCCGACCTGATGCCTTCGGACATCACCGGCACGGAAGTGTTCGAGGAAGACAAGGCCACCGGCAGCCGCAGCATGCGGTTCGTCCGCGGGCCGATCTTCGCGAACGTGATTCTCGCCGACGAAATCAACCGTACCCCGCCCAAGACGCAGGCCGCGCTGCTCGAAGCGATGCAGGAACACCAGGTGACGGCCGGCGGCAAGCAGCACCGGCTGCCGCAGCCGTTCTTCGTGCTGGCCACCCAGAACCCGATCGAACAGGAAGGCACCTACCCGCTGCCCGAAGCGCAGCTCGACCGGTTCATGTTCAACATCAACGTCGGCTACCCGACGGAAGACGAAGAGTTCCAGATCGTCCGCCTGACGACCATGAGCCGGTCGATCCAGCTCTCGCACGTGCTCAACGGCGAAGAGGTGCTGCAGTTGCAGGACATTGTCCGCAAGGTTCCGGTGGCCGACCATGTGATTCGCTACGCGTTGCAGTTCAGCCGGCTGACGCGCGTCAGCGAAGGCAACGTGCCGCCGTTCGTGAAGGATTTCGTGGGTTGGGGCGCCGGCCCGCGTGCCAGCCAGTTCCTCATTCTTGCCGGCAAGGCGCGGGCGCTGCTCAAGGGGCGCTACCATGTGAGCACAGAAGACATCCGCGCCGTGGCGCTGCCCGTGCTGCGGCACCGCATCGTGACGAACTTTAACGCCGAAGCCGAAGGCATCCGCAGCGATACGATCGTCAAGAAGCTGATGGACTACATCCCGCGTCAGCAGTACGAGGAAATGGACAAGCAGGCGGCGAAGATTATTCCGGGAGCGAAGACGGCGTAAGCAGGGGCCGTCTCCCGGAAATGGTCGATCGATCCTTTTAGCGCCGGCCCGAAGGGCTGGGTCATTGCATGACAGTCGTCCCCCAAACCACCGATTACCGCAAATACCTCGACCCCCGCGTGCTGGCGCGGGTGCATTCGCTCGACCTGCGCGCCCGGCTGGTCATCGAAGGCCTCATGACCGGCATGCACCGCTCGCCGCTGCAGGGCATCAGCGTCGAGTTCGCGCAGCACCGCCAGTACGTCTCAGGCGACGACGTGCGACACGTGGACTGGAAGGTGTTCGGCAAGACCGACAAGATCTACCTCAAGCAGTACCTGCAGGAGACCAACCTGCAGCTCATCTGTGTCGTCGACGCCAGCGAGTCGATGGCGTACGCCTCGGTCGGGGATCGCGACGCGCGGTGGAGCAAGTTCGACCACGCCACCGCGATCGCCGCCGCCTTGTCTTACATGGCGATCCAGCAGCAGGACTCGGCCGGGCTGGCGGTGTTCGATCAGGAACTCAAGCATTACATCAAGCCGAGCAACTCGCCGGGCCAGTGGAAAATAATTACCCACGAGCTCTCGATCACGCCGCGGCTCAAGAAGACCAACACCGGCCGCATTCTCGACCAACTCGCCGAGAAGCTGCACCACCGCAGTGTGGTGGTGGTGCTGTCCGATTTCTTCGACGATATCGAGAGCATCAAGAAGGGGCTGCGGCACCTGCGATATAAGAAGCACGAGGTGATCGCGTTCCAGGTGCTCGACCCGCACGAGATCGAGTTCCCGTTCGAAGACACGACGCTCTTCAAGGGCCTGGAAGAACTGGGCGAGCTCCTGACCGAGCCCCAGGCGCTGCGTGACGGCTACAAGGCCGAGTTGCAGGCCTTCACCGAGCAGATGCAGAAGATCTGCCGCGGCATGCACATCGACTTCACCCGCATGAACAGCGGCGAGCCGCTCGACGTCGCGTTGAGCGGCTTCCTGGCGACACGGTCGGCGAGCATTAAAACGTGATTTGTCACTGGTCACTTGTCACTTGCGGTGAAAAGTGACAACGATCAAGTGACCTATGACCAATGACGATTGACAAATTCCGCAGGACGCACGTTTGACAGCACCCATGCCCAACATCCTCGCCATCACGCTCCTGAACCCCCTGTTCCTCGGGGGGCTGGCGCTGATCTCGATCCCGATCATCATCCACATCCTGAACCGCCAGCGGTTCAAGATCGTGGACTGGGCGGCGATGGAGTTTCTGCTCCGGGCGATGCGGAAAAACCGCAAACGCCTGAAGCTCGAACAGCTCATCCTCCTGCTCACGCGGTGCGCCGTCGTCGGATTGATCGCCTTTGCGCTGGTCCGACCGATGGGCGGGTGCGGCGGCGACGCGATCGCGGGTCTCGGCGGGCGGGCGGGCGTCAACGTGTTCGTCATCGATAACAGCTACTCGGCCGCGTACGAAACCACGCATACGCCGGTCCCCAGCGCCGACGGCACGCCGCTGCCCCCGGCCAAGACGCACCTCGAACAGCAGAAGCTGATGGCCAAGCGGCTGATCGACACGCTCGCCGGTGGCGGCGAATCGGTCGCGATCATCACCGCCGCCCGGCCGGCCTCGGCCGTCATCGCCAAGCCGGGTTACAACCTGGCCGAGGCCAAGGCCGTCATCGACCGCATCGAACAGTCGTACGCCGGTACCGACTTGGCCGGTGCTCTCACGCTCGCCAACGGCATCGCCGACGACGACAAGAAGGTGCCCACCCGCACGCTGTACCTGTTCACCGACGGCACCCGCAGCGCCTGGGAAGGGGCCTCGACCGACGCCCTTAAGCGCCTCGGGCCCGAAGTCGCGGCGCGGTACAGCGTCACGCACTTCAACATGACCGAAGGCAAGGCGCAGTGGAACGCCGCCGTCCTCGACGTCCGCCCGGCCACCAACCTGGTCACCACCCGCTTCGACAGCGACCTGCTGGGCACCGCCCGCGGCTACGGCACCGGCGGAAGCGGGGAATCGTCGCTGCAATGGCTGCTCGACGGCCAGCCGCTGGGCAAGGTGAAGACGCTTCGCCTCGAACCCGGCACGCCGCCCGATGCCGCCAAGGTGCTGCCGACGCAGGTGAAGGTAGGCGGGCCGCACCTGTTCACCGTTCAACTGAACACCGAGCAGCCCGCCGACAGCCTGAAGATCGACGACAAGCGGTACCGCGTCGTCGATGTCGCAAGCGAACTGAAGGTCCTCATCGTCGAAGGCGTTCGGGCCCAGAAGTTCATGGAAAGCAGCGGGGCGTTCCTGCAACTGGCGCTGGCTCCGCCGATCAAAGACCCCGTCGGCATCGGCGCCCCGCGGTCGGCGACCCACGTCAGCACCGAGCTGATCAGCGACGGCGAACTCGATCGCAAGGCGCTCGGCGACTACCGCGCGGTCGTGCTGTGCGGCGTGCCGCAGCTCAACAACATCCAGGCCGAGGCGCTCGCCGCGTTCGTTCAGAACGGCGGCACGCTCATGTTCTTCATGGGCGAGAAGGTCAACAAGGAAAACTACAACGCCAACCTCCTGCCGCTGAAGCTTCTGCCCGGCCCGCTCACCCGGCTCATCGACAACCGCGAGCAGGGCACGCCATTCGTTTTCGACTTCAGCCCCAACCCCAACGCTACGGTCCACCGCTACCTGCAATCGTTCAAAGGCGTCGCCAACACCGGCCTGGACACCGCCCGCATCAATACCTTCTGGCAGGTGGACATCTCCGGGAACACCGGCGTCGAACGCGTGCTGAGCTACGTGCCCGCGCCCGACCCGGCGACGGGTGAAGTCAAGAAACTTCCCGAGGGTTACAAGCCCGACGCCGCCATCACCAGCCATTCGCTCGGCCTGGGGACGGTCGTCTTCGTCTCCACCACCGCCAGCCCGACAACCGACAAGGGCTGGCACAACCTGCCGGCCAAGGGCGCTTGGGTGCAACTGGCCCACGAGATGCTCGCCGGCGGCGTTCGGCCGGGCGACACCTGGATGAATCTCTTCGCCGGTCAGCCGGTCGAGATCCCCAGCTACGTCAAACTCGGCGGCCAGCCGGAATTGAAGGACGAGGCCGGCCTGGTGATCGCGATCGACGCCGTCACCGACCCCGCCAGCCCCGTCACCTATCGCAGCCGTCCACTGGCCAAGCCCGGCGTCTATCAACTGAAGCTCAGCCCCACGCAGACGGTTCCGATCGCGGTCAATGTCGCGGTCGACGAAGCCGACGTCCGCACCGTCGGCAACGATTTCGTCCGCAAGTCGCTCGGCGACATCCAGATGACCACGCTCGGCGACGAACTGCCGATCGAAGCCGTCGTCGCCGCCAAAGAAGGCAACGACTGGGCCGGCGCAATGCTGATCGCGCTATTGGTCCTGCTGGGTGCCGAGTGCTTTATGGCGATGTTCTTCGGGCACTATCGCCGAAGTGAAGCAGTGAGAACGTGACTGAGAGACGAAGTCAGGAGTCGGTAGTCAGAAGTCAGTACAAAGCATCGAGCCGACTTCCGACTACTGACTACTGACTACTGACTACTGACTACTGACTACTGACTACTGACTACTGACTACTGATTTGGACCCCTATGCAGCGTTTGCTCGAAATCCTCTTTGGCGCCGAACGCGCGGAGTTGCCTCCGGGTGCCGAGACTGCCGTCACTTTTGATCCGCCGCAATGGATGGGCGCCAACGCGGCGCTGATCAACACGCTGCTGATCGCCGGTGCCGCCGTCCTAGTGCTGTGGGTCTACGCGCGCGATGGCCGCCGGCCGGGCCCGCGTATCGGGCTGGCGGCGCTGCGGGTGGTGCTCTTTGCCTACCTGCTCACGCTCATCAACCGTCCGGTCCTCCGCGTCACCGAAACCCGCAGCGAGCCGTCGGTCATCGCGGTGCTGATCGATACCAGTATCAGCGGCGTCGTTCGCGATACCGGGGCCGCGTCGTCCCTGGCGCTGCCGGCCGGCGAGCGGCCGAGTGCCCCGGCGACGCTTCCGACCGCCGTCGCTCCGACCACCTCGCCGTCCGATGCCGTCGCGTCCGCCACCCAGCCGTCGAACGACGGCGTCGAACTCATCGGCGGCACCGGTCCCACCCGGCTCGACGCCGCGGTCGGCCTTCTCACCGGCGACCAGCAGGCCCTCATCCGCAAACTCGCCCAGACGCACGCGATCCACTTTTACCGCTTCAGCCGCGACGCCTCGTCGATCGGCACCGTCCCGCCGCCCGATGAGAAATCCCGCCAGGCCGCTGCCGATGGCAAAACCGCCGACCGCGTCATCGATCTCGATCCCAAGCTCCTCACCGCGATCAAGGCCCTTCAGCCCGACGGCGGGGCGACGCAGGTTGTGCCGTCGCTGCTGACCGTCCTCGGCGATCTGCAGGGTCAGCGGCTGGCCGGCGTGGTGGTCATCACCGACGGCCGCGAAACGCCGGCTTCGGCGCCGCCCTCGGTCGTCGACCGGCTCAAGAAGTACGGCACCAAGATCTATTCAGTCCCCATCGGCGCCGAGTCGCCGCTGAAGAACGTCGTCGTCACCGGCTTGTCGCTCCAGGAAAGCGCGTTCAAGGACGACATGGTGACGGCCAAGGTCACCGTCCGTGCCGCCGGCTACGAGCCGGGCAAGACCGTCCGAGTCCGCCTGAAGGACAAGAAGAGCGGGCTCGTGCTGAAGAACGTCGACGGCCGCGAGGCCGAAGCCGTCGCCACGCTGCCCGATGATCGCACGCAGGATGTCGAGATCGTCTTCCAGCCGAAGGAAATCGGCACGATCGACATCGTCGCCGAGGCCGACATCGAAGAAGGCGAACTCAGCCGCAACGACAACGTCCTGGCGCAGCCGCTCGATGTGCTCGACGGTAAGATCAACGTGCTTTATGTCGACGGCTACCCGCGGTGGGAATACCGCTACATCAAGAACGAGCTGATCCGCGACAAGACGGTCAACATCTCCTGCCTGCTCACCAGCGCCGACCGCAACTTCTCCCAGGAAGGGGACCGCCCAGTTCCCGACTTCGGCCCGAACGACCCGGCCACCGGCAGCGAGTTCCCCGGCCCGATCACCCGCTTCCCTGAAAAGATGGAGGAGCTGCGGAAGTATCACGTCATCCTCTTCGGCGACGTCGACCCGCGCCAGTTCACCGACCGCCAGATCCAGATGCTGTCGGACTATGTCAGCACCGAGGCCGGCGGCTTCGGGATGATCTCCGGCCCGCAGTTCTCGCCGCTCGAATACCGCAACACCGCCCTGGAAGCTGTCCTGCCGGTGACGGTCGTCGGCGTGCAGCCGGAGCCGGAAGACGCGCTCTACCGCGATGGCTGGCGTCCGGTGGTGACCGATGAAGGCCGCCGGGGCGAGGCGGCGATGATGTTCCGCTTCTTCCCCGACAAGGAAAAGAACGAGAAGTACCTCCGCGAAGACCTCCAGCCGCTGTTCTGGTTCTGCCGGGGCATTGCCGCCAAGAGTGGCATCGGCCTGGTCTACGCCGAGCACCCCATCGCGACCGATCCCACCGGCCGCAAGGCGCCGCTGCTGGTCCTCGGCCGGTTCGGGGCCGGGCGGACGCTCTTCAGCGCGATCGACGATTCCTGGCGCTGGCGCTACTACACCGGCGAAAGCGTCTTCGATACCTACTGGGTGCAGCAGATCCGCTACCTCGCCCGCGGCAAGAAGCTGGCCGAACGCGGTATCCGCTTTGCTGTTGATCGGGAGAAGTACGAGCGAGGCGAGCAGGTGAAGGTCACGCTGACCGTCCTCGACCCCACTTTGCTCATCGATCTGCCCCCGCAGATCCGAATTGATGTTGTGAACGATGCCGGCCAGCTCATCCGCCAGGAAGCATTGGTCCGCCAGGAGTCTCCGGACAACCTATACTCCGTCAGCTTCCCGGCGACCGACCGTTTCGGCAGCTACCGGGTGAAGCTCCCGGACCTGAATGAAAAGATCAAGGAGCAGCAGCGCAACTACCAGATCATCATTCCCAGGCTGGAGTTAGAGCGCCCTGAGGTGGACCGTGCCGGCCTGCTGCGGCTGATGCCCGCCGAGCAGGTCATCCCCGCGACCGAAGCCCGCGAGAAGCTGCCGCTGCTGCTGACCAGCGCTGCCAAGACGATTCCGATCATCCGCAGCATCCCGCTGTGGGACAATCCGCTGACGATCGGATCGCTGTCCGTCAGCTGGCTGCCGCACGCTTTGGCGATTTTCATGCTACTTCTGACGACGGAGTGGGTGTTACGTAAGGTGTTTGGGATGTTGTAAGGGGAAAAGAGAAGCCGGGAGTCAGAAGCTGGAAGTCAGGAGCAAGAAGCAAAACCAGAAGAGCGCCTCTTGGGCAGTTCTTCCAGCTTCTGACTCCTGACTCCTGACTTCTGCTCCAAAGGAGCACACTATGCCTCCAACCATGGACTATGCCGCCACCGGCGCGACCCTGCTCGACTCGCTGCGCAACCTGCGTCGGCGGGTCAAACTGCTGACCGTTGCCTACGGCGCGGGCATTGTGCTGGCGTCGGCGGTGGGGTTGATTCTTGCCGTCGTGCTGCTGGATTACATCCTGCAGTTGCCCGCCGGCCCGCGGGCGGCGGTGAACCTTGCCGCGCTGGCGGTGCTCGGTTACGCGGCGTGGGTGCGGCTCGTCCGCCCGGCGCTGGCGAGCATCACCCTCAGCGACCTGGCCGGCCGCATTGAAAACACCTTCCCCCAATTCGACGACACCCTCCGCAGCACCGTCGTCTTCACCGAAGCCAAAGACGTTCCCGGCTCGGAAGTGATGAAGTTCCGCACCGTCGAACGTGCCACCGAGGTCGCCAAGCAGGTGGACCTGAGCCAGGCCGTCGCGCTCAAGCCGGTCTGGGGCTCGATCGCCGTCGGGCTGGGGGCGCTCGCCGCGTTCATCCTCATCGCCGCGTTCGTCGACCCCAACCTGCGCAAGATCGCCGCCGACCGTCTTTTCGCCGGCGACGCCGTCTGGCCCAAGACCGTCGAGATCAGCATGATCGACTTTCCGTCCCAGCGGATTGCCGCCGGCGGCGACGTCAAGATCAGCATGAAGCTCGCCAAGGGGGACGTGAAGCAGGCGACCATCAAGTACCGCTACGACAACGGCGCCTGGCAGCAGGAAATCGTCCGCGCCGATGCCAACGGCGTCTTCGCCACCACCCTCAAGGCACAGCTCGATACCAACCGCGACCTGGCCAAGCTCCAGATCGCGATCGAGGCCGGCGACGACGAGAAGACTCTCCCCGGCGTCACCGTCGTGCCGCAGCTCGAAATCCGCCAGGCCGTCGCTACCGTCACCCCGCCGGCCTACAGCAAGCTGCCGCCGTCGCAGGTGAACCTCGCCGAGCGTCCAGTCGTCGCCGCCGTCGGCGCGACGGTGGACCTGGGCATCACCTTCAACAAGCCGCTCGACACCGCCAAGGGCATTCGCATCGTCCCGAGCGATTCGGCCCGCCAGGCTCCGCCGGTCGAATGGACCTTCCCGCGCAACGGGCAGGCCAGCGGCCGCTTCAACCTGACGACCGGCTTCAAGACCGAAGACTCGTTCCGGTTCACGCTCCGCGCGACCGACACCGACGGCTTCGAGAACCAGTCGGCCCTCGAATACCAGATCACCGTCCACGAAGACGCCAAGCCGATGGTCGTCATCGACGAGCCCCGCCAGAGCGAAGACCGCACGCCCAACGCGACGGTGCCGCTCCGCATCAGCGCCGACGACGACTACGGGTTCGACTCGGTCGACCTCGTCGTCGAAGGCAAGGGCCCGGCGCTGGCCAGCCGTCAGCCGTGGATCATCCCGCTCGTTCGGGAAGGCGTCGCCCAGGCCGGCGTGGACTGGCAGCTGTCGCCGAACAGCACCGTGGAGCGCAAGCGGTTCACCGCCGGCTTCGGGTGGGAACTGGACAAGCTCGCCGGCGTGACCCTCAAGCCCGGCGACAAGCTCGAGTTCTTCGTCCGCGTCCGCGACAACTTCGACCTGGCCGGTCAGCGGCACGACCCGGTCGACAGCTCGCGGCTGACGATCACCATCATCAGCCACGACCAGTTCGAAGCCTGGATGGAAGAGCGCATCAGCACCGTCCGCCAGGAACTGAGCGGCATCAAGAAGACGCAGGACGTGCTCAAGAGCACGACCGACGAGCAGTCGAAGGAGACCAAGGAACGCGGCAAGCTGGACGACGCCCAGAAGGCGACCATGTCGCGGCTCGCCAACCAGCAGGCCACCGCTGCCAGCCAGACCAAGCAGTCGAGCCAGAAGCTGGCCGACCTGGTCAAGCGGGCGACGGAGAACAAGGCGTCCGAGGAAGGCCCGAAGAAGGCCGCCAACGAAGTCGCCAAGCAGCTCGACCGCACCGCCGAAGCCCCCATGAAGGAGGCGACGAGCAAGCTGAACGAAGCCAAGGACACCAAGTCGGACCCCAAGGGTTCGCCGCAGCAGCAGAAGCAGTCGGCCGAGCAGGCCTCGCAGTCGCTCGACCAGGCCTCGCAGCAGCAGAAGAACGCCAGCGAGCAGCTCGATCAGGCGATGGCGAAGCTGAACGAGTTCAGCGGGCTTCGCCCGGCGATCGAGAAGCTGGAAGACATCAAGAAGAAGCAGGACGCGGTCGCGAAGGAATACAAGGAGAAGCTGAAGGATGCCCTCGGCAAGAAGCCGGAGGACATGACCACCGACCAGAAGAAAGACGCCAAGGAGCTGGCCGATCGCCAGGCCGAGCTTTCGAAGGAGACCGAGAAGGCGATCAAGGACATGGAAGCCAAGGCCGACAAGATGGAGGCCAGCAAGTCCGATCCCGCCGCCGCCAAGGCGATGAAGGAATCGGCCCAGGCCGGCAAGAGCCAGTCGGTGCCGCAGAAGCAGTCCAACCCGCAGGAGGACGACGGCGCTTCGCAGCAGATGCAGAAGAACCAGCAGGCCAACGCCCAGCAGAAGCACAAGGAAATCGAACTGGGCCTGGACATGATGATCGAGAAGCTCAAGGCCGCCGAGCGGGCCAAGCTCGAAGAGCTCCAGAAGCAGCTCGCCGAGATGCAGGATCTGCTCAAGGCGCTGGTGGCCCGGCAGTCCGGCCACAACATCGACAACCTGCTGCTGCAGGACCCGTCGGCAAAGAAGATCACCGACATGACCGAGGCCGACCGCGTCAAGCTGTTCGAAGACGCCCGTCGGGATATCGCCAAGCTTGCCGAACTGAAGCCCGATCTGCCAGTGCTGACGCCGTCGCAGGAACAGACCCATCGCAACACCAAAGACGTGGCGCAGAAGGCGCAGTCGCTGCCGGACACCGCGCCGGCCGGCAAGATCTTCTCGGCGGCCACCAAGATGGAGCAGGCGATCGTGTTCCTGCGTCAGACGAAGCTGACGGATGCCTATCAGCCGCCGCAGGTGGAAGCGCTCAAGAACCTGCTCGATGCCCTCAAGCTGGTGGACGAGGCCAAGAAGAAGGCCGACGACCAGGCCGACCAGGCCAAGGAAGAGTCGATCAAGCAGGCGTACGTGAAGATCCTGGAGAAGCAGAAGAAGATCGACGCCGAGACGCTGGACCTGGACAAGAACGGCCGTGATGAAGAGGGGAACCTCAAGCGGTCTGCCGCCGTGCGGCTGAGCCCCGACGGCCTGCCGAAAGAGCAGGGCGAACTGTCTACCGAGGCCAAGAAGCTCGGCGAGCAGCTCGCGTCGATCAAGTCGATCGTCTACGTCTGGGCGAACAAGGACATCGTCAACTCGATGAACGAGGTGAAGGGTGACCTGGCCAAGCCGCAGACGGACGTGATCGTCCAGACCCAGCAGAAGCGGATCGAAGAGCAGCTCGAGGCGATGATCAAGAACCTCGCCCAGAAGCCGCCGGAGAAGAAAGAGTTCGCCGATCGCAGTGGCGGCGGTGGCGGCGGTGGTGGCGGCAAGCCGCCGCCGAAGATGCCGACCGACGTCGAACTGCGTCTGCTGCAGGACCTGCAGTTGGCGGTCAATAAGGCGACCACGATCATCGACGCCGCCGTGAAGGCCGCCGGCGGCAAGAAGGACGCCGAGAAGGTGACGTCCCTCGGCGGTCGGCAGGGCGAACTGCGTAACCTGCTCGATACGCTGATCAAGGCCGCGTCGCAGGACAAGATCGCGTTGGCGCCCGAACCCAAGGACACCGAGAAGCTTCCCGAGGAAGCCAGCGCCCAGGACATCGAAGACCAGGAGTTCATGAAGGAACTCATGGAGAACAAGGTCACCGCGGACACCGTCGAGAAGACGATCAAGCTGATCGGCGACCGCATGGGCCGTTCGCGGCAGCGGCTGGCGCTGGACAACGATCCGGGCAAGACGACCCAGGAGATCCAGAAGCGCATCATCATGGACTTGGACAACCTGATTAAGCTCGCCCAGCAACAGCAGCAGGGCGGCGGCAAGCCGCAGCCAGGCAAGCCCGGCGACAAACCGGGCGAGCCACAACCCGGTCAGGGCGAAGGCCCGCAGCAGGCCGGCAAGCCGGGACAGCAGCCCGGCCAGCAGACCGGCGGCACGACCGCCGCCGGCGAGTCGAGCCTGAGCCAGGGCGGAGCGCCCAACGAGGACCTGAGCAAGGAACTGAAGGAGAAGATGATGGAGTGGGGCATCATCACCGGCCGCGACCGTGGCGCGGTGATGGACTCCGCCGGCGAAACCACCGCCGAGAAGTACCGCAAGTATGTCGAGGACTACTATCGAGAACTCGGCAAGAAGGCGACTGAACGGTGAGCTTGCGAATCGAGACGCCTGGTCCGAGTGCCATGGGCTGACGTAGTCGTCTGCCCGTGGCAGCGTTTCTGCGAAGTCGCATCGCCACGGGCAGCGGAGTACCGCAGCCCATGGCACCCAAATACACGAATTCGGCAAATCAAAGCCACTGAACTATCAGCCGAGATTGCCGACGAAGGATCGCCACTGATCGACACAGATGAACACAGATAAGAGGATCTCGATCCGACTTTCTCTTATCTGTGTCCATCTGTGTACATCCGTGGCTGTTCCCCCCGCGTTCCCGAAGAAAGGCCCATGATGAAGCGAAAAGCATTACAGCGAATCACGGTGGCCGCCGCACTGGGCGCGATCGGTTTCGGCCTGGTCGGCTCCCTTCCGGCGCAGGAAGCGCCCAAGCCCAAGAAAGCCGGCGCGCTCGCCGACGAGGCCAACAAGGTCATCGGCAACGAGATCAACGACAAGCAGCGCAAGGCCGTCGAGAAGGGCCTGGCCTGGCTCGCCAAGCGGCAGGGCGAGCAGGGGAACTTCCAGCAGCAGGGGTATTCCAACCATGCCGGCATCACCTCGCTCGCCGGCCTCGCTTTCATGCAGGCGGGGAACCTGCCGGGCCGCGGCAAGTACGGCAAGGAAGTGCAGGCGGTCCTCGACTACGTGCTGGCCAACTGCCAGCGGTCGGGGCTGATCACCTCCGACTCCTCCTCCGGCCCGATGTACGGTCACGGCTTTGCCACGCTGTTCCTCGGCGAGGTCTACGGCATGACCGGCAACGAAGAGGTGAAGGAAAAGCTCCAGCGGGCCGTGCAACTGATCCAGAAAACCCAGAACCAGGAAGGCGGCTGGCGCTACCAGCCCGCGCCCTACGACGCCGACATCTCCGTCACCATCTGCCAGGTGATGGGCCTTCGTGCCGCCCGCGACGCGGGCATCAAGGTGGAAAAGGAAGTCGTCGACAAGGCGGTCGAGTATTGCCGCCGCTGCCAGAACCCCGACGGCGGGTTCAACTACATGGCCGGCCAGGGCCCCGGCGGCAGCGGCTTCCCGAGGTCTGCCGCCGGCGTCGCCGCGCTTTACTACGCCGGCATCTTCGAAGGCAAAGAGGTCGAGAACGGCCTGAACTACCTCAAGCAGTTCATCCCCGGCAAGAACAGCGGCCGCAACGAAGGGCACTACTTCTACGGCCACTACTACGCCGTCCAGGCCAACTTCCTCGCCGGCGGCGACTACTGGGCCAAGTGGTACCCCGCAATCCGCGACGAACTGTGCAACAGCCAGCAGGACAACGGTGCCTGGTCCGGCGACTTCAGCGAAGACTACGCGACGGCGATGGCGCTGATCATCCTGCAGATGCCGAACCGGTATCTCCCGGTGTACGCAGGCAAAGGGCCGGGTTCGTAGGTTTCCAGCAGTCGGCGTTCGGTTTTGGGGTGGCATGGGCAAGCGTATTCGCTTGCCCATGCCATTCCGTCCTGACGAGAAATCGAGTTTATTGGTAGGGTGAGCGTACTCGCCCACGCGTTTGTGCGCGGCGACTTGTGAGTCGAGTTTTCGTCCAGGGCGTGGACGGGTAAAGCGTGGGCGAGTACGCCCACCCTACGAAGCAGCCGTGTGAGAGGAATCGAATGAAGCGACTTATCACCATTCTCTTCGTCGCGATTCTGTCGCCCGTTGCCGCTGCGGAGGACGCCTGGACGCTTACCACCGCCGACCTCAAATCCGAATCCGTCGCCGTCAAGGCTTTCGACGGGGACAAGGGCCTGACCGTCACGCCGCTGGCCGGCGGGGCGGATCGCACGGTGGCCGTCGATCGCTTCGTGGATCTGGCCCGCCCGGTCGCGGCGATCAAGCCGGTCGGCGCGTACGACCTGCACCTGGTCGGCGGCGACCACATCAACGGCGACCCGGCCGGCATGAAAGGCGAGAGCATCGTCTGGAAGACCGCCGCCGCCGGCGACGTCGCCGTCCCGCTGACGCGGATCGCCGGCATCGGCAAGGCCGGCGCGCGGTTCCTGGCCGAGCGCCGACGGGACGACCTGGTCGTCTTCACCAACGGCGACACCGCCCGCGGCACGCTGATGGACCTCACGCCGGAGCAGATCGTCGTCAAGACCGACGCCGGTAACACGCCGGTCCCGTTCGCGTCGCTGTCGCGCGTGGCGCTGGCGTCGACGGTGCAGCCGTCGGGCAAGAACCTCAAGCCGACGTTTCGCATCCAGGTGGACGACGGCTCGGTCCTGTCGGCGACCACTGCGAAGATCGCCGACGGCAAGCTCGAAGCGACCATCGGCGGGGCAGCCCGGAGCATCGACCTGGCCCGCGTCGCCGGCATCGAACAGGTGAACGGCCCGGTCGCGTTCCTGTCGACACGGCAGCCGTCGGCGAATGTGTATACGCCGTTCCTCGGGTCGGACCAGCGGTTCGTCGCCCGGATGAACAGCGACTTTGAAGGCGGGCCGATCCGCTTCCGCGACCGCGTCTATCCGCGGGCGATCGCCGCCCATTCCTACTCCAAGATCACCTGGCCGCTGGACGGCTCCTACAGCGCGTTCCGCACCCGTTACGCGCTCGACCCCAAGGCCTCCGGCGGTAACGGCGGCGACGTCACGGTACGCATCAAGCTCGACGACAAGGTCGTCCACGAGAAGACCGGCGTCCGCCCGGGACAGTTGTTCGACCCGGTCATCGTCGACCTCGGCTCGGCCAAGGAACTGACGCTCGAAGTGGACTATGGCGCGATGATCGACAGCAACGACCGCCTGAACTGGCTCGAACCGGCGCTGCTGAAGTTCAAGCCGGAGTAGCTCGAAGACGGTGGGATCACCACGGAGGCACGGAGACACGGAGGGCAACTCGACCAACGTGTCCGGCCCGGCTGCAGAGCTCATCAATGAAGGCAGCCAAAGATGAACACAGATGGCCCACGGATAGGGATCGCGGCTTCATCTGTGTAGATCTGTGTGCATCTGTGGTTCTCTGCTTTCTCAGCCCGATACGGGGTTTGGCCAATAGGTCGAGTTGCCCTCCGTGTCTCCGTGGTGATCCCTCTTTTTCGGCGCGCAAAAAAAGAGGTCGGTGCTCGCCGCGCACCGACCTCTTGTATCAAGGCTGTCCGCACATCAGATGATGTTCGGTGACCCACAGCCTATGTTCAAAGTTATCGGAAGAATGTTCGCGACTTCTGCACACTTTTCGTCGGGATTGTGGACAAGGGGTGGATAGATGACGGGGGATTTGCCAAAGGCCATGGTCGCTGAAGCGACCATGCCGAAGCGACCATGCCGGGCGATGGGGATTGGGTGTCGGGCTCGTTCCTTCGGGCCGTCTTCTGCTTCTCCTTCACCGCTGATCCATTCCTTGTATACTCCCGCTCCCGATGACCACGACCGCCCCTAAAACCGCTCAGTCCGTTGCCAAGCTCGCTCTCGAAGACGGGACCGTCTTCACCGGCCGTGCCTTCGGGTATGCCGGGACGACCGAAGGGGAGGTCGTCTTCAACACCTCCATGACCGGCTA
This sequence comes from Humisphaera borealis, assembly GCF_015169395.1. Taxonomy (GTDB): domain Bacteria; phylum Planctomycetota; class Phycisphaerae; order Tepidisphaerales; family Tepidisphaeraceae; genus Humisphaera; species Humisphaera borealis. Next base: position 201,875 of record NZ_CP063458.1, read on the forward strand.
CCAGGAGATCCTGACTGATCCGTCCTACAAGGGGCAGATCGTCACGATGACCTACCCGCTGATCGGCAACTACGGCGTCAACCTGCAGGACGTCGAGAGCAAACAGCCGCACGTGGCGGGGTTCATCGTCAAGGAGCTCTCGCCGTTGCACTCGAACTACCGGGCTAACATGAGCCTGGACGAGTACTTGAAGCAGAACCGCATCATCGGCATCGAGGGGATCGACACCCGCGCCCTGACGCGAAAGCTCCGCATCAGCGGGTCGATGCGAGGCGTGCTGTCGACCGAAACCCTGGACGATGCCGCACTCGTCGCCAAGGCACGGGGTGCCAAGCAGATGAAAGGCGCTGACTGGGTGCAGGCCGTCAAGCCGACGGCCAACTACGGCTGGGACGAGAAGCAGGGCGAGTGGGGCCTGGGCAAGGTCGAGCGTGGCGACGGCCTGCACGTGGTCGCGATGGACTGCGGTGCCAAGAGCAACATCCTGCGGCATCTCGCCGAGCGCGGCGTGAAGGTGACCGTCCTTCCGCCGGACACGACTGCCGAGGAGATCCTTCGCCACAAGCCCGACGGCCTGTTCGTCAGTAACGGCCCCGGCGACCCGGCCGTGCTCGACTACGCCGTCAAGCCGATCCAGGGCGTGCTCAACCATTTGCCGACCTTCGGCATCTGCCTCGGGCACCAGCTGCTGGGCCGGGCGATCGGCGCGAGCACCTACAAGCTGAAGTTCGGCCATCGCGGCGGGAACCAGCCGGTGAAGAACCTCGATACCGGCCGCGTCGAGATCACCAGCCAGAACCATGGCTTCGCCGTCGACCAGGCGACGCTCGAAGCCAACGGCGGCGTGGTGACCCACATCAACCTGAACGACGGCACCGTCGAAGGCTTCCGCCACAGCAAGCTGCCGGTCTTCAGCGTGCAGTACCACCCCGAGGCCAGCCCGGGTCCGCACGATGCGGCGTATCTGTTCGATGCGTTCATCGAGATGATGAAGACGAAGACCGCGCCGACGGGGAAGCGGCTGGCGGAGTTGCAAGCGCTGCGGGATTAGCACCGCTTGGCCTGACCTTGAGAATCGTTCGACGACTAAGACCAATCGCGCGGCCACCCTTTCGTTGCTATCTCCGTCGGTGTGGGCGAAGCGCCCACGCGACGAGAAACGCAACTCCGCAGGCGATAAACAGCAGCCCGCCAAAGAAAAACGCCGCATCAATTCAGTGCCGGTGGCCGAGGTCGCCCCACGCCAGGGCAATCCAGGCGAAGAATCCAAGCGCCACAAGTAGTCCGCCGGTTCCCCAAAGATGCACTTCCTTTCCGGCATTCGAATGCAGGCGTTGAACCGGCTCGACATGGTAATCCAGTGGCCGGTGCTCGTTGGAGGTCTCGTCAATCTTCGATTGATCAGGTCTATCGTGAATCGTCATTCCTTCTCCGCGTCGCAGGCGTCGACTAGAATTGTCACAGAATTTTCTTTTGCCGAGACGTCTTATGACCCCACTCACCCGTGAACGCGTCGCCTGGCTGACGGCTACCGTCATGATCGGCACGCTTGCGTTCCAGCTCAACGGCACGCTCGCGCATCGCGAGGACGACTACGCCTTTGTCCGCACGCTGGTGGATATCCATCGCCAGGTGGCGCGGAACTACGTCGAGCCGATCGACGAAAGCAAGCTGCGGCAGGGGGCGATCGACGGGCTGTTGGGGCAGCTCGACCCCTACACCAACTACGTTCCGCCGGCTAAGCAGGAAGACTTCGACCGCCATCTCGAAGGCAGCTTCAAGGGTATCGGCGTGCAGATGGACCAGAATGAGGCCGGCGAAATCCGCGTGATCTCGCCGATCGAAGGCAGCCCGGCATTCAAGGCAGGCGTGATGGCGGGGGACATCATCCTTCGCGTCAACGGGGACGACATCAAGGGGCTGAAGATCGACCAGGTGCAGGAGAAGATCAAGAACGGCCCGCTCGAAGTCCGCCTGCGCGTGCGACATGAGACCGGCACCGAGGTCGATCTGCCCGTGATGACCCGCCAGGAAATCATCATGTCGACCGTCAAGGGCTACAAGCGCAACGCCGACGCGAGCTGGAACTGGTTCGTCAACGCCAAGCCCAAGATCGGCTACCTGCGGATCACGCAGTTCACGCCCGACACGTTCGACCGCGTCAAAGCCGCACTCGATGGCATGCTCGCCGACGGCATGGAGGCGTTCATCCTCGACCTGCGGTTCAATCCCGGCGGACAGCTCGATCAGTCGGAGAAGATCGTCGACCTGTTCGTCGAGGAAGGTGTGATCGTCGTCACCCGCGGCCGCAACCGGCCGGAGCGCATCGAACGCGCCGAGAAAGCCGGCACGCTGCCGAACTTCCCGATGATCGTGCTGGTGAACGAGCATTCCGCCAGCGCTAGCGAAGTCGTCGCTGGCAGCCTGCAGGACAACGGCCGGGCACTCGTTCTCGGCCAGCGAAGCTACGGCAAGGGATCGGTGCAGGAGGTCATGCAGCTCGACAACCAGGAGGGCAAGCTGAAGATGACGGTCGCATACTACTACCTGCCGAGCGGCCGGCTGGTGCACAAGAAGCCCGGCGCGACCGACTGGGGCGTGGAGCCGCAGATCAAGATCGAGATGACCGAAGACCAGCAGCGACGGCTGGTGATCGCGCAGGCCGACAGCGAGATCATCGGCACGCCGCCCACGCGACCCGCCGCGACACAGCCGGCAACAGGCCCATCGAGCACGCAGCCGACGACAATGCCGCTCAGCGGTTCGGTCGATCCGCAGCTCGACGCCGCCGTCAGCACGCTGATCGGGCATATACTGCTGAAGAACAAGCCGCTGCCCCCGGCGACGACGCAGGCGGCGCCAGTGCCGTGATTGAATAGATGGAACGAGGCGAGCTTACTCCCTCTCCCCTGTACTCGGGGGAGTGGGTTGGGGTGAGGGACCGAACGTACGGCGTTGTAGTTTCGCGAAAAGCGATCCGCACTTTGAGGGTCGAACGTTCCCCATCCGGCGGACACGGTTTAAGAGGTTTGCCACGGAACAACGCCCGACGTTCGGCCCCTCACCCCGGCCCTCTCCCCCGAGTACAGGGGAGAGGGGGCAAGACCCGTCGCCAATACCACGAAAATGCCTCGCATCCTCGCCATTGAATCCACCTGCGACGAAACCGCCGCCGCCGTCGTTGAAGACGGCTGGCGGGTGCTCTCCAACGTCGTTGCGACGCAGATCGATCTGCATGCCAAGTACCGTGGCGTCGTTCCGGAGATCGCGTGCCGGGCGCACATTGAGAATATCCTGCCGGTCATTCAGGAGGCGATCGCCCACGGGCAGGTCGCGCCGGCCACGGGCAGCGGAGTATCGCAGCCCATGGCACCCGAAGTCGGTCTGACCGAGTCCCGTGCTTCCGCCTCCGATTCATCCTTTATCCTTCCTCCTTCATCCTTTGATTTCGACGCCGTCGCCGTCGCCCACCGCCCGGGTCTTGTCGGCTCGCTGCTCATCGGCGTGACCGCCGCCAAGACGCTCGCGTGGTCGCTCGGCAAGCCTTTGATTGGCGTCGATCATGTGCACGCGCACCTCTACAGCGTCGTGCTGGAGAAGAACGAGCACCCGCCCATGCCCGCGATTGGGCTGGTCTGTTCCGGCGGGCACACGGCGTTGTACCTCGTGAAGAGCTGGACCGACGTCACGCTCATCGGCTCGACCATCGACGACGCCGTCGGCGAGGCCTACGACAAGGTCGCCGCGATCCTGGGCCTGGGCTACCCCGGCGGGCCGCACATCGACCGCCTGGCCGCGACCGGCGATCCCAAGGCGATCGCCTTTCCGCGGCCGTTGCTTGGTCCGGGTTCGCTCGACTTCTCCTTCAGCGGCCTGAAGACGGCGGTGCTGTACGCCGTCCGCGGCGTGCCGACGAAGGACGGCCCGCACATCCGCGACGAACGCCATCAACCCCCAGCCCCCACGGGCCAACGGCTCGCCGACGTCTGCGCCAGCTTCCAGCAGGCCTGCGTCGATGTGATCGTCAAGAAGCTCAAGCGCGCCGCCGAGAAGTACGGCGCGAAATCGATCCTCATCGGCGGCGGCGTGTCGGCCAACCGTGGCCTGCGGGCCGCGCTCCAAGGCGGCGGCACGGCCAGCACCTCTGGTGGCACCGTCGTCTCGCCGGTGTTGCGACTGCCGGTCTATTTCCCACCCCTCAAGTACTGCACCGACAACGCGGCCATGAGCGGCGGCCTGGCGCACGTCTACTTCGAGCAACGCCGCTTCAGCGAACTCTCGCTCGACGCGATCACATTCAGCCAGTTCGCTAGGTAGGGTCCCGCCTTGGCGGACGCGAGCCGGACCGAGAACATCGTTCGGAGCGTCGCTCGACTACGGCGTCGCTCGCACGGGCTGGAAGCCCGTGTCACTGGCGACCGATTTCTCGGATGAAATCCGACTCGCCATCGGGACAATATCGCACCATGCAACGGCTCTTCCTTTTCGGGCGTACCACGCGTGCCCTGGTTTTCGCCTGTATCGCCGGGCTGCTCACCGCAAGCCTCATTCACTCGGCGGATCATCCGTACGCCGCGAAGCCCGCAACCGCGCCGTCGCCCGCGGCCACCGCCACAGCGCCGATCGATCCGGTCCTGGCCCGCATCCGCGAAGAGGGCCTGACCCGCTCGCAAGCGCCGCAGACGATCGACTACCTTTGCAACGTCATCGGCCCGCGGCTGACTGCGTCTCCCGGCATGCACAAAGCCGCCGCCTGGACACGCGACACACTGTCGAGCTGGGGTCTGACCAACGCCCACCTGGAAACCTGGGGTCCGTTCGGTCGTGGATGGTCGCTCAAGCAGTTCTCCATCCAGGTGACGGAACCGACGCCATTCGTTCTCAACGGCTTTCCGAAGGCCTGGTCCACCGGGTTCGACCAGCCGTTGGAAGCGGAGGTCGTCTATGTCGATGCGACCACCGAAGCCGGCCTTGCACCGTACAAGGGAAAGCTGGCGGGGAAGATCGTGCTGCTCGGGCAGATTCGCGAACTGGAACTGCCAATGACCGCGCCGGCGACAAGGCTGAGCGACGACCAGCTCGCCAAGCTGGCCGCCAGCCGGCCGAGCGAGATGAACGATGAGCCGACGACCGGGCCGAGCACCACACCGGCGACCTCACGCACGACGACCACGACGTCATCACCAGCCACTTCACACTCCGGCGATCTGCTCGTCCCGCGCACCGGCCCGGATGCCGCACCCGCCACCGGTCCGTCGTCCCCGGCAGGACAGCTCGCCGCCGCCCGCATGGCGACGCGGATGTTCGCGTTCGTGGCGGCCGAGTCACCGGCGCTGGTCCTGTCCCCCACCGCCAAGGGCGACGGCGGGATCCACTTCGTCACCGGCGTGGCGTTGCCGACCGATCCGCTGGGTGGCGGCACCGGGCCCGCAACCGGCCCCTCCACTTCGCCAACAACCGGTCCCGCCGCACCCGCCACAAGCCCGGCCGCCACCAAGCCCGCGCCCTGGTCGCCAAACGCCCCCAAAACCCCGCCTCAGGTCGTGCTGTCCACGGAAGACTTCAACCGCCTGGCGCGGATCGCCCGGCGGAACATTGCGATCAAGGTTCGGGTGGATCTGAAGGTGCAGTTTCACGACGACGACCCGATGGTCCCCAACGTGATCGCCGAGATCCCCGGTACTGATTTGGCCGACGAGATCGTGATGGTCGGCGCTCATCTGGACAGTTGGCACAGCGGCACCGGCGCGACCGACAACGCCGCCGGCTCAGTCGCGGCGATGGAGGCAGTGCGCATCATCAAGGCGCTGGGCTTGAAACCCCGCCGCACGATTCGCATCGCCCTCTGGACGGGTGAAGAGCAGGGCCTGTTCGGCTCGGCCGCGTATGTGAAGAAGCATTTCGGCCGACTGGAAGACCCCGCCACGCGGCCCACCACCGGCCCCGCGACAACCGGCGTCGCCAGCCCCGCAACGAAGCCCGCATCAGTCCCTGCCAGTGGTCCGGCGAGCCGACCGCCGACCCTGATCAAAGGCCCCGACTACGAGAAGCTGTCGGCGTACTTCAACCTCGACAACGGCACCGGCCGTATCCGCGGCATCTACTGCCAGGGCAACGAAGCGGCGATGCCGATCTTCAAACAGTGGATCGAACCCTTCGCCGACTTGGACGCCCGCACGGTGACGCTCTCCAACACCGGCGGCACCGACCACCTGTCCTTTGACCGCATCGGCCTGCCCGGCTTCCAGTTCATCCAGGACCCGATGGACTACCGCACCCGCACGCACCATTCGAACCAGGACAACTTCGACCGCATCCAGATGCAGGACTTGAAACAATCGTCCACGATCATGGCATGGTTCGTCTGGAAAGCCGCGAATGAGCCGGAGCGTTTCCCCAGAAAGCCCTTGGCGGCGACGCGACGATCGTAGGGTCCGCCTTGGCGGACGGGGTGACGTTCCGAAGCGCGCGGCATTGTGGTGCAGCCGTCTCGGCTGCAATTGCAGGCGGGACGCCTGCACCACAATCGCTTGTGCCGCCGCGTCCGTAAAGGCGGAACCTACAGCGCCTCTCTTGCCGCGATCGCCTTTTTCGCGGCCTCCTGGGGAGTGTCGCCGAGCGCGGTCAGGTGGCCCATCTTTCGCCCCTTCCTCGGCTCCGCTTTTCCGTAGAGGTGCAGCTTGACGCCGGGGATGGCGCACGCGGCGGCCCAGTCGGGTTCGCCGTCTTGCCAGATGTCGCCTAACAGGTTGCTCATCGCGGCGCAGCTGTGGCGGGTGGTATCGCCCAGCGGCAGGCCGCAGACTGCGCGCAGCTGCTGCTCGAACTGGCTGGTAACGCTGTTGTCGATCGTCAGGTGGCCGCTGTTGTGCGGGCGGGGGGCCAACTCGTTGATCATCAGTTTGCCGTTCGCGGCGACGAAATACTCGACGCACAACACGCCGACGACGTCCAGCTCCTCGCACACGCCTCGGGCGATGTTGAGCGCGTCGTGCTGCGCCTGCGGGCCGAGGACGGCGGGGGAGATGGAGAGGTCCAGGATGTGGTTCGCGTGGCGGTTCTCGATTACGCCCCATTGGCGGAAACTGCCGTCCACACCCCGCGCGGCGACCACGCTGACTTCCTTCTCGAAGTTAATGAACGCCTCGTAGATCCATTCCGTCCCAGGCGAGGCGGCAATGGCGGCTTCTCCTTCGGCGGCGGTCTTGAGCTTCACCTGCCCCTTGCCGTCGTAGCCGAAGCTGGCGGTTTTCAGCACCGCCGGCAGGCCGAGCTCGGCGATCGCGGTGTGCAGGTCGGCGATCGTTCGCACAGCGCGAAACGGCGTCACCGGGAAGCCGGCCTTGGCCAGTGCGGTCTTCTCGCGAAGGCGGTGCTGCGTGGTGTGCAACACCAGTCCGCCGGGACGGACGGGGACGATCTCGGCGGCGGCGGTGGCGGTGGCGAACGGCACGTTCTCGAACTCGAACGTCACCACCTGCACGTTGCGCGCGAAGTCGCGGACGGCGTCCAGGTCGTCGTACGCGGCGACGATCTCCTTGTCGGCAACCTGGCCGGTCGGGGTGTCGCTGTCAGGGCTGAACGTGTGCACTCGGTAGCCCATCTGCCGGGCGGCAATCGCGAACATGCGCCCGAGTTGCCCGCTGCCGAGCACACCGACGGTCGAGCCGGGAAGAATTGGAGAAGGATTGGCCATGAGGACGCGGAGTGTAAGGGAGAGAAATCAAGAATACAGAACGAAGATCGGATAGCGACGAACAAAGGAGAAAATTCGACCTTCTACATTAAACGGAGCGTCTCTGCCGCCGCTATTGCCAAAGCCGGCTTAGCCACCGATCGTCCTTGCTTCATGCCCACAGTCGCTCCACATACATTCTACAGCAATGATCTCCGCGTGGAGCTGGGGCATCCGACGTCTGGATGGGTCACGATGTGCCTCACGTCAGCGTCCGCGAATCAAATGGCAGTGGTCCATTGCTCAAACGTCTTTGAGCCTTTCACTGACCTCGTGGAGTGGCTGTTTGAAATCGCCGATCGCAGTTGGCCCGCGATGTTGAAAATCGACGAAGAAGTGCGTTTCAAGCGTTTGATCGTCGATAGCGTCGATGCCTCCGCGGACCTGGTCGAGATCCACGTTGTCGATAATGACCGATCTACGTTAATGCGTTGTCGCCTTACACGGGTCAGCTTGCTACACGAGTTCGCGCGGTCCATTTCTGATTGGCTCGCTACAAAGTACGACGTGGTTGAGTTTACAACGCGGTCTGACCTTCGCAGCTTAGAAGCGGTAGTGTCGACATTGAGGGTTTAGCGCCTCCTGAAGAAGAGTTGGATCGCTACTTCTTTCTCTTTTTAATTCTGGTCGGAGGTGGTGCGTCGGGGACGGGAACGACCTGAGGCGAACGCGGCGCGGTCAGTCCCTTGAACAAAAGGAACGCCATCATCGCCCCGGCGAGGAACTGCAGCGTGGGGAGGCCGCCGTCGCGGAAGCGGTCGCCCCAGAAGTCTCGCGGGGAATCAACGGAGAGCCGCAGGCGGTCACCGGCGTTGTTCTGGGCGGCGCGGCTGGGGTTGTCGGGTGCTTCGATGACGTCGTACGCGACAATCGGCGTTCCGGCCGGGCCGGGGACCTGGACGACCTGTATCTGTGGAATCTGGTGCTGCAGCGTCATCTGCAGCATGACGCCGATACTGAAATCCAGGAGCAGGCCGACGAGCAAGACCCCGCGCAGCCGCAGCGAAATGCGCCAGACGCCGCCGGCGACGAGCGCGACGCCGATGAGGACCATCGGCTGAAGGCAGATATGGGCGACGCCGAAGCGGTCGACACCGCCGTACACCGCGACGCCGGCGAAGAAGACGATCGGGATGAACGCGAGCCAGAATCGCCGGACGGGTCGGACGGTCGGGTCTTTGCCGGCGAGGGCGCGGACGATCAGCAGCACGGCGACGACGCACCCGGCCGATCCCAGCCCGCCGGGCAGGCTCACCTGGTAAATGAGAAACGCAGAATCGCGCAGCTTGCCGGCGAACGACGGCTGGTCGAGGTCTGGGTCGCGCTGGCTCACGTCCGCCGCCCAGATCAGGCCGGGCTTCTGCACGATCGTCGGCACGAGCGTGTTGCGGATGTTCTTCACGATGTTGCCGACGTTCTCGGTCGGCGTCATTTTCACCGAGTCGCTGACGGCGCTGGTCGAGGTGAAGGTGGTGGTGACGCCGTAGTGACGGATCGACCAGGGGAACCACGCCGCGAACACGAGCAGGCTGACGGCGGCGATGGTGGCCGCCTCCCGGAACTTGTTCGGCCGACGCCACCAGACGGCCGCGACGTAGTGCAACCCGAGGAACAAGCCGTAAGGGCCGACGGAGAAGTGGACGAGGAAGCCGATGCAGAGGAGCGCGAAGGCGAGAGGGAAGAGTAAGGATGAAGGATGAAGGGTGAAGGATGAAGCAGGAGAAGCGACCTCTTCCTTCATCCCTCCGACTTCATCCTTCATCCTTTGGCGGCGGAACGCCGTCAAGTACACCGCGATCGCCGCGATCGCGTAGTACGCGGCGAACAGCTTGGTCCAGGTGTAGGTCAGGTTCTGGGCGAACATCGGGCTAGCCGCCAGAAGGGCGGCGAGGGTCCAGGGCGTCTTGCGGACGACGCGGGGCGAGAGCCTGATCAGCCGGGGAACGAGAATCGCCAAGGGCAGAAAGACGAGCGAGTTCAGGAAGACGAAGACGACCTGATACCCCTCCATCATCTGTTCCATCGGCGCGGCTTGCGACAGCAGGCTGGCCGTGAGCACGTTCATCATCGGCGGCCGCATGGGGAGCGGGTACTGGCCGATGAACTTGAAGGCATAGTCGCCGCCGCCGAAGAAGAAGCTGAACCGCTGGTAGTGTTCCACCCAGTCGCCGCCCCAGGTGCCGCCACCGAAGTTTCGGACCATCGACAGCAGCACCATGCCCCAGACGAACAGCAGCCCCCAGATGATCAGCAGCTGGCGGACCTGCCTACACCGAAGCAGTTGCAGCCAGTCCTTCCATGCCGCGAGCGCGAGCACCATCGACAGAAATGCGATCGCGATATGCCCCGGGATGTCGGCGATGAAGGTGAGGTCGGCGACGAAGAGGCCGAACCCCAGGACGTAGTTCAGGAAGAGGCCCAGACCGATCGCAACGACCAGTCTTTCGCGCGGCGCCAGCCGCAACGGCCGGACCAGCAGCAGGCCGGGGCCGAACGTGTAGACGATCAGGAGAAACAGGAGGTGCGGGAACCACATGGGCGGCGTCGCTGGAGCGAGGGATGATGGCGTCTTACGTGGACGGCACGGGTTCGATGGGCAGCAGCATCTCCATCACGCTCGGCCGGAAGCCGCAGGTTTCAAACAGCTTGCGCGCCGGTTCGTTGGTGAGCAACACATCGAGCCGGATCTGCTCGACCCCCAGCCGGGTGAAGCGCTCGATCGCCTCGGTGACCAACTGCCGGGCGACGCCTTCGTTGCGGTAGGTTTCGTCAACCCACAGGTCGTTGATAAACCCGTATTCCTTCAGGCGATAGATGGGGATCTCGCGATCGACGGTGCCGATGAGCATGCCGACGATCGCGGGCGGGTCGTCGCGGCCGGCGGCGTCGGCGATGAGGATCGCTGAGCGACCGCTGGCGATCTGCCCACCCAGCCAGTTGCGGTACCGCTCGCCGACGTCCCCTTCAATGGTGTACTTGTGCGGGTCCCGGTCCTGCATGAAGGCGGCAACCTTGCGGACCAGCGGGAGAATGGCCGGGATATCGTCTGCGGTGGCATCGCGGATGGTCATGACGCCAAAACGTTAGGACGGAAGCGTGTTCGCTGCAATCGAGGGCGGGTTGCCGGCGGCCGTGGCCGGACGCGGCGTGGGGAGATTGGCTGTGATGGCGGCCAGAAATTCCTTCGGATCGATCGGCAACGCCGCGATAACGCTTACCGTGCCGCCGTGCAGGATTGGGATCAGCTCCGGCAGTTGGTCGGGCGCGGCCAGCAGAACGCGGTGGACGGCGGGGCAGCGGATTCGGGCGGCTTCGAGCAGCGCGGCCGCCCCCGGGCCGGTGGATTGCGGTGCTTCGTGACCGTCGTCACAGCGGGGGGTTTGCTCGGCCACGATCACTGCCGACGCCCCGGCCGCCTGTATCGCCGCAAGCGCCGCCGGCGCCGAGTATTCGACCATCACTTCGAATCGTGGCGACGCCAGACGAAGAATATCGCGGGCGGTGCGGGGGTTGACGACAAAGGCGACGAGCCTGGGTGGATTCAGTAACGGCATCAGAGTTACGTCAAGAAATCGGGGCGGACCAAGTTCCGTCGGGCACGTCATTCCGGTCGCTTCGAATCGGTGCAGGTCGCGACCGGCGTGAAGTCGGCCGCGGGGGATTGGCCGCCGCACTGTTGTATCGGTCGATGGTACGCTCGCATGAGCGACTGGTGAGCATATGGGGAGTCCCCGCGCCTTACGACGCTATGCTGTCGCGGTGTGTCGGCGACTGTCAAAAGATAAAAAATTTATGACAGTAGCGGCGCTGTCAGCCGGGCAAACTCGGCACCGATCAGCTGTTCTTCGGAGACCACATCTTCGGCACCTCGCCGCGATGCCTCCAGTGCGGTGGATACCCGACGGCACCGTGCCAGAATTCGAGCCGCCGGGTTCAGTCTTCGGATCAGATCGACGGCCCGCAGGACTGCGGCGTCGTCGGGAATCGCCAGTGCGACGAGGGTTGCCCGATCGATCCCGGCATTTCGGAGCACCTGCTCATCGGCGATATCGCCTTGCACGATATTCAGGCCCGCGGTCTGGCAGCGGGTCACGGTGGCGGGGTTCAACTCGACGACGACAAAGGCAATCTTGCGGCGCGCAAGCAGATTGACGACTTCCCGTCCCGGAATTCCGAAGCCGGCCACGATCACGAAAGGCGAAGTTTTTTCCGGCTTCTCGTCCGCCAAGTTCTCGCCACCGCCTGAAGCCTCATTCGGAGAACGCAGGACACGTCCCTGCGTACACGTCTGATCTAAAATATCTCGCGCAGCTCGTGGGCGGCGGGCGAGCCCGCCGGCTAAACGGGGTGCGCGTCGTCGTCGCCGAGGATTCTATCGATCTGTCTCGCCCATGACGATATCGATCGAGCCGATGATCGCCGGAACGTCCGCCAGCAGCACACCGCGGCAGAGCTCGCTCAGGCAGGCCAGGTTCACGAAGCTGGGCCCGCGAATCTTCACGCGGTAAGGAATGGTACCGCCCTGGCTCTCGATAAAGAAACCGAGGTGCCCGCGCGGGTTCTCCGCTTCAAAATAGACCTCGCCCGGCGGAACCTTCAATGACTTGGGCAGCTTCGCCCGGTAAGGCCCATCGGGCACCTGCGCGATCGCCTGCCGCAGGATGCGGATGCACTGCTTCATCTCCTGCATCTTGACCCAATACCGGTCCCAGCAATCGCCGAGCTGCCCGACCTGGCCGTCGCCGACGCAGACGTCGAATTCGAGCTTCGGGTAGACGCTGTAAGGGCGATCTCGCCGCAGGTCCATCGGAATGCCGGAGCCGCGGATCATCGGCCCTGACAGGGCATAGTCGATTGCGAGCTGCTTGCTCACCACGCCGATGTTCGCCGTCCGCTTGATGAAGATGTGGTTGCGGGTCAGCAGGGCGTTGTACTCGTCGACCTTGGGCTCGAAGTAATCGAGGAACTCGGTGAGCTTTTCGAGAAACAGCGGTGGCAAATCCCACGTCACACCGCCGACGTTGATGTAACTGAGCGTCAGCCGAGCACCGCAAAGCTGCTCGAACAAGTCGAGGATGTATTCGCGCTCGCGAAACGCGTAGAGGAACGGGCTGAATGCTCCCATGTCCAGGCCGTAGGTGCCGAAGCTGACCAGGTGTGATGCGATGCGGTTGAGTTCCGCCGCGATGACGCGGATGTATTCGGCCCGCTGGGGCACTTCGATGTTCGCAAGCTTCTCGACCGCCATCGACCAGGCGTGGTTGTTGTTCATCGCCGACAGGTAGTCCAGCCGGTCGGTGTAGGGCATGAACTGAAAGTAGGCGAGGTTCTCGGCGATCTTCTCCTTGCAGCGGTGGAGGTAGCCCAGGTGCGCGACGGCGTCTAGGACCATTTCGCCGTCGGTCCGCAGGACGACACGCAGCACGCCGTGGGTGGACGGATGCTGCGGGCCCATGTTGACGAGCATTTCCTCGGTGGCGACATCGATCTGGTCGTCCCCACCGCCGGGGAGGAGGTCGTAGGCGAGGGTTTTGGGGGACGACGTCGTCATGGGTAGGGCTCGCGAGTGGCTTGGTCCGCATTGCGGACCCAACACAACGCGCCGTTCACACCTTCGAAAACGACGCCCCGAGGTCCGCACTTGTCGGAGCCTTCGTCTCGAGCTTCTTCCGTCCGCCGTACTGCTTGGCCATGTCCACATGGAACGCGTCGAGCTTCGCGCCGTCCAGCGGCAGGTCGACCGGGGTTCGCGTGAGCGCGGCCATCTGCATGGCGTTGCCGAGTTCAAGTGCCTTGGCACCGTCTTCGCCGGGGGCGACCATCGGTTCGTCCTTCAGAATGGCCTTGCAGAAGTTCTCGGTGATCGCGCGGTGCAGGTTCTCGGGGTCCTTCGGCGCGGTCGGGGTGAGATCGATCTCCCACGTCTCCATCCGATGGAACGCCTCGGGCGTGGTCTCGCGGGTTTCCTTGACGCTCTTTCGGGTGCGTGTCCAGGTCAGCTTGGCGTTCTCGACGACGATTCGGCCCTGGTCGCCGATGATCTCAAAGCGGTTCGTGCCGGGGGCTTCGCCGGTGGTCGTGATGAAGTGGCCAATCGCGCCGTTGGGGTACTCCATGATCGCGCTGATTTCGTCCTCGACCTCGATCGGATGGGTCTTGCCGACGAAACCGACGGCGGAGATGCGGCTGGGCGTCAGGCCGGTGGTCCAGAGGAGCAGGTCGAGGTTGTGCGGGCACTGGTTGATCAGCACGCCGCCGCCTTCGCCTTTCCACGTCGCCCGCCAGCCGCCGGACGCGTAGTAGGCCCACGGGCGGAACCAGTCGGTCATGATCCAGGTGATACGGCTGATCTCGCCGAGTTCGCCGTCTTTGATCAGTTCGCGGAGCTTGCGGTACAGCCCGATCGTCCGCTGGTTCAGCATGACGCCGTACTTCACCTTGGGGTTCTTCTTCGCGGCGGCGATCGCGGCGTCGTTCATGGCGCGGGCCTGGGTGATACTGATCGCCACCGGCTTCTCGCAGAGCACGCTCACGCCGGCGTTAAACGCGGCGATCGCGACATCGGGGTGGAACGGGTGGGGCGTCGCGATGAGCACCGCATCCACCAGGCCGCTCTTGAGCATCTCATCGCTGCTGGTGAACTTGGCCACGCCGGGGGCATCGACCTTGTCCATCCGCGCCTGATCGTTGTCGCAGATCGCGGTGAGCTTGGCTTCCGTCATCTTCTGGATGTAGGAGATGTGGTAGTTGCCCATGCCCCCGACACCGACCACGCCCATCCGAACCTGAGTTGCGTCTGCCATGAGAGTTCCCTGCTGTTTTCCGCTGGTTTGCCGGACACAAGCCGACGATGAGTTGTTGATAGGGGTTCGGGGGGATGATGTCAACGACCTTGGCCGCCTTGGCCGCGCAGGGCCTAAGCGTTGTATTGATGGTGGGGCAGACATTCTTGTCTGCCGCGTTTCGGCGACGTCGGCATTCTTGCCGGCAGGAGCGGAAACGCACCGATCGTCTGGTTGCCCATCGTTCGCATGGCTCGACCGGGCAGGAATGCCCGGCACTCGGCCACGCGTGGCAGACAAGAATGTCTGCCCCACCAGAGAACGTCCACGCCTCCTGTCTTCCGATCCCCATCAGCGTTACTATTCCGGTCCGTTTTCTATACCACACACGGCGTTTGAGGAGTTGGCATGTCGGTTCGGAACTTCGTTGCATTCGATCTCGGGGCCGAGAGCGGCCGAGCCCTGCTGGGCCGGCTGGATGGCGGACGGTTGACGCTGGAAGAAAAGCACCGCTTCCCCAACCCCAACGGCCGAATCAACGGACACCTCCACTGGAACCTCCTCCAGCAGTGGGAAGAACTCAAAACCGGCCTCCGCAAGAGCTCTGCCGACGTTCATGGCGGGCACATCCAGATTCACGGCATCGGCGTCGATACCTGGGGCGTCGACTACGGACTGATCGCCCCCGACGGCGATATCCTTTCCAACCCGTTCCACTACCGCGATGCCCGCACCGATGGCGCGATGGAAAAGGCGTACAAGATCGTCTCCAAAGACGACATCTTCGCCGCCACCGGCATCCAATTCATGCAGTTCAACACGCTGTTTCAGCTCTTCTCGATGCTGGACTCGAAGAAGGCGCTGCTGTCGGCTGCCAAGACGATGCTCTTCATGCCCGACCTGCTGAACTACCTGTTCACCGGCGTCGCCAAGGCCGAGTTTTCCATCGCATCGACCAGCCAGATGCTCGACCCGACGACCGGGCAGTGGGCATTGCCGCTGCTGGAGAAGCTGGGCATCCCCACGCACATTCTGCCGCCGATCGTGCCCTCGGGAACGATTCTCGGGCAGCTTCGCGCCGACGTCGCAACTGAGTGTGGCGTGCCGGCGATGCCGGTGATCGCGCCCGCCTGCCATGACACCGCATCCGCCGTCGCGGCCGTGCCGGTCGAAGGCACGAGCGACGACTGGTGCTACATCTCTTCCGGCACCTGGTCGCTGATGGGCGTGGAGATCGCCAAACCGCTGATCAATGAGAAGGTCAAGCAATACAACTACACCAACGAAGGCGGCGTCGGCGGGACGATCCGGTTCCTCAAGAACATCATGGGCCTCTGGCTGGTGCAGGAATGCCGCCGGCACTGGCTGCGCGAAGGGTACGAACACAGCTACAGCGAGCTAACGCAGATGGCCGCCCGCACGCGTGGCTTTGGCGCGGTGATCGACCCCGACCACAAGCCGTTCGGCTCGCCCGGTGAGATGCCTCTGAAGATCGAACAGTACTGCCGCGAGACCGGCCAGCGCCCGCCGCAAACCCGCAGCGAAACGGTCCGCTGCTGCCTGGAGAGCCTGGCGCTGACATACCGCCGCACCGTGGAGGGCTTGGAAGACATCCTCGGCCGCAAGATCAATACGATTCACATCGTCGGCGGCGGCTGTCAGAACGAACTGCTCAACCAGATGACGGCTGATGCCACCGGCAGAAAGGTCGTCGCCGGCCCCATCGAAGCCACCGCGATCGGCAACATCCTCGTACAGGCAATGGCGACCGGCGACATCAAGTCGCTCGCCGAAGCACGCGAGGTGGTACGGAACAGTTTTGACGTCAAGGTGTTTGAGCCGACGGATACCAAGCCATGGGAAGAGGCGTATGCGCGGTATCGCGCGTTGAAGTAGTGGTTAGTCGCCCTTGTAGTTCGCCCAATGGGGAAGTGTTGGCCAAGAAGCCGAAGCAACTCGACGGTCGTCAAGAAGTGATGCGCGGCTTCGCGGAATCTGCCGCCGAGCGCGGCCAGCACTTCTTCTACGTCCTCATTCACGAACCGCTCGGTCCAATGGATCGGGGCGAGAAGTACGAAGACCCATTGAATGGCGCGCTCGGCGAGCTTGGTGAGGTCACCGGCGGCGGATCACAGCTTGGCGAAGGTGATACGATTGCGTTTTGCGGTCTCGATGTAGTCGTGAATCATCGAGATAATGGCTTGACGGTCATCCGCGAATGCCTGCGGTCGTGCGGCGCACCGCCCAACACCGTCATCGAAGAGTACGTGCCGGAGTTTGCGGAATTGTCGCTGTAGGGCCGGGCGACTAACTCGCCGATGGAGCGGACCGCGACGACGGTACACTCCACCTGCGGTCGAGCGTCGCGCGTGCGACGCCGCGGCCCTTCCACGGCATTCCGTTCGGCCACATCCGTATGGACTCCAACAGCCAAGTCGTCGTTGACTTCCTCATTGCGATGCTTCCCGTTCGACAGGCGTTGGACGACCTTCTGCGACAGCTCTATAGACGGGCCGAGGTAAAACTCGTTCACACGTACGCCGTAGAAGTCTCCCCCTCGCCGGACTTTGGACTGTCGGCAGATTTGCACAATGGTGCAGTGGTCGACTTCTGGCTCGAGTTAACATTCGAGCGTGAATGCTGGCAATTGGAGTATTCGGTACAGCGGCACGATCCCGATGAGGACGGGTCTCATGCGGAGAAGTCATTTCCTCCACAGTCCGTCCGCTCCGCTCAGGACCTGCCGATGACTCTAATCAACGCAATCCGAGAACTGGAACGTGCGAGTGGCGACGACACGCTGTACAGGTGAGACGTCCATGGAGAGTGTTCGCGGCGATTGATGTCACGGCACCCAGCACCGCGTCGCGTCCAGACCGACTGTGCGACCCCGAAATACTTGTCAACTTCCGACGTTTGCGGAACTAGTTAGCAGACACGGAGGCTCACGTCATGCGCATCGCCCCGATTGCTTGCCTTGCATTCAGCTTGATTACGTCCGGTGCTGCAATGGCCGAGCCCGCGCCGTCGACAACCAAGATCGATCCCGCCGGCGTCGCCTTCTTCGAAAGCAAGATTCGCCCTCTGCTGGTCGAGCACTGCTACCGGTGCCACTCGGCCGATGCCCAGGAGAAGCGGAAACTCAAGGCAGGCTTGTACTTGGATACCCGAGCGGGGACGTTGGCCGGCGGAGAAAACGGTCCCGCGCTGGTGGTCGGCAAGCCGGGCGAAAGCAAGCTGATTCAAGCCCTGAAGTGGCAAAACGATCTGGAGATGCCGCCGGCCGAGCCGCTGCCGGCGTCGGTCGTTGCGGATTTCGAGAAGTGGGTCGCGATGGGTGCCCCCGACCCGCGTGATGGGGCCATCCCGTCCGTCGTCCGGACCGGACCGATCGACATCAATGCGGGCAAGGGGTACTGGGCTTTCGTCCCGCCGAAGAAGGCGTCGGTCCCGGCGGTCAAGAACGCCGTCTGGCCGCGATCGGACATCGATCGGTACACGCTGTCGACAATGGAACACAAAGGCGTCACGCCCGTGGCCGACGCCGACCCGCTGATCCTCCTTCGGCGGATCACGTTCGACCTTACCGGTCTGCCGCCGACGCCGGCCGAGATTGAAGCCTTCAACACCGAAGCGTCCAGGGACGCTGGCAAGGCGATTGAAGTGGTCGTCGATCGATTGCTGGCATCACCCGGGTTTGGCGAGCGGTGGGGCCGTCACTGGCTGGATGTGGCCCGCTTTGCCGAGAGCCGCGGCGACGCCAAGGCGAACAACGTCTGGCCGGACGCGTGGAAGTATCGCGACTGGGTGATTTCCGCCGTCAACCGCGACATGCCCTACAACCGGTTCGTCGCGATGCAGATCGCCGGCGACCTGTTGCCGCCTGCGGCGGGCGAATCTCCGGATGAGGGGAAGGTCGCGACCGGGTTCCTGGTGGTGGGTAATAAGGCCGGCACTGCATTCGATCAGCTCGAAGAGCAGGTCGGCGCGATGTCCGTTGCCACGATGGCGCTGACCGTTCAGTGCGCCCGCTGCCACGATCACAAGTTCGATCCGATCCCGACCGCCGACTACTACGCGCTGGCCGGGATTCTCATCAATACCAAGCAGGAAGAGGGAATCGTCCCCGGTAAGAAGGCCGAGCCGGCGCCGATTAATCCCGACGGCATGATGTTCGTTAGCGATGCCGTCAAGGCGTCGGTAGCCAAGGGTGTCGATAAGAAGGGCAAGCCGGTCAACAACAACAAGGTCAACAACCCTACCAAGCTCGCGGCGCTGACGCCCAGCGGCAACCTTCGCATCCAGGAAGGCGGCGACGACAAGCGGCTGGGTGAAGAATCGCCACGCGGCCTGCTGAAAGTTCTCGCCGACGAGCACACGCCGGCCATTCCGCCGGCCGAGTCGGGTCGGCGTCAGTTGGCCGAATCGCTCGCGAGCCCGTCACACCCGCTGACCGCCCGCGTGATGGCCAACCGCGTCTGGTATCACCTCATGGGCCGCGGCATCGTGGCGACAGTCGATAACTTCGGCGAACTCGGCGATCGCCCGACCCATCCGGAACTGCTCGACCATCTGGCGGTCACGTTCATGGACGACGGCTGGTCGGTGAAGAAGCTCGTCCGCCGGATCGTCCTCAGCCGGACGTATCAGCTGTCGATCGCGTCGAACGAAGCGAACCGGAAGGTTGACCCCGACAACCGGCTGCTGTGGCAGCATCGCCTGCGCCGGTTGGACGCCGAATCGCTCCGCGACGCCGTCCTGACCGCCAGCGGGTCGCTCGACCGATCGCAGCCGGGCGGGTCGCTCATCGCGGCACTGGGAGCCACGCCGGGTAACAAGACCGGTGCGGCGGTGGTCGCGGCGAACATGCACCGCAGCGTCTACCAGCCGGTGTTGCGGGGCAACGTGCCCGAACTGCTGGAGGCGTTCGACTTCCCCGACCCGAGCCTGCCCGCCGGCCGTCGCGATACATCGGTCGTGCCGACGCAGGCGTTGTTGTTCATGAATCACCCGTTCGTGATGGAGCACGCCGAGAAGACGGCCCGCGACGTCATGGGGCAAAGCGCCGACGATTCGGCTCGGCTGAATCGAGCTTACGTGCTGACCATCGGCCGTCTGCCCGATGCCGCCGAATCGGCGCGCGACCTGGCGTTCGTGCAGCAGTTCAAGCAGATCGGCGTCGGGGCGGAGCAGGCACCCGTCGATCCGAGCAAGCTGAGCAAGGCGGAGCTGAAAGCGCTCGCCCAGAAGAAGCAGCAGAAACAGCAACAGCAGCAAAAGCAGGGCAAAGGTACGAGCCTTCAGGTTCTCGCACCGGAACTTAACGCCTGGGCGACGCTGTGCCACTCGCTGTTGGCGTCGGCAGAGTTCAGGTTCGTGCAATGATCTGACGCTCATCAGCGACACGGGCTTCCAGGTTCGTGCCTGGTGCGCCATGCGAAAGAGATTACGCGCTAGGCGAACTTTTCGACTTTGGCATCGCTGGCACGGGCTGGAAGCCCGTGTCACTGACAGAGCAACCCGAGACGAGGCGATCTTATGACCGACTCCATTCCATCCAACCTCTCCCGCCGTGCGATGCTCCAGACCGCCTCGTGCGGGTTCGGCTATCTCGCGCTCGCCGGGCTTTGCAATCCTTCCGGCGGGGCGACGGTTACGGCGCCGCTCGCTGGCGCGACCAAGTCGTTCAGCCCGATGGCCCCCAAGCAACCGCCGCTTCAGGCGCGGGCGAAGCGCGTCATCATGCTCTTCATGCGCGGGGGTCCGTCTCACCTGGACGGCTTCGACTACAAACCGTCGCTGGAAAAATTCCACGACAAGTCGATGCAGGCCGACCAGTTCCCCGAAGGTGCCAAGGCAAAGAGCAGCAACCTGATTCTCATGAGGTCGCCGTTCGAGTTCACGCCGCACGGCAAAAGCGGGCTGCCGATATCGAGCGTGTTCCCCAATCTCGCCAAGCATGCCGACGATCTGTGCCTGATCAACAGCATGCACCACAAGACGCCGATCCATCTGCAGGGCGTCCAGATGATGCACACGGGGCACTTCCAGTTCATCCGCCCGAGCACCGGCTCGTGGGTCACCTACGGCCTGGGTGCCGAGACGACCGACCTGCCCGGTTATGTGGTCATGAACCCGCTCCGCGAAGCAATGCAGTGCTACAACTCGGCGTTCCTGCCGGCGGCGTATGGGGCGACGCCGATCAACGTCAGCGGTGAAGCGTCCAAGTCGATTCGGAACGTCGCCAACCCCCGGCTGACCGCCGACCAGCAGAAGGCGCAGCTCGCGCTCATCCAGTCGATGAACCGCAAGTTTGCTTCGCAGGCCCCCGGCGCGTCTGAGCTGGAAGCGGTCATCGAATCGTACGAGCGCGGATTTGCGATGCAGTCGGGCGTGCCGCGCGTGCTCGACATGACCGGCGAAAGCCCGGCGACGCTCGAAGCGTATGGCGTCGGCAAGGGTGGGAAGGGCGGCACCGGCGGCTTCGGATTGCAATGCCTGATGGCCCGCCGGTTCGCCGAGCAGGGCGTTCGGTTCATCGAGCTCAATCACGGCTCGTGGGATCACCACGGCGACATCAACAAGAGCTACGCCAGCGCCGCCAAGGCGATCGATCAGCCCATCGCCGCACTGCTTCAGGATCTGAAGGACCGCGGTATGCTGGATGAGACACTGGTCATCTGGGGCGGTGAGTTCGGCCGTACAAGCTGGAAGGACGGCGCCGCCGAGCGCCAGGGTCGCGGCCATAACTCCGCCGGCTTCACCTATTGGATGGCCGGCGGCGGCATCAAGGGTGGCATGCGATACGGTGCGACGGATGAGACCGGCACTTTCGCCGCCGAGAACAAGGTATCTGTCCACGATCTGCAGGCGACGATCCTCCATCAGCTGGGTCTGGATCACTGGAACCTGACCTACAAGTATGGCGGCCGCGACTACCGTCTGAGCGATGTCGACGGCAAGGTGGTCAACGGCATCATTGCGTGACCGGCGCAGACGCATCGACTGCGCAAGGACAGTTCTACAGCGGCGACAGGTTGTCCATCAGGACCCGCTCCGCACGACCGCCTCCCTCTCGGGGAGGCGGTTTTGTTTTGCCCAACCGGCGTCTCCGGCAGGACTTCGAAGCCTGAGCAGGGTTTCATGCGCCGGCGGGTACCCGGTTTGCCACGTCGCATTCCGTATCGAGGCAGTTCAACTTTACGGAGGCAGACGATGGCGAATACACCCAATCGAACGGATTCACAGAATCGCAAAGCGGTTGATCCCGACATGAGCCGCGCGGAATTGCGCGAACGCGACACCAACCCCGATCCCATCACGGGAGCGCCGGGATCACATCCCGGCGGTACGGCAGTCGGAACGACCGGCGGCGGCTTGGCCGGCGCGGCCGCAGGCGCAGCGATCGGCTCGGTTGTCCCGGGTATCGGCACGGTTGTCGGCGGCATCGCCGGTGCGGTGATCGGCGGGGTGGGTGGCGGTCTGGCCGGCAAGGCGGTCGCCGAGCACTTCGACCCCACCGCCGAGGACGCCTACTGGCGCGACAGTCACCGGTCCCGGCCTTACTACGCCGCCGAGTACGACTATGAGACGGACTACGCCCCAGCGTATCGCTACGGCTACACCACCAGCTCCCAGTACGCTGGCGAGTCCTACGACAGCCGCGAACGTGACTTGGAAACCGGCTGGGAAAAGGCCAAGGGCAAGTCCCGTCTGACCTGGGATAAAGCCAAGGCGGCGACGCGCGATGCGTGGCACCGGGTCGAGCGAAAGCTGCCCGGCGACGCCGACCGCGACGGCCGCTGATTGCAAGCGGTTCGAGGGTTCTAAGGTCATTCACTTCGAGCGGGACGGAAGCGGCAACCGGCTGCCTCCGTCCCGCTCGCTTTGCGTCTCACACGTGCCAACTGGCTTCGACACGGCTATCCTTAAAGCAAGGAGGTCATGTAATGCCTGTGTACGTGTATCGCATCATTCAGGACGACAAAGACGCACCCGAGCAGACGTTTGAGGTCAGGCAGTTGATGAGCGAGCCACCCCTCACCCACGACCCCGATACCGGCAGGCCGGTGGAACGCGTGATCTGCGCGCCCAACATCTACAGCGACAAGCTCGGCAATGCGGCGATTTCGGGTAGCGGACTGACCAAGTACGTGAAGACGTCCGACGGCACCTACGAGCGGCAGGCCGGTGGGGCGGGGCCGAAGATGATCAATCCGCATGACGATTAAGGTCGGCCAGACGCACCAGTCGCAACCGCGCAAATAAATCGCATTTAAGAGGCGAGCGGGCGAGTGCCAGGGGCCTACCGTTTCTCCGTAGTAATGAACGTAGTCATTCAACGGAGAAATACATGGCAAGCGAACTGAATGGGAAAAGAGTGGCGATCCTGGTCGCCGACGGTTTCGAACAGGTCGAGATGACCGAACCCCGCAAAGCGCTGAAGGACGCCGGTGCCCGGACCGATCTGGTCTCCCCGGTGACGAAGTCGGTACAGGGCGTGCATCACGACAAGCCCGGCGAGCAGTTCACGGTTGACGTCGCGCTGAGCAAAGCCAACCCGGACGACTACGACGCGCTACTGCTGCCGGGAGGGGTCTTCAATCCGGATACGCTTCGTGCCGACGACAGCGCTGTGGAGTTCGTGAAGTCGTTCGTCGACGCCGGCAAGCCGGTTGCGGCAATCTGCCACGGCCCGTGGACGCTGATCGAGACGGGTGCCGTCAAAGGCCGCAGGATGACCAGTTGGCCCAGCCTTAAGACCGACCTGCGCAACGCAGGAGCGGAATGGGTTGACCAGGAGGTGGTTACCGATCGCGGATTGGTCACCAGCCGTAACCCGGACGATATCCCGGCGTTTAACCGGAAGATGATTGAAGAGTTCGCCGAAGGGCGACACGGCCACGGCTTGCAAGCCGGCGCTCGCGGCAACGCGATGAGCGCGAAAACCGCCGACTCGAAGGAACCTTTCGTAGCCGGTTCGTCGCTGTAAGCGGGATTTCTCACTGGGCGTGCGAGTCCGGTAGGTCTCACGTCGGGACGGCGTGATTGCAGTAATGATGTTTTGATGCCGCGCAATCGGCGACGCAGACCGCACCACCATGTCGGCCTGCGTTGCCGATCCTTCGTTGATCAACGGCGGGGCACCTTCGTATCTACCACTGGAGCGGGGTGCTGGTCGCGAGGAGACGCTACATGATCCATCGAGTCGTCCGTGGTGCGATGTGCTGCCTGCTCACCCTCCTGGTGAGCGGACCAGTTTTCTCGGAAGCGGCATCGCGATCGCTCAGGCCGATGGACGAATCACTGGTCCGGCATTTTGCAGTGCCGCCGGCCTTCGTGGGTAAGCTGGGCACCTATCGGTCGCCGCTCTTGTTCGACGATGGCACGTCGGTCAAGACGCCGCAAGACTGGCAGCGACGCCGGCAGGAGATCCTTGGGTACTGGCACAAGACCATGGGCGCCTGGCCCGCGGTGATCGACAAGCCAAGGATCGAGTATCTGGAAAAGTCGCAGCGAGAGGGCTTTACCCAGCACAAGGTGAAAGTGGAGACCGCCGTCGGCCAAATGACCGGCGGCTATCTGCTGGTGCCGCCTGGCGAAGGACCCTTCCCGGCGGTGTTTGTTCCGTTCTACGATGCCGAGACCAGCGCGGGTATCAACCCCAAGGCCAAGACGTTTCGCGACTTTGCCTACCAACTGACCAGGCGTGGGTTTGTCACGCTGTCGATCGGTTCGCCCGGCGGTGACGCACGCAAGCCCGATACGGCCGGGAACGTTCTTCAGCCGCTGAGCTATCTCGGCTACATCGCCGCCAACGGATACCAAGCGCTCGCATCGCTGCCGTACGTGGATGGCCGGCGGATCGGCATCGTCGGCCACAGCTACGGCGGGAAGTGGGCGATGTTCGGAAGCTGTCTTTACGAGAAGTACGCCGCCGGGGTTTGGAGCGATGGCGGCATTGTCTGGGATGAGCCACGATCGAATGTGAATTATTGGGAGCCGTGGTACCTGGGACTGGAGGCCGGCAAGACGCGCAAGCCCGGCCTGCTCAACCCCGAGAACCCGCGGATGGGCGCGTACAAGACACTGGTCGAAACGGGCCACGATCTGCACGAGTTGCACGCCCTGATGGCGCCCCGGCCATTCCTGGTGTCAGGCGGATCGGAGGATCAGCCGTCGCGGTGGGTGCCGCTGAATCACGCCGTCGCGGTGAACAAGTTGCTGGGCCACGAAAACCGCGTGGCGATGACGAACCGGCCGAAGCACGATCCGACGGAGGAATCCAATGGGGTGATTTACGCCTTTTTCGAGTACTTTCTGGGTCGAGAGTGACAAAACCCCGAACGCCTGCGGTTCGCCGTCCACACCCGACTCCTTATGCCCCGCCCAGCGCCCCTAAAAGTGACGAACCGCCGTGGGCGGGTTGAAGCGATCCTGCCGATTCTAAAATCGCTGTATCCCGATGCGACCTGCCGTCTTGACCACAGTTCTCCGCTGGAGCTGCTGGTTGCGACGATTCTGTCGGCGCAGTGCACCGACGACCGGGTGAACATCGTGACCAGGACGCTGTTCAAGAAGTACAGGACTGCCGCCGACTACGCCAGGGTTTCGCAGGAAGAGCTGGAGAAGGACATCCAGACGACCGGCTTCTTCCGCAACAAGGCCAGGAGCATCCGGGGAATGGCGGCGGCCCTGATCAGCGATCACGGCGGCAAAGTGCCAGACACCATGGAACAGCTCACGCCCCTCCCCGGTGTCGGTCGCAAGACCGCGAACGTGGTCCTGGGCAACGCCTTCGGCAAGAACGTCGGCGTGACGGTCGATACGCACGTCACCCGTTTGTCCAACCGCCTGGGTTTGACCGACCACGAGGAAGACGCGGTCAAGATCGAGCAGGATCTCATCAAGATCGTCCCGCAGGAAGACTGGGCGCTCTGGTCGCACCTGCTCATCTTCCATGGCCGTAAGGTGTGCATGGCCCGTAATCCGCTGTGCTCGCAGTGCCCCTTGCTCTCACATTGTCCTTCGGGGCCGAAGATCATCAAAGACAAGGCCCGGACCGAGGCGGCGCGCTCTGTGGCAAAGCGGAAAAAGCCGGGAAGTCGCGCAGACTAGCCGCTGCGATGGGCGTGCTCGTCGTCTGCAAGGCGTCGCTCTCCGCATGGACACGGTCCGTCCGCCATCGCACCATACGCAAATGCCCCAACGGATACTCGTACTCTCCGCGTCGGTCGGCGCAGGCCACATGCGCGCAGCCCAGGCGGTCGAACTGGCGATTCGGAAGCTCGCCCCGCACGTTTATGTGCGCAACGTCGACATCCTCACGCTGACCAATGCCGCATTCCGAAGAGTGTACGGAAAGGCGTACCTCGACCTGGTCAACCTTGCGCCGCATGTACTGGGATTCTTTTACGACCACCTCGACAAGCCACGACGCAAGGACAGCAGCCGGGATCGATTCCGGCTGGCGGTGGAAAAGCTGAACCTCCGCAAGTTCGAATCGCTGCTGAAAGATGAACCCTGGGATCTGGTCGTCAACACGCACTTTCTGCCGGCCGAGATCATTGCAAGTCTGCGGAGCAAAAAGGAACTCGCGCTTCCTCAGATGACGGTGACGACGGATTTCGAAACGCACCGGCTGTGGGTCAATCAGCCGTGCGATCTATACACGACGGCAACCGAAGAAGGCGCGCAGTACCTCAGGCACTGGGGAGTCCCGCAGGATGATCTGCGCGTTACCGGCATACCCATCCACCCCGTGTTTGCAGACACCAAGTCGCGTGAACGGTGCCTGAAAAGCCAGGGCCTCGTCGGCGATCGTCCGGTCGTGCTGCAACTGGCCGGCGGGTTCGGTGTCGGACCGATCGCGAAGATCTACCAGGCGGTGCTTTCCATGCCGTCGCCGGTCGAACTGGTTGTTGTCTGCGGGAAGAACGCCGGTGCCAAAGAGGAGCTGGCCGCGATCGGCGTTCCGAAGCAGCATCGCGTGAAGCTCCTCGGTTTCACCGATCAGATGGACGAGTTGATGGCGGTTGCCGATGTCGTGCTGAGCAAACCGGGCGGGCTGACGACGAGCGAAGTACTCGCCCGCGGCGCCGCGATGGCGATCATCAACCCGATCCCGGGGCAGGAAAGCCGTAACAGCGACTACCTGCTCGAGAACGGCGCTGCGATCAAGATCAATAACATTGGTACGCTCGCGTACAAGCTGCAGTCGCTGCTGGCCGACCGGAAGCGGCTGGCTTCGATCAGGGCCAACGCGCTGCGCATCAGCCGGCCGCGGGCGGCGTTTGACGTGGCCGAGATCGCGCTGGGTTGGAAGTAATGACAGTGCGATCGACGTGCTTCAGGCGAACACCGGCGAGCCGATCCAGGTGGTTTTGCTGGCCCCGGGGTTGTTGCCGGTCGAGGAGATGAAGCGACCGTCTGGCAGAAGGCCGGCGACCGCAGTGCTGCGGTTCTCCGGAAGCTGCCCGATGATCGTCCATGTATCGTAAGCCGGATCGTACGCCAGCAGATCGCGCTGCGGATTGTCGTAGCCGTTCTCGCCGCCGACGATGACCATGCGTCCGCGATAGGCGAACACCGCGTTGGTGGTGTGCGTTCGCGCCGAGGGGAGGCTCGCCACCTGCTTCCAGACATTGGTCAGCGGGTCGTATTGGTGAACCAGCGACAGCGGCGCGTTGGTCGACTGTTGTCCGGTCTGCCCGCCAATCGCGTACAACTTGCCGCCAATCGCGTAGACGGCCAGATGGTTGCGCGGCGTCGGCAGCGACGCGACCTTCTTCCAGCCCTGGCTTTGTTGAGAGAGGTTGAGCTTGTAGGTATCGCCCACGCTCGCGGTGCGGGCGGCATTGGTGCCGGCGACGAAGTAGATCGTGTTGCCGATCACGGTTGCTCCGCCGGCCCCCTGCGCGACCGGCAGGTTCGGCCCGCGTGACCAGGCGTTGGTCGTCGTGTTGTAGATGTTCACGCGATTGTGTCCGCCGCCGACCGGCTGGTTGCCGGTGTACCCGCCGACGAACCAGATGGCATCGCCGACCACCACGCTGCTGGTGTGGGTCAGTGCTTCGGGAACGTCGGCGATGCGCGTCCAGGTGTTGGTCGCGGGGTTAAAGACGTCGGCCCGTTTCATCGCGACGAAGTTTGCCGTACCCGGTACGACCGACCCGTCGAGCCCGCCGAACACGTAGAGCTTGCCGTTGACCAGTGTTCCGAGCGATTCGGCGCGGTTCACCGGGCCATTGGTGACGGTCGTCCAGTTAAAGCCGACCGGAAGTGCCGTCGGCGTCTGAGCGCTGCCGTTGAGGTCGATGACCGTAAAGCGAATCACCGTCGCTTCGCCGGCGGTTCCGGTGCCATCGGCTCCGGTATAGGGGACCACACGCAACTCGTGAGCGCCGGCCGTAGGCGTCCAATCGGAAAACTTGCGGTAACCCGGGTCTTCGCCGAGCGAGTAGGGCGTATCCGTCTGCGTCGTGACGTTCTTCCCGTCGATGTAGAAAACCAGGCTCCCCACCGGCGATGCCGGAACCGCTTCAATATTGAGGCGCGAACCCACCTGTCGCATGTCGATCGTCATGTTGTTGGTCAACGCGCCCAGCGACTGGTCGGTCGTCGAGTTGATCAGCGACAATCCGATCGCGTTCAACGCCGGCGGCGACGGAGGACCCGACGGCGGCGACGGCGGCGGCGACACCGCCAGCACCTCGATGGACGTCATCCGCGTTTCACCCGTCGGCGACTGGCCGAATTCGAGCGTCAGGCGGCCGTCATTGACGGTGACGACCTTGGGATTCTTCAGGAACTGGTTGGCACCCAGGGTGACATACTGGTAGTGCCAGTTGCCTTCAATCCAGACGTTGTCCCGCGACGCCGCCGACGAGTCGCCGACGCCGACCGCGACGGTGTACTGACCGTTGGGGACGGCCAACTCCCACTTCGACGCCGCCTTCACTGCTACCTGCGTATCAAGGACCTGATCGGCATTCACATTGCGGTCGAAGACGGCATCCGTGTGGCTGGTTGACCAGCCATACGACAAAGTACCCCGGCTGCCGTAAACCTCACCGGAATCGATCACGTAGCCCGCGGCCGTCGGGGCCGTGGCGGGCTGAAAGTTCACCTTGATCGGTACCGCGCCGGACGGCGGCGAAACCGGTGGCGGCGACACGGGCGGCGGGGATGCCGGCGGCGGCGACACCGGGGGGGGAGATACGGGAGGCGGTGAAACCGGCGGCGGTGAGACTGGTGGGGGCGAAACGGGCGGCGACGTCGTCGCTGATGTTACTTCAATGTAATTGATCCGGGTCGCACCGGTCGCCGCTCCGCCGATCGCCAGCGACAAACGCCCGTCGGTGACCGTGACGTTGACCGGCACGGCGGCGAACTGGTTGGCCGCGAGGTTGACGTAATTGTAATGCCAGACGTTCTCGACCCAGAGGTTCTGTCGGGTTGCGGCGGCGGCATCGCCGACGCTGACCTTGACGGTGTATTGGCCGTTGGGAACGGCCAGCTCCCAACGCGCGCCGGCCTTCACGGCGACGTAGGTATCGACGAGCTGATCGGCAGCGACATCCCGGTCGATCGCCGAGTCGGTGTGTGAAGTCGTCCAGCCATAGGTCAGGCCGTTGCGATCGCCGTACAAGCCGCCGGAATCCACCTGGTAGCCGCTGACCGTCGAAGCGGTCGAAGGCTGGAAGTTGATGTTGATTCCGGAAGTCACCGGCGGGGGAGATACCGGTGGTGAGACTGGTGGTGGCGGCGGCGGGGAGACCGGCGGCGGAGATACAGGCGGCGGCGAAACGGGCGGCGGCGAAACGGGGGGTGGCGAAACGGGGGGTGGCGAAACCGGCGGCGATGTCGTCGCCGATGTTACTTCAATGTAATTGATCCGGGTCGCACCGGTCGCCGCTCCGCCGATCGCCAGCGACAAACGCCCGTCGGTGACCGTGACGTTGACCGGCACGGCGGCGAACTGGTTGGCCGCGAGGTTGACGTAATTGTAATGCCAGACGTTCTCGACCCAGAGATTCTGTCGGGTTGCGGCGGCGGCATCGCCGACGCTGACCTTGACGGTGTACTGGCCGTTGGGGACGGCCAACTCCCAGCGTGCGCCGGCCTTCACGGCGACGTAGGTATCGACGAGCTGATCGGCAGCGACATCCCGGTCGATCGCCGAGTCGGTGTGTGAAGTCGTCCAGCCATAGGTCAGGCCGTTGCGATCGCCGTACAAGCCGCCGGAATCCACCTGGTAGCCACTGACCGTCGAAGCGGTCGAAGGCTGGAAGTTGATGTTGATTCCGGAAGTCACCGGCGGGGGCGACACAGGTGGCGACACCGGCGGGGGAGAGACTGGTGGTGGTGGCGGGGAGACCGGCGGTGGCGATTCCGGTGGCGGCGGAGATACGGGCGGCGGTGACACCGGTCCGCTGTCAACCACCGTGAAAATCACCGTATACGCCGCGCCCGCCACGTCCGTCCCGCCCGGGCCAGAGAAAGGCGTCACGACCAGCGTGTGGGCGCCGATCGTCGGTGTCCATGCCAGGTAGTCCCCGGCGAGGTCCCCGGCAATGGCAAATGGCGCGGCGCTGTCGATCGTTGGCGTGCCGCCGTCGAGGACGAACTGCACGCTGCCGATCGCCCCGACCGCATTGGCCCGCAACGTCAACTGGTTTCCGATGGACGCCAGGTCGAGCGTCGCGCCGTCCGACAGGAGGGCGATGTCCTGGTCCGTTTGCGCGTTCACGAGGGTCAGGCTTCCCAGCACAGGACCTTCGACGGCCCGGCCGTTCCCTGACGTTGCCGCCGGCGGGACTGCCGGGCTGCTCAACTCCTGTGAACCCGATACCGCGACGTCGATGAAGTTAATCTTCCCGGGCTTGGCACCGGCGAGCGATTCGACGGTTAACCGACCGTCCGTCACGGCAACGGTCAGGGTCGTCTCGAGCCAGCGCTGCTGTTTCGAAACGCTGCCGTTGATCGCCGTAATGCCTTCGACCGAGAACGCAAAGCTGCCCTTGGTGCTGCGGGCGTCTCCGGATGCGATGCGAACCGTGTAGATGCCGTTCGGGGCGTCAAGCTCCCAGGTCGCGCCGGAAGCGGGGGTGACCAGAAACGAATCGTAGCGGTCGTCCTGAGAGCGCAACGACCTTCGCACCTTGCCCGATTCCGGCTCGTTTTCCGTCCAGCCATACGACAGACCTGCCGTACGCGGCCCGAAGCTCAGGCCGGAATCCTTGGCGTAGCCGGGGACGGCACGGGTTCGCTCGGGGCCGAAGTTAACGCGAGCAAGATAGTTGGGGGCGTCCACACCCATGAGGCGGGCGGTCGGATCGAAAACATCGCCCACCCCGTAATGGAGGGAACAGAAGAGCACACGGTCTTCCATCCGCTCAACAGATGGGGCCGCGTTGGCCACGGCAGCCCGGAGGACTGCGTGTTTAGAATGCTCCCCAACAACCTGCATCTTCCCTTCCAATCTTTCACTGTCGATTGACCAGACTCGGCACCAGCGGTCGAAGCCGCCGGGTACATCGCCTTCAAGGCTACCGTGGTCAACTGCAATCCCCGCGATCAACTCGTGGTCTCGGGCTTTCCCCGATATAGCACTCGAAGACTAACCGCTAGTGTTACGACGAAACAACGTAGAAAACAGTTCCCCGTGAAAAAGTCTAGTCCAGCAAATCCTTCACCCGGTTGGCGTGTACAGGGTACGCCGGATGTGCTGTGGCCAGTGTTAAGACAGGTAAGCCGTAGGGCATACGAGGGTTCCGCTTGAATGCCGTCCACCCCGCCCCGGCCGGTTCAGCTGCCGACCCTTACAACCCTCGGCGAACGTGGTATCCTGCCGCTTCTGGCCGGGCCGAAACTGTTTCTCCTGAAATCGAAAGACCTCCTTCAGAGTTCAAATGCCGACTGAAGCGGATCAAACACAGGCACGGTCATTCGTCCGGCGGCTTCTCGTCGGAACGGGCAGGCTACTGCTGCTCGTCATCTTATTGCTCGTACTGGCGATCGGTTTCGGCCTCAGCCCCGGCGACCAGACCAAGCTCTCGACGTTCGTCGATTCGGTCGAACAGTGGCAGAACAACACCGAGTTCCGGCAGGTGGCGGCTCAGTACGTCACGCGCGGAAGCGACGCGATGCGAAGCCGGCCGATGGGAATCCGGTCCGCCGACTGGATCATGTGGATCCGCTCGCTGCCGGTGATGCCGAAAGAGTTCGCTGTTAACGACACCTCCAAGGCCCATTACGAGAACTTCAGCAAGGGGCCGCTGAGCGCTTACCTTCACCTGTGCACGGAAGTCGACCTCCTCAACGCCGACGGCAAAGGCGGCTACCTCGGCGAGTTCGAAGGACGCTTCGGCCGATCGTCCAGCCCGCCGTCGAGGGAAGACGTCCGCGACTGGTTGAAAGGTTTGAAGTGGGATTACCCGGTCGTCTACGACGAGGGCGCAGTTCAGAGCCTGCAATCGGCGATCGCCGATGTTGAACCCTACCGGCCTCTCACCAAGCGAGCTCGGCATATCGATGACCTCCTGAAGCCTCACATTGCCGTCATTGCGGCCGGGCTTAAACTCCCATCGACCGACGTCGAGCACATGACACCGCTCCAGCAGTACGCCGTGCTCGACAGACTCGACAGCCATCTGCGTCAGACCGACCCCGAGCTGTGGCGGACCAAGCAGGTCAGCGACGTCTGCGGCGGCATCTGGGGTCAGGTCTTCAGCCCTCCCTATCTCACCCTCCTTACGCCGTACCTTCAGGTCGCAACCACCTGCCGCTGGGTGGCGGTTGGGCTGCTCGGTTTGCTTCTGCTGCTCACGGCTCGACGGCTTCGTCAACTGTCTCAGGGCCCGGTGACACTCGTCTCGTCAGACCGCCCGGTGAGTGCCGAGCCGGCTTGAGCCGAATCGTTCGTGAAACCGCAGTTCACTTCTGCCCGCTTGTAGTAACCCGCCTGCGCTGTGCTTATAGTCGCGGTTCGTTATGGCTAAGCACACCATCGTTTTGATTCCCGGCGACGGCATCGGTCCTGAAGTCACATTCGCGGCGAAGCGCGTCCTTGAGGCCGCCGGTCTGTCGGCGGATTGGGTCGAACTGCCCGCCGGCGCATCAGCCCTGGAACAGGGCTTCGAGAATGTTCTCCCCGAACGCACACTCGCTGCGATTCGCGCACACAAGATCGCGCTGAAGGGGCCGGTCACCACGCCCGTCGGCAAAGGCTTTCAGTCGGTGAACGTGCAGTTGCGCAAGAAGCTCAACCTGTACGCCGCCGTCCGGCCGGTGCAGAACATGCCGGGCATCAAGACGCGGTTCGAAAACGTTGACATCGTCGTCGTCCGCGAGAACACCGAAGGCCTCTACAGCGGCATCGAGAACGAGATCATCCCCGGCGTCGTCACGTCGCTGAAGGTGGCGACGGAAGTCGCCTGCACGCGAATCGCCCGCTACGCGTTCGAATACGCCGTCCGACGCAACCGCAAGAAAGTCACGGTGTTCCACAAGGCGAACATCATGAAGCTCACCGACGGCATGTTCATCAAGGCCTCGCGAAAGGTCGCCGAGGAAGAGTTCCCGCAGATCGGCTACGACGAGGTCATCATCGACGCCGGCTGCATGAAGCTTGTGCAGGACCCCAGCAAGTTCGACATCCTGCTGATGGAGAACCTCTACGGCGACCTCATGAGCGACCTGTGCGCCGGTCTGGTCGGCGGGCTCGGTGTCGTCCCCGGCAGCAACATCGGCGAAGACACCGCGGTCTTCGAAGCCGTCCACGGTTCCGCCCCCGACATCGCCGGCAAAGGCGTCGCCAATCCGCTCGCGGTCATCATGTCGGGCGTCATGATGCTGCGGCACATGGGCGAAATGGCAACCGCCGACAAGGTACGAACGGCGTACCGAGAAGTACTCGCCGAAGGCACCACCCTGACGCGCGACCTCGGCGGAACGGCCGGAACCGATCAGTTCGCCGACGCGATCATCAAGAAGCTGGGATAGCTTCAGCACGCTCCGCTGCGCGTCGTGACTAACCCGATCTTCGATCGTTGGTTAGCCGCGACGCGCAGCGGAGCGTAATCGCTCTTCTTCCCCACCCGCTCACCCGTTCTTCAGAATCCGCAGCAGCACTGTCTGCAGAATGCCGCCGTTACGGTAGTAGTCCACCTCCACCGGCGTATCGATTCGGCAGACGGTCTTGAACTCCAGCGTCTCGCCGCTCTCGCGCTTTGCCGTCACCGTCAGGATGTCGCCGGGCCGGACGTTGTTATCGACCGCGATCGAGAACGTCTCGTGCCCGGTCAAGCCCAGGCTCGTGCGAGTCTCGCCCTTCTGGTACTGCAGCGGCAACACGCCCATGCCGACCAGGTTGCTGCGGTGGATGCGCTCGAAGCTCTCGGCGATGACCGCCTTCACGCCTAGCAGCATCGTTCCCTTCGCCGCCCAGTCGCGGCTGGAACCCATGCCGTAATCCTTGCCCGACAGCACGATCAGCGGCGTGCCGCTGGCCTGGTACTTGATGCTGGCGTCGTAGATGCTCTCGACCGCTCCCGTCGGCAGGTACGTCGTCAGGCCGCCTTCGGTGCCGGGGGCGAGCTGGTTTCGCAACCGAATGTTCGCGAACGTGCCGCGGGTCATGACGCGGTCGTTGCCGCGGCGGGCGCCGTAGCTGTTGAAGTCGGCCGCCGTCACGCCGTTGTCCATCAGGAACCGCCCGGCCGGGCTGTCCTTCTTGATGTTACCCGCCGGCGAAATGTGGTCCGTCGTCACGCTGTCGGCGACCATCACCAGCACGCGCGCACCCGTGATCGGCGCGATCGGCTTGGGCGTCGGCGACAGGTCGGTGAAGAACGGCGGCTCCTGGATGTACGTGCTCTTCTCGTCCCACGCGAACAGCTCGCCACCCTTGACGGGGATCTCATTCCACTTGGGGTTCTTCTCGCCGACGTTCTCGTACTCGGTCATGAACTGGCTCGGCTGCACCGCCGCCGCGATCGTCTCGGCGACCTGCTGCTGGCTCGGCCAGATGTCCTTCAAGTAAACCGGTGCGCCGTCTTTGCCGACGCCGAGCGGGTCTTTCGTCAGGTCGAGATCGACCGACCCGGCAAGGGCGTACGCCACCACCAGCGGCGGGCTGGCGAGGTAGTTCGCCTTCACATGCTGGTTGATGCGGCCTTCGAAGTTGCGGTTGCCCGACAACACGCCGGCAACGACAAGGTCCTTCGCTTCGACTTCCGCCGCGACGGCGTCCGGCAGCGGGCCGCTGTTGCCGATGCAGGTCATGCAGCCGTAACCGGTCGTCTGGAATCCGAGTTCATCGAGATACTTCTGCAACCCGGCGGCTTCGAAGTAGTCGGTCACCACGCGGCTGCCCGGCGACAGGCTCGTCTTGACGTACGGCTTGCTCTTGAGGCCCTTCTCGACCGCGTTCTTCGCGACCAGGCCCGCGGCGATCATCACCGACGGGTTGCTCGTGTTCGTACAGCTCGTGATCGCGGCGATCGTGACGTCGCCGTGCTTCAGCGTGCCGCCGGCCGGTGCGGCCGCGCCTTCCTTCGGAGCCAGTTCCTTCGCGAACGCTTCGCGGAAGCCCTTGGAGACGACGGGCAGATCGACGCGGTCCTGCGGCCGCTTCGGGCCGGCAAGGCTGGGCGTGACCGTTCCCAGATCAAGTTCCAGCGTCTGCGTGAAGTTCGGCTCGACATCCTTCTGCCGCCAAAGGCCCTGTTCCTTGCAGTACCGTTCGACAAGGTCGATCTGGTCATTGGTGCGGCCGGTGAGCCGCATATAGGTCAGCGTCAGTTCGTCCACGGGGAAGAAACCCATCGTGGCGCCGTATTCGGGGGCCATGTTGGCAATCGTTGCCCGGTCGGCAACGGACATGGTGGAGAGGCCTTCGCCGAAGAACTCGACAAACTTCTCGACCACGCCGTGCTTCCGCAGGATCTGCGTGATCGTCAGCACCAGGTCGGTCGCGGTCGCGCCTTCGGGCAGGCGGCCGTGCAGCTTCATGCCGACGACTTGCGGCGTGACCATGAAAATCGGCTGGCCGAGCATGCACGCCTCGGCTTCAATCCCGCCCACACCCCAGCCGACGACGCCCAGGCCGTTGATCATCGTCGTATGGCTGTCGGTGCCGACGAGCGAATCGGGGAAGGCGTAGCCGTCCTTGGTCCAGACGACCTTGGCGAGGTACTCCAGGTTCACCTGGTGCACGATGCCGGTGGCAGGCGGGACGACGCCGAAGTTCTTGAACGCCCGCTGGCCCCACTTGAGGAACTCGTAGCGTTCGCGGTTGCGCTCGAACTCGATTTCGATATTGTTGTTCAGCGCGAACGCCGACCCGAAGTTGTCCACCTGCACCGAGTGGTCGATGACCAGGTCCACCGGCACCAGCGGATTAATCTTCTGAGGGTCGCCGCCGGCCCGCTTCATCGCGGCCCGCATCGCGGCAAGGTCGACCACGCAGGGCACGCCGGTGAAGTCCTGAAGAATCACCCGCGCGACCTTGAACGGTAGCTCGACAGGGTTCGGGGCGGCGGCGTTCCACTTCACCAGGCCCTTGACGTCGTTCTCCGACACCTCGTAGTTGTCGCAGTTACGAAGGGCACTTTCGAGCAGCACCTTGATCGAAAAGGGCAGCTTGTCGAGGCTGCCGAGGCCCAACTCCGTCAGGCGATTCAGACGAAAGTACTTGATCGCACCGGACGAGGTGGTGAGGGTCGATTCCGCGCCGAAGAGGTTCTGGTAGGTGGACATAGTTTTCGTAGGGTTGGCAGGGCGTTAAAGCGAAAGGCCGATCCTATGCGCGGCGGGCGGGTTTACAAGAGTAACCCGGCCAACGAGATGCTCTGATCGGCTTTGCCGAACGAACCCAGGAACGCCAAACGAACCCAAAACGTCGAACGAACCCGAGGCGGTTTGGTGCCCGGTGCCACGGGTCGGCCCGCAGACCCGTGCGCAAAGGGCGACCGACAGCACGGGTCTCTGGAGTACCGGGGACGCCGTGGCACCGGGACGCTCACCCGCATGCGCTCGTTTCGCCGAACGAACCCGAGAACGACTTGCGAATATGCCGTAATCCATAGACCCCGACAGGGGTCAACGACGCTTGCCACAGGTGGAGCGATGGCGGCGGAGCCGACATCGCGCAACCCGTGGATCACGGTCCCAACTAACCACCTGCCCCGGCGGGGTAGAGGAACCGTCCGTTGGCGGAAAGTCTTCGGGCGTTTGACCGCTCCTCCGCCCCTGCCGGGGCGGGGGACGGGATGTCCGTCACCACGGGTTCCGCGGCGTCGGCTTCGCCGTTGCCGCTCCACCCGAGGCTAGCGGCGTCGGCCCCGCCGGGGCCGGAGGCAAACCCGCGACTGAATGGTCATCTCGCCTCCGCCGAACGAACCCAACACGGCTCCGCCGAACGAACCCGGGAACTTCCGGTGCCACGGGTCGGTGGTACACCGCAGACCGGTGCGCAAAGGGCGGCCGACGCACGGGTCTCCGGAGTACCGGCGACGCCGTGGCACCAGGTCGCTCAACCACTTGCGCTCGTTTCGCCGAACGAACCCGATAACGCCGAACGAACCCGACGCGATCCGCCGAACGAACCCGAGAACAGCCGTCCAAACCCGGGGCGTCGCGGGAACGTAATTCCCGCGGCTCGCTTACCCATCGGCGGACCCATCAACCGCAACACCTCCGTCCTTCAATGGCGGTCGTCCAAAACCAAACCCTCGGCGCGACCGTAAGCGGTCGCCCGAGACGTCGTGCTCCGCGGAGTACACGCCGGTCCAACAGACCACACCCGTCGGGCGGCGCGCGAAGCGAGATTGCCGCCGGTCTTCAACGAAGACATCCGCAGGCGGGCAAGTCAGATTTTGTACGGTATATGTTAAGTCGCGGGCGAAAAAATGCAACCCAAAACAGCGAGAGGTTTGCCGCGCGAGCAGGGGGGTTGCATCCGCATTCCACGGGCCGACGTCGCTCTGTGCGGCTTTACCCGGCCTGATCGCTGACATGCAGGTTTCAGAGCAGCCTGCAATCTGAACCGGTAGTTGTCTGACACTGGCACGGCGACAGTTATCGGACCGGACGAGGCGGCCTTACCGGGCGTTCACATACAGCTTAAAACCCCTCAAGCAGGGCCGAAACAAGGGCCGATGAGCCTCCTTGTCCCGGTCGCAGACTGCTGCATGTCCGGGCGAGGTCCTGAGAACGGGCGTGCCTATGTCATGCTGGGTTGTACCAACGTTGGCGGCAGAGCTGTGGGGTGTGCCGCTGGAACAGGTGATGGGCGAGATCCGCGCCGGCGCGGTGGTCTCCAAGCTGGACTACGGGTTCATGCTGGTGGATGTCGCTCCCGACAGCTGCGAACTCGCGCCGCCGCCGATCCGCAAGCCGGTCCCGGCCCCGATGACCTTCGTCCCCGCCGGCGCGATCGAAGAAGCCGAGGCAGTCGCTGCGGAGCTGGTTTCTGATCTGGTCGCGGCCCCGGCCGCCGCCAGCGACAGCGTTGACGCCGTTCCGCAATCGACGGCCGATCTCGTCGCATCAGTGGATGTCGTCCCGCCTGTTGATGTCGTCTCGCCCGTTGAGTTTGTCGCACCAGCAGAGGGTGCGGTACCAGTAGAGGGTGTCGTACCGCTCGATTACGCCGTCCCGGTCGAGTGCGTCATTCCGGTCGAACGCGTGATGGCGATGGGGTCGGCAAAGCCCAAGGGCCGAGCGCGGTTCACGCCATCGCTTCCTCCTCCGGAGTCATCGCACGCCGATGACGAATCCGAAGACGGCCCGGACCCCAATTTCGGCGAGCCCGACGACGGCAAGCCGCTCGACTGGCGCGCCGC
Organism: Humisphaera borealis; assembly: GCF_015169395.1. GTDB lineage: Bacteria > Planctomycetota > Phycisphaerae > Tepidisphaerales > Tepidisphaeraceae > Humisphaera > Humisphaera borealis. Next base: position 240,241 of record NZ_CP063458.1, read on the forward strand.
CCGCGCCCGCGCCGCCACCCAGCGCCGTCGCCCGCCGACTCGCTTTAACTAGGATTTGTGGTGCGGGCTTCAGCCTGCACATTCGGGTGCAGGCTAAAGCCCGCACCACAATAATGCTGTCCAAGCGATCCGCTTGCCCGATCTTGCGTTGCCTGCCGGCAACACGCTCGAACGCTCGTCACCCTCCGACAGGCCTGTTTGATGCTTTAACGCATCATCCGTCATAAACGGAACGGCTGACATCGATCGCCCTTCTGGCGATCGATTCCTTCAAATTCCCTGAATTCCCCCTCAAGTTCGCGGCTTCTCGTCGCCCGTTTGTGCTCGGCCGCCGGCGGCATACGCCCGGTTTGCTCTGGCATTGCCGTGAGTCCTGCGGACACGGCCAGCCTGATCATCGCGACCTTCGACTTGGGCGTGGTCCGCTCGATTCGCGGCGCGATGCTGGCCGCGGATATCGCCTCGGGCAGGGGTCAACCGGCCTCGGGACTCGGCCCGGCCCCGAACCCGCGCTTCGAAGACCGCCGGCACTTCCACCCCGGGCCGCGGTATGAACCCCGGCCGCACATCCACCCGACGCCGAAGTACGAGCCTCGGACGATCCACTACACCGTCCGGTACGAAGTCGGCCTGGAGCAGCAGCACAATGCGTGCACTGCGGTCGTGCCGTCGGTCGAAGTCGATAGCGTCGCGAAGGTCGCCGGCGTGCCGGCGGTCTGGAAATCACTGCCGCCGGTCGAACACGACGAGCCAATTCGAAGGCCGATCAAGGTGATCCGTCATCATCCCGATATTCGTCACAGAGGGATCGTGATCGACGTGCACGCCTGATCGGATTCCTCCCGGTTGCCCAACGCGAGGCGGAAAGTCGTGTCTATTAAAACAGGCGCGGGCGAAGAAAGCCCGGGCCGACACGCCTCAGGCGAGAGTCCTGTCGGGAGAGTCCATGTTGCACGCCCAGCAAGTCGAAGAGTTGCTCTGCCTGGTGGCCCGGATGGATCGCCAGACGATCGCCCGGCGGTTGTCTGATGTCCGCGCCACGTTCCCCATCGACTTCACGCCTCAGTTCATCGAAACCACCGAGTTGGACCGCCTGCGCCACATCTTCCTGGCGCTCTGCCTTCAGACCCACCACATTCCCGAGTGCGACGAAGACGAGATCGATGTCGTCATGGAACATGTGGCGTGAGATGGCAGGATGGAGGATGGAAGATCGAGGGTGGCGGCGTTGGGGATGCCTTGTGCTCTGTCACACCTTGATTTTGATTTAGACTCTGTCTGAAAACTCGATTCGTGTGCCATGCCCACGCGGGACGATTCAGAAGGTCCAATGCCTCAGCCCGGCGTGGGCATGGCACACAACTGGGGTTATCAGACAGAGCCTGGATTGGGTGCCATGGGCTGCGGTACTCCGCTGCCCGTGGTACGACGTTCCTCGCGCGAAACCACGGGCAGGCGACTACGCCAGCCCATGGCACCCACTTTTAATTCTTGGCTTTGACAGAGCGAGGCAATGTCCGCGCCATCCTCCATCCTCAATCTTCAATCCTCTTCCCCTCACCCCCTCGGATGATACTTCTTGTGAACTGACTTCAGTCGGTCCTGGTCCACGTGCGTGTAGATCTGCGTTGTGGCGATATCGCTGTGGCCCAGTAGCTCCTGGACGACGCGCAGGTCTGCTCCGCCGCTGATGAGATGGGTCGCGAAGCAGTGCCGCAGGGTATGGGGTGAGATGCGCTTCAGCAGTCCGCTCTTTCGGCCGTACCGTTCGACGAGCATCCAGAGCGCGATGCGATCCAGTGGCTTACCGGTGCGGCTGAGGAACGCCTCCTCGCGCGGCGACTTCTGCAGCTTCGGGCGGCATTCCATCAGGTAGCTTGTCAGCGCGTCGTGGGCGGCTTTGCCCAGCGGGACGATCCGCTCCTTGTTCCCCTTGCCGATGACCCTCACGCAGTTCACCTGAAGGTTCAGGTCGCGCAGCTTCAGCTCGCACAGTTCCGTCGCCCGCAGGCCGCTCGCGTACAGAAGTTCGAGGATCGCGACGTCGCGCCAGAATAGCGTGGACTTCGGATCAGGCGACGCGATGAGCTGATTCACCATCGCCCGGCTCAGCACCTTGGGGAGCGAGCTTTCGGGCTTGGGCCGTTCCAGTTGTTGCAGGATGCCGTCGCGGTCGTGCCCCTCTGCGATCAGGAACCGCAGGAAGACGCGCAGCGCCGCCAACCGCCGGGCGACGGTGCGGGTGGACTGGCCGTGCCGGCTCTGGTCCTGCAAATAGGCGCGGTAGTCGTCGGCCGATGCTGAGAGAAAGTTCAGGCCGCGGGCGGTGAGAAAGTCGTCGGTGTCTTCCAGGTCGCGGCGATAGGCATGGAGCGTGTTCTCCGCTAGGCCGCGCTCAGCGGCCAGGTGCATAAGGAAGAGCCGCAGGGTGGGCTGCGTGCTCCGCGTGGTGGTGACCGGCTGTTTCGGCTTCTTACGCGTGGTGCGGGGCGGCGCTTCGCCGGACCAGGTCGGAGGCGGCTCGTCCGGCGAGCGTGAGGGGGACGATCGTGACGTCTGGGGTTTTGCCATCGGACCGGCTCGAACGGTGAACGACTGTTCGTTCGCCCGGTCGCCTTGAGACTTGCGCCATCACCGGTTCCCCGCGCCGCAGGCGGCGTTCGGCGAGAAGCTCAAGATAGACCGGGCAGTTCTGGTACGCGTCCATGCACTGCTCGAAGGCATCGCTCAGGTGGTCCAGCGAAAAGTGGGACGAACAACGAGTGTCGGAGCGGTTGAGAAACGGGCAATGAATGGCGCGGTCCGGCATCTGGCCCTCCGACGGTTAGTCTTCAGGGCTCTATCGGCCAGCCGGATCGCCGGCCAATAGTTACGGCTTCTCTGGGGTGAAATCGATCTTTTCCACCTTCTTGCCCAGGATGAAGTCAATCGTCCGCTGCCGGATGTTGGGCAGGAAGAACACGGCCCCGTAATGCCCGACGGGGATCGTCAGCATCTGCGGCATGCCAATGGCTTTGCGCAACGCGGCGGTGGTGGCCGGGGGGATCACTTCGTCGCGCACCGCGTTGATCATGAGGCAACCGCGGGGGTCGATTCGGCTGGCGAAGGTCAACGGATCGACGGGGCGAAGAATCTCGGCAAGCCGGGCCTGGTCGATCCCCTTGGCTTCGCACGCCTGGCGGATGCGCCGGGTTTCACGTGCGTCGTGGAAGCAGATCGCCGCGATATCCCCGCCGGCAAGAATCGGCACTACGCGCCAGAAGGTGCCATCCACACCGGCCGCGAGCGACGTCATGATGCCGCCGAGGCTGACCCCGGTAATGGAGATTCGTCCGGCATCCACCTCGGGAAGCGAAGCCAGCAGCGCCTTGGCCCGGCGGATGTCCATGACGGTTTGTCGAAGGTTATCGGGCGTCTTCTCGGGGTGCTCGGCGAAGTACTTGAAGTGTGCCCCGTCGGCGGGCCGCCGAACGCCGTAGCACGCCATGGGAATGTAGATCGCGGCGACGCCTTGCTCGGCCAATCCCCTGGCGATGCCGCGCGGCACCAGCGCCGAGCCGTCCATGATGTCGAGCACGATCGCACCGGGAACTTTGCCGGTCATGTTCTTGGGCAGGTAAAGCTCGCCGGGAACGGTGTTGTTCTGCGCCCAGGGCGTTTGGACCGGCGACGCGAACGATGTGCGGAAGAACCGCCAGTGGTCGTCGTCAGCGCCTTGCCGGAGGCTCGCTTCGAAGCGTCGTTCGGCCGGAAGATAGGTATTGAGATGTTTGACTTGTTCCGGCGTGGCCCCGGTCAGCACAATCTCCGGCTCGGTGACGACAATCCGCTGCTCGGCCGGCTGAGCCGGCGTATCGGCCAGGAGCCCGATCGGTGCGATGAGAAGGAACAGGACGATCGATCGAATCATCGCAGACATGGTCAGTCATTGTAGCAACGGCAGACGACGGGACGTCACTCGATTCCCTGCAATTCCTTGACGATCCCTTCCCCGTCGAACTCCTCCGGCCGCTTCTGCTTCATCAGGTCGCGGTATGCCCGGGCCAGTGTCTTGTCCTCGACATCGGCCAGGGGCAGGAAGACGCCGTGGTGTGATTTGGCAGTGAACAGATGATGGCTCACGACGCCGATGCGCTCGGTGTCTTCCAGGGAAGGCGGCGACGGGGTGGGGCGTTCGGCCTGCTCGAAGACGAGTCGCAGAAGGCTCGGCGCCGTCACCGGCGCGTCGATCAGGCTGGCGATATGATCGATCGAACCGGGTGTCACTACGAAGACCTTCGCCGAGCCGGTTTTGGGGCCGTGCTGCAGGCAGAGGTACCGAAAATCAGGCAGTGGGCGCAGGTGTCGGAACGGCCCTTTGCCGAGCTGCGATAACTGCTCGATGTGCTGCTTGATCTTCGCCGCGGACTCGAACCGAAGTTCCGCCGCGGCGGCTTTCATGCGCGATTCCTGGTCGCGGATCAGCGGCCGCGGGTCGATCAGCGTCCGCAGGCTCCAGTCGACCACCTTCCGGTAGGACTCCATGCTGACACTGCCGTCGCACGGCGCGGGACACTTGCCCATCTCCTTGTAAGCGCACGCCTTGCCGTGCGGGGCTTCGACCAGGATGTGGTAGTAGCGGCACAGGTCGAACGCGTCTTCGACCAGTTCCATCAGCCGGGCGGCGGCGTGTTTGTCTTCGAGCGGGCCGAGGTGGACGCCCGTCCTTCCGCTGATGTCGACGGTCTTGGTGTAGCGCGGAAAGGTCGCCGCCGGGTCGATATGAACGAACCACGCCGGGCGGAAGCCGACCATGCCCTGATAGGTTTTGGGAAAGAGCCGCCGGGCGGCTTCGTAATAGGTCCAGTCGGCTTCGAAGTCGCTGTCGATCCTGCGAAAGTGAATCCGCCGCACCAGGTCGCGGTAGTCGATGCGCTTGCTGGGCAGTGCGCCGGGCTCGGGCGGGCCGAGCCGGCGCTTGAGGCTGACGCGCAGATTCTTCACGCACAGAAGCTGGACCGGCAGGTCGGCTTCGTCGGCCAGGAGGTAGACCGCACCCTTTGCCGGCACCTGCTTCAGGAATGCGTCGAAATCGACCGTCGGGTCGAACGACACAACCTGCTCGAAAATGCCGGCGGCTTCGGTCATGGGGCGACAGATGGTAGGATCGTTTGCCGTAAACGAAAGTGCTGCAACGGTTGTGTCTGACAAAAAGACTTCCGGTCGCCGGCTGCCCGGGCCTGCGGCGCGCGGTTTCCGTCATACGCCCCGTCATACGCCCTTGGTTCGTTGGTCTGGATTGATATCGAATACCCGGTGCCCTGCGTCCACCTCGCGGCCCCTACAACCGATGCCCCACAACGCAAACTCCTCACTCGTCGCCGTCATCATGGGCTCCAAGAGCGATTGGGACACGATGTCCCACGCGCACGAGATGCTCGAGAAATTCGGTGTGCCCCATGAATGCCACATCGTTTCGGCACACCGCACCCCCGACTGGCTGAAGGAGTTTGCCAATACCGCAGAGGCCAGGGGGCTGCAGGTCGTGATTGCCGGTGCCGGCGGGGCGGCCCATTTGCCCGGCATGTGCGCGGCGCAAACGATCCTTCCGGTCCTTGGCGTGCCGGTGCAAAGTGCGGCACTGAACGGCATGGATTCGCTCCTGTCGATCGTTCAGATGCCCAGCGGAATTCCCGTCGGAACGCTCGCGATCGGCAAGGCCGGTGCGGCGAACGCCGCGCTGCTGGCGATCGCGATGCTGGCGACGGCCAACCCGGAACTGCGCGAGAAGCTCCGAAAGTTCCGCCAGGAGCAGGAAGCAAAGGTTCGGAATGACGAACTGCCGGGGAAATGATGGGGCGGGCGGCAGTCATCGCAGGGGGCAATCATCCCTGCGTGGTGATGACCACGGTTCTGCCCATCGACGTGCTGAACAGGATCAGCGCTGACAAGACCGTTGCCAGAGCAAGTTGAACGATCTCGCTTTCTCGGTAGAGCCTGGTGAGCTGGTCGCGGGCGGGGAGTGCGACTTCAGGGTCGTCGGCGTTGTCGATGTAGGTTCGTCGCTGTTCTGCCATTCGCGGCCAGACGCTTCGCCAGCCGTAGATGAGGAGTCCGATCGCCGCCAGCAGCAATGCCGAGCGTAGCGCGTTGATGAAGATCGCCTGCTCGGATCGTCCGGCGAGAAACCACTGGATTGCGATCGACACCAGCAGACCGCCCGCACAGACGAGTTGGAGCCAGAGCAGTCGGGTCAGAATCTGCGCGTTGATGGTCATCGCGAGCAATGCCCCGTGCTGGCCGTCGAGGTTGACGGACAGGACGGTGGGGAGGGTGGGGTCTGCTTCCTGAACCGTCTTGAAGATGGCCGGTGATGCCATCGCACCGAAGAGGACCAGTCCGAACCAGGCCGAGAGCAGTAGCCAGTAGATCAACTGAACGATGTCGAACGCCATGGGTCGGATTGTGACGGGTTTGGGATGCGTTGTCACATGTCGGGGGTATCAGCGATGGACCCACGTTCCTTCGCCGTCGGCCCAGATCTCTTTCTTCCAGATGGGTACGTCGGCTTTGAGGGTGTCGATGAGCCAGCGGCAGGCCGCGAACGCCTCGGCGCGGTGTCCGCACGCGACGGCGATCGCGACCGACGGTTCGCCGACGGGGACCCGGCCGGTGCGGTGCAGGATCGCCAGCTTGACGATCGGCCACTGCCGCCGGGCGTCGGCGGCGAGCCTTCGGAGGCGATCGATCGCCATTTCGACGTACGCTTCGTAGTCGAGCGCGACCAGTTCGCGGCCGTCGCCGGCCTGTTCTGCCCGGGTGGTGCCGACGAACAGGTCGATTCCGCCGGCCAGCGGCGACGCGACGAACGCCAGTGCCGCGGCGATATCGAGATCGGCTGCCGTCAGCTCGATCCGGTCGAATTGCGAATAGGCGACGGAATGTTCCATGAGCGGTGGGTTGTATCCGAAGGAGCGTCAATGCCGTAATCAGCCGCCGCTGACTGGGGGGATGAGCGCCAGCTCGTCCCCGTCGTGGAGGATGGTTTGTCCGTCTGCGTATTCGCGGTTGACGGCAAATGCGATCCGGGACACCGCCCCGACGATCGCCGGGAACTGCGCGGTCAACCGATCCACCGCCTGCTCGACGGTCATGCCGTCTGGCAGCGACACCTTTGTTTCGCCGACACCGGCGCGGTCGCGGAGCAGGGCGAAGAATTGAACGGTGATCGTCATTCGGAGAAACGTCGCCCCCATCGGATGTACCCCCGACCACGGGCCCGCCTGCAACGTAGCGGCTAGCGGGCGTTGCCGGCGGCTGCGTCGTACCCGACGACGGCGATCTTGTAGCGGTCGGCCAGCTCCAGCACCTTCGGCTTCTCCAGGATGATGGTCTTGCCGGGTTCCAGAACGACACACCCGGCCCGGGCGGCGGCGAGCTTTTCAATCGTTACCGTGCCGATCGTCGGCACGTCGACACGCATGTCCTGCTTGCTGTTGGAGACCTTGATCATCGTCCAGCCGCCGACCCGACACAGCTTGCCGGCACGCTCGATCATGGCGTTGGTGCCTTCCAGCGCTTCCACGGCGATTACGTCGCGGTCCACCACGCCAATCGACTGGCCGATGTCGAGTCGACTGATGGTCTGGCAGACGTCCCAGCCGAAACGGATGTCGGCCCATTGGCTGTCGGTCGGCTGCCGCCGGGTCAGCACGCCGGGGGTTACCAGGTGGTCCGTGCAGTAGTGGGTTGAGTCGATCAAGGTAATACCCTGGTGGCCGAGATGATCGACCAAAGCCTGCAGGACCGCCTGCGGGCGTTTGTCGTGCCGGAGGGCGCGGACGGCCAGTTTGACTGTTTGCCAGTCGGGAATGTACCTGAAATAGCGCCAGCGGTCGTACATCGCACTTTTGGCGACCCGACCGACCATGATTGCCTCATGACACCCGGCCTGCCGCAGCGTGCGAATCCACTGGCCCATCCGCACGATGCCGACCCAGCGGAAGGTGTCGCACTCTTCGCGAAGTTCCGGCCAGGCATGGCCGGAGAAGGCGCAGCAAACCACCTTGCGGCCGGCCGCACGTGCACCACGCGCGACCAGCAACGGGAAAATCCCTTCACCGGCGATCAGTCCCAACGGTTCAGTGGCCGGCGATTCCATAGGTGCGTTCGCGGTTAATGCTTCGGGCGAAGGCCCTGTGAACCTGCGCCGCCAAACATCCACATTGCCGGCGACCGCGTCAAGCAGGCGGAACCCCGATACCCAGCCTTCTGGACGACCCAGAACCGGGGTGTCGGCTCGCAAAGACCTGCTGCCGAGCCCGGGACGCGCGAAACCTGAAGTCCTACGGCGGGAAGAGTCGGTTGCCATTGACCTACGGACGGCGTCGTGTGCTTGCAGGTTACGCTTCGTATCGAGCAAACACCTTCTAAGACGCGCCGTCCGTCCTTCGTGCGAGCATGGCGGCGATTTCCAGCTGCGGCTTGGAGACAGGATGTTCCGACAACTCACCGAGCCGAACCCACCGGAATGGACCGTCAATCCGCGGCTCTTCGTTGCCAAGGGAGATCCCGACCCTGGCGTCGAAGACATAGGACCGGTGTGTCAACTGATGGCGGACCTCGCCCAGCGGCGTGAACCGCCGGACCTTCACGGGAGTAACCGCGGCAGGTCCACGAGGTTCGTCCGGCCGGGTGACGAACTGCCAGAGTCCCGCCCATCGCCCCTTGGCCGGGCGCTGCTCGATCAGCCACCGATCGCCGCGACGGATGCACAAGACAATCCGACGTTCGACGGGCGTCACCTTCGCTTTTCGCGGCGGGGGGATTCGATCGGCCAAACCCGCCGCCAAGGCCTGGCAGTGCTTCGAGACCGGACAAAGCAGGCAGTTGGGCGCGCGTGGCGTGCAGACGGTCGCCCCCAATTCCATGAGCGACGAGTTAAAGTCGCCCGCCCGCGCATCGGGTAACAGTTCGGCTGCCCGCAACCAGAGCTGCTTCTGGACCGCGGGGGTCCGGGGGTCGGCCTCGATTGCATCGAGCCGACAGATCACCCGCATCACATTCCCGTCGAGAATGGGTGCCTTCTGGTCGAATGCGATCGAGGCAATCGCGCCGGCGGTGTACCTGCCGACGCCGGGAAGCTTCGTCAGCGCCTCGACCGACGAGGGCAACCTGCCGCCAAATTCCTCCATCACCATGCGAGCGGCCCGCCGAAGATTGCGTGCCCGCGAGTAGTAACCAAGCCCCTGCCAAAGCTTTAAGACGTCCTGCTCGTCGGCCTCGGCGAGTCGGGCGATGGTGGGCAGGTGCCCGACAAAGCGGTGGAAATAAGGGATCACCGTCGCCACCTGGGTTTGCTGCAGCATCAGCTCGCTGACGAGCACGAAGTAGGGGTCAGGTGGGGGGCTCAAGAGAGGGGGACGCCAGGGAAGGTTCCGCCGCGCGCGGTCATACCAGGACAGGAGGGAGGTCGCGAACCGAATCGAAGTGCCGACCATCGAACGCGGATCATAGCGCCGACGCCCGGTGGAGGACCATCTCCCCAGGAACCGTGGCGGAAAATTCGCGGAAAAAATCGTTGCATTGCCGCTTTTACCGGACGTAAAGTTAGTGAATCCGGTGGCTCTGGGAAGGAATCCGACTCGGTTCGACTCTCAACTCATGGAGGTAACCTATGCGAACTCCCCATGTCGATGACGTCGTACGTCTGACGAAAGACATTCCCGAACTGTTCCTGTCGCGGGGCGAGATTGGGGTGGTGTGCAGCACCTGGTTCTCGCCGGTTTCTGCGCTCGACGTCGAGTTTTCGCGGGTCGGCACAGACCGGCAGACACGCGCGCTGGTGTCGCTCGAGCAGGTCGAGCTCGAAGAGCCGCAGGACGCCGAGATACCCGGCGTCTGAGCAGTCTGCTAAGGCACCCCGCAAGCCATTTGGTTTCCTGTACAATCGACAGGCATGTGTGGCATCGCCGGAGTGATCCGTTGGCGACGTGTGCCGGCGGATGCGCCGCCGTTACGCGACCGCGCCGCCGCCATGGCACGGGCCGTCGCACACCGTGGCCCCGATGCCGCAGGGGTCTGGACGGACGCCACCGACACCAATCCCGGCCACTGCGCACTCGCCCATCAGCGCCTGAGCATCATCGATCTCGCCGCCGGCCCGCAGCCGCTCCCCAACGAAGATCAAACCGTCTGGACGGTATTCAACGGCGAGATCTACAACTTTGCCGACCTTCGATCGCAGCTCGAAGCCAAGGGACACCAGTTCCGAACGCACACCGACACCGAGGTTCTGGTTCACCTCTGGGAGCAGCACGGCCCTGCGATGGTCGAAAGACTGAACGGAATGTTCGCGTTTGCGATCTGGGATACGCGGTCGCGCACGCTCTTCGCAGCGGTCGATCTTCTCGGCAAAAAGCCCTTCTATTACGCCGGCGGTCAGGCTTCGCCTTCGGCTGGTCAGGCTTTGCCTTCGACCGGTGACGAGTTTCGCTTCGGCTCGGAACTCAAGTGTCTCACCACCGGCGACACGGCCAAGGCTGACGTAGACCCCGAGGCCGTGCTGCTCTACCTCACCGTCGGCTACATCCCGGCGCCCTGGTCGATGCTGAAGGGCGTCCGCAAGCTGCCGCCGGGGCATCGGCTGATCGCAACCGAAGCGGAAGTCACAGTCGAGGCTTACTGGCGCGTGCCGCGTCGCCCGGAGCCGTTCAAGGGCTCGCTGCTGGATGCCGAGAAAGAACTTCGCATCCGGATGTCCGAAGCGGTGCGCAAACGCCTCGTCGCCGACGTGCCGCTGGGCGCCTTCCTGTCCGGCGGAATCGATTCGACGATCGTCGTCGGCCTGATGAACGAGCTTCAGGCCCGGCCGGTCAAGACATTCACCATCGCGTTCGATGAAAAGCAGTTCGACGAGTCGGCGTTCGCTTCGATCGTTGCCCAGCGGTTCGGCACCGAACATCACGTGATGCACGTCCGGCCTGACGCGCTGGCGGTTCTTCCGACGCTGGCGCACCACTTCGACGAGCCGTTCGGCGATTCCTCCGCGATCCCCACCTACTACGTGTCGAAAATGACGCGGGAGCACGTGACCGTCGCCCTGACTGGTGACGGCGGCGATGAAGCGTTCGGCGGCTACCGCCGCTATCGACGAGGTAAAATCGCCGGTCAACTCAGTCGCATCCCGGGCGGTCGCGGTGCCGCGGCGATGCTCGGCCGAATGATGCCCGCCAACCTCGACCGAACGACGGACCTGGGCCGGGCAAGGCGCGTGTTGCGCGGCCTGGCGAACCTCCCGTCCGATGCATATCTCGAACAGATGTCGGTCTTCTCGCCGGGCGTGCTGACAAACCTGTTGTCGGCGGAACTGAAGTCGGCGGTTGATCGCGACCTGCCGCGCCGCTGGTTCGCCGGGTTCTATGAAGGCACAAACGGATCCGACCCCGCCGCCGCCGACATGGCCGCCGACCTGCAGACCTATCTGCCCGGCGACATCCTGACCAAGGTGGATCGGGCATCGATGGCCGTCGCACTGGAATGTCGTTCGCCATTCCTTGATCCGTCGGTCGTCGAACTGGCCTGTTCACTGCCAACGAAGTGGCGGCTGAAAGGGCTTTCGGGTCACAAGTACATACTGAAACGCGCCTTTGCCGACCTGCTGCCGCACGGCATTGTCCACCGCCGCAAGGCCGGGTTTGCGGTTCCCCTGGCGGCATGGTTCCGCGGTCCGCTGCGGTCGCTGTTGAACGATGTCCTGCTCGATACCGCCGGCCGATCGCGCGGCTGGGTGAACGCCAATGTCGTGGAACAACTGATCGCCGAACACATGAAGGGTCGGAACCACTCCGGCCCGCTCTGGACGCTGCTGATGCTGGAGATGTGGTATCGCAGGACCTGAGGCGTTCGCCTCGGCGCTTTACCGCAACCGATACCGCCTGCGGTATTGCATCGGCGTCACGCCGGCCGCTTTGCGAAATGTCGCATTGAAATGGGGTGCACTGACGAATCCGACCTGTCTGCCCACGCGCGCCGCCGGCCAGTCCGTCTCCAGCAGCAGCTTTTTGGCGGCGTCGATTCGGGCCAGCCGCAATTCCTCATGTGGCGATCGGCCGAGCACTCGCCGAAAGTGCCGCTCGAGCCACCGCCGCGAAACCGCGATCGAGTCGGCGACCTGGCCGATCATGATCGCCTGCTGGAGGTTCTCCGCGATGTACCGAGCGGCGCGATGCACATCCACCTCGTCATCGCTCGCCCGGCCAGACGACTCCCGCACCTTCACGCTTCCCCGCGGGGGCACGAGGATCGGTGCTTCGGGCGGATGACCGCCGGACATGAGCCGTTCGAGCAGGGCGGCCGCTTCGTAGCCGATCTCCATCGCCGGCAGTTCGACCGCCGAAACGGTCGGGCTCGTCAATTCGGTCTTCATCGGATCGTCGTCTGATGCGATGACCGCGACCTGGCCCGGCACATCGACCTTTGCCAGGTTGCACGCCTCCACCAATTGGCACGCGACATCCGGATTCCAGGTGGTGATGCCGATCGGCTTGGGCAGTTTTTTCACCCATCGAGCCAGATCGCGCTGCCGGGCCTGCCAGGGTGCTTCCGCCGCAAGCCTGGTGAAGTCGCTGTAGTACTCACAGGGGAACCCCATCGCCGACACGGCTTTTCCGAAAGCGGGTCCGCGGTCCTCTGCTTTTCGGGCGAACCAGCCGCAATAGGCGAACTGGCGGAGTCCGTTGTCGACCAGGTGTCGAGCGGCCAGTTCCATCAGTCGGGATTCATCGACCTTGACTCTCGGCATGGAATCGCCCGGCGGCCGGAACGACCCGATGCTGACCGCGGGTACGCCGAGCGATGCCACCCATCGTGCGATCCGGCCGCTGGTCACGCGGGCGATGATGCCATCCCACTTGTAGCTGCCGGTGAAAAACATCGAGTCTTCGAAGCCCTCGGGCGCTGTGTAGACATGCCACTTGCCGCGCTCGTGCGAGAACGCCGCGATGCCGCGCATCAACTTCTCGCGCCAGCCCATCGACGATCCGGCCAGCACGGCGACCCTTCGTTGTCCAGACATAGGCGTTCTCGAGTGTGAAACGGCGGCGTCGTACGTGCGATATCCGTCTGTTAAACTGCCGTGAAGCAGACATCAATAGCTGACGTCCGCCGCCGTATCAAAGGAAACGCTTCCCAGGAGGAACATGACGGCTCGATATCGCACCGCGCGGATTCTGACGATCGCCCTGGCCGCCGGGGGCGTGATAGCCGTCGCGGCGCTGGCCCCGGCCCAGAACAGGCCCGCCAGGCCCCAGCCGAAGCCGGCAGCCCCGGTGCCTGATGTCAGTCCCGACGGCGTGGACTACACGCAGTACGGGATCTACGAGAAATCGGCCGCCCGCCCCGGTCCGGCGACGCCCGTCGAAACGTCCCTGCCGCTGAAACTGAACAAGGGGGACCGCATTGCCTTCATCGGCAACGGCCTGCTCGAGTTCGAACGGCAGTACGGCTATATCGAAACCCTTCTGCAGCAGCGATTCCCACAACTCGAACTGCGGTTCCGCAATCTCTGCTGGCCCGCCGACACCGCCGACCTGCAGCCCCGTCCGGAAAACTTCGCCGACTCCGAGCAACACCTGGCACACGAGAAGGCGGATGTCATTTTCGCGGCGTTCGGGTACAACGAATCGTTCAAGGGGGAAGCGGGGGAGGCGGATTTCCGCAAGACACTTGGCGCTTACGTCTCGGGACTGAAGTCCAGGGCATTCAACAGAAAGACCGGCCCGCGCATCGTCCTGCTGTCGCCGATCGCCGCCGAGAATATCTCAAACGTCCCCGCGGCTGATCTGAACAACGCAAATCTGAAGCGATACGCCGACATCGTCCGCGAGGTGGCGAAAGAGCAGAAGGTCGCATTCCTGGACCTCTATACCCCGACGGTCCCCGTCATGGCGGATCCGAAGACCGACCTTACCTTCAACGGCGTTCACCTGACCGATCCCGGCTACGCGCTGCTCGGCAAGACGATCTTCTCGCAACTGACAGGCGAAGCCCCGCCGGCGATTAACGAATCGATCCGGAGCGTTGTCACCGACAAGGACCGCCAGTACGAGCGCCGGTTTCGGCCGCTCAACAGCTTTTACTACACGGGCTCGCGCAATAAGGATTACGGCTACCTCGATTTTCTGCCGGCGATGCGGAACTTCGACGCGATGGTCGCCAATCGCGAAAGCCGCATCTGGGCGCTGGCCGCCGGCAAAGATGTTCCGCCGATCGCCGCTGCCGACGCCGCGATACCTCCCATGCCCGCCGCCAAGCAGAGCCGAGGTGTGAATGAATGGCTCAAGGCCGACGAAGAGCTGAAGGCGTTCAAGATCGATCCGCGGTTCGACGTGAGCCTGTTTGCCGGCGAGGACCATTTTCCCGATGCCGCCAAGCCGATCCAGATGCGTTGGGATTCGCGTGGCCGCCTGTGGGTTAGTTGTTCGACCACCTACCCGCACGTCTACCCCGGCAGAGAGCCCAACGACAAGATTGTCGTCCTTGAAGACACCGACAAGGACGGCCGGGCCGACAAGTCCACCGTCTTCGCCGAGAAACTGCACATTCCGCTGTCATTCGAGCTTGGCGACGGCGGGGTGTATGTGTCGGAACAGCCGCACCTCACGTTCCTGAAAGACACCGACGGCGACGGCAAGGCCGACTTGCGGCGGATCATCCTGACCGGCTTCGGAACGGAAGACTCTCATCACGCGCTGCACGATTTCGTCTGGACGCCCGACGGCGACCTGCTGTTCCGCGAGTCGATCTTCCATCACTCACAGGTCGAGACGGCGTACGGACCTGTGCGGATGCAGAACAGCGGCTGGTTCCGGTACGACCCCAGGACGCAACGATTAACGGCGTTCGGCACTTACCCGAGCACCAACCCATGGGGCGTCACGTTCGACGACTGGGGCCAGCACGTCGCGAGCCATCCGATCTACGCGGCCGCGTTCCATTCGCTCAACCCGCCGTACCCGCTACAGCATGCTTCGCCGAGGGGACTGCAGGCATACTCCGGCACGTGCGGACATGAGTTCGTCGATTTCGCGACCTTCCCCGACGAGATGCGCGGTGGATTCATCAAGGCGCGCTACAAGCCGACGAACCGTCTTGAGTATCACCAGTGGGTGGAGGGCGATTTCGGCTTTGAAGAAAAGTACGTCAGCGACCTGATCTTTTCGACGAATCTGAGCTTTATCCCTGTCGATCTGGGCTTCGGGCCGGAAGGCGCGATGTACATCTGCGATTGGTACAACCCGGTGAAAGGACATGCCCAGTATGCGTTGCGCGACGAACGCCGTGACCGCACGTCCGGCCGCATCTGGCGCATGACGGCCAAGGGCAGGCCACTTCAGACGGCACCGAAGATTGATGGGGCTTCGACCCCCGAGTTACTCGAGCTGTTGAAGCGGCCCGAGTACCGATACCGGTACTGGGCCAAGCGCGAACTGCGCGAGCGAAACGCCGCTGACGTCAAGTCGGCGGTCGACGCATGGTCGGCCGCACTCGAAAAGGCCGATCCGCGTTACCGCCATCATCAGATCGAGGCCGTCTGGATGTACCGGGGTATCGGCGCGACCAACGCACCGCTGTTGAGGGATTTGCTGGCCTGCCAAGACCACCACGCGCGGGCGGCGGCGGTGCAGCAGCTTCGCTACTGGCACTCGGCGATGCCGGACGCCATCACATTGCTGAAGTCTGCCGCCAACGACGCCAACGGCATTGTCCGGATGGAGGCGGCGATAGCGGCAAGCTACATCGGCACGAGGGAGGCGCTCGATGCGATGCTCGACATCGCCAAGCTCCCCCGGGGCGGGGCGCTCGATTACGCCTTTGTGTCGTCGCTGGGCTCGGAGGCGTTAAAGCGGCACTGGGAGAGCAACGCCGCCTACGCCCGCGTGCAGGACCTCGTCAAGCCACAGCCGCAGGCGAGCGAGTTTGCCGAAGGTAAGAGGACGCCGGAACAAGTGGCGTTCGACAAGCAGGCCGATCTGTCGGTCGTCCGCATCGGGTGCGTGCCGGAGCGAATGCGTTTCACCGTCGAGCAGCTGATCGTCAAACCCGGCCAACCGGTCAAGATCGTCTTCACCAATGGCGATGCGACCGATCACAACCTGGTGCTCGTCAAACCCGACGCGATGGAGGAAGTGGGCATGGCCGCCAACGACATGGCGAAAGACCCTGCCAACGCATCGTCCGACTTCATTCCCGCCGGCAAGAAGAACCTGATCCTTCAAGCGACGCCGCTGGTCGGCCCGTCGAAGAAGTCGCGCATTCATGTGCTTCGCTTCAAGGCACCCGCCGAGCCGGGCATCTATCCGTACGTCTGCACGTATCCCGGGCATTGGGTGATGATGAACGGTCTGCTGGTCGTCGCGAACGACCCGACGCAGGCCGCCACGCTGCTGGCGGCGCGGAAGGCTCCCACGCAGACTACCGATTGGACTATCGCCACCCTTGCCGCCGATGCCGATGCGACATCGGCCAAGGCCGCGGCTCGCGATCCCGTCAAGGGAATGCGGGCGTACATGAAGGCACAGTGCAACGTCTGTCACCCGATCGGCGGGCATGGCGTCGCGATCGGGCCTGATCTCTCGAAGGTCGCCGAGCGATACAAGGGTCAGAAACTGCTGTCGCAAATTCTGGACCCGTCGGCCGAGGTGAATGAGAACTACCGGCTCTGGACGATCAGCCTGAAGGACGGCGACGTACTGGCGGGTTCGATCGTCAAATCCGACGCCGGCGGAATCGACCTCGTGCAGAACCCGCTCGCCCCACAGACCGTGACCCGTGTCGCCGCGAAGGACATCTTGAAGCAGACGCCGTCGAAGCAATCGGCGATGCCGCAGGGACTGCTTTCGCCGCTCACGAAAGAGGAGATCATGGATCTGCTCGCGTTCCTGGAGACCGGCGGAACGGGTGGGGGATCGCACAACCATTGAACCCTTGGCAACAAACGCTGCGGTGCCGGCAGTGGGTGATCTTGCCAATCGAGGCAGGCGTTCCGGCTTGAACGCGCGAGTTTTTCTCAACGATTGTCGGTTGAAAGGGTTAATTGAGAGAAGGTACGCCCGGTATACGTTCCGAATACGAGGGCCGGTCTCAGGTCATGACTTGCCAGTGGAGATGCACTATGCCGTTGCTGATGAAGAATGTCGGCCGTCTGATCGCCGGGGTGTTGAGCTCCGGCCTGGTTCTGATGCCCATGACGGCACGTGCCGATGACGCCGCCAACTGGCCACGCTGGCGTGGGCCGGCCGACATCGGCAGCAACGAAGTCGGTACTTACCCGTCGAAGCTCGACGCGACTTCCCTGCTTTGGAAGGTCGAACTTCCCGGCAAAGGCTGCTCGACGCCGATCGTCTGGAACCAGCGCATCTACATCACCGCGCCGATCGACGGCCAGGACGCTGTTCTGGCGTACGACTGGGACGGCAAGCCGCTCTGGCGGACGACGATTGGCCCGGAACGCGCAGGCAAGCACCGCAACGGCTCCGGCAGCAACCCGTCGCCGGTCACTGACGGCACCGGCGTTTACGTGCAGTACAAGAGTGGTCACGTCGCGGCGGTCGAACTCGATGGGAAAGTGCGCTGGACGCAGAAGCTCCTGGAACGCTTCGGCAAGGACACGCTCTACTGGGATTACGGGTGCTCGCCGGTGCTCACCGAGAAGGATGTCGTCGTCGCAATGATGCACAACGGCGAGTCGTATCTCGCTGCGTTCGATAAGAAGACCGGGGAACTGCACTGGAAAGTGGCCCGCAACTACCAAACGCCGGTCGAAGGCGATCACAGCTACGCCACGCCGATCGTCTATCGGCATCAGGGTCGCGAAGCCCTGCTGGTTTGGGGCGCACAGCACCTGACCGCCCATGACGCCGACAGCGGGAAGCTGTTATGGGAGTGCGGCGGTTTTGACCCTAAGCAGACCCGCAACTGGGTGGCCGTCTCGTCGCACCTGATCGTTGGCGATATGGCGATCGTCCCTTACGGCCGCGGCAGCCGGCTGCACGGCATTCGTCTCGGCGGGGCGGGCAACGTGACCGACACGCACCGCGCCTGGGTGCGCGAAGACACCGGCACATTCGTCCCCACACCGGCGGCGTACAAGGGGATGGTGTATCTCGTCCGCGACAAGGGGGAGGTCGAATGCGTGAATCCCGCCGACGGCAAAACGCTCTGGCAGGGCAGTCTGCCCAAGTCGTCCTCGTCTTACTATTCGTCCCCGGCGATCGCCGATGGCAAGGTCTACGCCGCCCGGGAAGATGGCGTGATCTTCATTGCGGGCATCGAAGGAAAACTAGAACTGCTCTCGACCACCGAGATGGGCGAACGCGTCGTGGCATCACCCGTTCCGGTCGCCAGTCGACTGCTGATACGCGGTGAGAAGCACCTGTATTGCTACGGCAAGTAGCCTGCTGATATCGCAAGACCAGCGACCCCGGATCGCTGCCGAAACCTTTGTCGTCGCCAGTCCGCATCGAGTCTCCGATACCGGAACGACTGAATCGCGCAGGATTGTGTCACCGCGGCAGGGCCTCGAAAATCTCTCTCCAAAACACGTCTTTTGGCGGCCCATCTCCCCACCTTGATACCTTCTTGATACCCCTGCACTCACTCTTGACGTCACTTTGATGTCGGACTGAGTAAATATTGGGAGCCCATTGAAAGGAGCTCCCATGGACGACCTGACGTTCGCAGCGCTCATCGCGGTGTTGTTCGCGACGGTATTCGCGCTGGTTCACCTCTGTTCCTCCCTCTCCAACCCGGGAAACCAACGATGACCACCCTCTACGTCGTCGGCGGCTGTGCCGCCGGCTTGCTCTTCGTTTATCTGCTGATCGCATTGCTCAAGCCGGAGAAGTTCTCGTGACCTCGAATAGCTACGTCCAGATTGCCGTCTTTGTGATCGTCCTTCTCGCGTTGGTGAAGCCCCTCGGCGCGTACATGGCCCGTGTGTACGAAGGCAAGCCCCTCTTCGGTATTGATCGTCTGCTCGGCCCCGTCGAACGGCTGTTCTATCGGTTGTGCGGCATCAGGCCTGACGCAGAAATGGGATGGAAGACCTACGCCTTTGCAGTGCTGCTTTTCAGCATCGCAGGTGTGGTCGCCGTCTACGCACTGCAGCGGCTGCAAGGTGTCCTGCCCCTGAACCCGGCCGGACTTCCGGGCGTCAAGGCAGACCTGTCATTCAACACGGCCATCAGCTTCGTCAGCAACACGAACTGGCAAAGCTATTCAGGGGAGGTGCTGCTGAGCTACCTCACTCAGATGCTCGGCCTGACGGTGCAGAACTTCGTCTCGGCCGCGACAGGCATGGCCGTGCTGGTGGCGTTCTGCCGCGGCCTGTCACGCAAGACAGCTACGACCATCGGCAACTTCTGGGTCGATCTCACCCGTACGACGCTCTATATCCTGCTGCCCCTCTCCTTCATCCTGGCGATGGCGCTGGTGTCACAGGGCGTCGTGCAGACACTGGAGCCGTATCGCACGGTCACACTGGTGACTCCGGCCGACGGCGCGGACGGGAAACCGGTCGTCGAACAGACCCTGGCCGTCGGGCCGGCGGCGTCGCAGATTGCCATCAAGCAGCTCGGCACGAATGGCGGCGGGTTCTTCGGCGTCAACTCGGCACACCCGTTCGAGAACCCGACGCCGCTGAGCAGCTTCCTTCAGATGCTCGCCATCCTCCTGATCCCCGCTGCGCTCTGCTACACGTTCGGCGTCATGGTCGGCGACAGGCGGCAGGGCTGGGCGATCCTGGCGGCGATGACGCTGATCTTCGTACCGTTGATCGTGCTGACTGCCGTCGCCGAACAGGCGGGCACGCCCGCGCTGGCCTCTGCCGGTGTCGACCAGGCGGCGAGCGGCCTTCAAGCCGGTGGCAACATGGAAGGCAAAGAGACGCGTTACGGCATCGCCAACTCGGCGATCTGGGCGGCCGCCACTACCGCCGCCAGCAATGGCTCGGTCAATGCGATGCACGATTCCTTCACTCCGCTGGGCGGTCTCATTCCCATGTGGCTCATGCAACTGGGTGAGGTCGTGTTTGGCGGCGTCGGCTCCGGGCTTTACGGAATGATTGTGTTCGCGATCGTCGCCGTCTTTATCGCAGGACTGATGGTAGGTCGCACGCCAGAGTACCTCGGCAAGAAGATCGAAGCCTATGAGATGAAGATGGCGTCGCTGGTGATCCTGATCCCCCCGGCGATGGTTCTGATCGGTGCCGCGATCGCCGTCAGCACGGACATGGGCAAAGGCGCGATCCAGGACGGCGGCCCGCACGGCTTCAGCGAAGTCCTCTACTGGGCAAGTTCCACCGGCAACAACAACGGCAGCGCCTTTGCCGGCCTCGGCACCGACAACCTGCTCTACAACATCGTCGGCGGCATCATGATGCTGGGTTCCCGATTCTGGCTGATTGTTCCAGTCCTGGCGATGGCCGGATCACTGGCGGCAAAAAAGCAAACGCCGACCTCCACCGGAACGCTGCCGACACATACGCCGCTGTTCGTCGGCCTGATCGTTGGAACGGTCTTGCTGGTCGGCGCGCTGACATTCATCCCCGCCCTGGCGCTGGGGCCGATCGTTGAGCAACTGATGTCGCACTGAAGCACAAAACCAGGCGATTGCCACGGCGTTCGGTCCTCGAGTGACCCTCCGTGTCTCCGTGCCTCCGTGGTGATTCCCTCTTTCCCGGAACGAAAACATGTCCATCAAAACAAGAAAACTTTTCGACCCGCCGATCGTGAAGCGGGCTATCGCCGATTCATTCCTCAAACTCAGTCCGCGGCACCAGATCCGCAACCCTGTGATGTTCGTCGTTTTCGTCGGCTCCGTCCTGACGTCGGCGCTGATCTTCGTCGGCGAGACTGGGATCACGACCGGTTTCATTGCTGCCGTCGCGGCGTGGCTCTGGTTTACGGTGCTCTTCGCCAATTTCGCCGAGGCAATGGCCGAAGGCCGCGGCAAGGCGCAGGCAGATACCCTTCGTCGCGCCCGTCGCGATACGCCGGCGAAGAAGCTGCGAGAGCCTCGATACGGCGCGGCGGTCGAGACCGTCTCGGCCGCCACGCTACGGAAGGGAGATGTCGTCCTGGCCGAGGCCGGCGACCTGATTCCTGTTGACGGCGAGGCGATCGAAGGTGTCGCCTCCGTTGATGAATCGGCAATCACCGGCGAATCGGCCCCGGTCATCCGCGAATCCGGCGGCGACCGCTCCAGTGTGACCGGAGGCACCCGTGTGCTTTCAGACTGGCTTGTCGTCCGCATCGGCGTCAACCCCGGCGAAACGTTCCTGGACCGCATGATCTCCATGGTCGAAGGGGCAAAACGCCAGAAAACCCCGAACGAAATCGCGCTCAACATCCTGCTGGCGGCGCTGACGATCGTCTTTCTGCTGGCGACGGTCACGCTGCTGCCGTTTTCGACGTTCGGCGTCGCGGCGGCGGGGCAGGGTACGCCGGTAACGGTCACGGTCCTGTGTGCGCTGCTGGTTTGCTTGATTCCGACGACCATCGGCGGGCTGCTCTCGGCGATCGGCATCGCCGGGATGGATCGGATGATCCAGCAGAACGTGATCGCGATGAGCGGCCGAGCGGTCGAGGCCGCCGGCGACGTGGACGTCCTGCTGCTCGACAAGACCGGCACGATCACCCTCGGCAACCGCCAGGCCGTCGCATTCCACGCCGCCGAAGGCGTTGGCGAGCGGGAACTGGCCGATGCGGCTCAACTCGCGTCGCTCGCCGATGAGACCCCCGAAGGCCGCAGCGTGGTCGTGCTGGCCAAGCAGAAGCATGGCATTCGCGAGCGCCACGTCCACGAGATCAATGCGCACTTCGTCCCGTTCACCGCGCAAACGCGGATGAGCGGCGTCAACCTCGACGGTACTGAAGGCGGCCCGCACCGAGAGATCCGCAAGGGTGCCGCCGACGCCGTCGAGGCGTACGTCAAAGCCCACAGTGGCAACTTTCCTGCGGCGGTGCGAACGACGGTTGACGGCATCAGCAAACAAGGTGGCACGCCACTGGTCGTCGCCGACAGCCGACGCGTACTCGGCGTGATTGAATTGAAGGACATCGTGAAAGGCGGCATGAAGGAGCGTTTCGCCGACCTCCGGCGGATGGGGATCAAGACGGTGATGATCACCGGCGACAACCCCCTTACCGCCGCCGCAATCGCCGCCGAGGCCGGCGTGGACGACTTCCTCGCCCAGGCGACGCCGGAAACCAAGCTGAGCCTGATCCGCGACTATCAGTCCGGCGGGCGGCTCGTCGCGATGACCGGCGACGGCACAAACGACGCGCCCGCGCTCGCCCAGGCCGACGTCGCCGTCGCGATGAACACCGGCACGCAGGCAGCGAAGGAGGCCGGCAACATGGTCGATCTGGACAGCAATCCCACGAAGCTGATCGAAATTGTCGAAACCGGAAAACAGCTCTTGATGACCCGCGGCGCGCTGACGACGTTCAGCATCGCCAACGATGTCAGCAAGTATTTCGCAATCATCCCGGCAGCGTTCCTGAGCAGCTATCCGGCGCTTTGGGGAAACCTGAACATCATGCGACTGTCTACGCCGAACAGCGCCATCCTTTCGGCCGTCATCTTCAATGCGCTGGTCATCATCTTCCTGATTCCGCTGGCGCTGCGAGGCGTGAAGTATCGCGCCGTGCCGGCCGACCAACTGCTGAGGCGAAACATTCTCATCTACGGCATCGGCGGACTGATCGTGCCGTTTATTGGGATCAAGCTGATCGACATCGTCCTCTCCGTTCTCGCTGTCTGATCGTGTTATGCCCTCCTCCGTTGCCGCGCGCGGTATGGAACGAGGGAACTGGAGCATCCGATATGAAATCCCAACTTCGTCCTGCCATCGTGTCTCTGGTTCTCTTCACTGTGTTGACTGGTGCGATCTACCCCCTGGTCGTCGCTGGTCTTGGCCTGATGCTTTTCCCGCACGAAGCCCGGGGGAGCGTGATCGATGTCGATGGCAAGCCCGTCGGCTCCCGCCTGATTGCGCAGTCGTTCACCGCGCCGCAGTACTTCTGGTCGAGGCCGTCCGCCAACGGCTACAACGGTGCCGCCTCCGGGGGATCGAATCTCGGCACGGCGAATCCGGCGCTCAAGGACGCGGTTGCCGGACGCATCGCCGCGCTGAAATCGGCCGACCCCGGCAACACGGCCCCGGTGCCGGTGGATCTAGTGACGGCGTCGGCGAGCGGGCTCGATCCGCACATCAGCCCGGCCGCTGCCGAGTATCAGGTGGCCCGGATCGCCCGAGTCCGTCAGATTCCTGTCGAGAAGGTCCGGACGCTGGTCCAGCAGTTCACCGAAATGCGAACCTTCGGCCTGCTCGGCGAGCCACGTGTCAACGTGCTGCTGCTCAACCTGGCGTTGGACGGCAAGGTAGTGGCGGCAGACGGTTCGACGAAGGACGATGGAACGGTCGGCACTCGATGGCCGGGCACGACCCATTGAATCGGACCGCAGAGCGCCCGCGATTTTGCCATCCTGACAGTCGCTTCAGTATCACCGTTGAGCGTCTTATGACCACCGGCTTTCCATCCCGCCCCGATCCCGATGCGCTGCTGGCCGAAGTCCAGCAGCAGGAGGTCCGCCAGCGGCGCGGGAAGCTCAAGATCTTCTTCGGCATGGCCGCCGGCGTTGGCAAGACGTACGCAATGCTGGAAGAGGCCCGCAAGCGGGCGGCCGAGGGACTGAACGTGCTCGTCGGGTATGCCGAGCCGCACATTCGCCCCGACACCGAGGCGCTGCTGCTCGGGATGGAGATCCTGCCGTACAAGCTTGTTGAGTACCGAAACGCCACGCTTAAGGAGTTCGATGTCGATGCCGCCCTTGCGAGAAAGCCATCGCTGGTCCTCGTTGACGAACTCGCCCACAGCAATGCCCCCGGAATGCGGCACGCCAAGCGGTGGCAGGACATCTCTGATCTGCTCGATGCCGGGATCAACGTCTATTCAACGCTCAACGTTCAGCACATCGAGAGCGTGAATGACATTGTCGAGCGCATCACCGGTGTGCGCGTGAGGGAGACGCTGCCCGACGCGGTGCTCGAGCAGGCCGACGAGGTGGAACTGGTCGATATTGCCCCGGAGGAACTCCTCGAGCGGTTCCGCGAAGGGAGGATCTATCGACCCGAACAGGCGGAGCGGGCGGCAAAGCACTTCTTCACCAAGGGAAACCTGATCGCGCTTCGTGAGATGGCGCTGCGGACAACGGCCCAGCGCGTGGACGCGCAGATGCTTGAAGCGCGGCGCGAGGCCGGGGTTCGTACCACCTGGCCCGCCAGCGAGAGGGTGCTGGTTTGTATCGGGCCCAGCCCAATGTCCGTCCGTCTGATTCGATCCGCCAAACGACTCGCCGCAGGATTGAAGGCCGGCTGGGTGGCAGCCTATGTCGAGACGCCGTCATCCACGCGGCTCACCGATATTGACCGGAAACGGATCGACGTGAACCTTCGCATGGCCGAGGAACTTGGAGCGCAGACGATCACCCTCAGCGGCCAGAGCATCGCGGATGAGGTTGTGGCTTACGCCCGGGCGCACAATGTGACCAAGATCGTCATCGGCAAGCCCCTGCGGCCGCGCTGGCGCGAAGTGTTGTTCGGGTCGGCGGTCGACGATGTGATCCGCCGGAGCGGCGAAATCGACATCTATGTCATCCGCGGTGACGCCGATGAGCCGACTTCTGGGCCGTCGCAGCCTCCAGTGCAACGTCGGCACGACTGGGCGGGGTTTGCTTCGGCTGCTGCTGTTATGGCGGTCGCAAGCCTCGCTGGATGGCCGCTGCATCACTGGTTCGGCCTGGCCAATGCCAACGTGCTGATGCTGTACCTGCTCGGGGTGCTCTGGATTGCGACGCATCACAGTCGCGCAGCAGCCGTGGTGGGATCGGTGCTCGGAGTTGTCGCTTTTGACCTGTTGTTCGTGCCGCCGTACTACCAGTTTGCGGTTGACGATCGGCAGTACATCGTGACCTTTCTCGTCATGCTGCTGACCGCACTTGTCATCAGCGCGCTGACTGCAAGGGTCCGCGCACAGGGTGATGCGGCACGGCAACGCGAAAGGCGAACGTCCGCTTTATTCGCACTGAGCCGCGAACTGGCATCCCTTCGAACCACGGACGAGATCGCGTCGGCGGCGGTGCGACACATCTCCAAATTGCTGGGCGACCGTACGGTCCTTCTGCTTCCCGAGGCAGACCGACGACTCGCCGTCAAAGCCGACAGTGCGGGTACCGGCGTCTTTGACATCAAGGAATCAGGAGTTACCCAATGGGTTTTTGAGCATGAGCAGATCGCCGGAAAGGACACCGCGACACTGCCGGCCTCTGCCGGGCTGTACGTTCCGATGCGGGCTTCGCGCGGCACGATCGGTGTCGTCGGCGTGCTTCCGTCGGACGACCTTCGCAGCGATCTGGCATCTGATCGCCGACAACTCATCGAAGCATTCGCCGCGCAGACTGCCACCGCACTCGAACGGGCTGCGCTCGCGGACGAAGCACGCCAGGCCTGGGAGCGGGTGGAAGCCGAGTTCCTGCGCAACACGCTCCTTTCCGGTGTCTCGCACGAATTGCGAACGCCCCTTGCGGCCATCACCGGTGCCGCGACGGCGCTAGTCGAAACTCATGCAAAGCTCGACGGTCCGTCCCAGCGTCAGATGCTCGATACCGTGATTGGTGAAGCCGACCGTATGGACAGGCTCATCACCAACCTGCTGGATATGACCCGTCTGGAGGCCGGTGGACTGGTCATGAAGCGTGAGTGGCAGCCGGTTCAGGAGGTGATCGGTTCGTCACTGCGGCAACTCGATCGCCGGCTGCTGGGCCGCCAGGTGACGACCGATGTCGAGACGGATCTTCCCCTGGCTCCGATTGACAGCGTTGGCATCGAGCAGGTCCTGGTCAATCTGATCGACAACGCGATCGAGTACACGCCTGCCGGCAGCCCCATCCGTGTGACGGCGAACGCAATTGAAGGCGGTATCGCGATTGAGGTGGCCGATAGCGGGCCGGGGCTTCCGATCGGGACCGAGACGCGCGTGTTCGATAAGTTCTTCCGAGCCCACGCCGTCGACGCCCCGCGCGGCATCGGACTTGGCCTGGCGATCGCACGAGGCATCGTCGAAGCACACGGCGGCAGGATTTCGGCGGCAAATCGGCCTGAAGGTGGGGCGGTGTTTCGGTTTACGATTCCCATCGTGGGAACACCGCCGGTTGTGGACGCGTCACAGTAGTGCTTTTCTGGCATGCTAACAGGTTCGGGCGGTGGGTTCTGTTCGCGTACACTCTGCTCTGGCATGTCCGAGTCGCGTTCCAACATTCTCGTGATCGAAGACGAACCGCCGTTGCGGAAGTTCCTCCGCGTGACGCTGGAAAGCCAGAACTACAACGTCATCGAGGCGACGCGGGGCGAGGAGGGGCTGCGTCATGCGGCGGTCGGACAGCCGGATCTGGTCATCCTGGACCTCGGACTTCCGGACGTCGATGGAATTGAAGTGACACGTCGGCTGCGGGAGTGGTCATCTGTACCGATCATCGTCGTCTCAGCACGAGGCAAGGAGCAGGATAAGGTCGTTGCGCTCGATGCCGGGGCTGACGACTACCTGACCAAGCCCTTCGGCGTCGGCGAACTGCTGGCCCGCGTGCGCGTGGCAATGCGGCACGCGACCAGCGTGAAACAGGACTCCGGCGATCCGGTGTTTGCAGTCGCCGGCCTGACGGTCGATTTGGCCAAGCGCGAAGTGAGCATCGACGGCAAAGCGGTACACCTGACACCCAACGAGTATCGTGTGATGACGGTCTTGGTGAAGAACGCCGGGAAGGTGATGACGCACCGGCAATTGCTGCACGATGTTTGGGGCCCGGGGTCGGGGAACGAGACGCATTATCTGCGCGTCTATATGAACCAGTTGCGGCAGAAGCTTGAGGCCGAGCCCGCCCGCCCGAGATACCTGCTGACCGAGCCGGGTGTGGGGTATCGGCTTGCGGCAGAGTGAGCGTCTGCGGCAACACTCAACGAAGGGCGGGAAGGGCCGGAGGCGCGAAGTACACAGAAAGCGGAAGTTCCGCGTTCTGTCATCCATCGGAACATCTCCGGATGACAGAACGGCTTAGTTTTCTCCCGCTCGCACATTTCTAGGCATCCCCAAGGGATTTGCGAGGAACCGCCGCTGGCATCGCGCACACAGGCGGTATTCGAAGCGGCGATGCACGCTGTCCTGCAGGTCGTCGGCGGTCATGCCGGCGGCCTCCTTCGCGATCTGATCGAGCGCCTTCTCAAAATCAAAGGTGGATAGGTCGTCGCTGCTCATCGGCGGCAGTGTGGGGTCGGCGAAGACGTCAATCCGGACGACATATGAGGCGTGCACCGGCAGGGCCCGATCGCAGAGGGCACAGCGTACCTGCTGGGTCATCGAGGCATCCGGGGCGGCAATTGATTCCGACATCACACTCGATTCTACTCCCCGGCCGCGCCGCGGACGGCTGTTCGCGGCTATGATTTCCGCAAAACCGCCATGGCAAAAACCTTCTACATCACCACGCCGATCTACTACCCCAACGGCGAACCGCACCTGGGGCATGTGTACACCACGCTCGCGACCGACACGATCGCCCGCTACCGCCGGCTGGCCGGGGACGACGTCCGTTTCCTGACCGGCACCGACGAACACGGCATCAAGATGGTGAAGACGGCGGAGGAGAAGGGCATCACCCCCGAGGCCCTGGCGACGAAGAACGCAGATGTGTTTCGCAATCTGTGGAAAGAGTTCAACGTCACAAATGACGACTTCATCCGCACCAGCGAACCACGCCACAAGGCCGGCGTGCAGGAGATCGTCCGCAAGCTGCTGGCGAGCGACGACATCTATCTCGGCGGTTACGAGGGGTGGTATGACGAGGGGCAGGAAGAGTTCATCACCGAGACCGAGGCCAAGGCGGCGGAGTACAAGTCGGTCATCAGCGGCCGTCCGCTCGTGCGCTACAAGGAGCCGAGCTACTTTTTCCGGCTGAGCAAGTGGGCACCAAAGGTGCTCGAATACATTGAGCAGAATCCGACCTTCATTCAGCCCGACAGCCGGCGGAATGAGGTCATCTCGAAACTGAAGATCCAGTTGAAGGAAGGCTTCCAGGATTTGTCCATCAGCCGGGCCACGCTGAAGTGGGGCGTGCCGATGCCGAACGACCCGGCGCACGTGGTGTATGTCTGGATCGACGCGCTGAGCAACTACATTACCGCGCTCGGTTACGGCGGCGGCGAAGCCTCGCTCTTCGACAAATACTGGCCGGCGGACGTGCACCTGATCGGCAAGGAGATCCTCTGGTTCCATACGGTCTACTGGCCGGCGATGCTCTTTGCGCTGGGGTTGCCGGCACCGAAGCAGGTCTTCGCTCACGGCTGGTGGACGGCCGAGGGCAAGAAGATGAGCAAGTCGCTCGGCAACTTCATCGACATCGAGAAGCTGCGCGAGGTGAACAAGTCGTACGGACTGGACGGGCTGCGTTTTTACACGCTCCGCTCTGCCCCGTTCGGCACCGATCTGGATTGGAAGGCGGCCGACCTGAATACCAGCTTCAACGAGTTGGGCAACGTCGTCGGCAACCTGCTGAATCGCGTGGTGAACATGACGACGCGTTACCGAGAGGCGGCGATCCCTGCGATCGGCGAAACCGACGACGCCGTCGATGCCGCCGTCCGCAAGGCGACCGATGCTTTTCCGGTCGATCTCGCCAATGCATACGATGCCCTGGCACTTCAACAGGCGGCGATGATCCCCGTCGAACTGGCCCGGGCGGCGAACGTCTATATCGACACCACCGCCCCCTTTAAGCTCGCGAAAGACCCCGCAAAGGCGGCTCGCCTGGACACGGTGCTGAACCTCTCGGCGCAGGCGATCTACCGTGCGCTGGTCGGTCTTCTGCCCATCCTGCCGGAGAAGGCGAAGGAAGGCCTGTCGCAGCTCGGGGTATCGGAGGAAGGAAAGACGCTGGCGGAGCTATTCTCTACGCCACTGCCGGCGGGGCACAAGCTGGGTGAGGGAAAAGTGCTGTTCCCCAAGGTCGTTTAGAAGAGTTTGACCACGAAGGAGCACGAAGGGTCACGAAGGAGAGTTGTCCATTCGTGGAAAACTCTCCTTCGTGGACAAAAAGCATCAGCCAAACCGCCCCGTCACGTAGTCTTCCGTGTCGCTCAGGATTGGCTTGGTGAAAATGCTGCTCGTCGGGCCGTATTCGACGAGCCGGCCGAGGTACATGAACGCGGTGTAGTCGCTCACCCGGGCGGCCTGCTGCATGTTGTGGGTGACAATCAGCACGGTGTAGTTGCCCCGGAGTTCGTGGATCAGGTCCTCCACCTTGCCGGTCGCGATGGGGTCCAGAGCCGAGCAGGGCTCGTCCATCAGCAGTACTTCCGGTTCGGCGGCGATCGCGCGGGCGATGCACAGCCGCTGCTGCTGACCGCCCGAAAGACTCAGGCCGCTGGTGTGGAGGCGGTCCTTCACTTCATCCCACAGGGCCGCGCCGCGAAGACTCTTTTCGCAGACGTCCTGCAGCACGCTCTTGCGGTTTTCGCCGTCGATTCGCAGGGCATACACGACGTTCTCGAAGATGCTCATCGGGAACGGGTTGGACTTCTGGAAGACCATGCCCATGCGCTTGCGAAGTTCGATCACATCAACGTGGCGGGAGTAGATCGGGTCGCCGTTGAGCGACATCTTGCCCGTAATCTTGACGGTGTCGATCAGGTCGTTCAGCCGGTTGACACTGCGAAGCAGAGTAGATTTGCCGCAGCCACTGGGGCCGATTAGCGCCGTGACCTTGCCGTTCGGCACCGTCATGTTGATGTCGAAGAGGGCCTTCTTCTGCCCGTAGTAAAGGCAGAAGTCCTCGATCGTGACGACCGGTTGTTCATTGGCCAGTTCGGGATGGACCGCCGGCGGGGGCGTTTGTCCCTTGGCGATCGCCTGGGCGAACGTTAGAGGCCTCGCCTCGGGCTTGTTGCTCGCGGGCTTTGCGTCGATGGTGGTCGGCATAGTTCTCTCTTCTAGAATGCACCGCTCGCGTGCGCCTTGCGGAGGCGCGATCGAATCAGCATGGCCGAGAAGTTCAACAGC
Organism: Humisphaera borealis; assembly: GCF_015169395.1. Lineage (GTDB taxonomy): Bacteria > Planctomycetota > Phycisphaerae > Tepidisphaerales > Tepidisphaeraceae > Humisphaera > Humisphaera borealis. The sequence continues at coordinate 270,390 of NZ_CP063458.1, forward strand.
ATGACGATCGCAATCAGCAGAAACGTGGTGGTATAGACGAGCGGCCTGGCATTTTCAGAGTCGGGGCTTTGAAAACCCAGGTCGTAAATGTGGAAGCCCAGGTGCATGAAACTGCGGTCGCTCCCAAAAAACGGGAATCGGGCTGACAGCGGCAGTTCCGGGGCGAGTTTCACTGCCCCGACGAGCATCAATGGGGCGACCTCGCCGGCACCACGTGCAACGGCGAGGATCATACCGGTCATGATTCCTGGCAGGGCGCGGGGCAGTACGATTCGTCGAATCGTCTGCCACTTGCTCGCACCGCAAGCGTAGGAGCCCTCCCGCATCGAGCGGGGGACGGCCGACAGCGCTTCCTCGGTCGCGACGATCACCACGGGCAGCGTGAGCAGCGCCAGCGTGAGCGACGCCCAGATCAGCGCGCTTTTGCCGACAACCGGTGTGTTCTCGGAGGCTTCGACCCAGAAGAAACCCTTGAAGAAGGGCATTCCTGATACCGCAACAAAGACGAGAATCGCCGATGTGACCCAAAGGAGGATTCCGCCCCATCGAAGGGCTGTTGCGAACGACTGCTTCTCATCTTTGCTGTGTGTACTGGCCAGGAACGAAAGCAACAGTGCACCGATCACCATGGCGGCGATTACCGCGACCATTGCGAACCATTGTCCCTGGGGAATCGGCTTGGCCGGGCCGGAATCGATCCACTTTCCCAGGCCGTAGCAGAAGAACGCCAGCCCGAACACACCGAATACGATGCTCGGCACGCCGGCAAGATTGTTGACCGAAATGCGGATGATCGTCACGAGCAGGCCTTGCTTGGCGTACTCGCGCAGGTAGATGGCGGCGATCACGCCGATCGGCACGACGAAGATGATCATGACGAACGTCATGAGCACGGTACCGACGATCGCCGGAAACACGCCGCCTTCGGTGTTGGCTTCGCGTGGGTCGTCGCTGAGGAACTCCCACCAGCGGCTGAAATAGCTGGCGGTCTTTTCTCCCTGGCTTTGCGCGTTGGGCTGATAGGCGCGAACGACCTGCGAGACCTGCAGAGGATTGGCCTGGCGAGCAAGTGTGTCGCCGGCGGTGACCTCCTGACCGTCCTTGACTTCGATGACCCCGTTGGGCCAAACGGCGTGTGTCTCCACCACCTTCCCGGTGGCGTCCAGCACTTCGACAGTCGGTCGCCGGCTTCCGGAATAGAACAGGACCTGCGCCGCCCCGTCCGGCGCGACGGTCACGCCCGGCTGCACATCGATCAGCCGAACCTTGCCTGCATGGGTGGCGTTGATCGGCTTGTTCGCCGCACCACGCTGGGCCGGGATGTACTGGCCCTCGATCGTCCGGAGGTAAACGCGAACACGGCTCATGTCGTCGGTGAGCCGGTTCTTGCGCTCGACCAACTCGATTTCCTGTTTGTCCAGCGATGCAAGTTCAGGTGCGAGCCTCTCCCTCTCCCTGGCGACTGCTTCAGATTCCTTGCCGTTTCTAAGGCCAACCTCAACCAGTTTCAGACGGATTTCGTTCTTACGGCGGCTGACGTCGCCCAGCGAGTCTTTGGTGATGTGGAGCAGCTCTTCGGTCGCCGCGAGCATGGGCTGGAACTGGCGTTGAAACTCGGCCCACGCAGCAGCGCCGGTGAAAAGCTTGTCGTTCACCACAACGGCATCAATGTAGCCGTAGGCGTTGCCCCACTCCCGGCGTTCGAAAAGAACGGCGTCAGTGGGGTACGAAATCTCCTGGATCTGGTCGTCATTGACCCAGATGAATCGTTCCCCGGTCAGATCAACGTTACCCACACGGTAGAGCGTGCGGCCGAGCGATACGTCGGGTGCGGCGCCTTCTGGGCGGAAGCGTTCGGTGCGGAACGGCTCGCCGAGGATCGACCGCACCTTGGCATCGGGCATGCGGTATTTGACAAGGGCCAGCGGCGAAGGCCAGAACGTGGTGAACCCCTGGTAGGTGATAAAGCCCAGCAGCCCCACGATCATGATGATCGCCACGGCGACTGTGCCGCCGGTCAACCAGACCATCGGCTCGCCGCGTGCCGTCAGGCTGATCGGCCGCCTTTTGCGGACCAGCACCGGCTTGACCTGGGCGCGTTCCGGGCCGGTGGCGAGCCTCACCGACTGTCCGGCCTGTGGGCCGGCCTGGGTGGCTGGGTCGGGGATGATTGAGTCTCCATCTGGCATAGGCGGCAGAACTCCGACGGTTCATTGGCGGCGTTTAAAGCTGGTAGGCCCGCTTGCGGAAGCGCATTCGAACGATTTCTGCGGTCGTGTTGACGGCAAACGTAATCACAAACAACACCAGCGCCGACAGGAACAGGATTCGGTAGTGGGACGTATCCCGCGCGGCCTCGGGTAGCTCGGTCGCGACGTTCGCCGCCAGCGCGCTGAAACCGTTAAACATGTTCAGGTCGATCAGCGACACGCGACCCGACATCATCAGCATCACCATGGTCTCGCCGGCGGCACGCCCGAAACCGATCATGCAGGCCGAGAAAATGCCGCTCGTCGCGACGGGGAGGACCACCCGGATCGCGGTCTGCCAAGGGGTCGCGCCGGCACCCAGCGAGGCACTGCGGAGCGATCCCGGCACACTCGTCAATGCGTCTTCGGACACGGTGTAAATCAGGGGAATGATTGCGAATCCCATGAACAGCCCGACCAGCAGGCTGTTCCGTTGGACGTACGTTCCGACGACGCTGCCGACGCCGCCGAACTCCTTACGGAGATCGAATCCCGCCGAGGAGAGCAGTCTTCCAAGAGCCCAGGCGATCAGGATCGCGACCACAGCGATGGCAAGGAATCGAAGGACGTCAGTCGCCCCTTGCACGCTGCGGGAACGATGGGCGACGCTCGCGACCACCATTCGCCGAATGTTCGTGTTGTAGATGAAGACCAGTGCCATTCCGATCATGGGAGACAGCAGAATGACCCAGCCCGGGGTCGCGTCGCCGACGCGGCTCGCAAGCCACCCGCGGATGTCGCCGTAGAACATCAGCCGCTCGAGTTGCGGCCCGAGCAGATAGGTGACGACACCAATTGCGATGGTCGCGACGAGCATCAGGGAGAAACGCACGATCGCTGGCACCCGGATCGCGAACGCCGGCGGTAGCGTCTGCCAGATCAGGCCGAACAGCGCCAGACCGACGGGAATCGCGACGAGCATGGCCAGCAGGGCGGTGATCCAGCTCTCGACCAGGGGAGCAAACACGAGCGCACCGATGAATCCGAGCACCACCGATGGCAGCGACGCCATCAGTTCGATGGTCGGTTTGACGACCGCACGCACCCTGGGCTGCATGAACTCGCTGGTGTAAATCGCCGCCATGATGGCGATGGGCACGGCGATGAGCATGGCGTAGAAGGTCGCCTTGATCGTGCCGAAGATCAGCGGCCAGAGGCTGAACTTCAGTTCGGCGTCGTCGGTGCCGGCGGAACTCTGGTAGACGAACCCCGGTTTGGCGTAGCCCTCGTAATGGATCGGCGAAAACAAAGCCGACATCGACGCGTCCGCATGGGGATTGTCCAGGTTCACGAGCGTGAGCCGGTAGTCGTCGTCGATCGCCGCGATCGCCTGATTGTTGGGGCTGAAGGCCAGTGCCTGAATACGTCTGGCCCCCTGCGTGGTGAACGAGCCCTGGGTGGTGTTGCTCGTCATATGCCGGAGGACGACCTGGCCGCTCTTGTCGGCGGTAAGAAACTGCCGGTCCCGGCTGCTGGTGGCGACGGCGGTGACGGGCTGACCCTGTTCGGCCAAATCGTGGGCGAGCACCATGTGCACTTCGTCCCTGGTGGTGGGCTGCTGTCCCTTGGGGAAGGGGGCCGGGAACCATCCGGTGACGTCGCCGCGGTCGTCGGTGACAATCAGGGTGGTGTTCCCCAGCAGCATGCTCGCTGTCGCCAGGCTCCGCCCCGAGCTGGGCAGCAGGTCAAGTTCCTCGGCGACGTACGCCTTTTCAGGCACGTCAGTGTTGAAACGCAGGGTTGCGCCGTCGGCGTAAATGAGATACACCATGCGGCCGTTCAAGCCGACCAGCAGCGTTTGCGGCTTCTTCGCCTGGTAGGGCGGGGGGATCGGCAGCTCGTAGCTCTCTGCCGTCTTCACTTTCTTGACCAGGCCCTTCTTCACCACCGACGAATAGAACAGTTTTCCGTCCTCCCGCAGCGCAACAACGACTTCAAGCCGGTCGCTGAAAGAGTAGTCCAGCAAGCGGATCGGAGATGGCGTGTCGCCGATTTTGAGCGGGGGACTGAGATCGGCCCGGACGCGGAAAACGCGCGCCAGCCCCTCCGGCGTCAGGCTCGCGACACCGCCGTCGTAAGCGATCGTCTGACCCGCCTGCAGTCCCTTCAGGGGTTCGGGGCGCTCGGGCACAAACTGCAGATCGGTCTCAATGCGGCCGGCACGAACGGTGCCGTCGGCGCACCCGACCGCCACGTTTCGGCGGTCGACGGCGACGACGGTGGTCGGCGTATCTGACAGGGTGTCGCTCTTGACGAGCTCCCCGCCGGCGGTGCGGTAAACGTTGAGGTGTCCGCCGGCGTCGACCGTCCAGACATAGGTCAGATATTCGTCCAACGCCATCCCGCTGATGGCGGCGCCGCTGCCCGCCGTTGGCCGGGCCAGCTGAACGGACAGAATGGGGTTGATCTTCGGGGAGTCGAACAGTGGAACGACGACCGCCGCTAGCGCAAAGACGATCGCCGCGAAAGCGAACACGACACTCACGCCGCCGACCGAAATGACATACTTCGCGACGGCGTCGACGACCTTGACGGACCGGCGGGTCTTTCTGCGGGCAACGCCGGTGAAGGTCGCGGCCGGTCCGGCGGCCGTGCCGCCCTTGAGAGTGTCGTTGCCTTGAGCCAAGGTATTTCCGGTTGAACGAAGATCAGGACCGGCGAATCGTGATCTATTGCGGTCGAGCCGGCAAGGCGGCAATCACAACACTTGCCCGGACGCTCTCACACAGCGAGCCGTTCTGCCTGCGACCACGTCATCCGTACGAAGGCAAAGGCGACCGTTGGCAGGTCGTGCGTTCCGGGAAAAAAGACGGTGGCGGGATTTCACCACCACCGTCCTGGTTTGGCCGGCTGTCGGGTATCGCCTGGCGATACGCGTCGACTTACTTGATGTGCAATGCCGCCATGTCTTCCTTCAGGATTTCCGGGGTGATCGGGAAGAATCCGTCCTTGACGACGATCTGCTGGCCCTGCTGGCTGAAGATCATCTTGGCGAATTCCTTGACGATCGGGCTCGGGCCTTCGCCGGGCTTGGCGTTGACGTAAACGTAGAGGAAGCGGGCCAGCGGATAGTCGCCGCTGTAGGCGTTGGCGGCGTTGGCGTCGAACGCCTTGGCGCCATCCTTGGCCGAGAGCGGAACGGCCCGGACGTCAGCCGTCGCGTAGCCGATACCCGAGTAGCCCATGGCGAACTTGTCGCTGGCGATGCCCTGCACCACCGAAGACGAGCCGGCCTGTTCCTTGACCGACGGCTTGTAGTCCTTCTTGCCCATCGCGACTTCCTTGAAGAAGCCGTAGGTGCCCGAAGCGGAGTTACGGCCGTAAAGGCTGATGGGCTTGTCGGCCCATTCGCCGGCCAGGCCGACGTCGCCCCACTTCATGTCCTTGCCTTCTACCGAGAAGATCTTGCGGACCTGGTCGAGCGACAGTTCCTTGATCGGGTTGTCCTTGTGGACGAAGACGGCGAGCGAGTCGACGGCGGTGCGGACCGGGGTCGGGGCGTAGCCGTACTTGGCCTTGAACTGGTCAACTTCCGACGACTTCATCTCGCGGCTCATCGGCCCGAGCTGGGCGGTGCCTTCGATCAGCGCCGGCGGGGCGGTGCTGGAGCCTTTGCCTTCGATCTCGATGCCGACGCTGGGATAGGCCTTCTTGAAGCCTTCGGCCCAGAGGGTCATCAGGTTGTTGAGGGTGTCGGAGCCGACGCTTTTGATGTTGCCCGATACGCCGCTGGCCGGCTTGTAGTCGGGGATCGAGGGGTCGACTTTCACTTGTGCCAAGGCGAGGGAACCGGTCGAAACGACCGCCATCGCCACCAAACCACGAATCATTTTCGCGATCATAAGTAATCTCCGCTTGGGAATTTCGGTATGGCGGATCGACGACCGATCTCGCCGGACCACCACTGACCGAGTCGTTCGGACGCAGCCAGGGAGTCGGTACGTTCAGGTCTGCTGGAAAGTGTTGCTCGAGGCCGGCATGCCGCCGGGGCTTCCCGAGACATCCGCAAGGTAGACCCCGATACAGGGGCCGATCGCCGTTGACGGCAAATCAGTTCATCTTGTACTTGGCCTTGAATGCTTCGATCAGCTTCTTTTCGACGCCGCCACCTTCGCTGGCTTCGAAAACGACCGTTTCACCCTTGGGTCCGTAACCGATCTTGGTGACGGACATGGCCGGATGCTTGCCCTTGGCACCACCGGCGGCCGTTTCGTCGCTCGCCATGACATAAATCCGCCCGTCGTGGGTGACTTCATGGTACGTCGCTTTGGCGACGGCAGCGGCTTCCTTGGCCTTCTTGTCGTCAGCGGGCTTGGGGGCTTCGACCTTTTTCTCGATCTCGGGGGCGGTCGTCTTGTCGTTGCTCGAGTTGCAACCCGCGACAGACAACACCGCGACCACCGAACCCGCCATGAGGCTCTTGAAACGCATCGTTAACTCCTTCCAGTTTTCGCCCGTCAAACCTCTGCGCATGCAGGGGTCTTGACCTTCGGGCGCCTGCCGGGCCGAAAGGTAGTCGCGAAGTATTTGCAAATTGTTAACGTCCTATCAGTGAATCGCGAATGACGAAGCAAATGGCAAGGTTAGGCAACCGCGGAGAATGCCTTTAGCGTGGGGCGCGATCGGAAGCGTGATCGGAAGTGTGGGTTTCAGGGGCGTCGGTGGCTGTACTCTCCACATTCAGACCGCCTGCCAGAGCCAGCTCGACCACCGAAAGCAGCTGGTCGGGATCAATCGGCTTGAACAGAAGCGGCGGCAAAGCATGGGAGGTTAGTCGGGAGATGCCCGTTTGAATGCGTTCGGGAGGCATGCCGGAAAGCAGAATGACGGGCAACGCTTTTCGATGCTCCTGCAAATACTCCAGGACGCCAAAGCCGTCGACTCTTGGCATGTTCAGGTCCAGCAGGACCAGGTCCACGCGTCGCTCTCGCAGAATCTGGAGTGCCGAGCGACCGTCATCCGCCTGGTGGACTTGGTAGGCTCTGGAATCAAGCCACCGTGCCAGTGCCAGTCGCTCCTGTCGCGAATCGTCGCACAGCAGAATGGCCGGTGATGGGTATTCGGAACGATCTGTCATTCAGTGCCTTAGGAACTACTCTTCGTGGTACTTTGTCACAGCGATTCGCGGCTGCCAATGGACAATTGATCGGAAATCACGCGGATTGGGGTGTTATCTCGAGTGGCCTCGGGCGTTTGCCTATCGCTGGTTTCGTCTTGACATCAGCGTCCGTCGCAATAGAATCCGACCGACAAGTGAATACTTTCTTATCGAGAGTGGCTGAGGGTTTGGGCCCAACGACGCCACAGCAACCGTCCCGACGTTTTACGAGGGATAGGTGCTAATTCCCGCCCGGGAGCGACGATTTTCAGCGTCGCAGAGCCTGGGGAAGATAAGAGGCATCCTGAAAGCGACTTTGCGCAGGCCTCTTCTCACGGGAAGGGGCCTGTTTCTTTTTGGAGAGGCAGTAGGCGGTAGCAGGTAATCAGTCGTCAGAACAGGAGTCGTTTCCTTCGTCTGACAGCTGACTTCTGGCAATTGACTACTTCTCAGAGCAAATGAGCTACGTTAAAGGTCTGAAGTGCAAGGAATGCGGGCATCGGACGGCGATTTCGCCAGTTCACGTCTGTGAAGCATGCTTCGGCCCGTACGAGGTTGAATACGACTACGCCGCGATGGCCGGCAAGGTGACTCGAGAATCCATCGCCCGTGGCCCCAAGAGCCTTTGGCGGTACAAGGATCTGCTCCCTGTGGACAAGCCGGTCACCGGCTTCCACTCCGGCTTCACCCCCTTGAAAAAGGCGGATCGCCTTGCGACGGAGCTCGGCGTCAAGCAGCTTTACATCAAGGACGACTCGTGCAACTACCCGACGTATTCCTATAAGGAACGGGTCGTCGCCGTCGCGATCAGCAAGGCGGTCGAGTTCGGGTTCAAAACCGTCGGCTGCGCCAGCACCGGCAACCTCGCCAACAGCACCGCCGCCCATGCCGCCCAGGCGGGGCTCAAGTGCTACGTGATGATTCCGCACGATCTGGAGCAGGGCAAAGTGCTCGGCTCGCTGATCTTCGGCCCGCAGATGGTCCGCATCCGCGGCAACTACGACGACGTCAACCGCCTGTGCACGGAGATCGCCGATAAGTACGGCTGGGCGATTGTGAACGTCAACCTGCGTCCGTACTACACGGAAGGCGCCAAGACCTACGGCTTCGAGATCGCCGAGCAGTACGGCTGGCAACTGCCGCAGCACACCGTCGTCCCCACGGCCGGTGGCACTATCCTGCCCAAGATCTACAAGGCGTATCAGGAACTGATCACCCTTGGCCTTGTCGAAGACAACAAGCCAAAGGTGTATTCGGCCCAGGCCGCCGGCTGCAATCCGGTGGTCAAGGCGATCCAGAAGGGCGTCGACATCATCGAGCCGCAGAAGCCGAACACGATCGCCAAGAGCATCGCGATCGGCAATCCGGCCGACGGCTACTACGCCTACCAGTGTGTCACCAAGTCCGGCGGCTACGGCGAGAGCGCGACCGATCGCGAGATCATCGACGCCATCAAACTGCTGGCCAAGACTGAAGGCATCTGGACCGAACCGGCCGGCGGAACAACGCTCGCGGCGACCATCAAGCTGTTGCAGAGCGGGCGAATTCCGAAGGACGAATCGGTGGTCATTAGTATCACCGGCAACGGGCTTAAGACGCAGGAAGTCGTCGCCGATGAGCTGCCGTACCCGCGCGTGATCGACGCGAAGATGACAGAGTTCGACGAGTTGCTCGAGGAAACCAGGCGTGCCCAGTCCGAGCCCGAACCGGCGCTCGTGGGAGCCTGAAGGGTGAGCTCTGCGGCACTGCCGTAGATGGTCTGGCTCCGGAGCCAAGGCCCTGCCAACCGGCGACGCGCCGATGTGAGTCAGAATCAGGGGAACCACCATGCGAGACAAGCTGTCGCTTGCGGTTTTGGTCGCATGGCTTGCGTCGGTCTTTGTCGGCCTGCCGACAGTAGTCGCTGCACCGGCCGCAAAGTCGCCGGCGCGGATGGCGGTCGACGCGGCAATCGAGGAACTTCGAAGGGAGTTTCAGGCGCACCTGCGTGACCCGAAAACCCCGGTCCGCGAGGCCTGCGATTATTTCACCACCAAGCCTTCCAAGGCCGTCACGTTCGAAGCGGTTGTTGTCGCTTTTGAATCGAAGGTCGATCCTGATGTCAGGACGGCGGCATACATACGCTGGCAATTGATGTCGGCGCTACCGGCGGAAATCGCACCGGCGGACGTGCCTGCGGCGATCTCGGTCTATCGCAAGGCGCCGCTGCCGTTGCCACGCGTGGGTCTCTCCGCAGCGGAACAGGCGAAGCTCGACAAGGCGATTGAGGGTCGTCGCACCACCGACGACGTCATCCTGACCAGCCAGTTGCAGGCCGCCGTCCGGGAGTGGAGTCGGGCGAACAAGCACGTGATCGCCTATCGCGACGAGTGGTATCGTCGCCTGCCCAGGAAGCTGCCTACGTTCGTCGCAGCGTTCCAAGACGCCTTCGAGCGGCAGAACCTTGCGGCCGGGGCTGAAGACTTCGTGCCGCTGGTCATCGCCGACGTCCAGAATTGGCTCGTCGCGGGTGACGCCGACCCGGCCAAGTGCGGGCAACTTGCCGAGGTCCTGGCGCAGTTGCGGGCGAAGGAGCCGCCTTCCTACTATGGGTACGCTGCCGTCAGGTATGGCAAGCTGACCTGGGTCAAAGACAAAGACTCGATGGACCCGCGGAAGAAATTGACCTATCTTCATCAGTCTCTGGTCGAAGCCGCCGCCAAAAAGTAGGGTCCGCCTTGGCGGACGCGAGGCCTGCCGCCTGCGACCGAGGAATGCCGTAGCGGGTTCACGTTGGCCCGCCGAATTGAATCGTCCTTTTGAACGTCTGAGAGATCGCAATGAGCGTGAAGGTTCGCATCCCGTCCCCGCTTCGCAACTACACCAATGGCGCCGATGTTGTCGAAGCTGCCGGCGTTAACGTCGGCGAAGTCCTCGGCAGCCTCAAGAGCAAGGCCGCCGGCATCGAGACCCGGCTTTTCAAGTCCGAAGGACAGCTCAACCGGTTCGTCAACATCTACGTCAACGACGAAGACATCCGCTTTCTGAAGAACCTGGAAACGCCGGTCAAGGAAGGCGATGAGATCAGCATCGTTCCGGCGATTGCGGGCGGAGTTTGAACCCGAAGTTGTGACCGCGTCGCGCTGACCGGTTCGTAGGTCCGGCCCGCGTTGAACGCCAATGCTGTAGTAAGCCGGTCCACGAAGTTCGCGACGACCAGCCATCGGGTCTGCGATCGCCGGTTGATTCGCATCGCCTCGTCGAAGGCTTACTCCGGCCCACTCACTACAAGGTCACCCATGAGCGATCAGAGTTCGTACAGCAAGCGTTGCTGGTTCACCTTCCCCTCCCGCACGCAGGTGGAGAAGCCCATCATCTGGCAGATGAGCCGCAAGTTCCCGGAAGTCAGCTTCGACATCCGCCAGGCAAGCGTGCAAAACGAGATCGGCATCATGGCAATCCTGCTGACCGGCCCGCGCGACGATGTCTTTGCCGCCATCGAGTTTTGCCGTTCACACGGCGTGCAGGTCGATCCGATCGAGAAGAGCGTCATCGAAGGCTGACGGCTTTTCCTGCGTGACTTGTCCGTCCCTCTCTCGAATAGTCCGGCATACAATGCCGGTACGATGACCGACTTCCTTGCCGACAAAGCCGAGCAACTGCTGTCTTGGGTCGTCCCCGACATCGACGCGTGCCGCCGACTCGCGATGGAGGTCCGCACCCGCGATCCGAACGCCAGCCCCGAGCAGCTCGCAAAGGCGTTGATTCGCTACGCACAGAAGCAGGGGGCCACGGTCGGCGGGATGACCGGGTTGGCCGCAAGTCCGGTCACCATGCTGCCGGCGGCACTGGCCGACATCGCCGCGATGCTCAAGATCGAGGGCACGATGGCCGGTGGCATCGCCGCCATCCTGGACCCGGCATCTCTGGACGACCCCGACCGATTCCGCACCGACGTGCTTGCGATCGCCTTCCCCGCCGCGTTCAGCCAGGCCTTGCGGCAGATTGGTATTCGCGCCGGCGAGCAGTTCACCAAGAACCTGGTCCGCAGGGCGGTCGGCAAGGGGAGTGTCGAAGGCATCTTTAAGATCGCCAGCCGATTTCTCGGAGCGAAAGTCACCGGTCGAACACTCGCCAAGGGCGTGCCACTGGTGTCGGTGGGCATTGGTGCCGGCTGGAACTGGGTGGAGGTTGAAGGCGTCGGCCGACGTGCGATCGCCTACTATACCGGGCAGCCCATCGGCGTCGGCAGGATCAAGCAGCTGACCCGGAGCATCCTCCCTAAACGCTTCGGCGGATCTGACCGGTAGGTTGCTCGAGCAAAGTCGCGCCCGGCCCGCCGACACAGCGGTGTTTTACCGTCCACATGCCGGGCAGCCGATGGGTTCGCATCGGCACCGGCAACCGCTTACACTTGTCACACCATGCCCCATGATGTCGCGCTCTTCGTCACCTGCCTGACCGACCAGTTCTATCCCCATGTCGGCGTCGCGGTCACCAAGATCCTTGAGCACTTCGGCTGCCGAGTGCACTTTCCCCAGGCACAAACCTGCTGCGGCCAGCCGTTCTACAACAACGGGTTTCACGACCAGGCCGCCACGCTCGGCAAGCGTTTCATCGAGGTCTTTGAGCCGTACAAGTACATCGTGACACCCAGTGGCTCGTGTGCGGCGATGGTCCGCGAGCAGTACGAACAGCTCATGAAGAACGACCCCGCCTGGTCGCACCCCATGCACGAGACCGTGTCCAAGACGTACGAGTTCGTCGAGTTCCTGGACAAAGTGCTCAAGGTCGACTTCAGCCAGTTCAAACTCCCGAAGCCAGAGTCGATCACCTACCATTACACCTGCCACCTGCGCGGCATTGGCGTGAAAGATGAGGGCGTAAAGCTGCTTCAGCAGATCGGCAATGTCGATTTCCGCGCGATGGAGAAGACCGACCAGTGTTGCGGCTTCGGCGGAACCTTCGCAATGAAGTATCCCGCCATCAGCGGGGCGATCGTGGAGGACAAGGTCGCCTGTATCGCTGCGACCGAAGCGAAAACCCTGGTCTGCAATGACGCCGGCTGTTCAATGAACATCAGTGGAATGTGCCACCGGGATGGCATGGCCGTCCAGACACGACATATCGCCGAACTGATGGCCGAGGCGATGGGCTTGGAAACCGCGGCGTGGTGACTCGATGTTTGCCCTGCGGGTGCAGCTTGCGATGTCTGCCCGGTGCGGGGTCTCAACTCATCCGAGCTTCACGTTTCGAATGATCCCCACAAAATCGTTCGAATCGGTCCCGCCGGTTCTGTCGTTGTTCCAGTCTTCGGTGGTGAAGATGTAAGCGTTGGCGACGAGCACGCCATTCTGCTTAAGGGGGAAGAACCGGATCTTCCGCTTGATCGTTGTTTCGACGGTGTTGAGCGAATCCTGGCTGTACTGCGTGGTGTTGATGTTGGTGTACTGCGAGTAGAGCCCGAAAGAGGCCGTCCCGGGGTCAAAGCTCGTCACGCCGGTGTATCCCACATTCACGCTCTGGCTGCTCGTGCCGTTGACGCTCAGCAGCTTGTTCTTGGTGCCCGGGGTGCCGGACTTGTACCAGCCAACGATTCCCGCCGGCGATCCGCCCGCGAACGCCGCCAGCGGCTCGATGGTCACGGCAGCGGTTCCGGATTTCTTCAACAGCTGCATCGTCACTTCGTCGTTGACGCCGCGAACTTCGGTGTTGCTGAACAGGTTGGTGGTGGCGGGATTGGAATCGCCGGTGCGGGAGTTGATGGAGTAGAGGTCGAAGATGCGTTGGAGCGAAGGTTCCAGCTGTCCGCCGATGCCGGCCGTCGCGAGGCCGCGGAGTGAGACGGTGATGGTCGGCTTCGTCAGGTCGTTGGTGGTCAGGGTAAGGGTCGCGGTGCGAATGGTGCTGGTGGAACCGGCGGGGGGCTTGAACGCAAGCGACATTGACGTCGACAGGCTGGCCGAAACGGTATAGGGAAGCACGCCGCCGCCGGGTTTCGTGACAATAGCAAACTGGCTGGCGTTGGTTCCGGAGAGGGCCGCCCCGGTGATCTTTACCGCGAACGTACCGGTGTTCTTAAGCGAAAGGCTCACGCTCGGACCGTTTGCGCCACCCACGGGATCGTTAAATCGGAGCGTCAACTTCCCGGGCACGACCGAAAAGTGAGTCCGCTTTTCGAGCGGCTCAATCGACGCAACAACAGAGGAACGTCTCGGATCGCAGGAATGATCTGAACGGGACACGCGAGCTCCAGTCTTAACCTTCGCAGGGCGGATTTCAGTACGGTCGTGCGGCTTGAGCAACTTACCATAGTTCCTTTTGCCACGAAGCACATTCGTAAGGGCAAGCGAGGAAAATCTGGCTCGGGGCATTCAGGCAGCTAAGGCCATTCAGACCGGTTATTGCCCCCATCCCGCACCGAATCGACGACTTGATGCCTGACTGGATCAGTCCCCCAGTTTCATTAATGGTCTGCCGCACGTCCCATCGGCCCTTTCACGAATGCTGAAGGCCCATCCGGGTGCTACGAGGCGATCCGGTCGGTATACTCAGGGAATGGCACCCAGCCTCGTCGAACCGTCGCCTCCGTTGAGACAGAGCATCTCTCTCCCGGTACTCCCCCCTGAACCGCCCTTCGATTTCGCTGAAGCCAGCGTTGCCGCCGCCGGGAACACCAAGCTCAAGGCGTCGATCAACAATGCGGTGCTGCGGCAGCACACGGCGAGGCAACTTCGGATTCTTGAGCTGCCGGATTCCGACAAGCTGCGCGACCTGGCCGGGCGGATCAAGCAGCACACGCTCGATCACCTCGACTACTACCTCGAGCAGCTCGTGGTGAACGTCCGCAAGAATCGCGGACACGTCCATTTCGCCGTCGACGCCGACGAAGCCCGCCGAGTCATCCTGCAGATCGCCGCAGATGCCGAGTGCACGCGGGTCGTCAAAAGCAAGTCGATGGTCAGCGAGGAGATCAACCTTGCTCACATCATGGAGGCGGCGGGGCTGGACGTGGTCGAAACCGATCTGGGCGAGTTCATCGTGCAGATCGACCACGACAAACCGAGCCATCTCGTCGCGCCGATCGTTCACAAGGACAAGGCGAGCATCGCCAAGCTATTCAGCGAGTATTTCAAGACACCCTACAACGACGACCCCAACGCCCTTTGCAACCAGGCCCGAGAGTACCTGCGCGACAAGTTCCGCAAGGCCGACCTGGGCATGACCGGCGGTAACTTCCTGGTTGCCGAAACCGGCCTGGTCTGCTCGGTCGAAAATGAAGGCAACCAGCGGCAGTCGGTCAGCACGCCTCGCGTGATGATCGCACTGGTCGGCATTGAGAAGATCGTTCCCCGCATGGCCGACCTGGCGGTGATGCTCAAACTGCTGACCCGCAGCGCCACCGGCGCGCCGATCACCATCTACAACAACATCTACGGCGGCCCCCGGTCTGCCGGCGAGAAGGATGGCCCCGAAGAGTTCCACCTGGTGCTGGTCGACAACGGCAGGACGGAAATCCTGGCCAGCGAAGAGTACCGCGAGACGCTGCGCTGTATCCGCTGCGGGGCCTGTCTGAACGCCTGCCCGATCTACCGAAAGATCGGCGGTCATGCCTATGGCAGTGTTTACCCCGGGCCGATCGGTGCACTGATTACGCCACTCTTCAAGGGCCTGGAGAACTACAAGGATCTGCCGCAGGCCAGTTCCCTCTGCGGCGCGTGCTATGAAGCCTGCCCGGTCAAGATCAACATCCCCAAGCACCTGGTGAACATGCGGCGGGACATCAACCGCCGACACCTCAATGGCTTCTTCGAACGAGCCATCTACAAGACCTGGGCATGGAGCCTTAAGAGCCCGTTCCTTTACGGCATGAGCACGCTGATGCAGAAATGGGACCTCCGCCGTCGCGCCGGCGGCACCGGATGGATCGCCAAGCTGCCGATGTTCGCCGCCGGCTGGACGCAGGTGCGCGACATGCCCGCACCGGCGAAGAAGGCGTTTCACCAGATGTGGAAGAAGAGACCTGCGGGTCAATGACGAATGACGAAATCGGAATGGCGAATGAAGTGCCAAATCTCAATGATCAACTGCCGATCCGACTTCGTCATTTGAGCTTTGCTATTTGGGCTTCACTCTTCATTCGAGATTCGTCATTCGTCATTCCGATAAATCAGCCCTGAGATGCCTCGAACCGTGTCCAATATGACTCCAGACCCGCTCACCCATCCCGTCATGGACCGCGTCCGCCAGTCGCTCGGCCGGACTGCACCGCGCGTCAATCCGCCGATTCCCCCGGAGATTGAAGAGCACGTTGTACGCCTGGTTCACAGCGATATCGGCTTGTCGGAGCTTTTCATCAAGCGGGCAAGCGAGATGAAGATGCTCGTCGAGGCGGTTGGCGTCGAGCAGCTTCTGACCCGCCTGACGGACTTCCTGAAGGAGCACGGGATCAAGCGGATCATGCTGTCGGACACGCCGATCATCCTGAAGCTCAATATCGTCGAGCACCTGCGACAGGCCGGCCTCGACGCCAAGCAGTGGGCCGACATGACCGCCGACGAGACCTACGACTTCGACTGCGGCGTGACGGAGGTCGACTACGCCGTCGCTGAGACCGGCACCGTCGCGATCCGCCACGGCCCGCACCACGGCCGGCTGTTGTCACTCGTCCCGTTCGTTCACGTAGCGATTGTGGAACCCCGGCTGATGGTGGCCGACCTGATCGACCTCTTCGCCGCCCTGAAGCGCGACGGCACCGGCAGTGGCACAACGCTCATCAGCGGCCCGAGCAAGACAGCGGACATTGAGATGAACACCGTCACCGGCGTTCATGGACCGAATATTGTGAAGGCTTTTGTACTGTCTTAGGTGGGAACAGGTAGGGCGGGCGGTGCCTGCCGAAGAGTCACATGCCGCGACGGAGTATTAGACATCTGATGAACTGGGAGGACGTATGTCAATTGAGCTGCCAGATGGGATGGAACCACTCCGGGCATTCATCGAATCTCACCGTCGCGATTGCTGGGTACCTGTTGTCCAGTCAGGCGATGGCCCGCTCGACGCGTCGAAGTTCTCCGGCACTCCTTGGCTACAGGAAGGAGAATCTTGGCCCAGATGCATGTGCTGTGGCAAGCCGATGCAGCTCTTCGCACAGGTGAATTTCGGTACCACACCCAAGGCGACCCAGAAACAATTCGGCTCACGGTTGTTTCAGGTGTTTCTATGCATCGAAGGGGAATGCCTCTACGTTGAGACGACGACACCGTGCTGGCTGGTTCGGTTCACCGACGGCACCAACCAAGCCGACAGAATTGTCACGCCTAAGTTCAGAAACCCATTGCCGCCGAAGCAGATCATTCAGTGGGCACATAAGGATGATTACCCAGATCACCCTGATCTGGAGGACGCCGGGCTTGCTTTTCCAGACTCCGGTGATGTGATTCGGTGCCCCTCGATCAACTTCGAGGCCGAAGCGCCGTTTGACGACTATTTGGCCCTCAGCCACGTGGTTTCGGGAGAGAAGATCGGCGGGTGGCCCAAGTGGAGCAACATTTCAACGGTGTACCCCTCCTGCCCAAAGTGCAGCAATCCTATGAACGAAATGGTCTTCCAGATCGGCTGTGAGGACAACATCCCTTACATGCTCGGCGACGGCGGTACGGCCCAGGTTGTAAGATGCCAAGATCATCCGGACACGTTAGAGTTTACGTGGAGTTGCGGGTGATTCGCCTCCGGCGGGCAGTGCCCGCCCTACGCGGCCACGATCAACTCACACCCCGCCTTGCGAACCGCATCAGCGTGCTGCGGCTCAATGCCGGCATCCGTGACGACGACGTGTACCCCCGACAATTCGCACAGGTTCGCCAGCGCCTGCTGGCCGAACTTGCTGCTGTCGGCGAGCAAAACCACCTGCTGCACCTGCCGCATCATCTGCCGTTCAGCTTGTACGAGCAGGAGATTCTGGTTGTAAATGCTGCCTTCATGCACACCCGCACAGCTCAGAAAGAGCGTGGAGGCGTGGATGCTCGTCAGGAAAGTCTCGACGTGCGGTCCGAGCAGTACGCCGTAGCGCGGGTAGACCAGACCGCCGGTCAGGAGCAGCTCGACGCTTTCATCGTTCAGGAACAGGTTGCCGATCGGCAGGGAGTTGGTGACCAGTTGCATCGAGCGGCCGGCCAGTTCGCGGGCCAGGAAGAATGTGCTCGTCCCACCGTCGATGAGCACCGTCTGTCCGGGTTTCACCAGCCCGGCGGCGGCTTTGGCGATCGCCAGTTTGTGTTCCTGCCGGAAGCTCATCCGCTGGTCGAACGCGTACGGCCGCGAGACCGCGGTCGGCATTTTCTCGCCCAGCCAGACGACGCCCCCGTGTGTTCGCTCGACGATGCCGGCTTCTTCAAGGGATTCGACGTCGCGGCGAATGGTGGATTGAGACACTCCCAGCTCCGCCGCGAGCGAATCCAGGTCGCTCGTGCCACGCTTGCTCAGGAGGTTTTTGAGGAGGTTTTGTCGGTCGACGATAAGCATCAGGTACGGCGCGGCGGCGTTCGATTGTAGGGCCGGCACGGCCCGTGGGAACCATCAAGATTCGCTGAAAAAATCAGTGTTTCGCGAAGCGGACGCCTTTTCGCGGCGGGCAGTACCTGCCCCTATCTGCTCCGATCGCGTGCGATCTCCGAGGCGATCCGCTGCCGTGACACCGCAACCTTTTGTGCGGGCGTCATCTTCGCAAAGTCGGGAGAGCCGTCGGCCTTGCGAGGGATCTCGCCGACGATTGCAGTGTCGATTTTTCTGGGCGCAGGGGTGTCTCCACCCGCCGTCGCCGCAGCTGCCGTTGCAATGGGTTTAGCCGATGCAGCATCGCCACCAGCAACGGCGGGCGAGGACGCCCGCGTTCCCACGACCGTCGCCACGACCTTCGGCATCGCCGGTACTGTCACTGCGCTGGGTTTGGTCGCGCCGCCGCCGGCGTAACTCATCTCCTGCGTGGTTAACTGCATGTCGTTGGCGAGGGTGCGAATGGGTTTGATTCCCAACTTTTGCAGTTCGCCATGGTACGCCTTCACCGCCTCTTCCGGCGTGATCTTCCCGTCGGCGAGCATTCGGAGGAACGTTATAAACGTGAGCTGATGTTCGCTGTTGTTGATCTTGCGGCCGTAAAGCGCCGCTCGAGCGCCATACTTCTTTGCCTCGGCCAGTTGCTTGAAGGCGTCGTACGTCGTGCCGCTGGCACCGCCCAAAATCCCAGGGACCAAGTGCGGGTCGTAGGTCGCGAGTTCTTCCATCGCCCGCGGGCCGTGGTAGACGATCTTGAGAAACACCGGCCGCCCGGCCTGCGGCACGCCGGCGAGCGTGCGGACGATCAGGTCGTTGATGAACCGCCCGAGGTCGGCGGGGCAGTGGTCGCCGCAGGCGTTGGGGTCGAACACTTCCAGGAAGTGCCGGAAGCCGACCCTTTCAGCCTCGATGCGGAAATCCTTGTACGCCAGCACCGTGGGGTAATCGAACTCGAGCTTGTTGTTCGGCGTGATCGAGTAGAGGCCGAGGTCCGCGCCCAGACGTCGCTCGGCCGGTGTCGGATTGACCTTGCCGCTCTGGATCTGTTCCAGCGTCGCGCTGCGGAACGGCCGCGACGGCTCAGCCCCGTAGGTTCCCCCGGCCGGCAGGTGAATGTCGGTCGTGTCGTTGGCCCGGGCGGCGGGGGTGATCGCGGTGCCGTCGAACAGCCGTTCGCGGATGCAAAGCTGATCGTTCGTGCTGGCCGAGGTCAGGACAATATCGACCAGGCCCTGCCTGATGACCTGGCGGATCTGGTCGCGGTAGTTGGCCAGCGACCGCCGCTTGCCGGTGACATGATCCACGCCCGTCGCCGCCAGACCGGTGGCCATGTCCGCGTCCTTGGCGTCGGCAAGGATGAAGTCCTTGCTACCGCTGGGATCGCGATGGATGTTGGCGAGCTTTTCGTCGAGGGACTTCATGGCAGCGACTTCACCGCGGATCTCCGAACGGCCGGCCGACGTCACTTCTGCAGATTCAGCGCGGCGGGTTTTGCCCCGGACAGTGCGGTCTCCGGACCCTGCGGAGGAAAGTCTAGGGCCACCGCGGCCTGCCACTCCTGCGGGCCCCCGCTGAGCCGTACTCGGACCGGCGTCTCGGTCCCGTCGGCGGCGGCGACTGCCACCTTCGCGTCGTAGAGGCCGATCGGGATGTCGAGCACGCACGCCGCATTGGAGCCCATGTCCGCCAGCGGCAGTCGCTTGACGATCGGCTCGCCCTTAGAACCGTCCAGGAGCGGCCCGCGCGGCGTCAGCCTGACGACGACCGTCGCGTCCTTGGGAAAGTCCTGGTTGAGGCGGCGGTTCCCGATCCCGCCATCCCCGAGGTCGATCCGGGCACCGTAATAAGCCAGCTTTCGGAGCACCGGCGACTTATCGTCCCCGCCGGGGCGGAGACCTGAGATCTTGGCGACGAAGTCGCGGACGATGCCCGGCCGAGTGTCCGGGCCGATACCCTTGCCGTCGCGCAGGCTGAGCTTCCCATCGGTCGGCCAGAGTTCGAGCTTGTATGGCTTGCCGTTGTATTCGATCGCCGTCTTGGCCGACAGGTTGGCGGCGAACCCGGCGGGCACCTCCAGGTCGTACGTGCCGTCCTTCGCATCGCCGTGGGCGATCGTGGCCGGGGCCGTCACGGTCGCCCGGTTAGCGTCGCCGACAAACCCACTGCAGACGACGGTGAAGGCCGGGATCGGCTTGCCGTCGGAGAACGTCGCCCGGCCGATCGCGTGGCCGGGCTTGGCCACCAGCGGGGCCGGGACGGCCGGCTTGTCGCCCGACGCCGGTTTGTCTTGGGCGTGGCCCTGGCTCGACCCGAGAAGCGAGGCGATCAAAAACGCGTACGCCGCGATCGATGTCCAGCGAATGCCCATGGAGAATCTCCTTCTCTCCCCAACCTCCGACCTTGTGCGGAGGTCGATCATCCGGGCGGGAAACACGTTCCCGACGCCTGCTCTACTTGATCTGTCCCCAGGTCGCGTCCAGCGCCTTACAGCTCGCTTGGAAGCCGCTCGCTTCGCGTGGCCAGAGTTCGATTTCAAATCGCTTCAGCACGCCGCCCTTGCCGACGAGCGTCGGCACGCTGGTGCAGGTGCCTTTCACGCCGTACTCGCCGGTCAACTGGCTGCTCACCGGCAGAACCTTGGGTTGATTGAGCACGATCGGGTGAATCACCTCGGCGATGCTCAGTGCGACGGCGCGGCCTGCGCCGCCTTTGAGACTGATGCACTCGGCACCGCTCTTCTTGGTCCGTTCAAACACCTTGTTCTGCTGTACGGCGTTGAAGTTTGGCAGCTTGGTCAGCGGGATGCCGCCGGCCTCGGCGGTGCTCCAGACGGGGACCATGCTGTCGCCGTGCTCGCCGATGATCAGCGCCTTGATCTGGCTCGCCGGCAGGCCGGTCTCGAGTGCGATCAGGCTGCGGAAGCGGGCGGTGTCGAGCACTGTGCCCAGGCCGATGCAGCGAGCCGGTTCCCACTTGAGCGTCTCGATCGCCAGGCGCGTCAGGATGTCGACCGGGTTGGAGACGACGAAGATGATCGCGTCCTTCTTCAGCCCGGCGCCCTTGAGCGACTCCAGCACCTGCTTGAAGAGCGACACGTTGCGGTTGATCAGATCCAGCCGGCTCTCATCCGGCTTGCGGCGCAGGCCGGCGGTAATGCAGACGATGTCGGCATCGGCGGCACGGTCGTACCCGCCGGCGTAGATCTTCTGATCGCCGATGATGCTGCAGCCGTGGAGGAGGTCGAGGGCTTCGCCCTCGGCCATTTTCTCGTTGGCGTCGAGGAGGTGGATTTCAGAGACGATGCCCGCGCACTGCAGCGCGAACGCCGCATCTGAGCCGACCCGTCCACCGCCGCCGATGATGCTGACTTTCATAGAGGTCTCGTAGGGTCCGCCTTAGCGGACGCGATGCCCGCCTAGGCGGACCGATGTCGTCGTATGCGTGGGAACTCTGGCGAAGCGATGCCTTCGCGTCCGCCAAGGCGGACCCTACGCCGTCGCCATGATCTGGTCCGTGATCGTCTGGATAAGCGTCTCCATGTCGGCTTCGCTGACGTTCGCCGGCAGCGAGGGGAGCATCGACGCAATCGCATCGCCCAGGCCGCCGCTGGGCGGGCAGGCGCAGCTCGCGTTGCCGCTGCTGGTGACGCCGCTGGCGGTCTGAACCTTGCCGCGGGTGGCGATGTCGCCGCCGACGCGGGTCAGGAAGTCGCTTGAGCAGCTCATCCCTTCGCCGCCGTTATCGAGGCGCGGTTCACGCAGGCCGAAGCGAACCTTCAACTCCAGCAGTTCCTTCATTTCCTTCGAATCCAGCGGACGGACCGAGCCCAGGCTCTTGGCGAGCATCAGGATTCGGCTGTAGGCGTCGACGATTTCAAGCTTGTAGTACGCCTCTTCGAGGCTCGTGCTGAACGTCACCGTGCCGTGGTTCTGTAGCAGGATGGTGTTGCTGTCCTTGAGGAACGGGATCAGCGATTCGCCCAGCCGCTTGTCGCCGGGCGTGACGTACTTGGCGGTCTTGACGACGCCGAGGAACACCTCGGCCTCGGGGTGAATGCAGGTCGGCAGCTCGACGCCGGCGATCGCGAACGCCGTCGCGTGAGGCGGATGACTGTGAACCACGGCCTTCACGTCCGGCCGCTGCTTGTAGATTTCCAGATGCATCAGCATTTCGCTGGTGCGTTTCCGCTTGCCGGCGAGCTGCTTGCCTTCGATGTCCACTGTGCAGATGTCATCAGGCTTCAGGAAGCCTTTGCTGATACCCGTCGGCGTGCAAAGGAATTTGTTCGGTCCGATCTTCAGCGAGTGATTGCCTTCGTTGCCGGCGCAGAAGCCTTTGAGCCAGATGCGGCGGCCGATCTCGCACATCTCTTCTTTGAGCTTGAACTCGGAGACGCCGTTGTTGCTGGTGGATGTGTAGGCCATAGGTTCTTCTCGATTCATTTACGGACGCATGCGGCTCGGCAGGCCCGGCCAATCAGTGACCCGTTCAGATTTCGTGCTTCACCGTCACCGTATCCAGGATCGCGCAGTTGTACGCATCGAGCGGCACGCGCTTCTCCGGGTAGAACGGCATCGTCGCTTCGCGGCTTTCGGTGAATGCGATCGTGTCGCCTTCGCCGGCGCCGAAATGGTCGTACACGACCAGGGCTTCCTTCGACCTGCGAGGCTTGCCGACCAGGCTGAACCGATCCTGCACCTCAACGATCAGAAACCGGCCGCCTACGAGCGTGTCGTAGATGGGGCTGAGGGTGAGACGGCCGATCACTTTGCCGATTCGCATTACATTGTGGTGCGGGCTTCAGCCTGCACTTGCTTGTTCAGGATGCAGGCTAAAGCCTGCACCACAATCAATCAGCCGCAAGTCGCAAGCTCTGCTAACTGCCGCTGCACGTCCGGCGATAACTCTCGTTTCGCCCGGGCGAACCGGCCGAGCATCGTCTTGATCTGCGGAAACGCCTTGTGCGGGTGTTCGATCACCAGCACGTTCGCCGCGACCTGCTGAATGCCTTGCTCGACCGCTTCCAGGCAGGTGCCTACAACGGCACGGATGCTCGGGCAGCGGTTGGCGAACACCATCGCAACGGCGGCGTTCTGCACCACGATCGCGGCGGAACTCGCACTGCCCGACTTCAGTTCTCCCGCGATCGTCTTGACTACCGCGACGATCTGCTTCGGATCCTGCGGCAGATCGATCGGACGCAGCAGCGATTCCTTCGCCTGACCGGTGAGCGCCGCCTTCGCCGCGCCGCAGGGGCCGTCACACCACCAGAGCAGGGGGGTGGTGGGTTGTTCTGTTGCGTACTGTGCGATCGACGCTTGCCCGGCTGTGCCGGGAACCCCGCCCTGCGGGCGGGCGCTAGAAGGGGCACTGGTCGTGACTGTGCCTGTTGCGCTCTTCGAAGCGTCGTCGCAATAGCCCAGTGAGACCTTCTTCAACCGGATCCAGTCCTGCGCCATCGGCGTCAGCCGGGCGCGGTACGGAAGCGTGATACGCCCGGCGCTGCCGCTTTCGCGGTGCAGTTGTTCAAGTTGCCGGGCGGTGAAGAACATATTTCTTACCCCCTCTCCCTCGTACTCGGGGGAGAGGGTTGGGGTGAGGGGCCGAACGTCGGGCACCTCGATTCGCAAACACGACTCACTGCAAGCTCGACTCGCGGAACCCGCGACGACGTCGCAGGGCTCTCTTGGGCAAGTCACAACGCCTTAGGTTCGGCCCCTCACCCTAACCCTCTCCCCTGAGTACAGGGGCGAGGGGACCGGACATCATTCGTCGGCGAGCGCGATCACGAAATACCGCACCGGGCTTTTGTCATGGCCGATCAGGTCTCTCGCGGCCTTGCCGTCACTGTTCAGTATCACCGTCTGTCCCGGCGACGCGCCCAGCGAATCGGCGGCAATCACCGGATCGGCCTCGGGCTGACGCTCGCTGTTGATCGGCTGGACAATCGACAACTTCCAGCCCTTCATCGAAGGATGCTTGATAGTCGCAGTCGCGTAGCCGATGACGGTTCCGAGAAGCATCAGTAGGCGGTAGGCAGTAGGCAGTAGGCAGAGAAGGCAACGAATGGTCTGCCTAACGCCTACTGCCTACTGCCTACTTCTCCGCTAAATCATCCTCAACGATCCGGTCATCATGATCCGGCGATACCGCGTGAACGTCAGCGGTGTCGTAATGCCTTCGCCCGTGGGTGTCGCGATGCTGTAGCTCAGAAAACCCTGACCACCGAGGCCCAGGCCACTGGGGCTGCCGCCGTTGACGACGAACAGCGTGGTCGCCGCACGCCGACCGAACCGGGTGATCGTGTCGAGGTTGCGGCTGTGGATCAGGGCCGTGTGGCGATAGCCATGTTCCGACTGGATCGCCAGGTCGATCGCCTCGTCCACGTTCTTCACGCGGACGAACGGCACGAAGGGCATCATCTGTTCTTCCTGGACAAACGGATGATCTTTGTTGGTTTCACCCACCAGTAGCTGGGTGGTGGGGGGCACGGAAGTGCCCGCCGCCGCTGCCAGGACGCTTGCGTCCTTGCCGACGAAATCCTTGTTCACGTGCGGCTTGTTGTCTTTGGGGTCGATGACGAACGCGCGGCCCGTGAGAGCTTCGATCTGCCGGGCGTTCAGGATAAAGCCGCCGGCCTTTTCCATCTCGGTCATCAGCTTGTCGAACACGCTCTCGACACAGAAGACCTGCTTTTCGCCAATGCACAGAAGATTGTTGTCGAATGATGCGCCCGCGACGATGCTGCGGGCGGCATTCTGGAGGCAGGCAGTCTCATCAACCACCACCGGCGGATTGCCGGGGCCGGCGACGATCGCCCGCTTGCTGGCCTTCAACGCCGCGCGGGCCACCGCCGGGCCGCCGGTCACGACCAGCAACTGAATGCCGCGATGATTGAAGATCTGGTCGGCGGTTTCGAGCGTCGGCGGGACGATACAGGTGATCAGGTGATCGACGCCGTACTTGGCGTTGATCTGCTTGTTGTACTCGGCGACGGCGATCGCGGCGCAGTTGGTGCCACTTGGGTGCGGATTGGCGACGATCGCGTTGCCGCCGGCAATCATGCTGACCGCGTTGGCCGACAGGGTGGGGACGGAGTGGGTGACGGGCGTGATGATGCCGATGACGCCGAACGGTGCGTACTCTTCGAGGCAGACGCCGTTCGAGCCGCTGTCGGCGGTGGTCTTCAGGAACTCAACGCCAGGAACAAGCTCGAGGATCTGGAGCTTCTCGATCTTGTGATCGAGCCGACCGATCTTCGTCTCATCGAGTTCGATCTTGCCCCAGAGCTGCGCGTTCTGCTTGGCGATCGACTTGATCAGCTTGACGATGCCGTCGCGGTCGGCGAGCGACAGACGGCTAAGCTTCTTCTGGGCCTCGGTCGCTGCGGCGACGCACTGATCGACCGAGCCGAAGATGCCGTGCTGGCCGATGGGGACGGAAACGGTTGGCCCGCGCGACGCGATTTTGGCGTCATTGGCCGCGGCGTCTTCGCCGGCGCGAACGCCACCAGAGTTCGATGCCGGTGAGCCGGGGGTCTTATTGCCCAGGCGACGCATCACCTCGGCGACGACATCTTGTACGAGTGCTTGCGTCATAGGGGGTAGAAGTCGGGAGTCAGAAGTCGGGAGTCAGACGTCGGGAGTCAGACGTCGGGAGTCAGACGTCGGGAGTCAGACGTCGGAAGATGAAACCGCAATTCCATCCTCGGACTTCTGACTTCCGGCTCCTAGCTTCTTGCCGAATAGAACGTCTTTCCCGCGAACTGGGCCGAATCGACGATACCGATGATCACCGCGTCGGCCGGAAGGTTCTTGGTCTGCTCGGTCATGCGGGCCGAAGAGCCCTGGCAAACGAGCACCAGTTGTCCTTCGCCGGCACCTACCACATCCAACGCCACAATCGCCCGCCCGGTGTTACCGAGCGAGGAAGGCTGGTTGGCGTCGTCGTACTTCACGTTCAAGGGCTCGACCACGAACAGCTTCTGGCCGTTGAGGGTCTTGTCCTTGGCGGTGGCGACGACGTGGCCGGTGACACGAGCTATGAACATGGGTTACTCGAAGGCACGAAGGCATTGAGGCACTCAGGAACGAAGTGTAGGAGTAACGTCTGCACACTTTGTGCCTACGTGCCTCTTGCCTTCGTGCCTCTACCTCATCCCATTTTCGCCACGTCGCTATGCGGACGTGCGATGACGTGCACGCTGACGACTTCGCCGACGCGGCCGGCGGCCTCGGCGGCGGCGTCCATCGCGGCGCGGACGGCGGCAACATCGCCGCGGAACGTCACCGCGACCAGGCCGTTACCGACCATGTGCTTCTCGACGTACTCGACGTTCGCCGACTTCAGCGCCGCGTCCGTTCCTTCAACCGCCGCGACAATGCCGCGGGTCTCGATCAAACCGATTGCTTCGTTTGCCATTGTGTTCCAGTAGGCAGTAGGCAGTAAGCAGTACGCAGGAAGGCAGAGATCACTCCGCCTGTCGCCCGACGACTGTTTCCACCAAGGACTCTCGAACGTTTCAGTACACCTTCGGCCAGGCATTTCACTGCCTACTGCCTACTGCGTACTGCTTGCTTCCGCTAATTCTGACTCAACACCGCTTCCGTCTGCCGCGCCACAATCAACTCTTCGTTGGTGGGCACGATCCAGACCTCGGCGTTGCTTTCCAGCTTGCTGATCTTTTCTTCCTTCGCCCGAACCTGGTTCTTTGTCGGGTCGAGCACGATGCCGGCCCAGTGCAGGTTGCGGCAGATCGCCTCGCGGATGGCGATTCCGTTCTCGCCGATGCCGCCGGTGAAGGCGAGCACATCGATGCCGCCAAGGACGACCAGGTATTGTCCGATGAAGCTCCGAACGCTTTCGACAAACGCGTCGAGTGCGAGCTGAGCGCGGGCATTACCGCCGGCGGCAGCTTTCTCGATGTCGCGCATGTCGGGGGAGACGCCGCTCATCCCGAGCATGCCGCCTTCTTTGCCGAGCTTCTTGAAAATGTCGTCGAGGCTCAGGCCCTGCTTGAGCAGCTTGAGCATCGCAAAGGTGTCGAACTCGCCGACACGATTGTTGTGCGGCACACCCGACTGCGCCGTCATGCCGAAGCTGTTGGCCACGCTCTTGCCGTTTTCGATTGCCGTGACAGAGCAGCTGCCGCCGAGGTGGCAACTGATGATCCGGCGGCTGTTTTCCTTGCCGACCAGTTCCGGCACGCGGGTCGCGATGTAGCGATGGCTCGCGCCGTGGAAGCCGTATCGGCGGATGCCGAGTTTTTCGGTCCAGTCGTGCGGGATCGCGTAGACCTGCCGGCTGAGCGGGATCGTCTGGTGGAACGCCGTCTCGAACGCCGCCACCTGCGGGCACTTCGGCATCTTCTGCCGGAAGGCTTTCATCGCGGCGATGTAAGGCGGGTTGTGGGCCGGCGCGACGTCGGAAAACTGCTCCATCGTCGCGATGACTTCATCGGTCACCCGCACCGCGCCGCTGATCGGCCCGCCGTGAACGGCTTTGAAGCCGATCGCGTCAGGGGGCTTCGGGAGCGTCTTGAGGATGACGTCGATGACGTCGCCGTGCGTAGCGAACTCCGACCCGGCCTGGCCGATGCGCTCGTAGCCGCCCCGCGCAACTTCATCGCCGCCGCTCGACATGTCGAGCAGCTTGAACTTGAAGCTGGTGGAACCGAGGTTGGCGACGAGGACAAGCATGGTGGGGGAGTAAGCAGTACGCAGCTGGCAGTAGGCAGAAAATGCAGACGCAGACGCATTTCACTGCGTACTGCTTACTGCACGCTGCCTACTTTCGTCAGGCTCCAAAACCCGCGAGCAGGTCTGGGTGGGGGCGGGCGATCACGTGCGACGCGATTACTTCGCCGACCTTGCCGGCGGCTTCAGCGCCGGCGTCGATCGCGGCCTTCACGCTGCCGACGTCGCCGCGGACGACGGTCGTCACGAAAGCGCCACCGATCTGGATCGTCTTGACGATCTCGACGTTGGCGGCCTTGGTCATTGCATCGGTCGCCTCGACGAGAGGGACCCAGCCCTTGGTTTCGATCAGGCCGAGGGCCTGGCCGTATCCGTTTGATTCTGCCATTGGAGTCTCCGTGTATTGCGGATTTCGGATTACGGAATGCGGCTTGAACTGCGGAGGACGTCACGAGGCGTGACATTCATTCCGCAATCCGAGATCTGCAATCCGCATTGGGATTACTTCTTCACTGCCGGTGCTACTGCGGGAGCGCCCTTCTTCTTGGGGTACATGCCCGGCAGTTCGTCGTGCGGGCGGGCGATGACGTGAACCGCCACCACCGTGCCGATACGGCCGGCTGCTTCGGCGCCGGCGTCGACGGCAGCCTTGACGGCGGCGACGTCGCCTTTGACGAACGACGTGACCATACCGCTGCCGCACTTGTCCCAGCCGAGAATTTCGACGTTGGCCGACTTGAGCATCGCGTCGGTCCCCTCCATGAGGGCGACCAGACCTTTGCATTCAAGAAGACCGAGAGCTTCGCTTGCCATAGCTTTCCTCTTCGAGTGTGGATTGTTGAGTGTCGATTGTCGGAGCCGCTCACGTTCGCGCGCAACCAGCGACAATCCACATTCCACAATCGACGATCACTTACTTGATCAGTTCCATATGCGTCGCCGATTCCAGGTCGCAGGCGTTGCCCTCGTCGGTGTCGATGTGCACCTCGAGGACCACCTTCGGGTGGTAGCGAACCTTGAGCCGGTCGAACGTGACGCCGCACGGGCCGTCGATTTTCAGTTTCATGTAGTCGCCGTCTTTGACGCCGTAGTAGCTCATGTCTTCGGTGGACATGTGCACATGGCGTTCGGCGCGAATGACACCCTTGTCGATCGTCAGCGAGCCTTTGGGGCCGAGGATCGTGCAGCCGGGGGTGTCTTTGTGATTGCCGCTGATGCGAAGGGGCAGATCGATGCCGAGGTAGATGCCGTCGGTGTAGGACAGCTCGATCTGCGTGTAGTCGCGCATCGGGCCGAGGATGCGAACGTTGGGGATGATCCGCTGGCGGGGGCCAACGACCGTCACGAGCTGCTCGCTGGCGAACTCGCCCTGCTGATAAAGATCTTTGAGCTTCGTGAGCTTGGCGCCGGGTCCGAAGAGGATCTCCAGGTGCTCCTGCTTCACGTGCATGTGGCGAGCCGAGACATTCACCACCAGCGGGTGCGGCGGGCCACCGGCCTGGCTGGGCTGCCTGGCGTGCTGCTCGCGGGCGGTGGGGCCGCCTCGAAGCTTCTGCGTGAGCACCTCGCGAACGAGACGCTCGACCTCGGACCGGTTCAAGTTGGTTGTCTGCATCGTCGGCATGAAAGGTTTCCTACCAGCTCGCCGCCAGAATCATGCAGAAGACTTCAGAACCTGTCAACAAAATTCGCGACAGCGTGGAAGATTTTGAACAGTTGAGGATGAGATGTCCCCTCCAGCCGGAATCCTTATCCCAGCTTCCACCTGCCCGGGAACTTGATGAGCGATAGGGCATTCCTCATGCCAATTTTGCCTAACAGTTTGTGACAACAGACGCTAGCCTCTTATGCGTGGCAGGCCGGGTTTCCGGGTTTGGCCGTGTCACGTCTCGAATTGCACTTTCACGGAGGTTCCATGCCGATTCGCCAACTGGTGATCGCTTTCGCCGTCCTATCGCTCGCGCTGGTCGTCGGTTGTGATAGGGCTCCGACACACGAATCGGTCATGGAGCAGCAGGTCACTACCATGGAGGATGTTGCCAAGCTGCTGACCACGGTTACGGATGAGGCATCCGCCAACAGCGCAAAGCCGAAGCTCAAAGAGCTCAGTGAGAAGTTGAAGGCCGTTAAAGCCGAAGCGGACAAGATCGCCAAGCCCACGAAGGAAAAAGAGGATGAGCTCAGGAAGAAGTACGAAGAGCGCATCACCAAGGCGATGTCTGCCTGGCTCATGGAGATGGGGCGAATTGGCCGCGATCCCAAGCTGCGATCTGTTCTGTCGGATCTGGACCTTGGCAAATAGTCGATTGGATCCGAAGTAGAGCATGACAACGCATCGCGATCAGCATCAACGTATTCTCGTCACCGGAGCCGGCGGGTTCCTGGGACGCGCGGTCAGCCTGGCGGCGGGCCGGGCCGGTCACGACGTGCATTTGCTTCACCGGCGTCGTGGCGCTTCGAAGGTAGGCCAATCCGCGCCGGTGCAGGAATGGACTGCCGACCTCACGGATACCGCGGCGGTCCGCGATGTTCTGCGACGGGCGATGCCGGACGTCATCGTTCACTGCGCCGGATATGCCAACGCCAGCCGAGGCCTGGCACAGGTGGAACCGGCGGTGCGCGACAATCTCGTCGCGACGGCGTGCCTGATGTCGGCGGCGGCGGAAATCGGCGGCATCAGGGTGGTGCTCTGCGGGTCGGTTGAAGCGCCCGGAGGACGGGTGTTGGCCGATCAGGTGGTGCCCAATTCGCCCTATGCCGCCAGTAAGTTTGCCGAAGCGACTTACGCCCGGATGTTTCACCACCTTTACGGCCTGGATGTATCGATCGCCAGGCTCGCAGTGGTGTATGGGCCCGGCGACGCCCGGCCGGCGAAGTTGATCCCCCATATCGTCACCCGCCTGATGCAAGGCGAGACCGCCGAGCTCAGTTCGGGTCGAAGGCTGATCGATTGGATCCACATCGATGACGCCGCCGCGGGGTTACTGGCTTGCGCGGTGCGCGACGATCTGGGAGGACGGACTGTGGACATCGGCACTGGCTTGCTGACGTCGGTCGCCGATATTGCCCGAATCGTTGCCGGTCTGCTGGGAAGGACAGAGTTGCTTCGGCTCGGATCGATCCCGGATCGCCCCAGCGAACTCGAATGCGCGGCAGACGCCAATGCAACGGAACGGCTCATTGGCTGGCGGGCGGCGGTTCCGCTTAAGACAGGTCTGGAACAAACCATCGCGTGGTTCAGGTCGGTCGCTCCCCGCCCGCAGAAGGCGGTGCTCACGGTGTACGGCGACGCGCTCAACACCTCACCCGTAAGGGCCTGACTTGGCTGCCGTCACGACATCATGAACCTTCTTCCCGATCACGAGATTTACAAGTCCATCGGCGGCGAAGGCCTCGCGCGGCTGGTTGCGGCGTTCTACCGTCAGATCCCTTCCGATCCGATTCTCGGCCCGATGTACCCACCCGACGATCTGCCGGGGGCGGAATCCCGGTTGCGAGATTTCCTGGCGTTCCGATTCGGCGGGCCGGCCACATACATTGAGCAGCGAGGTCATCCGCGGCTCCGGATGCGCCACGCGCCGTTTGCGATCGATCAGGCCGCCCGCGACCGCTGGATGTTGCTGATGGATCAGGCGATGGAAGAAGCGGCGATTCCGGAAGCCCCCAAAGCGATACTGCGTCAATTTTTTGCCGCGACGGCGACGTTCATGATCAACCAGCCGGGCTAACATTTGCTCGCCCGGGCTGTCCGAATGGAGGGTCGATGCGCAGCGCCCCTATGTTCAGAATCCTTGAGCCGGCGTGCCGAGCGTTGTGACCCTGAGTATTGGCGAAGGATCGATGGTTTGCCGGATCGCCATTCTCCCCGCATCCGTTCGCGTGGTGCTCCTCGCGGCATCGGTTGTCCTTTGGCCGCGGGTCTCAACTGCACAGACAACCCGTCCGGCCTCGCCGACTTCCCCTTCGCTATCAAAATCCGAGATTCGGGAAACCTCGAACGTTTCGCCCGGCGTGCCACCAGCGGTCGATGCGGGCGTCCTCGTGGGAGCGGCGGCTTCTACGCAACCGGCTGTTAGTGCGGTCGAAGCAGCACAGCGCTCGGCGACCGAATCGCTCCGCCGTGATGTATTGGGCTCGCCGTTCTCCACGGACATGACCATCGGTCAGGCGGCGCGGCGATTGGGTGCGCTGGACGCACTTGAGGCCTCGCTGTTGAACGCAGAGCAACCTGGTGGCCCGCGTTGGCGGGACAATGTCTGCCAGGTGCGCCTCGAGATAGCAGGTTCGCAGATCGCGACCGCGTTGAGCGACGCTGCAGAGAAAGGGCAAGGGTTGAGTGGTTTAGGCGAGGAAGACTTCGCTCGTCGCTTGGCGCACCTGAAGACTCAGAGATTCACCGGTGTCGGGCAGTCGGGGGAACCGGCGGTTGTGGTGCTGTCGGCTCCGGTTCAGAAGGGGGATCAAAACGCGAGCCGGGTGCCCAAAGAGGCACCGGAATGGGTCGGACGGCAAATGGACGCCGACGGCCGTGGCGCCGGTAGCGGACTCAAGGGTGCCCGTGCGGCTGAAAGTGTGGCGCTGTCGCAACTACGGCGTCAGATTGACGAACTGCCGCTGCGGGATGGCCTGACGATAGGCCAAGCCGCCGCGAAAGACCCGAGGCTCGACCGAGTGGTGACCGAGGCGATGCGCCGCGCGCGGGTGTCGCGGGTCATATACGGCGTCGACGGCGCCGAAGTACGCGTAAGTTTCGATCTAGACCACTTTTGGCGGGAGTTGTTAAAGTCCGAGTAATCGGGCTCCCGGGGACGGCGTCGGGCGGCTGGGAAGAAAAAACACGCATGACAATAAATTCCGAACGCCGTCGTTGCACCTTATAGAAATCAATTCGTCTCAATGCAGGCCGTGTCATCGCACGCCCGCCCGCGGAGGGTGGGAACGCCGCTGCCGACGAAACAGGAGTATCCCATGTATCTCGTCAAGAAGCTCTCGATGTCTGTTCTCGCGCTCGCATTCATGGCCAGCGTTTCGCTCGCCGGCGAAATCACCGGCACGGTCACTGGCAAGGACGGCAAGCCCGCCGCCAGCGTTGCCGTGAAGCTGATGAAGGGTGGCGCGGGCAAGAAGCCGGCCGCTGCTCCCGCCGCCGGCGAGAAGAAGCCCGGCGCCGCCGCCCTGAAGGAAACCTCCACCGACGACAAGGGCGCCTTCAAGTTTGATGGCGTTGAAGACGGCGAATACCGCGTCCAGGCTGGCAGCAAGGAAGCCGGCACCGGTGGCGCGGCCGTCAAGGTCGCCGGCGGCAAGGCCGATCCGGTCAGCATCACCCTCAAGGAAGCCAAGCCCAAGGCCAAGTAATCCCTTGGAAGGCTGCCTGATTGCCGGGCGAACCGGTTGAATCATCCTGATTCGACCCCTTCGGCTCGAACCTGAATCAAAGCCCGCGAACGTTTGTTCGCGGGCTTTCTTTTTGCACCGGACATGTGCCCGACATTTTGCGCGTTACAAACCCAGCACCTTCGCCGCACGGTGCCAGTACGCATCGTCAAAACCCAGTGCCTCTTTGATCGCCACATCCCGCCTCATCCAGTTGCCGTCGGCGATCGCGGCGACGGTCTTGTGAACAGGTAGCTGTGACGCCGGCGGCAATGCGATAATCGGCCAGTCGCTGCCGTGAACGAGCTTCTCCCGGACGACCTTGTCTTTCAGGACCATCGGGAAGGCGTGCGATCGTGTCGGCAGACAGAGGGCGGCGGTGTCGCCGTAGCAGTGCTCGTGCTCGCGGGCGAACTTCATGAAGTTCGAGACGTAGTCGGTTTCGCCGAACGCCGACCGAGTCCCGCAGTGGGCCATGATGACTTTCACGCCGCGCTGCAGCGCCGGCAGCAGCAGGGCGGGGTCGGCGACGGTGGTGTCGATGTTCGGCAATGACTTCTCCCCGCCGGTATGGCTGAGCAGCGGCAGCTTGTGGTGGGCGAGCGCTTCGTAGAACGGAATGCAGCGATCGTCGGCGGGGTTGAATCCTTGAACGATCGGCAGCCATTTCATCAGCACCGCGCCGGCCTTCACGCACCGCTCGATTTCGGCGACGGCGTCTTTCCGGTATGGATGAACAGACGCACCGAAGCGCAGCTTCGCATTCTTGCGGCAGAGGTCGATCGCGTAGTCGTTCGTGACGTGGAGGTGTGTGTTGGCGTGGTCGAGCCGGCCTTGCCCGTCATGCACCGCATCGAACGCCAGCACGACGACGGCGTCGAGCTTCCTTGTCTCGTCGATCGTCCGCACGAGCTTGTCGGCGATGGCGCGTTCGGTGGCGTCGTCCTCGCCTTCCACGCCCAGACGCCATTTCATGAAACGGAATGCGAGCGTGTCGAGCAAGTGGCGCGACATCTTGCCGTGGCCGCGGGTGAGGGCGGAGATGTGGACGTGGAGGTCGAGGATCATGGCGTTAGTGAGTACGTGGCACGAAGGCATCTTGGCGTATCAGGCACGAAGACATGAGGCATGAAGGCACGTGGAGTGGGGTGGGTTTCATTTCCTTGGTGCCTACGCGCCTCCGTGCCTTCTTGCCTCTATTTCCAACACAACCTTTCCCATCGGCCCCGCCGCGAGCTTGGCGAAAGCCTTGGGCAACTGCTCAAAAGGAAATACTTCGTCCACCAGCGGTTCTGCACCCGACTTTTCCAGCAGTTCCAGCACCGCCTTCCACGCCTCCTGGCTTTCGGCCGGGGTGTATGCCCCGACCGCTACACCGCCAACACGCAGCCGGCGGAAGAAAAGCGTTGCCGGGCTGAAGTTCGGAACCGGGCCGGCGAGCTGGCCGACGCAACTGATGCGACCATTCTCGCCGAGCGTTTCGACGATCCCCTTGAATGACTCGCCGCCGATGTTGTCGACTGCCAGTTCCACCCGGCGATGGCCGAGGATCTGCTTGACCGTTTTCGGCCAGGCGGGGTCGGTCGGGTCGATGGTGTGGTCGGCACCCAGGCGTTCGAGCTTTTCGCGTTTGTTCGCGGATCGTGACAGCGCGACGACATCGAACCCCATCGCCTCGGCCAGTTGCACGCTCGCGACGCCGACGCCGCCCGATGCGCCGGTGATCAGTACCACGCTGTGCGGCGGCAGCTTGCCCCATGTTGTCAGCGCCTGATACGCCGTGAGGTAGACCAGCGGCGCACCCGCCGACTGCTCCGGCGACCACTTCGGCGGGACCGGCGCGAGCGACTCGACCGGCACCGAGACCAACTCGGCGAACGTGCCCGGCTTGCTGACGCCGATCTCGCTGCGCAACAGCAGAACCCGGTCGCCCACCTTGAGCGACTTCACATCCGTCGCGACGGCGACCACCTCGCCGACGCCATCTCGACCCAGGATGTGCGGCAGCGACGGCTTGGCCGGGTACTGCCCCATCGACAGATACCGATCGGCCGGGTTCAGTGAGGCGTAATGCACCTTCACCACAACTTCCCCCGACCCCGGCTCAGGGTCCATGACGGTGCCGATGCGAAGCTGTTCGATGCCGGATTTGGTGTCGTCGATGAGCCAGGCTTTCATTGGTTTGGTTCTCCGCGAAATCCGATTCTTAACCACGGAGGACACGGAGGATGAGAAAGACCGAGACGACCTAATGCGGGATGGTCTGTAAGTGCACCAGGCATCTCTCTCCGATCTCTTCCTCCGTGCTCTCCGTGTCCTCCGTGGTTAGGTTTTTCCGTTACGTTCGCCTTCGTCCGCCTCGGGCGACAGGCGTTGCCGTTAGCGGGTCTTCGGGCCAACTGTGCTTGGGGTACCTGACACGCAGATCCTTGCGCACCTGGAAATAGGTCGTCGTCCAGAAGCTTCGCAGGTCGTCGGTCACTTGCACAGGACGATAGTTGGGGCCCAGCAGGTGCATCAATACCGGCACCCGGCCGCCGGCGATGCGTGGCGTATCGAACCAGCCGAAGACTTCCTGCAACCGCACCGCCAGGATCGGCGGCTCTGCCTTTCGGTATTGCAACGCGATGCGGTTGCCCGTCGGCACTTCGATCGACTCCGGGGCGTGCTGGTCGAGCAGGCGGTCGAACGGGTATTGAAGCTGCGATTCAAGGATCGCCCCGAGTGATGTCCGGCCGACGATCTCATCGAGGCTGCGCCGCCCGGCGCAGGCCTCGGCGAGGATATCGCCGAGCCCGGCATCGTCGATTGACGGCCAGGCCTGCTCGGGCATGTGCTTTCTCAGAAGGTTCAGGCGGTCCATGATCGCCACGGCTTTCTCGTCGGCTTCGAAAAGCTCTCGTGCCCGCGGCCGCAGCGCCTCGGCCAGCACCGGCCCGGCGGCGGCAGGGTCCACCGGGGCGTCTTTGTCTTCCTTCAGCAGCAGATCGCGATAGCTCGTCGTCCCCCGCGCCACGACACGTTTCCGCTGCTCGTCGTACACCAGCACCCGTTCGCGGCGGATCGATTGCGAGAAGAACTCTTCGAGCCATTCCACGTTGATGCCGCTGGCGATCTTCACCATTGCCTCGCGCGTCTGCGACCGCGCATCCTGACGGGCGTCGAGGGCGAGGAAGAACTCGTGCTGCCGCACGACCGACTCGGCGGCCAGTCGCACGCCCGTCCCGCCGACCATCGCCGCCGCGGCCGGGTCCGACGCCCGCCGACGGCAGACGCGATCGGGGTACGCGAGCAGCGCGAGCCGTATGATGATTTCGTCGTGGTCGAGGGCGGACCATTTCGGCATCGCCGCGCCACTGGCAGCATTCGACACCGGCGTGTTTGAACGTGGATCGCGATCAAGCCGTTCCGCGATCCGCAGCAAATCATCCCGCGCCTTTGCCGCCTGCCTCGCTGCCACAGGATCGATGCCGCTGTCGCGCAGGTGCGGGGCGAAGCGCGACTTCTCCGCCTGCTCCAGCAGGTCCAGCCGTAGCAGCAGGTCCGACGGACCGATCGTCTTGGTTTCGCGCATCCAGCGGGGCGTGCCGCGCTCTTCCCAAGCGATGTCCTTCTCGGCCAGCAGCGCCGCGACGGCGGCGCCTTGTTCCAGCAGTCCGGCTTCGGCCGCGCCGATGAGCAGCCTTGCCAGCCGTGGGTGCGTGGGCAACGCCATGATCCGCTGTCCGAGCGGCGTGATCTTCCCGTCGACGTCGGCGTCGAGCGCGCCGATCATCGCCAGCAGCCGCTCGGCCGAGACGAGCATGTCTTCGGCGGGCGGCTCGTACCAGCCGAAGTTGCGCAGGTCCGGCTTGCCCCAGGCGTGCAGGAGCAACGCCGTGCCGCAGAGGTCGACCCGGCGGATTTCGGGCGTGGTGAACGCGGCCATCGCCTGCTCTTCGGACTTGCTCCACAGCCGAATGCAAACCCCCGGCGCGGTACGTCCGGCGCGGCCAGCCCGCTGCGTCGCCGACGCCAGGCTGATCCGTTCGAGTTCGAGCTTGTCCATGCCGCGCTGGGCGTCGTAGCCGGCAATGCGGGCGAGGCCGCTGTCAATCACGGTACGAACGCCGTCGATCGTCAGCGACGTCTCGGCGATGTTGGTCGACAGGATGACCTTCCGCTGTTTCGACGGACGTAGGGCCAATGTCTGCTCGTCCGGCGGTAGCGATCCGTGCAGCGGCAGGACGAGCAGGTTCCGTTCATCCGCGAAGCGGGACAGACGTTCGCCACACCGGCGGATCTCGTCCACGCCCGGCAGAAAGACCAGGATATCGCCGGGCTCCGTAGGCTCCGCCTTGGCGGACGCGACGACATCCATCACCGCATCCGCCGCCCGTTCCCACGCGTACGCCTGGCTGTAGCCGGTGTGCTTCACCTCGACCGGGAAGGTCCGCCCTTCGGTCCGAACGATCGGGCAGCCGCCCAGAAACCGGCTGACCGGCTCGGCCTCCAGCGTCGCCGACATGACGATCAAAATCAGGTCGTCGCGAACGGTCTGCTTCACTTCGCGAAGCAGGGCGGCACAGAGGTCGGTGTGAATGCTCCGCTCGTGGAACTCGTCCAGGATCACGCAGCCAACGCCCTCGAGGAACGGGTCGTCCAGCAACTGGCGGGTAAGGATGCCTTCGGTGAAGACTTTCAGACGGGTGTCGGGGCCGATGCGCTTTTCGAACCGCACCTGGTAGCCGACTCGCCCGCCGAGGGTCCAACCCTGCTCGTCGGCGATCCGCGCCGCCGACGCCCGCGCCGCGACCCGGCGGGGCTGCAGCATCACCAGGTTCGGATGCTCCCTGTCCATCAGCCCGGCGGCGAGGATGGCGGGGGGCACCCGCGTCGTCTTGCCCGCCCCGGGGGGAGCCACCAGCACCATTGCGCGGTGCTGCTTCGCGGCGGCGACGACGTCAGGGAGGTATCTGTCGATCGGCAGAGGAATCATGAGCCCCCACAGGATAGGCGGCATTTGCCCCACGCCAAGACTGCCGCAGAAACCGGACGATCCGCCGGCCGTGATTCGATGCAACTAAGTTCATCTGTTATCCTGCTTTTACGGGGCGCGAACTCACCCGGTTCTTATCGTCGACAGTGGTTCGGACTCAATTCGGAGGGAAGATGTTGAACTTGCGCACTGCGTTTGCTGCGATCAGGCGTCGGCGGGTACTGAAGTCTGCTCGTGAAGCGGGTTGCGCTAAGTCTGTCCCTACTACGATGGCGGAACGGCT
Organism: Humisphaera borealis; assembly: GCF_015169395.1. Taxonomy (GTDB): domain Bacteria; phylum Planctomycetota; class Phycisphaerae; order Tepidisphaerales; family Tepidisphaeraceae; genus Humisphaera; species Humisphaera borealis. The sequence continues at coordinate 308,602 of NZ_CP063458.1, forward strand.
TGAGTGCCGCCGTCTGCTCTCCGTGTCCCTGGTCAAGAACATCAATGACAGCGTCGGGGATTCCATTCCCGGAGAGATCGTCGCCGTTGGCGGTCTGAAAGTATTTGGCGCGACGAATGTCTCGTCCGGGCGCGAGCTTTGGCGTACTGACGGAACCGGACTCGGAACGCAGCTACTGGTTGACCTGAACCCCAACCCCCAGGAGTGGGTCAGCGATCCCCTGATGCTGCCCAATGGGAAGGCGGTCTTCCTTGCAAGCGGCACTGGCGGCAACCGGCCGTATGTGACTGACGGCACCGCTCTGGGAACGGTGCAACTCGCTCCCATCGTTGGCGTGCAGGGCAACTACGTGGTCGCCGGCAACCTCGCCTACTTCGGGACCGCGAATCAACTCTGGCGAACCGACGGCACGGTTGCCGGCACATTCCCCGTCGCCGCCACGTCCTTCTTCGTTGTTAGCCCGGGTGCGAGTTTCGCCGTCAGCGGCACGTCGGCGTACTTCGTGGGAACTGACAACGAAGTCTGGTTTACCGACGGGACGGTCGACGGCACACACCAGTTCATCGATATCCAGCCGGGCGTCCCTTCCTACGCCCGCATGTTTTTGCCCCAGAGTGATGGGTCAGTACTGTTTTGGGCAGAAGACGGCATCCACGGGAAGGAACTCTGGCGCAGCGACGGGACCGACATCGGGACGAGCCTCGTTCGTGATATCACGCCGGGCTCCGGCTCCGTCGGCGGCTACTTCATGTTCCAGCTTGGCGGCGGCCGCGCCGTGTTCGACATTGGCCCGGCGCTCTGGTCGACGAACGGAACGGAGGCCGGGACGACACCGATCAAGGCGAGCTTCGTGCCTCAGTCGCTGGGGTTCCTCGGGGGCAAGATGTACTTCAGCGAGAACGGCCAGCTTTGGATGACCGACGGAACCGCCGCCGGCACCAAGCTCGTGCCCGGCACGCCGACCGGTGTGTCGCAGATTCAAGTCGCCGGCAACACCGTCTTTTTCGCCGGTACCGACGCGGCCGGGGGGAAGGAGCTCTGGGGCGCCACCAATGGCGTTGCGACTCGTATCAAGGACATCTTCGTCGGCGAAATCGGATCGCAGGTGAGATTGGAGAGCGCAATCGGGAATCGGATGTACTTCCGTGCCACCGACGGGGACGGAAGCCCGCAATTGTGGCAATCGGACGGCACGAGCGCAGGCACCTTCCCGATCACCGTCGGCGGGTCACCCGGCATTGGCCAGACTGCGGTACCGCTGTTCCGTGAAGCCAATGGGACGGTCTACCTCCGGGCGGATGACGGCACGCTTGGGTCCGAGTTGTGGTCGGCGACGCCTGACGCGCCATCAACCTTTTCCATCGCGGATGCATCAGTCAACGAAGGCAGCAACGGTACGACGAGTCTGGTGCTCACGGTGAGCCGCACGAACAGCGCCGGCTATGCCGCGGTGAACTGGTCAACCGCGAACGGTAATGTCGCGGGCGCCATCGCACAGGCGGGCAGTGATTACACCGCCAGCACCGGAACCGTTTTCTTTGCGCCCGGACAACTCACCCGGCAGTTGTTCATGAATGTAGTCGGCGACACCGCCGTCGAGAGCAACGAGAGCTTCTTCGTGAATCTTTCGAGCTTCTATTCGGCGACGTTCGCCGACAGTCAAGCGGTTGCCACCATTGTCAATGACGACCAGGCCGTCACTGTGGCAGGGCTTTCAGTTAACGACGTCTCCATCACCGAAGGGGCCGGCGCTACGACCAAAAACCTGGCGTTTACCGTCTCGCTGAGCAAGAAGGTCGCCAAGGCAGTGACGTTCAGCTACGCCACCCAAGGAAACACCGCGGCCAGCGGCACCGATTTCGTCGCCAAGACCGGCACGGCGACGATCGCCGCCAACGCGCTGTCGGTCGTCGTCAACGTCGTCATCAAGGGAGATGCCGTCTACGAGCCCGACGAGACGTTCTATCTCAAACTCAGCAACGCGGTAAACGCGACGATCCTGGACAACACGGGCATCGGCAAGATCGTCAACGACGAGTTGATTCCGAAGCTGAACATCTTCGACGCGCCATCCATCATCGAAGGCAACAGCGGAACCCGGCAGCTCGTTTACACGGTGAAACTGGACAAGGCATCGTCTACGGCGGTGACGGTAAACTTCGCGACGGCCGACGGCACGGCGAAGGTCGCGTCCAATGACTACAAGGCCCTCAGCGGCAAGCTGACGTTCGCCGCCGGCGAGACCAGCAAGACGATCATCGTCACGACGGTGGGGGACACACGCAAGGGCGTGGACGAGACAGTGTTCGTGAAGCTCAGCAGCGCGATCGGCGCTCAGATTGTAGACGGGCAGGCGGTGGGGACGATCAAGAATGATGACTGATCGGAGGTTGGTAGTCATTCGTCCGCAAACTTTTTGCGCCATCCCCGAAGGGATGGGCTCGGACGCGGACATACCGCAAGGTCTGCGATCGTCTTCGATTTGATTTATCCCGACGCTAGTCGTGTGCCGGCGTCCGAGCCCACCCCTTCGAGGATGGCGCCAAAATGTTCTGGCTCCCGACCCCGACTCCCGACTACTCAACTACTGACGAGGCGCGGTAAGCTTTTCGGCATGCGAACTGCCAAGCTCCTTTCTTTGTCGTGCATACTCACCGCCATGACGATGACCGCTGCCCGTGCCGCTGATGCGCCACCGAAACTGCCGGGTGTATCCGAGAAGATGTTGACCTTCGTAAAGGACAGCGAAGTTTCCGGCGTTGTCACGCTGGTCGCGAATAGCGACGGCATCATCCACCTGAGCGCCGAAGGGCTGGCCGACATCGAAGCCAACAAGCCGATGCAGCCCGACAGCCTGTTCTGGATCGCGTCGATGACCAAGCCGGTGACCGGCGTGGCAATGATGATGCTGGTCGATGAGGGCAAGCTTGCGATCGACGATCCGGTCGCGAAGTACATTCCTGAGTTCGCGAACCTGAAGAAGCCGGACGGCTCGCCGGCGAATTTGACCGTGCGGCATCTGATGACTCACACGTCGGGGTTGTCGGAAGTCTCGCCTGAAGTCGGCAAGACCGCGACGAAGCTCGCCGACCTGATTCCGTCGTTCCTCAGTAAGCCGACGCAGTTCGTCCCCGGCAGCAAGTGGCAGTATTGCCAGAGCGGTATCAACACCGGTGGGCGGATCGTCGAAGTCATCAGCGGGATGAGCTACCCCGAGTTCCTGCAGAAGCGGCTGTTCGATCCACTTGGCATGACCGATACCAGCTTCTATCCGCCGAAGGAGAAGTTGGATCGCCTGGCCGACAGCTACAAGAAGGACGGCATGAAGCTCGCTGCCGTGCCCATTGCGTTCCTGAACGGCAAAAGTCCGAGCGACACCAACCGCTACCCGCTGGCCAACGGCGGCTTGTTCTCGACCGCGAAGGACTACGGCACCTTCCTGCGCATGGTACTGAACAAGGGATCGCTCGACGGCAAGACTTACCTGTCGCCTAAAGCGGTCGAGCAGATGACGTCGGTCCTGAGCGGAGATGTGGTGACCGGCTTCACGCCCGGCAACGGCTGGGGCTTCGGCTGGTGCATCATCCGTGAACCGCAGGGAGTGAGCGCCAAGCTGTCCCCTGGAAGTCATGGCCACGGCGGGGCGTATGGCACCCAGGCGTGGATCGATCCCAAGGCTGGTTTGGCGCACGTGCTGATGATTCAGCGGACGAACTTCAGCAACCCCGGCGGGTCCGACGGTTCGCCGGTACGGCAGGGGTTCCATGAAGCGGTTTCGGAGGCGCTGAAGAAGTGACGGCTGGTCATTGGTCATTGGTCACTCGCAACGCGTCGCCTTGGTAAGAGGCTATTGCCAGTGACAGGTGACCAGTGACAGATGACATCCTCTCTCCATCCCTACCTTCCATCTCGCCCAGCCTCTATAATCCTCGTGGTTTGACACAGACCGTATCGCTGGAAGGAGCCCGCGTGGCAAAACGTTCTCCCTTGGCCGAAAAACTGGACGAAGTGAAGGACCGCATCGCGAGGGCTTGCGAGAAGCGCAAGCGCGATCCGGCCGAGGTGACCCTCGTTGCTGTCACCAAAACCGCTGCGCCGGAGCAGATTCGCGAAATCCTTTCGCTCGGCATTGCCGACCTCGGCGAGAGTCGCGTGCAGCAACTCACCCAGCGGGCAGGGCAGCTCAATGAGTTTGTCGCCAGGCGGCAGATTCATGGCGACGCCGGCACGATGCCGGACAAGATCCGCTGGCACATGATCGGCCACCTTCAGCGGAACAAAGTCAAGTCGCTGCTGCCGTTCGTCCACCTGATCCACAGCATCGACAGCCTCCGGCTTGCCGAAGAACTTGATGCCCAGGCCGACAAGGCCGGGCGAAAGATTCCGATCCTGCTGCAGGTCAACGGTTCGGAAGAGCCGCAGAAGCACGGTGTGGCAATCGGGGCGGCGGTCCATCTGGCCGAGCAGATCGACTCCATGCCCGGCCTGCAGCTGACCGGCCTGATGACGATGGCCGCCCATGAGACCGATCCCGTCAAAATCCGCCAGGCGTTCAGCCGAACACGTGAGGTGTTCGAAGAGCTGAAGTGGAACAAGATCGGCGGGGCCTCCCTGCGGCACATCAGCATGGGCATGAGCGACGACTTCGAAGTCGCGATCGAAGAAGGAGCAACGATGGTTCGCATTGGTTCCACCCTCTTCGGTGGCGGCGTGCAGGATCATGAAGGGCTTGAGGAGGCTTAGGTAGGGTGGGGTTGACCCACCATCACCCGTCGTTGACCCGTTGTATTCGTCGCCAGGTGACGTCAGAAACGGGGAGTTGTCGCTCGAAATGCTCCGGCGGACCCACACACCGAGTGTTCGAGAGCAGCTTGGTGGGGTGAACCCCACCCTACAGCAATGCCCGACATCGATTTCTTCAACTTCTTCCGCTACGTGCTCGGAACGATCGTGACCGTTTACGCTACGGTCGTGACGTTGCAGTCGATGCGCGGGTGGTGGGCATGGCTGAATGGGCGGGATCGTTACGTGAGCTTGCTGCGGCGTTATCTGATGGTTCACGGACTTCGCTTGAGATTTCGCACGTTCTGGGGCGATGTCATCATCTGCCTTTTGCTGTGTGTCGTGTTCGCGTTGATCTGGGTTGCGCACAACAAGATCTACGCTATCGGAGAGGTGCTGCAGAGTGCCCGCTGATTCTTCACCTTCGCCGGCCGATGTCCGTCTGTTGCCCGACAACAGTGCCGGTGGTTCCGACGCGCGCGTTGATGCCAGGAGCAGCGATTTTCTGGCCCGAAACGAGGCCGAAGTCGTAGCTGCGGCTACCCCCGGCCGTCAGCTTTCGGATCTGCCCAAGGACGAACTGGAAAACCTGGCCGAAGAGTTCGGCATTGATCCGACGCGGTTCAAGGACCGCCAGGGCCTGGTCGCGGCGATTCACGACCGGCGACAGACGATCGCCGGGTTCGAGCGTGACGCGCTGCTCGATGTCGTTCGCTGGGGCCGTCGTCCGGTGGCGGTGAACGCCAGCAAGGAGCAGCTGGCTCAGGAGATCGCACGGATCAAGTCGATGCGGTTCGTCGGGCTGTCGCACCGGGGGTTGGTGGTGCTGGCCAGAATGCGCGGTGTTACTGCGGAGGATGCCGAGCCGATCCCCGACCTGATCAAGAAGCTGCGGAAGCAGGAAGGCTTCTTCGCGAAGCTCAGCCGTAAGCGACGGTCGGTGATCGCGTCGGTGGTGTCGAGCGTGGTTGGCGAGCCCGACAGCGCCCGCGAGTATCAGTACCTGCCGACGCCTGAGGGTCGCCAGCCCGTCGGCAGTGGCCCGGCATCGGCGACGATCAAGGAAGAAATCGAAGACGCCGGCCTGTTCGGCGGTATTACCAATCGCATCAAGAAGTCGGCCGACACGTACATCAATCAGAAGCTGGATGAGATCGAGACGCGCATCGACCGCAAGCTCGACGAGATCGACCGCCGGTTGGCGGAGTGGCGGGACAAGGAGGTCGCGAACCGGATCAAGATTCTCAAGATCACGCTTTGGGCGAGCGTCATCGTCGGTATCGTGTCGCTGATCTATTCGTACGTGAAGGTGAACTTCCCGGTCGGCGCGGACAAGCCGGTACCGAAGGTCGTCGCGCCGCCGGTGTTGCACCCCGCACCACTGGCCCCGGAGCCGGCGAATCCATAGGAGCGTCGGACGTCGCCTGTCATTCAGCCCACATGGATGTGCCGATCCAACAATTCATCTGGCTATGCGGGGCATCTCTGTCGACGGTCGCAGTCGCGTGGCTCGTATGTCGCCGGATACGTGCCTCAAAGACAAACGACCCTGCCGCCCGTATAACCCCTCCACCCGTGTCTCCGCAGCAGCTCGAACAAACACTCCGCGACCTCCCTCGCGTCGGCACGCTCATTAAAGATCGCGGCTATCGCCAGATCTGGCGGTTCGAGTTCGACGGGAAGGCGTATTACCTCAAGTTCTATCCCCGGGGCCGTTCATTCTTCTCCCGCGACGGCTGGCGTCGGCGATTCCGGGGATCACCGGCATACAACGAGTTTCAACGCCTGCAGTGGCTCCAAAAGGCGAAGATCCCGGCGCCACGAGCCGTAGCGATCCTCGGCGGGTTCGTACTCGACGGCATCAAGGGAGACGCCGTCATCCTGCATGCGATTGAACCGTCCGTCTCGCTGGACGAATTGCTCAACGATCAGGCGGTGCACGGCGAGTATTCGTCTCGTCAGCGCCGCGACCTGGCCGACCAGGTGATCGATCTCGTGTACAAGCTCGGACAGGCCGGGTACGGGCATCACGACCTTCACCTCGGTAACTTTCTGCTTCACGACGGCAGGCTCCATCTGATCGACGCCTACGCCTTGCGAAAGGGCGGCTTGACCACCGCTGACGTACTGATGCTCGGTGCGGGAGTCGCCAGGTTTGCGACGACAACCGACCTGCTGCGGGGCTGGCGAAAGCTTGTCGGTGAGGGGCCGATACCCCGTTCAAACCCGAACGCGTCCGCCATCTGGCAGAGCCAGCTCAGTCGCATCAAGGGTGGGAATCGCTACTTCGGTCGGCTGTCCCTGGACGGTTGGCGCGGCGTGTTCTTCAAGCAGACCAAGCACCCTCGGCGCTGGGCGGAAGTCAGTCACCTGGAAGTCTCCAAGATGGACTGGCAGTCCACCCTGCCGGCGATCGTCCGTGCACTGGAGGACGGGTCATTAAAGACACTCAAGTCCAGTCCCAGCGGCGACGTGTACGAAGGGGCGTTGAAGCTGGGCGAGTACAACGTTGACGTCGTCATCAAGCAGCCGCACAAGCGATACTGGTATCGATACTTCAACGAGATCGGCAGGGGGTCGCGATCCCGCCGCGCCTGGTACAAGGCGTGGAACCTGATCGTTCGTGACCTCCCAACCGCCTGGCCGCTGGCGTACTTCGAGCGGACGCGGCTGGGCTACGTGACACAGTCGTTCATCGTGTTCGAGAAAGTCCCTGGCCCGACATTCTGGACAGTCGATCTGGACGCGCTGACCGACCGAAGCAGGGAGATGCTGTTCCACCGGGCCGGCCGGTTGCTGCGGTTGCTCGAACGCTTCGGCATGTCGCACTTCGATGCCAAGGCCAGCAACTGGATCGTTCGTGCCGACGAGGCAACCGGGCCGTCGCCGGTACTGATCGACGTTGATGGCATCCGATTCCGCCGGTGGACGGCGCTGGGGATCGACCGCCTGTTGCGTAGCCTTCTGGGACGAAAGCAGTATTCGCCGGACGATTCGCTGGCGCTGTGCCGTGGGTACGCGCCGTACACGCGGCTGGAGGCACCAAGGACCGACGCAGAAGTGGAAGATCCTGCCCGCACTTCGGATACGCCGGGAGATGGCTAGGGTAGGGGTCGTGTCGAGTCCGCTGAAGTGGATGGCATCGCCTTCCGGGACAGGTCAAGTTTGAACTGCATGCAGCGGATCCCTTTTCAAACCTCGCCACGCCGCGTCCTGATCGTGAAGCCCAGCGCGATCGGCGATGTTGTGCATACGCTGCCTATCCTGAAGCTCGTCAAGAATCGCTGGCCACTCGCGGAGGTGAGCTGGCTCGTCACGCCCGCCTGTGCGGGCATTCTCGACCAGCATCCCCTGTTGCACGAAGTCATTCGATTCGACCGAAAGATGTTCGGCCGCAGCTGGCGGCAGCCGAGCGTGCTTCGATCCCTGTTTGAGTTTGGTGAACGGCTCAAGCGCCGGCGGTTCGATGTCGCGATCGACCTGCAGGGACTTTTTCGCAGTGGTTGGCTGACATTCCAGACCGCCGCGCCGATCCGCATTGGTCTCTCTGATGCCCGCGAGTTTGCCACGCTGTTCTACACGCACCGCATCACCGTCGGCCGGCGCGAGCAGCATGCGATCGAACGCTACCTGTCGGTGGCCGAAGCAATAGGAGCCGGTCGAGGCCCTGTGGAGTTCCCATTCGCGACGACCGCCGCCGATGAAGCGTTCGTTCGCGATCGAGTTCCTGCAAAGTATGCCCTGTTGTTCCCGGGCACCAACTGGGCGACCAAGCGATGGCCGGTGGAAAAGTTTGCCGCCCTTGTTGCACGCCTGAAGCAACGGTTTGGCCTTGAGACGGTGGTCGGCGGGGCACCCAATGAAGTGGACCTTGCGGCGAAGATTCCAACGGCCGTCAACCTGGCGGGCCGGACAACACTCAACCAGCTTGTCGCGTTGATCGCTCGATCAGCGGTCGTGATCAGCAACGACAGCGGTCCGATGCACATCGCCGCCGCCCTGGGCCGGCCACTGGTGGCACCGTTCGGCCCGACCAATCCCATACGAACCGGGCCGTACGGACGCCTGGGTAGCGTCGTCAAGCTCGATCTGCCCTGCAGCCCCTGCTACAGCAGACATTGCTCGCACCAGAGTTGCCTGCAATGGCTGGAGATCGATGCGGTTCTGCGGGTCGTGGAACGAGAACTCACCGGAAGTTATTGAACTGTACCGGCACCTCTGGCGGGTTGGCTTTCAGATGTGCGATGACCGCCTGCAGGTCATCTCGCTTTGGGCCGGTCACGCGCAGGGTGTCGCCCTGGATTGAAACCTGCACTTTCAGCTTCAGATCCTTGATCGACTTCTGAATCGCCTTGGCAACATCCTTCTCGATCCCGCTCTTGAGCTTCGCCTTCTGACGCACGGTCTTGTGCGTGGCCTGCTCCAGTTTCTGGTAGTCCAGCGCCTTGGGGTCGATCCCGCGCTTGATCATCTTCTCGACCAGAACCTTCTTGACCGCGTCCAGCTGGGACTCGGCGTCTGCCGTCAGGACGAGTTCCTTGTCTTTACGATTCAGCTCCGAGATCGACGCCGCACTGCCCTTGAAATCGTAGCGCGTAATGACCTCCTTGATCGCCTGATTGACGGCGTTGTCCATCTCCTGGAGGTTGATCTCGGACACGATGTCGAATGATGGGTCGGCTGGCATAGTGGGTCGCTCCTTCGGTCTGTTGCTTGAGTTGGAGATACCAGAAACGGCAGAACAGGCAAAGCCGCCGGCAACAGCCCGCCAACGCAGACAGCCCGTGCCCACCCAGGTCAACCGGGATGCGCACGGGTGTGTGTCAGGCTGTGCAAAGGTTGGAAGCGCTACCTCCCCTGAACGTGCCTGGCGAGGAATCCCCGCATCAAACCGGCGATCTCCGCTCCGTTGCTCTCGAGCGCGAAGTGCCCCGCGTCCAACAGGTGGAACTCCAGGTTCTTGAGATCTCGCTTGTACGGCTCGGCACCGGCGGCGGGGAAAATCTGGTCGTTCTTACCCCAGACAATCAGCATCGGCGGCTGATGCTGCCGGAAGTAAGTCTGCCACGCCGGGTAGTTTGGCGGATTGCTACCATAGCTCAGGAAAAGGTCGAGTTGGATCTCATCGTTGCCAGGGCGGTCGAGCAGATATTGATCGGTGATCCATCCATCTGGACTCACGCGCTCGACTTCTTTAACGCCGTGTGTGTACTGCCATCGGGTGGCTTCGAGCTTCAGGAACGGCCGCAGCGCGTCGCGATTTGCTTTCTCCGCAGGGTTGCTCCAGTAGGCCTTGATGGGTTTCCAGAAATCGTTGTCGAGGCCTTCTTCGTACGCGTTCCCATTCTGTACCACGATAGCGCTGACACGTTCCGGGTGGGCGGCGGCCAACCGATATCCGACCGGCGCACCGTAATCCTGAACGTACAAGGCGTACTTCTTGAGCCCCAGCGTCTCCGTGAATTTCCCGATGACGCTCGCAAGGTTGTCGAACGTGTAGCCGAACTTCTCGCGCGACGGCATGGAGCTATGTCCGAAGCCGGGATAGTCCGGCGCGATGACATGATACTTGTCGGCCAGTGCCGGAATGAGGTGACGAAACATCTGAGAGTTCGTCGGGAACCCGTGTAGGAGGAGGAGGACGGGTGCGTCGGCCGGACCGGCTTCCCGATAGAAGATGTCCAGGCCGTCGACTTTCACTGTGCGATGCAGCACCGCAGGCTGAGTGGTAAGCGCCAAGGGCGCGGGCCGCTCTTCGGCGGCGGGTGTGGGGACGGGAATCGAAACGACCACGGCAACCGAGGCGGCTGCCAGCAATCCGAAAGCGGCAATACGTGCGAACATGGTGAAACTCCTTTGGAGGGAATTGGTTGGAGTCCGGGTCCGGGCGTCCCTCGAATACAGCCCGGGTGGAATAAACAGACAGGTCTGTCTATATTGGTTCAAATAAAAACGTCACGTGTGTGTGCTGTTCATAAGCCGCAAGGCCGCGTCCCTCGCGATGTCCGCCGACTCTGACTCGCCCTGCATGTACGCTGACACGATCGCTCCATCGACCAACAGAGCGACCGCCGGGGCGGATTTGGCGGCGTCCTTCCCGACCGCGTCGGCGATCAGAGACTCTAGAAGTGAGCGGAATCGCACCTTGTGGTCGCGGGCGAATTGCGAACCGGGGTGTTTCGGGTCTGCGAGTTCGGCTGCGGCATTGATGAATGCGCACCCGCGAAAGCCCGGGCTGCCGAACCAATCCTTTAGAGCGGCGAAAAATGCGCGAAGCTTGTCCTTCGTCCGCCTGCCGTGCCGTTCCATTGCCGACCTCAGGAACGCTTCCACCAGAGCTTCCCGGTGCTTGAGCGCGGCGAGGATCAGATCATCTTTAGAAGCAAAGTGCTTGTAGAGACTCATCTTTGCCACGCCGGCCTCGGCAATGATGCGGTCGATGCCGACGGCCCGAACGCCGTCCTGGTAGAACAGTCGGTCGGCGGTCTCAAGGACGCGCTGACGGGCTTCGGATCGAGCAGCAGTTGGCGGCATGGGTGAACTATACAGACCTGTCTGTTTTAAGTCAAGCACGGTGTCGATTTCTCGGAAAACCGCGATCTGCAGGCACCTGGCAGCTTCCCGGACTTGGCACCCGACGACGAAACCGAGGCCAGAGCGAGGGGACAAACCTGGCAGCCGTGTCGAACCTGCGGGCTCGTTAGAGCCGGTGCCCCATCTTTGCCTTCTTCGTCGCCAGATACTTCTCGTTGTGCTCGCCCGGCTCGACCCGGACCGGAACGTTTTCGACGATGCTCAGGCCGTACCCCTCCAGCCCGTGAATCTTCTTGGGGTTGTTGGTCATAATGCGGATCTTGCGGATGCCCAAATCGCGCAAAATCTGTGAGCCGATGCCGTAGTCGCGCTTGTCGACTGGCAGGCCCAGCCGCTCGTTGGCTTCGACGGTGTCGAGTCCCTGTTCCTGCAGCTTGTACGCGTGCAGCTTATTCACCAGGCCGATACCGCGGCCTTCCTGACGCAGGTAGATCACCGCGCCTTTGCCTTCCTTCTCGATCATGGTCATCGCAGCCGAGAGCTGCGGGCCGCAGTCGCAACGCTGGCTGCCGAAGACGTCGCCAGTCAGGCATTCGCTGTGAACGCGGACGAGCACCGGCTCCTCGTGGACGATGGGCAGCCCGTCGGGGCCAAGCTCGCCGATGCCGCCCTTGCAGATCGCCAGGTGCGGCTGCGGATCGACGTGACTTTCGTACGCAATCAGCGTGAAGTCGCCCCAGTTGGTCGGCAGGACGACGGTTTCAACCCGCTTGACGAGTTGCTCTCGCTGCAGGCGGTAACTGATCAGGTCGGCAATGGTGCACATCTTCAGCCGGTGCTTCTGGCAGAAGACTTCAAGTTCCGGCCGACGGGCCATTTCGCCGTCGTCTCGCATGATCTCGCAGATCACAGCGGCGGGCTTCATGCCGGCGAGGCGGGCGAGGTCAACCGAGCCTTCGGTCTGCCCGGCGCGAACCAGCACGCCGCCGTCACGGGCACGCAAGGGGTTAATGTGCCCGGGTCGGAGCAGATCTTGCGGCTGGGCGTCGTCGGCGATGCAGACGGCGATCGTCGCCGCCCGATCCTTGGCTGATACGCCCGTGCTGACGCCGAACTTCGGATGCGCATCGACCGTGACAGTAAACGCCGTTCCCATCTGTGCGGTGTTGATGTGTGTTTGGGGATGAAGGCGCAGCTTATCGCACTGGCTGACTTCGAGGCTGACGCAGATAACGCCGCGGGCTTCCTTGAGCATGAAGTTGACAGCCTCGGGCGTCACCTTCTCGGCGGCGTAGACGATATCGCCTTCGTTTTCGCGGTCTTCGTCGTCAACGAGGACGATGGGTTTGCCTTGACGCAATTCTTCGAGGATCTCGGGGATGGGAGCGAACATAGGTCGGCTGATTGTAGTCGATCCGGGTGGCGAACGCGTTCCTCGCCGGAAATGCAGGGATTGCCGCGGAGCGACGGAGCGCTACTCGACTTCAACGGCTCGACGAACGCCGATTCGAACAAATCGCCCGGCCGGCTGTAAGTACTGGTACCACCTCGGTTGCAACTCGAGTTTCGCTATGAGAAAGACAATACAGACGACCTTCGCCCTGATGTTGACCGCCGGTCTGGCCGTAGCATTCGCCCGAGCGGCCGAACCCGTCGCCAAGACCGAGTCCAAAGCTGCTCCCAACACCCTGACAGACCAGGAAAAGAAGGACGGCTGGCAGTTGCTGTTCGACGGCAAGACCACCACCGGCTGGCGGCGGTTGGGATTCGATTCGGTCCCCGAAGGACCGTGGATCGTGAAAGACGGTGCACTGGTTCACCAGAGCGGCAAGGGCGGCGGCAACGACATCATCTACGACAAGCAGTTTGAGAACTTCGAACTGGCGTGGGAATGGATCGTGCCCAAGAAGAACGGCAACTCGGGCATCAAGTACCGCGTGCTGGAAACCAAGGGCAAGAACGGCGCCTTCGGTCCCGAGTACCAGATGATGAATGACCCCGGTGTGACGGATAAGCACTCGACGGCGTCGCTCTACGATATGCTCCCGCCGGTCAATGCCAGGCTCGCGCCGGAAGGGCAATGGAACCAGTCGCGGGTCGTTATCCGTGGCAACAAGGGAGAACACTGGCTCAACGGCCAGAAAACGGTCGAGTTTGAGTTCTGGAACGAACCGTTCAACGAGGCGCTCGCCAAGAGTAAGTTCAAAGGCAAGGAATGGGGCAAGCAGGCCAAGGGATACATCGCGCTCACCGATCACGGCGATGAGGCGATGTTCCGCAGCATCAAGATTCGGGAACTGCCGGCGAAGTAGGATCGACGACCAGACACGTCCGAGTGATCGAGCGTTTTAACGGGCATGCGTTCCTGCCCCTGCCATTCTATCGGCGGTAACGTGACGCAAGATGTCCGAGCCATCCTTCTTGTCCTGGCCGCGATTGCAGCGGCAAGTATCGCAACGCGCGCCGGTGCCGTTCCGGTCTCGCCAGCCGACCGCGCCTTTTTCGAGAACCGCGTTCGACCCGTTCTGGTGAAGCACTGTTACGAATGCCATTCCGCAGGGGCGAAGAAGGTGGGCGGCAAGTTGCTGCTGGATACGCCGGAGGGAATGCGAAAGGGCGGCGAGTCGGGCGCACTCCTGGAAGCCGGAAACCCGGACAAGAGCCTGCTGATTCACGCCCTGCGATACGACGGAACCGAGATGCCGCCGAGCAAGCCACTGCCTGCCGCGGTGGTCAACGACTTCGCGGATTGGGTAAAGCGTGGAGCGCCCGACCCGCGTGGCGTTGTACCGGCTGCGACAACCCGCTCCGGCGAGGCGGAGAAGGGCGAAGTCTTCTGGTCGCTTCGGCCTGTCTCCAGTCCCGTGCCGCCGGATGTACAAGACAACGCTTGGCCGCGCGACCCGATCGACCGCTTCGTCATGGCGCGACTCGAATCATCCGGCTTGAAGCCCGCGAAAGACGCCAATCCTCAGGCGCTGGTCCGGCGCATCTACATCGACCTGATCGGCCTGCCGCCGACCTCGGACCAGTTCTCGCGTTTTGTCACCGACTACCAGCGAGACTCCGGAAAGGCCGTCGAGCGGCTGGTCGATGAGCTGCTGGCAAGCCCTCACTTCGGCGAACGGTGGGGCCGGCACTGGCTCGATGTCGCGCGGTTTGGCGAATCCAATGGCAACGACGGTCTGGGCCGCAATCCTACCTTTCCGCACGCCTGGCGCTACCGCGACTACGTGATCGCCGCTTTCAACAGCGACACCCCCTACGATCGTTTTCTGACAGAACAGATTGCCGGTGATTTGCTGCCGGCCGACTCCGACGTACAACGCGACCGAAACCGGATCGCGACCGGCTTCCTGGCGCTGGGATCGAAACCCGCCAAGGCGATGAACGCTAATTTCGACATGGACGTGGTCGCCGACCAGATCGACGTCATCGGACGTGGCATCATGGGCCTGAGCGTCGCATGCGCGCGCTGCCACGATCACAAGTTCGATCCCATTCCGACGCGCGACTATTACGCGCTCGCTGGCTTTTTCACGAGCACCGAGACGCTGTGGGGGATCGCCGGGAACGAGGCGCTGACGGCCCCCGCGACCGACCTACATGTGCTCAAAACGCCTGCCGTGGTTCCGCCACCCAAGGAGTTTGTCGAGACCGTGGTCACGCTGGAATCGAATACGGGTAAGCCCAAAGCGATACCGAAGCCGAAGTGGGCCCCGGGGACGCCGCTGGCGATGGGCGTCCGCGATCGGCCCAAACCGGCGGACTGCAAGATCAACATCAAAGGGGAATCGAACAAGCTCGGCGAAAGCGTGCCTCGCGGCTTCCTCTCGGCTGTCGAGGGGGACCGGCCCTCCGCCGCCATCGATGCCAGCCAGAGCGGCCGCGTCCAGTTGGCCCAATGGCTGACGCGCGGCGACCATCCGCTGACCGCCCGCGTGATGGTCAATCGTGTGTGGCTACACCTGTTCGGCGAGGGACTCGTCCGCACTCCCGACGATTTCGGCCTGTATGGCGAAGCGCCGACCCATCCGGAATTGCTCGATCACCTGGCCGGACGGTTCGTTCGGGACGGCTGGTCAGTCAAGCGGCTGGTTCGCGGGATTGTCCTGAGTCGGACCTATCAACTTTCCTGCGAGGCTGACGCTGCAACGGTTCGGGCCGATGCACAGAACCTGCTGCTCGCCCGGCACAAGCGCCGCCGACTCGACGCCGAATCGCTTCGCGACGCGATGCTGAGCGTCAGCGGGCAGTTGGAAACCAAGCCGGCCGAAGGGTCCCTCGTCCGACACCGCGACATCCTGATTAATCTGGCGGGCAGCCTGCATCAGCCGAGCGTTCACCGCAGCGTCTATCTCTGCTATCTGCGCAGTTCGCCGCCGCCGGAACTGGCCGCATTTGATCTGCCGGAGTTCACATCGGTGACCGGCCAGCGCGACGTCAGCACGATTCCCAGCCAGGCATTACACCTCTACAACAGCCCGTTCGTGATCGAGCAGGCCGCGGCATTCGCCCGGCTACTGTCAGGTGAATCGGCGGATGCACGAGGCCGGGCAAAGCTGGCCTGGCAGCGCGCTTTCCACCGAGATCCTGGCGCAGAGGAACTGGAGCAGGCGGTCCGTTTCGTAGAGATGACCGCCACTGGCCCGGCGACGCCTTCGAACGGTCAGGTTTCGGAGCAGAAGGCCTGGGCGGCGCTTTGCCAGGTGCTGCTGGCGGCGAATGAGTTCCGGTACGTTGATTGACGCGATCAAGGCGTTCGAACGGACGCTGAATCTGGAGATCCACGAATGCACCACTCACGACGCAGTCTGCTGCAATCGCTCTCCTGCGGGTTCGGTTACCTGGCATTGCAGGGACTTTGCGGCAGGGCGGCGCAGGGTGTTGCTGCTGCGACAGCAACGGACCTGTCGCAGCGCGTTTCGCCAATCGCGGCCCGCGCCAAGCGGGTGATCTTCCTCTGTATGGCCGGCGGTCCGGCGCAGATGGACACCTTCGATTACAAGCCGCAGACCGGAAAGAAGCCCCATCCCGGATCAGTGACTGAGTTCAAACAGCGCGGCCAGAGCGGTCTGTGGGTATCGGAGTTGCTACCCGAAACGGCGCGATACGCCGACGAGCTTTGCGTCATCAACGGCATGAATGCCGACACGGGGATTCACGCCCAGTCCTTCCTGCAGTTGCATACCGGCGACCGGCTTCGGCCGCGGCCGAGCCTGGGATCGTGGGTCAGCTACGGACTGGGCACGCAGAACCAGAACCTGCCGGGGTTCATCAGCCTCAACACATCCAAGACGTCGGTCTACTCCAGCGCATTCTTGCCGTCGATCTACAGCGGTACGCCGATCGGCGTGAACGGCGAGGACATGGGAAAGGCCACCATCGCCAATGTCGCCAGTTCGCACCTTCCGCCAGACGTCAAAAGGCAGCAGGTTGACCTGATTCAGTCGATGAACCGCGAGCATCTGGCGCATCGACCGGGTGACGCGGAACTCGACAGCGTCATCCAGTCGATGGAACTGGGCTATCGCATGCAGTCCGAAGCGCCGGGCCTGCTCGATCTGGGCAATGAGTCGCAGGCGACGCTCGACAGCTATGGTATCGGCCGGGAGAAGGAGTCCGTCGGAACCTGCAAGAGATCCGATTTCGGCCGGCAGTGCCTGCTTGCCCGGCGGTTCGCCGAGGCGGGCGTGCGCTTCATCGAGGTGTGCCACGGTAGTTGGGACCAGCACAAGAACCACCGGCGCGATCTCAAGGCCAACTGCGAAGCGACGGATCAGCCGATCGCCGCGCTCCTGGGTGATCTGCGACAGCGTGGCCTGCTCGATGACACGCTCGTCGTCTGGGGCGGCGAGTTCGGCCGGCCTGGCCTGACGCCCGGAGACGGCAAGGACGAGACCGACCACAACTATCGCGGCTTCACGTTCTGGCTGGCAGGCGGGGGCGTGAAGCGGGGGTACGTTCACGGCAAAACCGACCCTACCGGAACCCAGGCTGTCGATGGCAAGGTGCACTTTCGCGACCTGCACGCGACGATTCTTCACCTGATGGGCCTGCCCCCCAACGACCTGACCTTCTGGCACGCCGGCCGCAATCACCGCCTGACCGGCCCCGAAGGTGGGAAGGTCGTCCACGAACTCTTCGCCTGATTTCTGGCACTCGCAAGCGAGTACCCTGTCTGTGCGACGTCTGCCATCAGGTCGGGTTTGGCGTAGGCCCGAACGTGTCGGCCGACGACTTCTTCCCCTTGCGCTGGGTCAGGCGAACGAGCTGAAAGCCGATCCAGATGACCACCATGCACGGCACGATCACCACCAGGCCGAAGATCACCCACTGCAACACCTTGAACAGCCCGGTGAGCGCGCCGCTCATGCCTTCACGGAGCGATTCGCCGAACCCTTTCTCCGATGCCACCGTCGCCGGCGTGGCGTAGGTGATTTCAACCCGCGACCGCGACAGCAAGCCTTCCGGGATGTTCTCGTTCTGACGGCTCTGGTTGGCCGTCACCTCACCTTGGCTGCGGACGCTGGTGATAAGCTGCCCGATCGCCGCCAGCGGCACATCGACGACGACGCGAGCACCGTCTTTGCGATCCTGGCGGGCGCGTTCGGCTTCGATCTTCCGCCCGCCCGCCGCGATCGCCGCCGCCTCAAGGTCGCCGATCGCCTTGTCGATGTTCGAGGTCTCCACGGTCAGCTGGAATACCTGCCGCGGCGGTTGCTGGCCTGCCTCCTTCACCGACAAGCTGTAACGAATCTTGGTGTCGACCGTTCCTTGCGTATCCTGCGACCGCTCGATCGAGCGATTGAACACGTCCGTGTTTTCCGACAGGACCTGCTCGATGATCTCCCGGTCCGACCGGTTGATCACGAACACCAGCGAACCGGTAATGTCCGTCCGGTTTTGCACCGAGAGCTGCGAACTAACGACCAGGGCATCGGTGATCCGCAGGGCATCGACGAGCTTGTTGTACCGGTCTTTCGCCGACGGCGCGACGACCACCATGCTGTGCGACTCCCGCGGCTGAAGCGTGCGTTCGTCGACCACCGTCACGATATAGCCGATCTTGTTCTCGACCGTCATCGGCCCGTCGGGCAGACGGGCAGTCGCGCGGCTGGTGGTCAGGCCGGCGTCCTTCATCGCCTGTTCGAACTTGGTCGCGTTGTCGCGCGGCGTCGCGAATCGCAACGTCCCGTTCGGGTTGGCACGGTCGGCGAGGTTCAGGTTCGAACCCACCACCCGTGCCCCCGCGTCCTTTGCCGCCCGAACGAGCTTGTCGAACGTGTCCTGCACCGTCCGCGTGGCGACCGTTGCGTTGATCGTTTCCCGCGGCGACAGGCGGATTTCATCCACCAGGCCGATCGACAGGCGAATCTTCGAATCCACCGTCGTTTCGGTGTCGTTTGAGCGGACGGCACTGCGGGAGATAATCGCCCCGGACTCACGCAGTACGCCTTCGACCGTGGACCACTTCTCCCGTGATGTTTCGAACTCGAGCTGCCCGGTGATGTTGTTGGCGTCCTGCTCATTCAGTTGCGAGGTCACGACCCGGCCGCCGGCGTTGGTCGCGGCGTCGAGCAGCTTGCGGAAGGCCGTCGGGACATCCGCTGCCGCGACCTGTAGCGTCGTCGTCTCTCGTGCTGGGACCTGCGACAGCGACATGATCTGCAGCGAGAAACCGCGTTTGGCCTCGGTCGTGTTCTGCGTATCGGGGTTGATTGCGACATCCATCCGCATGACATCAACGCCGGCGCGAACCGCGCCCAGCAGCACGTCGGCCTTGTCCGCCTGCACCTGAAAGACGATCGTTCCCGACGTCTGGTCGGCCCGCGGGCGGTTGAGCTGTGACGTCTTGATCGTCCCGCCTGACGACTTCACTTGTTCCAGGATCAGCTTGTAGGTTGCTTCGACATCCTGGGCGGCGAGGTTGAGCGTGGTCGTCTGCCGCGGCTCGATGTTCGCCAGGTTGTAGATGTGGATCTCGAACTGCGTCTCGCGCTTCTCAACACGCAGGCCGGCCACGATCGGGCCGCTGCCGCCTTCGGTCGCGGTCTTGCGGCTGATATCCAGCCGCGCCAGCTTGCCGAGCTGCTTGAGACGGTCGATCACTGGTCCGGCTGCGTCGGGGGAGACGCTCGCCTTAATCGTCGCCGAAAGCTGGCCGGCTTCGAGCTTCTTCAGGTCCGAATCGATCA
Source organism: Humisphaera borealis (assembly GCF_015169395.1). Taxonomy (GTDB): domain Bacteria; phylum Planctomycetota; class Phycisphaerae; order Tepidisphaerales; family Tepidisphaeraceae; genus Humisphaera; species Humisphaera borealis. Next base: position 328,116 of record NZ_CP063458.1, read on the forward strand.
CCCGGCCTTTGGCCTGGTCGATCGCTTTAAGGACTTCCGATCGCACATTTTCGACGTCTTCGCTCTCGACGGCGGTATTGACCGTCTCGACTTCAAACGCCGCGGTAGGGGAGCGCACCTCGCGTTCCTGCAGTTCGACGACCAGCGTCGCCAGCGCGACGAGATTGTCGTAGTACTTGATCTCGCCCTGAAGCAGTTCGAGCTTTTCCCGCCAGACGCCGAGCTGCTTCTCGGCCTCGAGCAGGTCCTTCACTTCGCCGCCCTTGGCGATGATGTCGAGCAGGCGTTTTTCCATCGCCAGCGCGGCACGAAGCTGCGAGGCGATGTCGGTGTATCGCTTGGTGACGTCCTCGGCACCGATGCGCTGGTTTTTCAGGTCGCCCATGCCGCGGAGCTTGAGCACGAGCGTGTCGAGCCGTTCCGGCGGAACGCGGACCGTGACCGACCCGCGGACCTTGCCGTTGGGAAGCTTGTCGGAAGAGGTCGTCGCGACATATCCGCCTTCCTCGGTGACAAGCTTGCTCACCTGGACGAGGGCGCTATCGAAGCTGTCGACCTCGAAATTGACGACGCCGTTGCGGATGATCTTGCGTACCTGCACCTCCGGCGGCGGGACTTCGGCAGGCGCGGGGGCGACGGGTTTGGGAGCCGGTGTTGCCGGGGCCTTCTCCTGCGCAGCCGAGGCAGTCTCCTTCTTGTCTGCATCAAAGAACAGATTCGTAGTGTCCGACAGAACCTTCGCCCGGTCACCGTTGGTGCTTCCAGATTTCTTGTCGCCACCCTTCGCTTCGCCGTCGATATCGGCCACTTCGACCTGGTCGCCGAGGGTGAGTGTCCCATTGCCGTTCTTGCCGAAGCCAAGGCCGCGTTTCGATACCGGCCCGTCGGCGGCGAGCCCTTCGGTCACCTTCTGAACATCCGCGAGTGATTTGAGCTGGTCCTTACGGCCGTCCTTCAGCTTTTCGATCTCGCTTTCAACCCCGGCCGCGCTGAGTTGTGTCGGGCGATACCACTTGCCGTTGTCGTCGCCGCTCGTGCTCATGGCCCAGCCGCGCGTGTCGGCAGCTTTGCTCTTGGTCTCCGGGCTGGCCGTTGCGGGCGAGAGCGCTACAGTGCCGAGCTTGCCCTCGATTGGGACATCCGTCCCGAGTTGCAAGGTACCGCCGGAAACGGTGGTGCCACCGGTGTACGAATTGTGGCCGCTCCAACTACTTCCCGCGGAGCGACCTTTGACGGTGCCGCCGTTGTTCGACTGAAGATTGAAATTGGGCGCGTCGGAAAAGTCGGGGATGTCCAATGCGACCGGACCATTCGACGGCTTCGAGGCTTCTTCAAGCCTCTTCTCGGCTTTGCCCTTGAGGGAGCTTCCGCGCGGCGCATTGGAATCGCTTCGCACCGCTGACTCATTCGACTGTAGCGAAGGCACCCCGTCTTCGGCGTTCTTGACGCCTTTGGTTCCGTCGGTACGGGCAAGACTCGTGGTGCCGGTGGGACCGCCAGTAGTAGGGGAACGATCGTTCACGTCGCGGGCTTCGCCCCACCTGAAGTTGTAGTAGTTCGACGCGTTGGTTCCCGACGAGCCGGCTCCGGCCTGGGTGCCGAAGTACGTTGCGTAGGGGTCAGTCGATTGGAGGTCCATCCCTTCCTTCGTGGCGCTCAGATAACCCATTTCCCGCGACTGTGGTTTTAGTGTCTGTTCAACGTCCGTCGATCCGTTGAGCACGTCGTTACTTTCAGCGAGTTTGGATCGAAGCGAGAACGCCCGGCCGTCGGAATCCGCCTCCCGGCGTACGCCATATTCTTGGTGGAATCCGGTGCCCCGAAGTACGCCGATCTCATCGGTGCGACGTAGATCGCGACCGTCCACCGCCACGCTCATTCCATACCCCACTGTCCCGATCACCAGCGACGCCGCCACGCCGACGGCGATGCGGCGGACCATGGGATGGTGGATGGGACGCGACAGGCGCATCACCAGCGACGGCCGCGAGAACTGCGGGCGGAGCGCGCCGACGAGCCGGTCCTCGAACGCCGGGCCAGGAACAGCGCCAGCCAGGGCGGCGACGAGTTTGGCATCGGCGGCGCGGGCGATTTCGAGGACGGCGGCGCAGTCGCCGCATGTCGCGACATGGGCGTCGAACGCCCGCGTCTCGGCGTCGTCGAGTCCGCCGGTGAGATACGTGTCGATCAGCGGGAGGATATGGTTTTCGGTGGTCATGGCTTTAGCCTTCTAGTTTCGTTCGGAATGTACGGGATTGATGTCAACTTGCGGCACGTTTCGAGCCGCCCTTGAGAACGGCGCTTTAGTGACACGGGCTTCCAGCCCGTGCGAGAGGCACCGGACTTTCAGGCGATGAGCGATTGCCATACTCCTGAATCACTCGCACGGGCTGGAAGCCCGTGTCACTGACCGGGCCGTCCGGCATCGCCAGAGTCCGGATGTCTGTGCAACGTTTCAATACTCTTCACTGGCACTCATCAACTGCCTCAGGCGGTTCATCCCGCGGCTGAGAAGGCCGCGTAGTGATCCATTGCTGAGGCCCAATTGCTTGCAGACGGTCGCGTAATCGGCCCCGGCGAGATAGCGCATGGAAATCGGGGCGCGATACTCCTCGGGCAGCACCCGCAGAAGCCCCAACAGGCGGTCGTGGGTCTCGCGCTGCTCCGACTGTTCGGCGGGTGACAAGCCGGGGTCGCGTACCGCGGCCAGCACACCAGCCTCTCCGTCCCCGCCGCCGATGACCCGGTCGCGGCCGCGCTTCTTTCGCAGGTCGTGCCGGCCGGCGTCGATACGCACGGTTCTAGCGATAGAGAAGAGCCAACGGCGGAAGCCGGATGCATCGGGGAGTTCGTGGAGTTGGTCGATACTCCGCCAGGCGATCAGGTAGGTTTCTTGGACGAGGTCTTCGGTCCGCTGACGGTCGCCGGTCTCCAGGTAGAGCCTGGCGTAGAGCATGCGTGCGGTGGCGCGAACGAGGGTTTCGAACGCGGCGTGATCGCCGTGCTGGGCCTGGCGGACGAGGAAGGCTTCGTCCGTGCCGTCTGTCGCGCCGGAGAATCGCATCCGTGCTCCCGGCGGGTTAGTTGCCGCGGTTCGCGACAGGGGTTTCATCGCCGACGCCTGTCCACCTGCGTATAGGTCGTCGTCCGGGGGTATTCGTGTCACGTCGCTGCCTCCGGGGTGGATCTGCGGCTGTTCACCCTGCCCGGCGACAGCCCGCACATCATGAGGAACGACAATGGGACGCCAGCGGCGCGCGAAAGTTGCGAAGAATGATCGGCTGACCGCTGTCCGTGACACGGACAGCCGACAACGGGTCGGGCTAGTCGTTGCCGGCTTTGCCGGCTTGCTTGGCGATGCTTGCCGGGCGGGCGTCCTTGTACTTGTCGAGCGCTGCCTGCAGCGTCTGGCGGGCCGTCTTAGCGTCGGGTGAGAGTGCGGCGGCGTTCAGTGGGGCTTTCTCCAAGATGTCCGCCGAGACGTCGAACATCTCGCCGTCGCGATAGAGCTTGTACCGTTTGTCGGCTGCGAACTCTTTGCTCGCCTTGGGGCCGCCTTCGCGGGCATACCAGGAATAGACCCACTGGCGCGGCGTGCCCGGTTCGCCGCGAAGCTGTGGCAGAAAGCTCGTTCCGTCGAGCGTCAGGTCGCGGGGCGGCGCGACGCCCGCTGCCGACAGCAGTGTGGGAAGGAAGTCGGTGGTGTCGATCAGGTCGTCGCAGACCGTTCCTCTGGCAATTCCGGCCGGCCAGCTTGCGATCAGCGGCACGTGCATGCCGGCAGCGGTCGATTTGCCTTTGCCGCCCTGGACCTTGCGGTCGCCCATCATCGACGTGATCGCCGGGCTCGTGCCGTTGTCGCCGACGAACAGGATCAGCGTGTTGTCTCGAATCTTCAGTTCGTCGAGCCGGGCGACGAGTTTGCCGATCAGCTTGTCCATGTACGCGACCATGTCGCCAAAATGCGCAGGCGACTTTCCGTCTTTTTCGCCGGTACGGCCGGGGTCCCAGTCCTTGCTGTCGGGGGTTGGCTGGAACGGGTCGTGCGTCAGCATCATCGTGTAGTAGAGCAGGAATGGCTGGTCCTTCTTGCGCGAGATGAAATCGAGCGCAAAGTCGTTCACCATGTCGGGGCCGTATTCCCCTTTGCTGAAGTCCAGTTCCTTGCCGTTATGTTCCAGGCCGGGGTTGGCGTATCGCGGCGGGCGGCGGGTGTGTTGCCAGAGGTACGATTCGTCGAACCCAAACTTCTGCGGCAGGCCGACCTCATGCCCGAGTTGCCACTTGCCGGCGATCGCCGTCGCGTAGCCCGCCTGCTTCAGGAGGTTGCCGAATGTCGTCTGCGACCGCTCGAGATCGCCGAAGTTGATGTAGTTGCGGACGTTGTACTGGCCCGTCATGAGCTGTGCTCGCGTCGGTGTGCAGAGCGGCTGCGCGTAGCAGCGAGTGAAGCGCACGCCGGCGGCGGCGAGGTTGTCGAGGACGGGTGTCTTGTACGAGGTGCCGCCATTGGCACCGATCGTTTCGTATCCCAGATCGTCGGCGAGGATCAGGACGAGGTTGGGCCTGGTATTTGCGTCGGCCGTGACGCAGGAGGCGATGAGCGCGAGCAAAAATGCGATTGGTGTGAGTTTGTTCATGCGTTCGTTCCCACCCGTCAACGCTCGGCGGTCACGGCCTATTGCTTCTCGGTTCAACCTTCGAACGCACCGGTGGCGAGGTTCGTTCGGCCGACAGGCAGGCGGCGCTTCAGAGCCATTTCTTCCGTCGCATGTAAAACAACAGCCCCGCGGCGATCAGAATGCATGCGAGCCAGAACAAGTAGTATCCCCCGGGAACCTGAGTACCGGGCAGATCCGGAAAGTTCACGCCATACATGCCGACGAGAAACGTCAGCGGCAGGAACACCGCGTTCAGCACGGTCAGCCGGTTGATCACGCGATTGGTGCGGTGGGCGACGATGCCCATGTACAGGTTCAGCGTCTCGGCGAGCGATTCGCGCTCGGTCGTCAGGTCGGCCACCAGGCGGTCGAGCGCGCCGGCCAGTCTTTCCAGGGAGGGCACGGTGCTTTCGGAAACGAAGCTCGTCCGGCGGGTGATCATCTCGTGGAGAACCTCTCGCGCCGCGAGCATCGACTTGCGCAGCGTCACCATGTCGGCCTGGATACGCGCCGCCTGCTCGAAGATCGAATCGTCGGTCGCGTTGAGGATGCCTTCCTGCACCTTGCCGCTCTGGCGGTCCAGGGCACGAAACGCCTTGCGGTAGCCGTGGATGAGTTGATCCCAGTACTCGTAAAGCAGGAAACCACCGCTGCGGGCGAAGCGGAGAAAGTCGCGGCGATAGATACGGCGGACCCTTTCGAGGAACTCGACTTTGCCGTGATGGATGGACAGCAGATATCGTTCGCCGACGGCGACATCGACAAAGTACGTGCAAAGCTTGCCGTCGACGAAGAGCAGCGAAGTGAGGGTAAAGTGCAGCACGTCGTCGTAGACGTCATGCCGGCCGTCGATGTCGGGGCCGGTGATCTCGTCGGCTACTTCCGGCGCGATCCGCAGCTCTGCGAGCATCGCCTTCACCGCGTCAGGTTCGGCTTCGCGATCGATATCCACCCAGCAGAATCGCCCGGCCGCACAGGCGGGCGCAACGTCCGCTGCCGGGATTTGGCGTTCCTGCTTGGACTCAAAGTCGAATTCGATGACGTGCATAACGAGTTCGCAGGAAAAGGATACGAGACGAGGTGACCGGCTGGGTGGGTCGCGGAGCGGCGCGGTAACTATCGGGCGCATCCTGCCCGGGCTGGGTGCAGCACCGATCTTCCTTCCGAACAAGCCGTCACTGCTCTACTTCGCCGGTGCCTTCCACGACCAGGGCTTGGGGGCTTCGGGGAATGCGAGGTTGTTGAACTTCCGCTCGACCTTCTTCCCGTTGAATAACTGGTCGGCGAAGTCCATCAGGGTGGACCAGTCTTCGAAGTTCTGCTCGTGCTTTCCTTCCCGATAGTGAATTGCGATCTTGTCGCCGGCGCCCAGGTAGTCGTAGACCTCTCTCGCAGCGGCGTAGGTCACCTGCGAGCCTTCGGGGTTGGCCCAGAGGTCGCCGAGTGCTTCGCACGTCAGCAGTGCGCGCGGTGCGAAAGCGGCCTTGACGCTGTGCTGGTCGATCGGCAGGCGATCGATCTTGCCGATGAAATCGGTGAACTGAGGCTGGAACCAGTAAGGGAAGCTCTTGGTGATGTTCTCGATCGCCTCGCTCTTGGGGGCCTGATAGCGGTAGCAGCCCGCGCCGCCGCAGCCAGAGTTGTTGGGAACGGTCAGAGCGATGCGGTCGTCCATCAGCCCGGCGACGATGGTCGTCTTGCCGCCGCGCGAATGACCGGTGACGACGATCTTCGCCTTGTCGACGTCTTCGTGTTTCATCAGCACGTCGATGACGCGATGGTAGCCCCAGGCCCAGAACGCGGTGGCCGAGGCGTCAAGGTCGGGATAGGCGACGTACCCCGGGCCATTGCGATCGCCCTTCTTGTCGGGAACGATCTCGGTGCGATCGAAGTCGGCCAGGATGTAGCCGCGGCGAGCAATCTCGGCAGCGATCTCCGGTTTGACGCGCCCCCAGCACAGGTCGCCTCGCACGACCACCGGGAACGGCCCCTTGCCCGGCGGAAGCGTCAGCATCAAATGGAAGGGCACCTGCCGGGCGGTGTCATTCTCGGGCCCGACGGTGATCAGATAACTGACGACCTTGGTGCCGGCGGGATAGTCGATCTTCGGTTCCGGTTCGTCCTTCTTGTCGGCGTTGGACCCGCTTCGCTTCGGAGGAATGTAGGCCGGATCTTCCTTCACACGCACCTGGCCGGCAGGCGGAACGGGGGGAAGCGTGCCGTACTGATAGGTCTGGATCAGCTTCTTGAGCTCCTCCCGCCGGCGCGGCCAATCATCGGGCGACTTCACGCGTGAGCCATCGACGAACAGGAACGGATCAGGCAGTTCTTTGATGCTCGGCAACTCATCGACTGGTGTCCGCGTGGTTACGCCGATGCCGGCGGCGCGGGGTGGTTCTTCTTTAGCCATGATCGATGTCGCTGCGAGAGATGAAACGGCCAATATCGAGAGAATGGTGCGGCGGTTCATGCCGAAAGCATCGCCGGACGGCGGGGGGTGTTGCAAGGGGAAGAGGCGGAGTGTCGAAGAGCCAGTGTAAGAGGCAATTCGATCGTCCGTCGATTTCGTCTCCGAGTCTCTCCGTCACCTATAGACCCGATCCTTGTCGTCCTTCCGGATTGAATCGAGCAGGTCGTCGAAGATGTGGTCGCGATCGCCGTCGCGGGCGAAGATCGAATCGGAGCCGCCGCGGCCGTCGATGGTGTCGTGCCCGCGGCCGCCGGTGATGCTGCCGTTTCCACCGTCGCCGACGATAAGGTCGTCACCGTCGTCACCGAAAAGAGAGGTGATCCATCCACCGGTGTCGTGGGCCTGAATGCTGTCGTTGCCGCCGTTGCCGTGGACGGTGATGGTTTCGCCGTTCTTGTAGTCCAGGAGGAACTGCGCGCCGTTGAACTTGACCAGCACGCGTGGGCCGTCCTTGCCGATTCGGCGGGTGAAGAAGATGTCATCTGCTGCGGCGGTGCCTTGAATGACGATGCCGTCCTGACCGGCGCCCAGGTCGAGGCTGTCGCCCGGTTGGGCGGTGGCGATGTCCTTGCCGGCGCCGCCGAGGATGACATCGGCGGCGAGGCCGCCGGTCATGTCGTCGTTACCATCGCCGCCGTCAATGGTGACGGGGATCGTCAGCCCGGTCGCCTGCACGAGGTCATCTCCGCCGCCGGCGTTGATCACGACGCTGCCAACGCCGGCCTTGGCGAACGCTGGTCCGGCCTGGCTGCCATTGATCGTGACGACGACGTTACCGGCCAGTTCTGTGACAGTGATGACGTCGCGGTTGTCAGACCCGTTGACGGTCAGCGACCGGATGCCTCTCCGCAAATCAAAGTCTGCCGCGACTTTGGGTATTGCTACTTCGAACGTGCCCAGAATCCTAGGCGCGATCGCAACGCCGGTGACGTCGGCGATCTGATTTCCCAGCAATTGCACGGTGTAGATGCCGTTGTCGGTCGGATCCCAATTGCCGCCCTTGGGAGCGAGTGCGTAGGTTGCAAGCAACTCCACGGCATTCTTCGGAGTGCTCTTTGAAACCAGCGTCACCGGAACAACGACGCCGCCTGGGCCGACGACCCTGATGTCCTGCGCATCGATCATCCCCGCATTGATGGCGGCGTTATCGCGGTATAAGACGGTCAAGCTCGTGCCGGGCGTGATCGTCTCGATCTCGTGCACGGGCGACATCTTCGCCAGTGGGGCGGACTGTCGGGTAAGCGAGAATGAGTCGATCCGCGGCGACGAGCCCACGCCACTCGGCGCGACGTCGAACACCACCTTCACGGCATGCTGGCCGGCGGTGAGCGACTTCGAGAAAAGCACGACCGTCTGGTAGTCAGGTTTGGGGCCGGCCGTCACTGGAAGGTTCAGCGTTCCGCTGACGTTCACCCCGTCGATCTCCACATGGAACTTGCCGCCGGCCTGACCGTTGCTCAGACGCAGCGCGAACTCGTGGATGCCGGTTGATGCGAGGTTGACCGTGTATCGCAAGAACTCGCCGGCCTGCAGACCGACCACGTCGAACCCGGTGGCCTGGTCGAGACTCCTGGCGATGTCGACGTCGGTCACACGGTATTGGCCGGCGCTGTTGCCGGCGGAGTTGTCTTTCCAGCCGAAATCCCTGGCCATATCGAAGTTCTCGGCTTCGACCAGAGCGCCGGGAATCGGCTTGCCGTTGTAGGGAATCTGCGGGAAGAAGAAGCTGCTCGCGCCGCTGAAGCCTTGGATGTTCCGCCCGAACGGATCAAAAATCGCGGCCTTGGGGGCTCCGCCGCTGGGGTTGACGAAAAAGTGAATGTCCCAGATCCGTTCATGCCACGGCGGAGGGACGAGGCGATCGGGCGGTGTGTGGATGACCTTCGAGCCTCTTGGCACGTCATTGGCAGGCGGCGTGGGCTCGAACGTGCCACCGACGATGTGATGAAAGCCGGCTTCGTGCACCAGCCAGGCGTCGGCGGGGAAGCCGGCAAAGGTGGGAATCGTTGCAGGGTCGTAGTCGCTGCCGTAGCCCCAGGAAATCAGTGTGTAAGGAAAGTCGGCAAAGGCATCGGTCGGATCCCGGCCGGCCTTGGGCGCGTAAAGCAGGACATCAGGCCGTCCCAACTCAGAGACGTCGTTGTTGTTGATGTCCCGGGCGAACGCGACGCCCATGCCGTTAAAGCTGTTGAAGTTGTGGGTCGGCACATACCCCTTGCCGAGCAACCGGCCGACGCCCACCTGGCTGTCGAGGATCGTCAGGTCGCCGAGGAAGTTTCGCACGCGAACTTCGTCCTGCACCATCGCTTCGGTGAAGTCGGCGGGGCTGTTGATGTCGATGTAATCGGGTTTGCCGTCCTGATCGCTATCGGCGAGGTTCCCGATGTGCGGGTGGACGTTGATGATCCCGGGCGCATCGATCTTTTTCTTGCCGCTTCCGTTGGCGTTCATCACGAACACCTTCTGTGGCCCGGCCAGTAGAAGTGGACCGCCGACCGCTTTGAAATAGGCGATCTTGGTGCCGTCGGGCGACCAGCTCGGATCGCCGCCGCCGCCAATGTGCAGGAAGCTGTCGTCGATGGTGAGGTTAGGTCCGTAGGCACCGGTGGCGGCGTTAACCTTGTAGACGTCGCCGAACGGCAGCGTGTGCTCTTTTTCCGACGTGATGAGCAGTTGCGTATCGCCGGGCCCCCAAACGGCATCGTGTTCTTCGGCCTCCAGCCCGGCTACCAGGCGATTGCCGGTGCCGTCGGCGTTGATGATGTAGATATCTTTCTCGGCGTCGAAGACGCCGAGGACGCCGCCGTCGAGAATCTTTGTGTACGCCAGTCGCGTACCGGCGCGGCTCCAGGCGGGTTCGTTCTCGGCCTCTGGCGCGGACGTCAGCCGACTGAGGCCGGTGCCATCGGCGTTCATGATCCAGATGTCGAGGTTGCCGGCGCGGTCCGATGCGAAGGCGATCTTGGAGCCGTCCGGGGAGAAGACCGGTTCGGTGTCGATACCGGGCGAGTTCGTCAGCCGACGAATGTTGGTCCCGTCAACGTTCATGATCGCCAGCTCGAAGTTGTTCGTCTGGCCTGGGTCCTGGAAGCGGCTGGTGGTGAAGACGATCTGTTTTCCGTCCGGAGAGAACGACGGATGGTCATCAGGCAGATTCAGGCCATGGCCGGAAAACTCGAAGTTGTCCGTCTGGCTCGTGGTGATCTGCTTCATGTCGGAGCCGTCGAGCCGGCTGACAAAGATGCCGCCACGACTTCCACCGAAGTCACCGACGATGAGTCCGGCGGCCCAGGTCAGCAGGGCGTCGGCAGCCATGAGGCGACGGCGTTCGAGGGGCTCGACGGCAATCGCGCGAAAGCCCGGTGACATGTTCATTTCGACCTCCACCGGCAAACTAACTCCGTGCAACATCAGCCGCAAAAGAAATTGCGGGAAATTGTGGAGGCCGGCGTGTGGTCGTTGAGATCAGATGGGGTGCGAGCGTTCGCTACTTGGCCGTAAAGCCTGCCTTCATGTAATCGACGATCGTCTTGGCCAGGTAACTCACGTTCCACGCCGACTTACCCAGCGTGCGGGCGAGGCTGACGTAGGTCTGGTTGGTGCCCCCGACCGACTTGCCCGGCGTGCGGCTTGCATCGACGTAGGTGATCGTCTTCCGGATGCCGCCGGGGTTGGTCGCGGCCTTGTTCAGCACCTTGGTCGTGAAGAAGTTGTTGGAGTAGCTGCCGGCCATCGAGCTTCGAATGATCGCGTTGTAGGTCGCGATGTTCTGGAAGTGGTTGTTGGAGACGTTGAGGTTGTTCAGCGCCTTCTGCCCGGTGCCCGGTGCCATGCCGGCATTGACCCAGAAGCCGATGCTCCAGTTGTAGACCACGTTGTTGGAGATCGTCAGGTCGTTGATGCCAACGGCCTGCGAGGCGTTGTCGTTGCCGGAGCCGACGGCGAGGGTGATCGCCGGGAGCTTGGCCAGGGGGTCGCCGTTGGCGATGACGTTGCCGCTGATAAGGGTGCCGCCGCGCTTGACGTTGCCGATTTCCATCGCGACGCCGCGGGGATTGCCGCCGATGTTGTGCGTGTCCACGAAGACGTTGTTGACCACGCGTCCGGTGACGCCGCCGGGCGTCACGGGCGAGCCGTTGACCAGGCCGAAGCTCAGGCCGGTTGCGTTATTGATAAAGACGTTGTTTTCAATGATACCGCCGCCGCGGGCCTGCAACCCATGGCTGGAGCCGTTGGAGAAGACGTTGCCGCGGGCGACCAAACCGCTGGTGGTCGAGCGGACGTAGGCGTTGTGATAATAGACTGTCGCAGACTTGCCGTTTCCCCAGCCGTTGTGATCGAAGACGTTCTCTTCAAGCGTAAGCCCGGCGACACCTTCGGCGAAGAGTCCCTGCGAGTTACGGCTGCTGCGGGAAAAGGCGTCGGTGATGATGGACCGCCGCACGGTAATGTTGGTGACGGGGCCGAAGTACTTCTGGAGCACGATGTTGTTGACGTACTTCGTGATCTCCACGTCTTCCATGAACATGTTGTTGATGGTCCCGGCAACGGCGATGCCGTCGGCGACCGCGACGCCGTCACCGATCAGCTTGATCCCCTGGATGTACAGGTTGTTGACCGGATTCTTGCTGCCGATCGCCAGGCCGTAGCTCGCCCCCGTGTTGATGACCGCGCGGGAACCGGTGCCATAGCTGCCGATGACCAGCGGCTCGGACGCGCTGTGGCCGCTCTTGCTCCAGATGCCGAAGTTGCCCGAGAAGGTCTCGCCGCGCTTGAACAACAGTTGGTCGCCCGTACCGCTGCGAAGCAGCGAGATGCCCTTGGAAATCGACTTGATCGGCGACGTGCTGGACAGCCCGGTGTTGGTGTCCTTGCCCAGGGCGCTGACATAAATGACGCGCGAGCCGTTCTCCGGCGTGACGACGGTAAAGCCGGCGGCGTCCTTGCTGACGGACAGGTGCGTGCGGGTTTCGAGCGACTCGATCATCGCCTGGGAGCGACCCTGGCCGATCCGAGAAGTGCCACGGTCGGCGACGGCTGGTTGGGCCGGCGAAACGGAACGAAAGTTGCGACCGCGCGTCAAAGAACGCGCCATCGCCGACTGAGAAATCGGCACGAAACCTCCCGGAAAGGAGCAAACACAGGATTGAAGTCTAAATCGGGCCGGGAACCAGCCGGCCCGTACAAGATCAGGAGTGACGCAGGCGAACCCGCGCTCTTGCACCCGATTGAGCGGCGGCAACTTAAGGGTCAAAGGAGGCGGATGCCATCGAAAATCTGGCCGAAAAGAAGTCTTTTTTCGCAGCCGGTCGCGGACGCCGCAGTGGCCGATAATCTGCGCAATCGGGACGGGTTATGACAGGGGATTCGATGGGGATCGAGGCTGTCGGAGTTCGAAATGGTCGCCTTCGCTCAGCCGTCCAAGTCCTCCATCACCATCTCACTGGCGATCTTACCCGACAGCGCCACCAGCGGCAGCCCGCCGCCAGGGTGCGTCGCGCCGCCGGCGAAGTAGAGCCGTTCGACATCCTTGTCCCGGTTCGGCGGGCGCAGGAAGGCATCCTTCAGGTTGTTGCTACCGATGCCGTAGATGCTGCCGGCGTTCGCGTTGTACAGCGACTTCAGATCGGCCGGCGAGATCTGCCGCTCGACGACGATCCGCTTGTTTAGATCCTTCAGCCCCCAGGCGTGCTCCAGCGAGTTGATCAACTGATCGCGGTAGCGCGGGCCACGCGTCGACCAGTCAATTGTCCCATCGATCGGCGGGGCGGACGCCAGGACGAACAGGTTCTCACAGTCGTCAGGGGCCTGCGATGCGTCGGTGCGTGTCGTCGCGCAGACGTAGATCGCCGGGTCGCGCGGCACGGTGCGGGTGTGGAACATCGACACCACGTCGCTGCGGTAGTCGGCGGGCATGAACTTGTTGTGATGCGCGAGCTGCGGATAGGTCCCCTCGACGCCCAGCAGAAGCGCCAGGCCCGATCCCCCGGCTTCCAGTTTGTTCAGCGTTTTGTCGGCGTACTTTCGGCGGTAGCGGGATTCGATCAGCGAACGGTAGCTGTAAACGACGTCGGCGTTACAGACGACGGCATCGGCGCGAATCGCTTCGCCATCGGCGAGTCGGACACCCGCGGCCCGTCCGATGCGCCTGGACTTCGCGCCGGCGGTCGGCGGCTCGATCAGCACCTGGTCCACCGGCGACGAGGTGCGGATGTCCACCCCCAGCGACTGCGCGACCTCCGCCAGCGCCTCGGCCAGCCGGTACATGCCACCCTGCGGATACCAGCCGCCGAACTGCCGCTCGGCGTGCGGAATACAAGTGAGCGTGGCCGGCGCCTTGAACGGGCTCGCGCCGCTGTACGTCGCGTATTGGTAGAGAACTTCCCGCAGACGCCGACTGCGCACGGCGCGATCGACCACCACGCTGAACCGCCTGAACATGCCGATCTGGAACGGCGTCGAGAGGAGTTTCAGGCCGACCTTGGCGCGAAACAGAGGATCGGCCGCCGCCGCCAGGGCGTCTGCCGTATCGGCTGGCGATCCCGGCCGAGGCTTCAACAACTGCTCCGGGGCCTTAAACAGAAACAACTCCGCCGACAGGTCCCAGATGCGTTTGCCTTCGGCGGCGAAGGCGCGGTAGCCGGCGACATCGTCGGGGGCGATCTTGCGCAGCTCCTGCTCCAGGGCGTCGTCGTCGTTGCGAAGCTCGAACGTCGTCCCGTCGCCCCAGATGTAACGGGCGATCGGGTCGAGCCGCTGCAGAGTCAGGTGGTTGCTCAGCCGTGTACCGGCGGCTTCAAAGAGCTGCTCGAAGACGAACGGCAATGTGAGCAAACTCGGGCCGGTGTCGAAGCGAAAGGAGCGATCGGCAGGGCGGCCGGGATGCGGAAGCTCTCTCAAGTTGAGCTTGCCGCCAATGCGATCGTTCTTTTCCAGCAGCGTGACGCGCAGGCCCTTGGCGGCCAGGCGGATCGCCGCCGACAACCCGCCGACCCCGCCGCCGATGACGATGACCTGTTTGCTCATGGGCTGCTGATGATAGGCGGCGGCGAGACGATGCGCTCTCATCCGCCGCCGACGTGAACCGCCAGAGACTTCAACACCCCCAGCGACCTGAATACCAGCAGCGTCGTAACCGCTGCCAGCATCACGGCAACCAGAAGCATGCCGAAGCAGCCGCGTTTCGATTGCATCGCCGCGCGTTGCTCCAATGTGCTGTACGTTCCGGGCTCGGCGGCGAGTTGTTCCACGCGCGACTTGGCTTCGGCCAGGCCGTCGCCGGTCTTCTCCCGCCAGACCTTGATCGCCTCGATCTTGCGGCCGGCACGCACCATTGCGGCGAGTTGCCGCCGGGTGGATTCGTCCACGCCGCCGGATGGGTCTGAAGTGCGGAAGACGCCCTGTGTGCCCGGCGACAGGTCAGATGGAAGTCCGCCGGCTTCCATCGCCTCGACGGCGTCCTTGGCTTCCTTCAGGCCGCTGTGGGTGAACTCTCGATAGAGCTTGATCGCCTGAATCTTCCGCTCGGCGCGAATCTCGACGGCGATCTGTCGCTGCTGTTCGGGGGTGAGTTGGCGCAAAGGCGTCCTCCAGGGCAGTTGACGAAAGCGGAACGGGGCCGCCGACGCACCGGCCTCCAGCACGCGATCCAGACCCAAGGGCAAGGGGGGCGGTGCTTCGACCTTCATGCTACCGGCCCGGCTCAGGTTTGGGCATGGTTACGAACTCTCGCCAATTTGTGCATAGAATCGTCGATCAATGCTCGTGACCGATCTCGGCCAACTCGCCTACCGCCCCGCGTGGGAACTGCAGGAGCAGGCACATGCCCGTGTGCTGGCTGGCGGTGAAGAGGAACTTCTGCTCGTCGAGCACTTGCCGGTCATCACCCTCGGCCGGCGCGGCAGCGTGGAAGGGTCGGAGATGGCCCGCAATCTGCTAGCCTCACCGGAGTCGCTGGCGGCGGCGGGGGTGGAGGTCGTCCAGTCCGACCGCGGCGGCGACATCACCTTCCATGGTCCCGGCCAGGTCGTCGCCTACCCGATCGTCCGGCTGAACGACCACCGGATGAGCGTCGGGGCTTACGTTCGTCGGCTTGAGCAAGCCGTCATCGACACGTTCGCCGACCTGCGGATTTCTGCCCGCCGGGAAGAGGGTGCCGTCGGCATCTGGGTCGATGACGCCACCTCCGGCCAGGCGGCGAAGATCTGCGCCGTCGGCGTACGTATCAAGCGGGGCATCTCGCTGCACGGCATAGCGCTGAACGTGACGACCGATCTCGACTACTTCAATCTGATCGTCCCCTGCGGCCTGGCGGGCAGGCCGGTGACGAGCGTGCGGCATGTGCTCGGCTCGAACACAACGGCTGACGCTATAGCGCTGTTCGCCGAGGCACGCAACGCACTTACCCGGCGACTGGTGCAGACGTTTGCACACAAGGCAACGTCCGTCGCACACACCGACGACGCCTAACGCGGCTGCTTCTGTATTCTCGATGTCACGGAATGACGCCGGGCGCCGCGCGGATGCAAAGCCGTCCCACGCTGGCCGGCGGTGTTTTCACGCGAATCAGAATGCGACTGAGTCCGGGGTTCGGAGAATCCCAGGCCTTCCGTGGCTTCGAGACATCCTCCACGTCGACCGTCGCGCCTTGCCCCTCGAGGATACGGAGACGCATCGTCCTGCCATCCTGCCGAAGGATGGCCCCGTCGGCGGTCACGGTTACCTGCGCGCGGGTCAGCCACTGCCAGGCGACTTGCGTCGCATTCGCGCCTGTTGTCCACTCGTCGGCGATCGTCACTGATCGGTCGGGGTGGAGCACAAATTGCCGCTGAGCGCGGGCAACCCGCTCGCAAACCACGGGGGACAGGTCCACCAGGTAGCCGACGCCGTCGCCGCCAGGCGGCAACGGGCGGATGTCCGCTTTGGCCTCCACAAGTTGCGGGGCGTCGTCAAAACGAAGCAGGTTATGGCTCTCTGGCCCGCAGCGGAAAATGCTCCACCGCCTGCCGTTCTGCTTCGTCCCGAAGAGGTCGGCGTTCGGCAAGCCGTTGGCCCGAGCGTGCGGATAGCTTTCTCGCCCCAGGTCGACCGCCCAGCGCACGCCATCGGCCTCGAGGACGAACGAGCCGACGTCCATGTGCGCGTGTGAATCGTCTGCGCGGCCGGCCTTGATGCCGACGAACGTGGCGTGCGGGTCGTTCCACGCCGACCGCATCACGGCCTGCGGCTGCGAGCCGCCCTGGCTCCACCAGGTCAACGGACGAGTGCTACCCTTTGCCGTGGCGAGGGCCGGGTCGTACCAGATCAGGGCAAGTGGCAACATTCGGCTGGCATCGCCGCGCGGCGCACCCGCGGCGATGGCTTCGGCAAGCGCACTGAGATTGGCGAGTTCCCGCTGGAGTAAGTCGCCACGCCGCAACTCGCGAGCGAACCAGAACATCACCGGTTCGAAACTGACTTCTGAACCGTTGTCGGCAAAGTTGTACAACTGCCCGGTCGGGCCGGTCATCTGGAGCGTGTAGTCGGCCGTTTGCGGAAATCCGGGGGCGCGTTCGAGATCGCTCGAACTGCCCAGGGCTGTGCGCAATGCATCGGCTGTCAGTGCGTAGAACGTGGTTCCATAGGCCCAGTAATCCGGACCCTCCGAGTAGGCCCCGGCGGGCGCGTAGAGCTCGGCGTAGCGTGGCAGGTGTTTCATCGCGCGGGCGACGATCTGCCGGGCAAGAGCCGGTTCTTGGTCGGCTACGATCAGTGCGGCCGCGACAAGGCCGCCGTGACACACGGCGGTCCAGTTATTGCTGCCGCTGACCCAGGTTTTGTCCTCGCTCACCAGCAGCGACGGGCGCAACGCCTTGTCGATGAGGGCGACGGCGAAGTATTGGCGCTCCAGCGGGGTTAGCGCGTCATGCAGCCAGTCCAGCCCCGTGGCCATGCCCAGTGCGCCCTCGGCGGTGTCCAGAAAGTGCTGCGGATACCAGTTCGGCAATTCGGCCAGGGTTCGCATCTCGAGCTTTGCCCGGGCGAGAAAGCGGGCATCGCCGGTCAGTCGATAGGTCATCGCCAGGGCGAGAATCCGCCCCTGCGCCTGCCGCATGGGGCCGTGCCAGAACGCACCCTTATCCACGTAAGCGACGGGCGGTTGGTCGATCAATCGCTCGGCCGTGTCGCGCACGACGCCGAAGATCTGCCGCGAGACTGGATCACTCGTGATCTGCTGCTTCAATGCCGCCCAACGCGCGGCATCGGCAAAGAGCCTTGACTGCTTCGCCAGGCTGGTCCAATCGTCGGCTGGTGTCTTTGCCGGGTTGGCACGTCCGCAGCCGGAGAAGGCAAATAACATTGCCGCCAGCAGGGAACAACCGACCCTGGTTTGCATTCGTGCCATAGTCGACTTTCAGGTATTCACATGGGGCGATCGATGTCCTTGCCGCCGGTGGTGGTTCCGTCGCTCGCGATTCTACCGTGGTTCATGTCGTTGACGGTCGATATCCTCTCAGCAATCGCCTTCTGGGTGTTGGACCCGACATCGTTGGTTTGGTCATCCTTCGGTCGCCTGCCGTAGACTTGCTGCCTGATATGACACGTTCCCTGACATTGCTCATCTCACTGGTGATCCCGCTCGTCAGCATGGCCGACACGCCGGCGCGACCCCAGGCGAAGGACTTGTCGGCTGCGATCAAGAAGGTGACCGACGAACTCGCAGCTTATCGAGCGGCGGCCGATACCCTCGCTCCACGCGATGCCGCCACCCAGTGGCTGACGCTGTACGACCGCACGTCGGCGGTCTGGCTGCAGGGACGCAGCGGATCGGCTGCGGTCCGCAAGCGGGTGGAAGAGGTGCACCGCGACTTTCTGGCATCGCTCCCGCCGCCGGCAACCTGGCGGGAACTGTCGGCGCAGATCGACGCCCGACCCGCCCCCGCTGACGCTGACGGGAGTGTTCGCTATAGCGCCCTGCGCGTGCTGAGTCGCCTGCTTGCCGGCGATGGCCGCGGCCGTGAAGACGCGTTGCAGGCGCTGCGGGATGCCGTCGGCAGCGGCGACGCGGTCGCCGGTCTCGGCGCCGACGAAGACTCCGCCTCGCTCGACCAGCTCATTGGCACCCTCGCCGCAGGCCGCGGCCTCACCGAGCAGTTCGAGAAGGAACTCGAACTCCTCGGCCCCGACCCCGATCAGACAATCGCAATACCCGACCTTTACCGGCAGGCGAATCCGGCGAATGCCGAAGCCATGCTCAAGGCGGCGGTCGTCGGCGAAGCGCGGATTGAGCTCTCCGGCGGCGACTACACCGACCGGCGTGTACTCGACCTGGCCCGCAAGCATGTCAGCTCGATGAAGATGCCGCACTTCGAGCTTGTGCAGGATGAGGCGGCGCTGGATCTGTTCGATGAGATGGAGCGCCGTTTCCCTGACGACGCCAAAGCCGACAAGGCTCGCATTCGGCGTGGCGAGCCGCCATGGAATACGGGCACACGAGCCCTCGATCGCTATAAAGCCAGGCGGTTGCAGCTTTGCAGGCTGATCCGCGAAGGCAGGACAGACGAAGCTCAGAAGGTTCAAGCGCGGCTGATGGCCGATGATGCGATTGAGTCGACGGCGGATGACGAAGGCCTGCTTTCGTTCGATATCCTGCTCGAAGACCTCGAATGGACCGACGCACGCTTGAACACCGTCCTGGCGCTATTGAAGAAGCACCCCCAAGCGCCGCTGTGGCAGGTGGCCGGCCGGGGTGCCTTGCGTCTGGGCAAGCTTCAGAGCTGGATCGAACTCGCCGACGGCGTTCAACCTGACGTCGCCGCAACCGCCTACGACGGGACGCCCCTGCGTGATCTGGTCGTCAATGTATTGCTGCTCGCCGATCGAAACGATGACGCAATGGCACGGCTCCGGCGGTTGCCTGCGCCCGATAAGAGCACTATCGATGACATCTACTCCGCCGCTTCCCTGGCCGCACTGGGCGACCAGCGCAAATCGGAGAAGGACGTCGCGCTGGCGGTCGACTGGATGCGGCAGGCGTGGCGGCGGATGTCCAGGCAGGCGGCGTCCGGTGACGACTCGGACCAGCTCGATGCAGCCGCGGCTGCCCGGTACTTCTCAGACGCGCTGCTTCTGCAGAAAAAGGCACCTGAAGCCGCCGCGACGCTGCTCGAAGCGGCAGAGGTCTGCCGATCGCACGCAAGCCTGTCCCCGGCGCTCCTGGCCGAGGCCCTCGCGATTTACCTTGATGCGGGCAAGCCGACACAGGCGGTAGAACTACTCGATACCGCCGAGCATTGGCACGCCGACGACCTCGTGTCGCAGGTGAGCCAGCGGGCGCGCGATCGTCGGCGGTTGGGAACCGTCGCCGGTGCGGCATTGCTGCAGTCGGGGAAGCGACCGGCGGGCATCAAGGCGATCGAGTCGTCGCTTGCTTATGACGTCGATCAACCGGCGGCGTACCGTGCGCTCCTGGCCGCCGCCGCAGGCTCGGAAGATGCGATGCGCGAAGTTCTGGCCGCGTTCGGACGGATCGTTCGCTCCCGCCCGATGTCGCCGCTTCCGCTGGCCTGGAAGGCCGAACTGCTCCGTCAGGCCGGGAAGCTGGAGGCAGCGGAAGAAGCTGCCGCCGCCGCGATCGCCATGGGCGTGACGGATGAAATCGTGCTGGGTTCGAAAGACCTGTTACAGGCGCACCGGACGATGGTCGCGGTGCTGAAGGCCCAGGGTCGATCGCGCGATGCGATTGAATTCGCCGGCGCGGTCGCCGCGGCGGATCGCATTGCGGCGGCGAAAGAGTTGTCGGCCGGACCGGCGCTCAAGGCGTGCGAAGAGGCCGCCGAACTCTTCCCGGCTTGGGTGCCGCTGCGGCTGTTCCTCATGTTCGAATACATAGACCGCGGTGACACCGCCAAAGCGAAGCAGGAAGCACAGGCCGCCGTCACGCACCTGTTCAAACTCCCACTGGAACGGCTCGAGTCGCAGGCGATCGTCGGCAGTGCGATGTTGCATCCGGTGTTCCGCGCCGAGGTCGAGCGGATGGCGAAGGCCAGGCTGGAAGAAGAACCCGCCGACGCCCGCGCGAGCTACCTGCTGGGCCTTGCCCATATCGAAGCCAGCCGTGCGGCCGAGGCTTCTGTCATGCTGGCCGCCGCAACGCTGCACCAGCCGAAGTTCGCCGCCGCATGGGTGGCGCTGCGTGACTACGGCGCGACGGTCGCCGTCCGGTCTGACGCGGCGTTACACGTCGCGACGCTGCCCGGTCAGATCGGTCGAGACGAGTTCGCCCCGGCCGAGGTGATCGACCTGCGGCGGTTGTGGGACACCGTCGCCACCGTCCGCCGGTCATCGCCACCGGCGACGACGGCGATCTACCCGCTTAGTGCCAGCAAGGCTGATCCCGACGACCAGCCCAACAAGCCGGCGGCCGAATCGGCTACACCGGGCGAAGTGCTTTCGCAGACGCTGCTGTTGCAAACGCTCAGATCGCTGATGTTTCCCGGCCTGCCTGATGAGCTATGACTTCTGCGCTGTAGAATGCGGCGATGAAGTTCCTATCCGCCATCAGTGCTGCCCCCGATACCGATGACGCCGTCACCGAGGTTTTGCGGTCCTTTCAGGCGCAGGGCAACGCCGGTGCCGATGTCGCGTTCGTTTTCCTGACGGCGCATCACACGCTCGAGGCTGATCGACTGGTCGAGAAGCTCTGGCTCGAGCTCGATCCCCAATGCATGGTCGGCTGCTCCGGCGACGGCGTGCTCGGCGGCGACATGGAAATCGAACGCCAGCCCGGCCTGGCGGTGATGGTGGGGCAGTTGTCCGGCGTGCGGTTCCATCCGTTCCACATCGCCGACGACTTGGACTGGCGGCACATGCTCACCGACGAGGCGGAGCTGGCCGAGCGCGTCGGTTATGGCCCGCTGACGCGCGGCATCGTCGGCTTCGGCGATCCGTTCACCACGCCGGCCGGACAACTGCTGACGGCGCTCGATGCGGCGTGCCCCAATGCGCCGCTTGTCGGCGGGATGGCCAGCAGCGGTCGCCAGCCGGGCGAAAACATCCTGATTCGCAACGATCAGGTCCTGGAGCGGGGTTTCGTCGGCGTCAGCATCAGCGGGCCGGTCGCGGTGCAGGCGGTCGTCAGCCAGGGGTGCCGACCGATCGGTAAGCCGCTCGTCGTCACCAAGGCGAAGGAGAACATCATCGAACAGCTCGGCGGCCGACCGGCGATGGAAATGCTGCGGGAGATCGTCAACAGCCTGGGCCCGCAGGATGAAAAGCTGCTGTCCAGCGGATTGTTCATCGGACGGGCGATCAGCGAGTACCGCGATACCTTCGGCCGTGGCGACTTTCTGGTGCGCAACGTGATCGGCGTGGACGAGCAGACCGGCGCGATCGCGGCGGCGGATTTCATCCGCGTCGGGCAGACGGTGCAGTTCCACGTGAGAGATGCCGCCACCGCCGGCGAAGACCTGGCTGCGATGCTGGAAGCCCAGAAGGGCAACCCGGCGGCGGGGTCGCTGCTGTTCAGTTGCAACGGACGGGGCACCAGGCTCTTCAACACCTCCGGCCACGACATCGGCCAGGCGAAGAAGGCGATGCCGCAAACACCAGTCGCAGGCTTCTTCGCCGCCGGCGAGTTCGGCCCGGTAGGCGGGAAGAACTTCATTCACGGGCATACGGCGAGTTTTGCGATGTTTCGGTGAGGCGTGGTCTCGCAGGGCATGGGTAGGGTGGGCTTCAGCCCACCGGTGCCTGACGAAGGCGGGTTGTGTCATGTTGCGGATGCATCAATGGTAGCGGCGCCGTTCGCCGCCGACACAACCGGTCATCGAACGGCACGCGGTGGGCTGAAGCCCACCCTACCTAAGGCGACGATCACACCAATCCGCACAACACCTCACACCCCTGCGCCAGCTTCTCATCCGTCGTCGCGTAGCTGATGCGGAAGTGCGTGTCGCGCTCGCTGAAGACGCTGCCGGGGATGATCAGGACGTTGTTGTCGATCGCCTTGGTGACGAACTGCGTCGCCGTCAGGCCGGCGGGGGCCTTGGGGAAGATGTAGAACGCGCCCTGCGGCTTCTGGATCTCGAACTTGCGGCTCAGCATCTCGTACGCCATGTCGCGCTTCTTCCGGTACGCGGCGACGTAATCGGTCATTGGCACATCGAGCGCGGCCAGGGCGGCGTGCTGGAAGGGGCTGGGGGCGCAGACGAACGTGTACTGCTGCAGCTTCGTCATCTGGGCAATGATTTCCGCCGGGCCGAACGCATAGCCGAGCCGCCAGCCGGTCATTGCGTGGCTCTTGCTGAAACCGCGGAGGACGATCGTGCGATCGTAGGCGTGCGCCGCAGACGGCAACCCCCGTGCGGCGTCGTAGAGGAACGGCTCGTAGATCTCGTCCGACAGGATCAGCAAGTCGTGCTTGCGGGCGACTTCGACCGCGGATCGCACTTCCTCTTCGGTCATCACGATGCCCGTCGGGTTGCTTGGGCTGTTGAGGATGAGCAGTTTCGTCTTCGGCGTGATCGCCGCTTCGACGCGGTCGGCGTGGAAGCGGAAGTCGGGGTAGCTGTCCACGATGACCGGCTTGCCGCCGGTCAGGGTGAGCAGGTGCTTGTACATGACGAAGTAGGGATCGAGGAAGATCGCCTCGTCGCCGGGGTCCATGACGGCTTGCATCGCGAGCATCAGCCCGCCGGACACGCCGGACGTGATCAGCACCTCGCCGACGTCGCGGCCGAACTCTTTGCTCAGGTCGGCCCGCAAGCGGTCGCGGAGCGGGGCGATGCCCTGCGTCTGGGTGTAGCGGTTGTCGCCCCGGCGGATGGACGTGATCGCCATTTCCTTCGCGACATCGGGGACGTCGAAGTCGGGCAGGCCGATCGAGAAGTTGATCGGGTCCTTCATCTTCGCGGCGAGGTCGAAAACCTTGCGGATGCCCGAAGCGTCGACGCCCTTGGAGCGGGCGGAGAGAAAGTCGTTGAGGTTGCGCGGCATGATGATGGGATTGTTGTGGCGGGAGCCGATTCTGTCCACGGTAAGGAGACGCCGGGAACGCGGAGCCCCAGCTCCGCATGGTCATGCGGAGCTGGGGCTCCGCGTTCCCGGGCATAGAAGAAGCACGCAGGTGCGACGTCGTCGCGCCTGCGTGCTTCGGCTCACTAGCAATCCGGGGGATTACTTCTTCTTGGCGGCCGGGGCGGCCTTGGCGGCGGGGGCCGCCTTGCCGGCAGCGGCCTTGCCCGCAGGGGCGGCCTTGCCAGCGGCAGCCTTGGCGGCGGGAGCGGCCTTGCCACCGGCGGCCTTGCCGGCCGGGGCTGCGCCAGCCGCAGCGGCGTCGCCTTCCACCTTCTTCTCGGCCTTCACCACGGCCGCCTT
Source organism: Humisphaera borealis (assembly GCF_015169395.1). Lineage (GTDB taxonomy): Bacteria > Planctomycetota > Phycisphaerae > Tepidisphaerales > Tepidisphaeraceae > Humisphaera > Humisphaera borealis. The sequence goes on from NZ_CP063458.1 coordinate 351,603, forward strand.
GCGGTGGCCGACTTTCGGAAGGCCCAGCGGGCTGTTCTTGGTTTCGGACCACTTTTCCGCTTCCTTGAGCTTAAGGAGGCGTTCGCCACGCGTCAGGACGTTGCGATGGCGGACCAGGGTGCTTGCGCTCTTGAGGCTGCGATCAAGGGACATCGTACTTTCCTCTGAAATCTCTGGCCGATTCGCGGAAACGAACCGGGTTGCTTCCTACCTGCCGCATGCCCACTGGCGCTGTCGCCGCTTTAAGGCAAAATCGGGGCGGGGATCATACAATGCCGTGTCGGATTCGACAACACGTGCGGCGGACAAGGTTTGCAGAACCGCGCAGAATCTGATGACGGTCACCCGCTTCGCGCCCGATTGACGCCCGCAAACTCGCACGTAGACCCTTGCCGCTGCTTCGATTAGAACAACGGTCGCCCATGCCCAGCCCCGCGCCGAACCGTCGCCGACTGCCGTTGCACCCCCTGTCGGTCTGTGCAGGGGTTGCGGCGATCTTCGCCGGCAGCGGCTCTTTGCGCGGGCAGGCCCGGCCGTCGAGCCTGCCGGCAGCAACGCTTCCGTCGTCAAGTCAGCCGGCGACTGTTGCCTCGGCGCGCAGTGCCGACGCGCCACCCGCCACATCCGGTGCGACCCAGCCCGGCACCCGTCCGGCGAGCCAACCGGTCTACACCCTTGCCACCCCTCGCGAGACACTGAAATACTTCGCCGCGGCGTTGCGGGATGGCGACGTACAAAGGCTGCGGCGGGCGGTGATTTCCGGCGGCGACGCCGACGAACGCATGGTCACCGCGATTGCCGATATGGCGCGTGCTTTGGCAACGCTTCATGCCGCCGCCAAGGAAACCTATGGCCCGGACGCCGCCGCCCGTTTCACCGAAGACACCGCCGCCGGTTTCGAACAAACGCTCGCGAAGATTGACGCGGCGGAGGTGGTCATCGATCACGACGCCGCCACGGTGCGATATCCCGATGACAAGGACCATCCTTACGAGTTGCGGCGGGTGGGGGAGGAATGGAAGGTGCCTGCGACGCAGTTCACACAAGGTGTCGAGCCCCCCGTTCTCGAACGCCGCATCGGCGAACTGACGGTTCAGACCCGCATCGTGATCGACATGGCGAGAGAGATCACCACCGGCAAACACAAGTCGGCCGACGCCGCCGGTTTGGCCTGGCGGAGCAAGATGATGGCCGCGCTATCGGGAGACCTGCCCGGCAGCAGGGCGGCGACCAAGCCGAAGGGGCAGTAGGCGGTCTGCTTGCTACGCCGATTTGGGGGGAGGCCGCAACTGACGCCTGACTCCTCTCGCCAAACCCCTTACTTGAGCGAGTTGCTTAGGGAGCTGCGCCTCGGGGATGCCTTTTCAATCGCGGCTTTCAGATCGCCGACGCTGTAGAAACCGGCGAGTTGAATGGGCTCGGTGAGCGTGGGGGAATAGATGACCGTCAGGGGCACGCCTTCGGCTTTGAGCTTCTCTTTCAGCAATTGCCAGCCAGGCGCGTCCTTGGCACTCAGGTCGGCCTTGATCATCGCGACAGACTCGTCCTGCACCGTTCGCTGGATCTCGCGGTCGTTCAATACCAGTGCTTCAAGAGCGTGGCAGTTCGAGCACCAGCTTGCGGTGAACTCGACCAGCACGACCTTGTTCGAAGACTGAGCGGCGGCGAGGGCCGTCTCGCTGTAGGCCTGCCACTCGTACGGCTTCACGGCCAGCAGCTTCGCCGCATAAAACGATGGTGCCACGATCAGCAGCGCAACGATTGTGCCGGCGATCGGCGCGACGCGCGTCTTGCCGTACTGCAGGCAGCGAACGATCACGAACAGGCCGCCGGCGGCGACGATCGCGAAGATCATCCACCAGACGGCCGGCGCGCCGGTGACGCGTTCCAGCCATCCCTTGGCGAAGAAGACCGCGACGGCCAGCAGCATGAAGCCCATCGACTGCTTGACCAGTTCCGCCCAAGGCCCGGTACGGGGGAACTTGCGGGCCAGTTCCGGCAACGCCGACAGTACGACGTAAGGCGAAGCCATGCCCGCGCCGACCGTGCTCACCAGGAGCAACCCCACCACGGGCGGTTGATTGAGCGCGACAGCGATCACGCCCACAAACAGCCCGAACGTGCAAGGCGTTGATAGCGCCGCGGTCAGGATGCCGAACAGGAAGTTACCGAAGTAGGTGTCGTGTCGCGGCGTAAACATGTACGCCCCGGCGGGCAGATTGACGGTGAACACGCCGAACATGTTCGCGGCCATCGCGACGAGGATGAGCACCAGCGTGAGCGAGAACCACGGGTTGGAAAAAATCTCGCCCCATGTGAAAACCCGCAATACCACGACCAGCAATCCGAGCACGGCAAAGCTCGCGATCACCCCCAGGCTGAATACCAGGCCGAAGCTGACGCTCTTAAGGCGGTTGTGCTGCGCGGTTTCGTAGAATCCGATCGCCTTGAGCGGCAGCACCGGCAACACGCACGGAACGATGTTGAAGATGATGCCGACGACGAACGCGATGCCGAACACGGCGGGGATCGAGTAGCCGGACAGCGCATCGGCACTGCTGTTGCTCGATGCCTTGACCGCCGTCGATGTTCTCGGCGGGGCCGGCGCGGCGATCATCGCAGCGGCGGCTTCAAAGAGCTCGGGTTGGTTGGGGGCGACGGCGCCCCGGGCGTCGGCGATCGATGTTCTGACCTCGATCGGGAAATCTTCGGGGAAAAGGCAGACGCCGGCGGTGTCGCAGACCTGCACGGTGACAGTGCCCTTAACGGTGACATCCCCGGTTGCGTCGCCACTAACCTCTACCGGAACCAGGACGATCGCCCGGCCGGAGTAGATGCTGAGGGGTTTGCCATCGGCCGATGCCTTGGACTTACCCGGCGGGTACGCCGGCTCGCCGAACTTCAGCCCCTTCGTTGCCTCTATTGCGACAGTGGTCGGGATGCCGTCGCCAATCACCGGATTGGCCTGGGCGTAGAAGCCCGGGACGATATCGATGACCACAGCGAGCCTGGCAGGCTTACCGCCCTGGAGGGCGGTGGTGTCGAGCACGCCACTGACGCGGACCTTCTTGCCGTCCTTACCGGGCTCGGCCGCGGGAGGCGGCTCGGCAAGATAACCCTTGAACAGGTCGGCCTCGGAGGGTTCTGACTTTGCGTCGGCAGCGCCGATGGCGGCTTTGATCTCTATCGCCGCCTCGTCCGGCGGGAAGCAGGCCTTGTCGTCGCAGATCTGAAAGCCGAGCTTTCCCTTGATGACCGCGTCGCCGGGCTTGGCATCGGCGGCGATCTCCAGAGGGACGCGGATGATCACACGGCCGTCGTAGACGCTGAGCTTGCCCAGCGCCGGGTACTGCTTGATGTGTCCCTTGGGGAAGATGGGCTTACCGGCCGTAACTCCCTTGGGGGTTTCGAACTCGGCGGTGAAGGCGATCAGGTAATCTTCGGTCGGCGTGTTCGACTGGGCGTGGAATCCGGGCTCGATATCGAACACCACCGCCGCCATCGCCGGTACGCCGGGCTTCAACACGGTCGCGCTGACGGCGGACTTCGCGACCTTGTAACGTTGCTTGTCCTGGGCAGTGGCGGGAAGCGCTGTGAACGCCAACAGCAGGAACACGGCGGCGGATGAGAACAGGCGTCGGATGGAGCGGTCGGCGGTCGGCATGGTAAAGAGTATAGCGGACGGAGCGGCGAACTATTCGCGCACACGCCCTCGCAATGCTCGGTTGACCGCTCACGATCCAACCCTTAGATTTCCCACTGTTTTAGCAGGAGATGGATTTGAAGGTATCCAAGCGGACGGAGTACGGCGTACGGGCGATCGTTCAATTAGCCCGCCAGTGGCCTCAGAACTTCGTGCAGTCCAAGGACCTTGCCAAGAAGGAACACCTTCCCACCAAGTTCCTCGAATCGATTCTGCTTGCGCTTCGGCGGGGGGGATTCCTGGAGAGCAAGATCGGTCGCGAAGGCGGCTATAAGCTCGCCCGACCGCCTAGTGAGATCTCCGTCGGCGACATCATCCGCCGGCTTGAAGGTCGACTGGCCAACCGTGAAGGCAAGATGGGTGACAATCTTTCGCTGGGCGAAGTCGCGGTGTTTCTGCTCAATGAACGCCTGACCCGCGCGACCAACGAAGTGCTGGATGCCGTCACGCTGGAGCAACTCGTAGAGCACGTGAACAAGGCGTCGAACCAGCAGCTCGAGATGTACTACATCTGAAGCACGCTGGCCCGGCGCCTTGCGTCTGCGGCTCACGGTCGGTCAAAAAAAGTGGCGGGCGTGCCGGGCCCGACCGGTCCCAGACACACCCGCCGTACGGCGCGATCGCTCCCTTTTGGAGCGTTTCATTGCTCGCGCGTGGCGAAACATTTCATGCGCCCGCGTGGCGGCCTACCGGTGTGAACGGCGCGCCAGCAACAAGCCGCCGATCAGTACGCCGAGTCCGGCCGCAATCGCGATCGCGGCGGCGGGGTGCTTGTGCACCAGGCTCATTGCCTCCTGGGCCCGCCGGGTGGTGTAGTCGCGGGCCACGTCGTAACCGTGTGCCACTTCATCGCCTACCTTGCCGGCGGTCTTGCGGGCCGATCGCGCCGCATCGCGCAGATAGCCTGCAGCTTCCCGGCCGTGCTCGGCCATATCGTCTCGAAGATGGCCGGCCCGATCGCGGATATCGGCGACGGCGTTGGCAGCAGGGTCACGGGCCTTATCGATCACGTCTCGAACGGATGAACTCGACATTGTTGTCTCCTTGTCTTTCAAGCTTTGAATGTCGGCGTCGGCCCTACGGCCTAACGCCGACTCGCAGGACAGCACAGCACGTCAACCCATTACAGATCGATTCGCGCGCGTCTGCCGCCGGCCATTCCCGCGATCAGGGAGACGACAAACAGGACCAGGAACAGGAAGAACAGGACCTTGGCGATTCCGGCCGCGCCGGCCGCGATACCACCGAAGCCAAAGACGGCGGCAACGAGCGCCACCACGAAGAAGATGAGGGCCCAACGAAGCATGACGGACTCCTAAAAAGGTGTAACGGTACTTTTGTGAACTTGTGTACGAGTTGGTTGCGGCACGCAGAGAAACAGGCACGAGCCACGCGAAGCGTCAAAAACCAGCAGGTGGTCAGACCCATCAGTCGGTCGCGTCTTCGATCTTGTCGCCGACCTTCTTGATGTCGTCGCCGGCACCTTCAACGGTGTTGCAGCCGGTGGTGAGTGAGAGACTTCCCAAAAGCATGAGGACGCTGAGGCTTGCGACGGTGAGGCCACGAAGAGTGGATCGCATGGTTGAACTCCTTGAGCCGAAGCTCGAATCCCGGTCCGGCCGACGGCGGCGACGATCATCGCCGTGCTCGCGTTTGCCGTATGGAAGGAGTATTGATGTGGCTTGATGAGCGCGGGTGGAATTAGTGGTGAATCACCACTCATGTCGCCGGTGAGCCTGCTTCACGAGTGGGCAGGTGCGGGCTCATCGTGGCAGGTGGGTGCCGAAGGTGAGACGGCCGTCGCGAGCGGTAGCATCGCACAAAACTCGCAGCCGCCGCGTTCGAGGTTGCTGACCGAGATGTGTCCGCCGTGGAGTTCGGCGATACCCTGGGCGATCTCGAGCCCCAACCCGCTTCCCCGGCCGAGCTTCTCATCGCCGCTCCCCTGCGCGAAGCGGTCGAAGATTTTTTCCTTCATGGACTCCGGGATGCCGGGCCCGCGGTCGCGAACGCCGATGCAGACCTTGTCGGTGCTGTCGAGGCGAACCAGGACCTTGACCGTGTCCTCCTTGGGGGAGAATCGGATCGCGTTGCGCACGAGGTTGTCGATCATGGTGCGCAGCAGGTCGGGATCGGCGATGACCGCCAACTCGCGGTCGGCGTCGGCGAACAGCTCGGGGTCGAGCTTGACATTGTGTTCCTGCGCGTACCTCCAGCAGTGCTGAATGGAGTCCAGCACGACATCGTTGACCGGAACACGGGCCCGCGTCGATTCGACCGGCTTGCCGTCCCGTACGCGTGTGAGCAGCAGAAAGCTTTCCACCAACCGGCCGAGCCGGCGCATCTCGTCCTGCGTGCTGTCGATGAACTGCCTGATCTCTGCGGGCGTCGCGCCGGGGCGGGCCAGGGTCTGAGACTCGGTCAGAACCGTTGCAATCGGAGTCTTGATCTCATGCGACACGTTCGCGACGAAACGCTCCTGCGCTTTGTAGCCCGACTCGATCCGCTTGCGCATCTGATCCAATTCCTGCTTCAGCGATGTCAGTTCGCTGGCGGACGAGTGAAAGTCGATCGGTTGCGTGAGGTTGTCGGGCCGCATCTGGCTGGCGATCAGGCCCAACTGCCGCAGCGGCCGCACGGCGATGCCCGCGATGAACCAACCGGCGATCGCTGACGCGATCAGACCGATCGGCGTCAGCATCACGATGTTCATCGTGGCGCGGTCGGACAGATCGGTAAACAGCGCCTCGGGCGCGGCGACGACCAGGAGGCGCCCTTGCCCTGCGGAAGGGCCGGTCGCGATCGGCGGGAGGGGACGGACGACGATCCGGCTCGTGACGCCGCCAACTTTCGCCGGGAGTTTTGTCAGTCGACTTTCCAGACCGAGGTCGCGTCCTGCCGCAAGCAGGTCCTGCGGCGGCCCCAGCGGCCGGATGTCAATTGGCGGGTGAGCGCTGGTGGCGATCACGGTGCCGGCCTGATCGTACAGGGTGATGATGCAAGGCCGGCCAAGCACGGCAGCGCCTCGCTCGGCAGAAACAGACTGGAGTGCCGCATCCGTCAGCGGCGCAGAGGCGGTCTGCACGCTGCCGGAGATGGCATCCACGACGCGGCTCAGTTCCGTTACAAAAAGGGCGTCAGCGGTTCGGCTGTCATAGACCAGGTGTGCGACGGAAAGCCCAACCTGGATCACCCCGAATACCGCCAGCAGCATCAGCATTAGCCGCAGGCGCAGCGAAAGCCCGGAACTCTCGCCGGTCTGCGGCCGGCCTTTTGCCTTGCCGCCGCCACTTCGCGATCGCTCGTCGGGTGAACCGTCACGTGCTGATTGCTCATCCCACGGCATTGTCGTCCATCACCCCGAAGCGGTAGCCCGCGCCTTTGATCGTCTGGATCAGTGGGGTGTCGAAGTCTTTGTCGATTCGTTTCCGCAGGTTGGCGATGTACACGTCGATCACGTTGCTGCTGGGCTCGAAGTTCATGTCCCAGACCTTCTCACCGATCTGTGTGCGCGTCAGCACCCGGTTCGGGTTGCGCATCAGGTACTCGAGCAGCGCGAACTCCTTGTTCGATAATTCGATCTTCTTCTCGGCGCGCTTCGCCTGGCGGGTGTAGAGATCAAGTTCAAGGTCGTGAACGCGCAACGTTCGCGACTCGGTCGGTTCGCCGCGACGCAGGATCGCGCGGATCCGCGCCACCAGTTCCTCGAACTCGAACGGCTTGGTCAGGTAGTCGTCGGCACCCGCATTAAGGCCGGCGACCTTCTCCTCGGTCGATCCGAGCGCTGTGAGCATCAGCACCGGCGTCTTGTTTTTGCGTCGTCTGAGGTTGCGACAGACGTCCGTCCCGTCGCGATCGGGCAGCATCAGGTCGAGCACGACGATGTCATAGTCGACGCTGCTGGCCATCTCCTCGGCCTCGAAACCGGTCAGCGAAACATCCACCGCAAACCCGTTCTCCGTGAGACCCTTGCGGATTCCCTCGGCGATTTTCGGGTTGTCTTCGACCACCAAGATTCGCATCGTGCGTCCTCCAGAAAAGTCCGCGGTCGCGGCGGCGTGAGAAGTCTCAGGGCCGGTGGTGGGGGTCGTCATCGTCATGACACGACGGTAGCCCCTGCAGGCTCAACCGCCTGTGAATCCTTCATGAATAGATTTTCATCTCGCGATCAGGCCACGCTCAATCGCCAGCCTCAACTATACGCCGCAGTTGCGGTTGGCGGGACTGGCATACTGCCTTATCTCCCATCTGACCGCATTCTGCAGGCCGCACCTCCGGAGACCGATGTCCAAATTGAAAACCGCAGCGATCATTCTCGTATCCGTCGCCGTGCTGTGGCTCGGACAGGAGGTGTTCATTCCGCTGGTGCTGTCGTTCATGATGGCCATGCTGCTATCGGGGCCGGTTCGGCGAATGGAGCGGTGGCATTTCCCTCGCGTTGTCGCCGCGACGATCGCCGTCGTCGTCGCGTTTGGAGCGATGGCATTCATCGGCTACCTGGTCGGAAACCAGGTGTATACGCTCGCGTCGGACCTGGAAAAGTACCAGGGTGAGATCGTTCGAAAGGTCTCGACGCTTCGCGGAACCGGACCGGGCGTGATGGACAAGGTCGAGTCGACCCTGCAAAAAGTCGAGGCCGCCGCATCGACCAACCAGCCTTCGACAGAGCCGGCATCGCAGCCGACCACGCAGCCCGCGACGCAGGCCACTTTTACGGTCACGCACGGCGTACCTGTTCGTACCGACCCCGCCCCGGCGACCAAGCCGGCCGACGCCGAGATCGATAAGCCGTCCGGCTCGCGGCAGAATCCTCTGTACGCCTACATCATGCCGGGGCAGCCTTCGCCGCTGCGGACTCTTTCGAGCTATATCGGCATCGCGTTGTCGCCACTGGCGACCGCGGGCCTCGTGATCGTATTCGTCTTCTTCATCCTGCTCGAACGCGAGGACATCCGCGACCGCGCCATTCGACTCGTCAGCAACGGCCAGTACACGCTCACGACCACCGCAGTCGATGACGGTGTCGACCGGATCATCCGCTACATCCGTGCCCAGGCGATCGTCAACGGCACCTACGGCTTGGCGGTGGCGCTGGGGCTGTGGCTGATAGGGCTGACGCTCGGCGGTGGGATGACTTTCCCCAGCTTCCTGCTTTGGGGATTGCTCGGCGCAGTGCTTCGATTCGTCCCCTACATCGGCCCGTGGGTGGCGGCGGCGTTCCCGATCACGCTGTCCATTGCCGCCTATAACGGATTCTCCGTCGCTGTTGCTGTCATCGCGATGTTCCTGGTCATCGAACTGCTCTCCAACAACATCATGGAGCCGATCCTCTACGGCTCCACGACCGGGCTGTCGGTGATGGCGCTGCTCGTGTCGGCCGTTTTCTGGACCTGGCTCTGGGGGCCTGTCGGCCTGCTCCTTTCGACGCCGCTCACGGTCGTCATGATGGTCGTCGGTCGCTACGTGCCGGGGCTGGGCTTCCTGGAAGTCCTGCTCGGCGACAAGCCGGCCATGACACCGCCGGAACGCGTCTATCAGCGTTTGCTAGCCGGCGACGAGGACGAGGCACTGGCGGTCGCCGAAGAATATGCCAAGGACCACACCCTGAAGGAGACGTTCGACGACGTGCTGCTGCCGGCGCTATCCATGTCCGAGCGGGATGCGGGGCAGGGAACGCTCAACGACGAGCGCCGAACGATGGTCCTCCAAGGCACACGTCGAATCATCGAAGAACTTGGCGAGAACCCCGCCGCACCCGCCGCCGTCAAGACGGGCGATACGCCCGCCGCGACCAAAGACGTAACACCGACCGGCGTGCGCGTCGCCGTGCTGCCCGCGCACGACGAGGCCGACGCGTTGGCTGGCGTCATGCTGAACCGCCTGCTGCGCGATAGCGGTGTCGAAACACTGAACCTCACACAGCACGCCTTGGCGAGCGAAATGGTGGAACAGGTTCGTACGTTTGATCCCCACGTGGTCTTTGTTTCGTCCACGCCGCCCGCCGCGGTCAGCCACGTGCGGTACCTGCTGCGGCGGATGCGCGGCGGACTGCCCGTCGAAAAGCTCGCGATCGGCGTCTGGTCGGCGACGAGCGACGTCGAGACGCTCAAAAACCGTTTGGAACTGAAATCAGCGGTGATCTCCACGAGCCTGGGCGGTGCGATTGAACAGATCCGGCAGATGACCGAGCAGGACCGCGTCGACATCCGCAAACAGCGTGAAGTGGTGGGGGCGTAGGGGCGGTGAAGGCGGTGGGGGCGGAAGGGGGAAAATCTCAGATCGCCGCTTGACACATTCCCATATGGGAATATAAATTGAGCGTATGGCCCGTGCAGCGACCACGCTCGATCCGTTCAATGCCGTTGCCGAGCCCAAGCGCCGCCAAGTGCTGGAGGCCCTCGCCACCGGCGAGATGGCCGTCAGCGACATCGTCGGGCGGCTGGGCTGGCCGCAGCCGATGGTGTCCAAGCACCTGGGGGTGCTGAAGGAGGTGGGGCTGGTGACCTCTCGCCGCGAAGGCCGTCAACGCCTCTACAGCGTCAACGGGGAGCAACTTAAAACCATTCACGACTGGGCCCGGATGTTCGAAAAGTTCTGGTCGCACCAACTCCTTCGCATCAAGGAACAGGCCGAACGCAGAGCGAAGGACCTGTCGGTTTAGCCCGGAAGTTCCGCTCATCAACAAAGTCCATCAATTTTCCGGAAAGGAAGTACCCATGTCCTCCAGCACCACCGTCACCCAGGAACCTGTTTCGTCGCTCACGATCCGCCAGGACATCGCGATTGCTGCCCCTATCGAAATCGCGTGGGAGGCCGTCCTCGATCAGCTCGGCCCGATGAACGAGATGCCCGATGGCACCCCATTCCCTTTCAAGCTGGAAGCCTGGCCGGGCGGTCGGCTGTTTCGTGATCTGGGCAATTCCGCCGGGCACCTGTGGGGCAACGTGCAGGTCATCAAGCCGCCGAAGCTGCTGGAGATCTGGGGGCCGATGATGATGCCTTACCCTGCAATCAACCACCTGCAGTACCGGCTGACCGCCGAGGGATCGAACACCCGGCTGCAGCTCACCCACCGGGCCATGGGATTCATTCAGGACGAGCACCGCGACGGCATGCCAAAGGGCTTCGACCACTGGGTCAATCGGGTCAGGCAACTCGCCGAGACCCGGTCGAGCAGATAAGCGTCAAGCCACGAAAGCATTAAGGCGCGACGTTGAGCCAGTTGCACTGCGCTCACAAGCACTTCTACGTACCTGCATTCCGCCGTGACTTCATCCCGCCGTGACTACATCCCTCCTGCGTTTGTTCCTCGTGTCAAAACATCAAACCCTTTACTAAGGACTTCCTCATGACCACCCGTCCGATCGTATCGAAATCGCAATGGACCGAAGCCCGCATCGCGCTTCTAGCGAAGGAGAAGGAACTGACCCGGCAGCGCGACGAACTCGCCCGGCAGCGGCGTGAGCTGCCGTGGGTCAAGGTCGACCAGAACTACGTCTTCGACGGCCCCGACGGCAAGGTCGCGCTCGGCCACCTCTTTGGCGATCGCAGCCAGCTCATCGTGTATCACTTCATGTTCGGGCCCGACTGGGCCGAGGGGTGCCCGAGCTGCTCGTATGTCTGCGATCACCTTGACGGCACGCTGTCGCACCTGGCAGCACGCGATGTGTCGCTGGTCGCCGTCTCCCGTGCGCCCGTGTCGAAGATTGCCGCCTTCAAGAAGCGCATGGGTTGGCGGTTCCCCTGGGTGTCGTCGCACGACAACGCCTTCAACTATGACTTCCACGTCTCGTTCACTCCCGAGGAGCGCGCCAAGGGCGGCGTCTACTACAACTACGGCACCGCGCCATTCCCCAGCGAAGAAGCCCCCGGCGCCAGCGTCTTCTACAAAGACCCCGGCACCGGCGAGATCTTCCACACGTACTCTGCCTTCAGCCGCGGGCTTGACGCCCTCCTGGGCACCTACGTCTTGCTCGACCTGACGCCCAAAGGCCGCGACGAAGACCACCTGCCCTTCAGCATGCAATGGGTGCGGCACCATGACCGGTACGAAACCCGCGCCGCGTTCGCCGATGCCGACAAGCCCTACTGGCCCAAAGTCGAGCTCACCCTCGCCGGGACGGCGATGTCGGTCGCCGCGGGGTCCGGCTTGGATTGCGGCCCTTCCTGCGGCTGCGGATCGGAGAAACGTAAATGAGCCCCAAAAACTGCTGTAAACGCGGCGCCCAGGCCGCCGGCTGGGTTGTGCCCGGCATGACGCTGGCGCTGCTGCCCAAGTGTCCGGCCTGCGTTGCGGCGTACATCGCCGTCGCAACCGGATTGGGCGTCTCGCTCTCGACCGCGGCGTACCTCCGCACGTCGGTGATCGTCGTCTCGATTGCGGTCCTGGCGCTCCTCGCCACCCGAACCGCTGTTCGATGGACCCGCCGTCCGTCGAACTAAAAGACCAACCTCCCGCGACTCAACATCCCGTTTTCACCCTTTCACAGGAGAGCCTCCATGCAGGCCATCGATCTTGTTCGTCATGCACTTGGCGTCGGCGACCACGTGTTCCAGGGACTCGTCGCCGATTTACGCGATCACCCCATGGCGACGCAGGCGCCGACCGGTGGCAATCACGCCATCTGGACCCTTGGGCACATCACACTGCTTGAGGCCGGCATCCCCGGCATCTTCTTCGGCGAGTCCAATCCGCTGGCTAGTTGGGAACCGCTCTTTCAGGTTGGAAGCAAGCCGACCAACGACGCCAGCGCTTATCCCAGTTTCGACGAACTGCTCGGCCAGTATCGCCAGCAGCGGGCGACGACGATGAAGATTCTGGACCAGGTCGGCGAATCCGGCATGGACCGCGTGCCGGCGCACATTCCCAAGGGCTTCGAAAAGGCCATGGCGACCTTCGGCCTGACCTTACTCACCATGGCGTTACACCAGATGCTGCACGCCGGCGAACTGGCCGACATCCGCCGGGCGGTGGGCATTAAGCCGATGATGTAAAGATGTGGATCGAGGTTCGATGAGAATGTCGAGCTTCGATGAGAGTCCTGACCCCAACGGTTAGCCGCGACGCGCAGCGGAGCGCGGCTTGCAGCGATACGCGTTACGCCTTCCCGCGCTCCGCTACGCGTCGCGGCTAACCGGTAGTTCGCGTGCCGCCCTCAAAAACATGTCGTAGTTCTGCTTCGTTTCCGCCAGCGAATCCCCGCCAAACTTTTCCAGCATCGCTCTTGCGATCTCGAACGCGATCACGTTTTCCATCACGCAGCTTGCCGCGGAGATGGCGCTGATGTCGCTGCGTTCCCAGCCCGCTTCGCTGGGTTCTCGCGTGTTCAGGTCGATGCTGCGGAGCGGCTTGCCGAGCGTGCTGATCGGCTTCATCGCGCCGCGCACCACCACCGGCATACCGTTGGTCATGCCGCCTTCCAATCCACCGGCGTTGTTGCTGCCCCGGGCGAATCCCAGGCCCGGCGTATCGCGCTTGGTCTTGTCGTAGAAGATCTCATCATGCACCTGGCTTCCGGGCCGGCGGGCCGTTTCGAAGCCCAGGCCGATCTCCACGCCTTTGAACGCCTGGATGCCCATGACGGCGGCGGCAATGCGGCCGTCGAGCCGGCCGTCCCATGTCATGCAACTGCCGATGCCCACCGGGCAGCCGAACACGTGCGTCTCGACGACGCCGCCGGCGGTGTCCTTGGCCATCTTCTGCTGGTTGATGAACTCGCGCATCGCCGCGTCGGCCTCGGGGTCGGGGCAGTAAACCTCCGACGCGTCGCGCTTCGCGACCAGGTCACGCCAGTTGTCTTCGGTGACGTCGACCTTGGCCGTCGCTTCGCCCACCGTGCGGACGAAGCCGAAGACCTCGATGCCAAAGGCGCGTAGGAAGCAACGGGCCAGTCCGCCGGCGGCGACGCGGGCGGCGGTTTCGCGGGCGCTGGCGCGCTCCAGCGTCTCGCGGCAGTCGGTCGTCAGCCATTTGATGCTGCCGGCGAGGTCGGCATGGCCGGGCCGCGGGCGGTGCAGCGGCGGGGTCGCCTTGAGGTCGTCGAGCCGGCTGTCCTTGTTGGGGATCAGCATCATGATCGGCGCGCCGATGGACTTGCCGAGGCGAACGCCGGTCAGGAACTCGGCGCGGTCGGTTTCGATCTTCTGGCGACCGCCCCGGCCGTATCCGCCCTGGCGGCGGCGGAGTTCGTTGTCGATGAAGGCAGAATCAAGCGGAACGCCGGCGGGCAGGCCTTCGACGAGGGTGAGCAAGGCCTTGCCGTGGGACTCCCCGGCGGTGCGGTAGGACAAAGTCGACATAGATCGGTGAGTATAGCGGGTTTGGGGACGGTTTCCGATGCACGGGAGGCCGAGTTCGCCACGGAGGTACGGAGACAACGGAGGGCAACTGGAGATCAGAAACGAATGAGGAACTGAGAACCGAGAATGGAGGACGAAGAATTCACGAAGTGCTCGTGCCGCGCATTCCGTCTCTGCATTCCCCGTTCTTCATCCTTCATTCGGTCCTGATCGCCGATTGCCCTCCGGGTCGCCGTGCCTCCGTGTGAGCTCGGCTCTGGCGCATGAAAAAACCCCTGAGCACCAGGGGTCTTTCCAGCTCGAAGGCTTCCAAGCCGCCTATCAGACTTGAACTGATGACCTGCGCATTACGAATGCGCCGCTCTACCAACTGAGCTAAGGCGGCAACGAAACGGGGTCCGGTCGGGTCAGATTGGTGACCCTTGCGGGGCAGGAAGCTTACCGGAATCGGGACGGATTTCAAGGTTGCGGCGGCGGCGGTTGTCGGCGCTCAATAGAACTGTCCTCTGTTTCAGTCCAATAGAACTGTCCCAAGGTTATAACGCGAGTGCCTTCCCCGCTTTGTGAGAATTCGTTGTTTGGCACGCGATGTTCTGCCCCATATCGGCCCTTGCCGAAGGGGCTCTCCCTCGGGTGGGCCGCGCTATTTGTCGTCTAACCAACCCCCTCTCCGTGTCCGTGGTGAGTAATCCGGGCTAACGCTGGCGACGCAATTTGCATCAGCCACACCCCGTCACCGACCCCGCTACGATCGGTGTGCTGGCGATCGTTCGGCTGGCCTGTGAAGGGAAAACCACTGGAAGAATCCGGAGCGCATGCCGGGTGTTCTATCGACGTTCCTAAAATCAGCGATATTTTACCTGAAATCGTTCTGCCCACGTATTATTATGGGCTCGTAGAGGCCGATAAGCCGGAGGGCTTTTCAGTCGTGCGTTCCGTGGGGTTCGCTGACGCAGGGGTCGGTCGGGCGGCCGAGGAAACTTGGAGAATCAGGTGTTTTGAATGCGTTCACAAGGCTCAGGGTCTAACGGTGTTTTTGTTTCAGGCGCCTTTGATTCCGCCAGCAAATCATTGAGCAATGGAAAGTCTGGTAGGTCGTGGGTTTGTCTCGCGCGCCGCAAAGACGAAAAAGCATCGCGCATTCCGTGGCAGCTAGCGCTGGCAACAGCGTTGGTCGCCACGCCCACCGCGCGAGCCGCGACGTTCTACTGGGATGGGACCTCACCCGTCAGCAACGCAGGATTTGGTACCGCTGGTGGTGCCTGGGCGCAAGACAACACGACCGGCTTCAACTGGACCACCTCGGACACCGGCATCCTTGCGGGCAGCAGCACTCAAACGACCACGAATACGGACCTGTTCAATTTCGGAACGGGCACTTTTGGCGTCGCGGCGGGCACTATCACCGTGAGCGGCAGCGTCGCAATGGGGAACACCACCTTTGGGTCGGCCTCAGGCGCGATCACCCTCAACGGCGGTACGATCAACCTCGCCGCGGCGTCGACTATCACGACGAATAACACATCCAACACGATTGGCTCCGTGGTCGGTGGCGCGGGGACCAGTTTCACCAAGGCTGGCACGGGAACGCTGATACTGACCGCGGCAAACACTTACACCGGTGCCACCGTCATCACTGGCGGAACGCTCCAGGTCGGAAACGGCACGACGGGCAGTCTCAACGGCACCGCTGGCACCGCGCTGACGTTCACAGGAACCGGCACGTTCAATGTCGCCGAGGCCGCCGGCAGCACCCAGGGCATGGGAGCGCTTAGCTTGAACGCCGGTGACGCCACGATCACCTCCACCGCCGCCGGTGCCACATCGATTGCCACGCTGACCTTTGCATCACTGAACGCCCGGACGGCCGGTGCCACCGCCAATTTCAGCCTCGCGACCAATACGAGTTCCACCAGCGTCACTCCGAACCGAATCGTCTTCACCGATACAACGAATGTTCCGCTGGCCAGCGGGTCCAGCAATGCCGGCATCTTCTTCGGCGGAAACGGCTACGGCCGCTATGACGTCGGCGGCTTCATCCGCGCGGTCACCTATGGCACGGATACCAACGCCAACGCCTCGCTGAGCGGACCAGCGGTGACTGATCTCGGAAGCATCACCGCCAGCACCGACTCGCAGTTCGTCGGTGCTGCCAGGGCGACGACAACCTCCGGCGCGGTGTCGGGTGCCAACACGAACACGCTCGCGGTCACCGACGGCTCGTTGTTCGCCGTCGGCCAAATCCTCACCGGCACCAACATCGCGGCCAATAGCTACATCACGGCGATCGCCGGCAATACCCTCACCTTGACGAACCCCACGGGCAATGCGATCGGGACCGCCGTCTCCGCGGGCACCACGCTCACCCCCTACAATTCGGTCACAGCCCAGACGACGGGTAGTCTTAACACGTTGAATCTGTCGGGCGTGGGCGCTTCACTCACGCTCGGTCCCGGCCAGACGTTGAGCGTGAACGGTATCCTGCGTACGGGCGGCACCGCGGCGACGGCCGGTGTCATCAGCGGCGGGACGGGACTGCAGGCCGCTGTCAGTGGCGGTGACATCGTCGTTAGGACTAGCTTGTCGACGGACACCTTGGTGATCGCGTCGCCAATTCTGGATAATAGTGGAACCCGATTGACCAAGGTTGGTGCTGGTACGCTGTTGCTCAACGGTGCCAAGACATACAGCGGCGGCACCACGCTCAGTGCCGGCACGGTCGCCATCTCGAACGCCACCAGCTTCGGCACGGGCAGCGTGTCCGTCACGGGGAGTTCGAAGATTCTTGCCAACGGAGGCGTGACTTACGCGAATCCCATCAGTGTCGGTGCTCCATTGATCCTGCAGATCCCAAGTACCACCCCCGGCACTGCGACCTACAGCGGACAACTGACCGGATCCAGCAACATCACGGTCGAAGCCACCTTGGTCAACGCTGTCACCGGCACCCACGCCTTCACGGCAACGAACAATACCTTCACCGGCAGCGTTCTGATGCCGATTGGGTCGACGGGGACCGGAAGCGGCAACGACTTTTTCAGCTTTAACAGCATCGGCGACGCCGGCACCTTCACGTTCCGCAAGAGAGGTCACACTAACGCGATCGCGTACACCGGCGCCACCCCCATCACGTTCGGGACGCGCCAGATCGCGCTAAGCGCCGATTTCGGCGGTTTGTACGATGGGGGTGGTGCCAACCCGGTCAACAGTTTTCGGAACAACGCTGCGGACGCCGCACACACCGTCACGTTCAGCACCAATCTAACACCAGGAACGATCTTCCAGGCCGGAACCTTTTTCTTCGACGGCTCCAATACGGGAAACAACACCTTTAGTGGAGTTATCTCCAATCCGTCTAACTTCGATCTTGGCATCGGGAAAAACGGTGCTGGCAAATGGATTCTCTCGGGCAACAATTCGTATGTTGGCAATGTGGTCATCGCCGGCGGAACTCTGTCGGTTGGTACGATTGGCGACGCGAACAGCAACCAGCCGCTGGGTCGAGGGGCACAGATCCTGCTTGGAAACTCCGGAACCAGCGGTGTTCTGGAGTTCACCGGTTCCAGCAGCACCACGAACAAACAAGTCCAACTCGGTACCACAAACAATAATCACGCAGGTACAGGAAGCATCCTCAATAACGGCACCGGGTCACTGACCTTTTCTAACACACCGTTCAACGTTGCCATCGCGGGCCTGACGTCCGTCACACGTACCCTTACCCTTGGCGGTAGCTACGCTGGCGGGAATGGTGCCAACGAAATCCAGGGCGTCATTCAAAACAACACGGGCACAGTTGCCACGGTTCCCTTGGTGGTCTCAGGCAGCGTGTGGATGCTCTCTGCTACCAACACCTACACAGGCGGAACAATCGTCAACGCTCCCGGGACGCTTGTACTCTCAGGCAACAACACCGTCTCGCCCACGGCCGGAAGCCTGACAATCAACAACACCACACTTCAACTACAGGCCAATGCCGGCAACACCTCCGCCGGCATCAGTTCGGCGGTCGGCTACGCCACCGGAAGCAGCGCCGGAAACGCCAGCCCCGGCCTGTCGGTCGGCACTACCGGTACGACATTCCAACTCCGCTCCGACTCAGCAGTGACCTTCGCCGGAACCAGTGGTATCGCGGGTTTGAGTGGCAAGACCGTCACGATCAATGTCGGCAACAGTGGAGCGGGCACCAACAACGCGCTGACCTTCTCGCCCAACGGTAACGTGTTCGGCGGCACCAATACGTTTAACATCACGGGCAGCAATGGCTACAGCCTGATTCTTGGTGCCTTTAACAGTAACAATACCGGCGGCACCCAGACCTTTAACCCGACGACCGCGAGCGTGAGCATTGCAGGCATTGGATCGAATAGCGCTACTGGCACACTACAGACTATCGCGTTGTCCGGCACGGCGCCAGGCAATACGATGGGTGCCATCGTGAAGAACGGCACCAGAGACTTTGCCGTGACCAAGGCTGGTGTGAGCACATGGACACTAACCGGCACCAGCACCTACACCGGTGACACCAGCGTCAACGCCGGCACGCTCAGGGTTAATGGTGCCCTCGCTACTACGTCGGTCTTCGTCAACAACGCAGGGCGGCTCGAAGGGACCGGCACCATCGCCGGGCCGATCACGGTGGGCGAGGTCACGGTCGGTGCCAGCCGGGGTACTATCGCCCCCGGCAACAGCGTCGGACCACTCAACACCGGCAGCGAGACGTGGAACGCTGGCGGTTCGTATATCTGGGAGATCGGTGAGGTCAGCGGAACGCCGGGAACGAATTGGGATCTGCTCAATATCACCGGTACGCTGACGATCGGCAGTGGCAATACGTCCTCGCCTGAGACGCGCTTCCAGATCAAGCTCCAGACGCCTGCCGGCACGAGCCCCGGGAATGCGACCGGTTTCAATGTCGCAACGGCCTACGAGTGGACCATCGCACAGACGAGTGCTGGCGTCTCCGGATTCATCGCCGATAAGTTTGTTCTTGACACCAGCGGGTTCAACGTGCTGGACGGCGACTTCGCGGTTGTGCAATCGGGAAACAACATCAACATCACCTATACCCCAGTCCCTGAGCCGGGCTCGATCGGCGTGCTGGCTCTGGCCGGTCTGGGCCTGCTGGCCCGTCGGCGTCGGGCTTCACGCTGAGTGCATCCATCAATGGGGGCAAACGCCGCAACATCAAAGTAGCAGGCACTTTCCCGGTGCCTGCTACTTTCGTGTTCTGTGATCTCATCGCACCTATACTCACCCGAATGGATTGGGATTGACGTTCGCCATCGAGTTTCCTACCGTATCCGGACCAACCGCAACGTAAAGGTGATACCAAGACGGGCATGACATTCCGCGAAATGCAGGCCACCGAGCTCTGTCCTCCGATCACAAGGTAACTTGTGCGGAAGATTGTGCAGTGAGCAATAGGCTGTTCGATCTACCCGTGTTCCCTCTCCCCTGGTTTTGAAGAAATCTTGTAACGCGATGATTCTCCCGTGCTTGTGAGAAATCGTTGTGTGGCATGCGATTTTCTGTATCATATTGGCCCTTGCCGACCGGGTCTGCCGCCGCACAGGCCTCGCTTGTGAACGTGTAACCAGTGTAAGTCACGAGAGTTACAGGTGTCGTCAGGATCGATTTCCCAGGGCGCGTCGGACGGCGCTCGCGGGTGTCGATCGGTTTAATCTAATGAGTACGCGCCAATGAAGGGTCTTCCCCCCGCACAAGGTCTTTACGACCCCCAGTTCGAACACGACGCCTGTGGCGTCGGTTTCATTTGCCACATGAAGGGGCAGGCGTCGCACCAGATCGTCGTCGACGCCTTGCAGATGCTGGCGAACATGAACCATCGCGGCGGCTGCGGCTGCGAGGAAGACTCCGGCGACGGCGCCGGCATCCTCGTCCGCCTGCCGGACGACTTCCTTCGCGCCCAGTGCGCCAAGCAGGGCATCACCCTTCCCCCGCTGGGCAGCTACGGCGTCGGCCAGGTCTTCTTCCCGCAGGACCGCGGGGCGCTGGAAGAGGCGAAGCGCGCTTTTGAGAAGGTCATCCACGACTACGGCATGGTGGTGCTCGGCTGGCGCGACGTCCCGACCAACCCCAAGTTCGTCGGACCCAGCCCGCTCAAGGTCATGCCCAAGATCATGCAGGTCTTTGTCGGCATGGGCGAGACCTTCTACAACCGCGGCGATTTCGAACGCCGGCTGTATCTCGTCCGCCAGCGGGCCGAGAACGTGATCGAGTTCAACCAGGACATGCACCCCGCGGCCCGCGAGGATTTCTACATCTGTTCGCTGTCGACGACCCGCATCGTCTACAAGGGCATGCTGACGGCCGACCAGGTCGGTCCGTTCTACCTCGACCTCCAGGACCCAGCCTTCGTCAGCGCTCTGGCGATGGTCCACAGCCGGTTCAGCACCAACACCTTCCCGGCCTGGCGGCTGGCGCACCCGTACCGGATGGTCGCGCACAACGGCGAAATCAACACCCTGCGCGGCAACCGCAACTGGATGCGGGCCCGCACCGGCTCGCTCAAGAGCGAGGTCTTCGGCGACGAACTGCCGAAGATGTTCCCCATCTGCACCGAGACCGGCTCCGACTCGGCTACCCTCGACAACGCGCTGCAGTTCCTGTGTGCCAACGGCCGCAGCCTGCCGCACGCCATCCTGATGATGGTCCCCGAGGCCTGGCAGAAGAACGAACTGATGGACGCCGACCGCAAGGCGTTCTTCGAATACCACGCCTGCCTGATGGAACCGTGGGACGGCCCGGCGTCGATCTCGTTCACCAACGGTTCGCTCATCGGTGCCGTGCTCGACCGAAACGGCCTGCGCCCCAGCCGCTACTACGTCACCAAGGACGACCTGGTGATCATGGCTTCGGAAGTCGGCGTGCTGCCGATCGAGCCGACCCGCGTGCTGAAGAAGTGGCGTCTGCAGCCGGGCAAGATCTTCCTGATCGACATGGCCGAGGGCCGGATCATCGACGACTCGGAAATCAAGCAGGAGCTGATCGACAAGCGTCCGTGGAAGCGCTGGATCGAAGAGAACATGATCGATCTGGACACGCTTCCAGATCCGAAGAACGTCCACCAGCCCGACCACGACACGCTGCTCAAGCGGCAGCACGTGTTCGGCTACACCGTCGAAGAAATCAAGCTGCTCCTGACCCCAATGGCCGTCAACGGCCTGGAGGCGATCGGCAGCATGGGCACCGATACGCCGCTGGCCTGTCTCTCGGACAAGCCGCAGCTTCTGTACAACTACTTCAAGCAGCTCTTCGCGCAGGTGACCAACCCGCCGCTGGACGCCAACTTCGAAGAACTGGTCACGTCGCTGATCACGTACCTGGGTCGCGAAGGCAACCTGCTGGACGAAGACCCGACGGCGTGTCACCTGATCAAGCTGAAGCAGCCGATCCTGTCGAACCACGACCTGGAAAAGCTGCGTGAAGTGGCGACCGGCGAACTGCGGGCCGTCACGCTGCCGGCGCTGTTCAACGTCGCCGAAGGCGAAGCCGGCCTGGGCAAGGCTGTCGAGAAGCTCTGCCAGGACGCCGCCAAGGCCGTCCGTGATGGCGCGTCGCTCCTCATCCTGTCCGACCGCGGCACCCACGAGAACAAGTGCCCGATCCCCAGCCTGGTGGCGACCGCCGCCGTGCATCACCACCTGATCCGCGAAGGCACCCGCACGCAGTGCGGGCTGGTCATCGAGACCGGCGAAGCCCGCGAGGTTCACCACTTCTGCCTGCTGATCGGTTTCGGCGCCGGCGCGGTTAACCCGTACCTGGCGTTCGAGACGCTGGCCGACATGGACCTGGAAGGCCTGCTCAAGAGCCCCAAGGGAGAAAAGATCCCGCTGGACGTCGCCAAGAAGAACTACATCAAGGCGGCCAACAAGGGGATCATCAAGGTCGCGTCGAAGATGGGCATCTCAACGGTGCAGAGCTACCGGGGCGCGCAGATGTTCGAGGCCGTCGGCATCAGCAAGGAGCTGATCAAGCAGCACTTCACCGGCACCGCAAGCCGGATCGACGGCATCAACCTGGAAACGATCGCCCGCGAGTCGCTCATGCGGCACCGCCGGGCGTTCCCGCCGATCAAGGTCGACGGCGAAGTGCTCGAGAACGGCGGCCAGTACCAGTGGCGTCGCGACGGCGAGTACCACATGTGGAACCCCGATACGGTCGCCAAGCTTCAGCAGGCGGTCCGCATCACCGGGTATCCGACGTTCAAGGAATACAGCAAGCTCGTCGACGACGAGAGCAAGCACCGCTGCACGATTCGCGGCCTGCTCAACATCAAGCCCGGCGCCAAGGCCGTGCCGATCGACGAAGTCGAGCCGGCCAAGGAAATAGTCAAGCGGTTCGTCACCGGCGCAATGAGCCTTGGCAGCATCTCCAACGAGGCGCACGAGAACATCGCGATCGCGATGAACCGCCTCGGCGGCAAGAGCAATACGGGCGAAGGCGGCGAGGACCCCAGGCGCTTCAAGCCTGACGTCGGCGCAGACGGCAAGCCGGTCATCATCGACGGCAAGCCTTTGATCCGCCGCAGTGCCATCAAGCAGGTTGCCAGTGGGCGATTCGGCGTCACGACCGAATACCTCGTCAACGCCGACGAACTGCAGATCAAGATGGCGCAGGGTGCCAAGCCCGGCGAAGGCGGACAGTTGCCAGGGCACAAGGTCGATGACTACATCGGCAAGATCCGCCACAGCACGCCCGGCGTCGGCCTGATCTCCCCGCCGCCGCACCACGACATCTATTCGATCGAAGACCTGGCGCAGCTCATCCACGACCTGAAGAACGTCAACCCGCAGTCGCGCGTGAGCGTGAAGCTGGTGAGCGAGGTCGGCGTCGGCACGGTCGCCGCGGGCGTCGCCAAGGCCAAGGCCGATCACATCCTGATCTCCGGCGACGGCGGCGGCACGGGCGCTTCCCCGTTGACCAGTGTCAAGTACGCCGGCCTGCCCTGGGAACTGGGGCTCGCCGAGGCACAGCAGACCCTGGTGATGAACGGCCTGCGCGGCCGCATCGTTCTGCAGGCCGACGGCCAGATGAAGACCGGCCGCGACGTCGTCGTCGCCGCGCTGCTGGGTGCCGAAGAGTTCGGCTTCAGCACCGCACCGCTGATTGCCAGCGGCTGCATCATGATGCGGGTGTGTCACCTGAACACCTGCCCGGTCGGCATCGCCACGCAGGACCCCGAACTGCGCAAGCGGTTCACCGGCACGCCGGAACATGTGATCAACTTCATGTTCTTCATCGCCGAGGAAGTGCGGGAATACATGGCCCAGATGGGCTTCCGCACGGTCAAGGAGATGATCGGTCAGACGCAGATGCTGGAGTTCCAGAATCTCGCCGACCACTGGAAGGCAAGGCACCTGGATCTGTCGCCGGTGCTGGCCAAGCCCCGTGCCAACCTCGGATCGTACGACCTGTACAACGTCGCGACGCAGGACCACGGGCTGGACAAGTCGCTGGACCAGACGTCGCTGATCCCGGCGGCCCAGCCGGCGCTGGAGAGCAAGGCGAAGGTCACCGGTACGTACGACATCGTCAACATCAACCGCACCGTCGGCACGACGCTGTCGGGCATGATCGCCAAGAAGTACGGCCAGGGCGGTCTGCCGGAAGACACGATCGTCTTCAACTTCAAGGGATCGGCCGGCCAGAGCTTCGGGTGCTTCGGCATCAAGGGCCTGACGCTGCTCCTGGAAGGCGACGCCAACGACTACGTCGGCAAGGGCCTCAACGGCGCGAAGATTGCCGTCCGCCCGGCCGCCTCGGCGCTGGCCGAGGGGTTCAAGGCCGAGCACAACATTATCGCCGGCAATACCTGCCTGTACGGTGCGATCGACGGCGAGGCCTATCTCCGCGGCGTCGCGGGCGAACGGTTTGCCGTGCGTAACTCCGGTGCCCATGCGGTCGTCGAAGGCGTGGGCGACCACGGCTGCGAATACATGACCGGCGGCAAGGTGATCGTCATCGGCCAGACCGGCCGTAACTTCGCGGCGGGCATGTCCGGCGGCGTCGCGTATGTCTACGACGGTCCGATGAACGACTATGCCGGCGGGCAATTCCCCGAGCGCTGCAACAAGGAAATGGTCAGCCTCGAACTGCTGGAACAGGCCGACGACCTGTCGTACGTGAAGCAGATGCTCGAAAACCATGTGAAGTACACCGACTCGCCGGTCGCCAGGGGCATCCTGGCCAACTGGGCCAGCGAGCAGAAGTACTTCATCCGCGTGATGCCCAATGACTACCGCCGGGTCATGGAGAGCAAGGCAAAGGCAGCCGCGCAAGGATTGGCGGCGGCGGGGCGGTAGGGAAGCTGTTTAGAGTGGTTCACCACCAGCCCGCCGGGCTGGTTTCCGATGTGGGTTCCAAACCGAACCCCGTGAGAAGGATAGTTTCGATGGGTAAGCCGACCGGATTCAAGGAATACACCCGCGAATTGCCCGTGCGCCGCCCCGTGGAGCTGCGCATCCTCGACTGGCAGGAGGTCTACAACCCCATGCCGGACGACAAGCTCAAACAGCAGGGCGCACGCTGCATGGACTGCGGCATCCCCTTCTGCAACAACGGCTGTCCGCTGGGCAACATCATCCCCGAGTGGAACGACCTGGTGTACAAGGGCCGCTGGAAAGACGCCCTGGCGATGCTCCACAAGACCAACAACTTCCCGGAGTTCACGGGCCGCATCTGCCCCGCTCCGTGCGAAGAGGCCTGCGTGCTGTCGGTCAACGACAAGCCGGTCACGATCAAGCTGATCGAACAGAACATCATCGACCATGCCTGGGCGAACGGCTACATCACGCCCGAGCCGCCGAAGACCCGCACCGGCAAGAAGGTCGCCGTCATTGGTTCCGGCCCGGCCGGCCTCGCCGCCGCGGCCCAGCTCAACAAGGCCGGCCACCTGGTCACGGTGTTCGAGCGAGCCGACCGCATCGGCGGACTGCTGACCTACGGCATCCCCGAGTTCAAGATGGAAAAGGCCGTCGTCGACCGTCGCGTTAAGCTGATGGAAGCCGAAGGCATTACCTTCAAGACCAGCGCCAACGTCGGCGAGAACGTGAAGGTCGAGGACATCCGCCGCGACTTCGACGCGATCGTGCTCTGCAATGGTGCGACCGCCCCCCGCGACCTCAAGGCGCCCGGGCGCGAGCTCAACGGGGTCCATTTCGCGATGGACTACCTGCCGCAGGCCAACAAGCGCGTCCTGGGCGACGACGTCCCCGACCAGATCGATGCCAAGGGCAAGCATGTCATCATCCTGGGCGGCGGCGACACCGGGGCCGACTGCCTCGGCACGGCCCTTCGCCAGGGTGCCAAGAGCATCAAGCAGTTCGAGCTGCTCCCCCGCCCGCCCGAAGCCCGCAGCGACGACGCCGTCAAGAACGGCACCCTGCAGGCATGGCCGTACTGGCCGATGACCTACCGCGTCAGCAGCGCCCACGAAGAGGCGATCGGCCTGGCCGGCATGGACGTCCGTGACTATGCGATCAACACGGAGCGCTTCAGCGGCGACGCCGACGGCAACGTCAAGAAGCTGCATGCCGTCCGCCTGGAATGGAAGAAGGACGAGCAGGGCCGCTGGCAGATGAACAAGCTGCCGAACTCGGAGTTCGAGCTCGACTGCGACCTGTGCTTCCTGGCGATGGGCTTCGTCGGCCCGGAAAAGCCGGGCCCCATCCAGCAGCTCGGCCTGACGCTCGACCCGCGCGGCAATGTGGTCGTCGATCATAACTACATGACCAACGTCCCGGGCGTCTTCAGCGCCGGCGACATCCGCCGCGGCCAGAGCCTGGTCGTCTGGGCGATCAGCGAAGGCCGCTGCGCCGCGCACGGCGTG
The DNA here is from genome assembly GCF_015169395.1 of Humisphaera borealis. Taxonomy (GTDB): domain Bacteria; phylum Planctomycetota; class Phycisphaerae; order Tepidisphaerales; family Tepidisphaeraceae; genus Humisphaera; species Humisphaera borealis. The sequence goes on from NZ_CP063458.1 coordinate 377,459, forward strand.
GACAAGTTCCTGATGGGCAAGAGCGACCTGCCGTACTTGAAGCTGTTTTGATTTGTATGTTTCGTAGGGTGGGCTTCAGCCCACCAAGGCTCGCGGGAACACCGGTTGTGTGACCTGACGCGAACGACCAGATACTCAAGGCCGCCGAGGGAAGACGATTTCCTCGGCGGTCTTGCTTTTCGGTCTTGGCACATGGATGGTATTCGCAGGCGATGCGGTGGGCTGGAGCCCACCCTACAAATGCTCCGCGAGTTCCACATGATGATGCGATCTTTTGTCGGCGTGTGCGCCTTGCTCCTTTCGCCCGTCGTCGGCCTTGCCGCCGAACCGGTTGGCAATCCGGCCGTCGTCGAGAAGATGCCCGGCCTTGTCGCGTTCTGGACCTTTGGCGAGAAGGCCGGCGAGCCGCGGGCGTCTCGGGGGACTCCCAACAAGCATGAACTCATCGAGGTCGGCGGACCGATCGCCCGCGCTGATGGCGGTCCGTATTCCGGTTACTCCGCCGAGTTCAACGGCAAGCAGTACCTCAAGATTCCCTACGCCCAGACCAGGGACCTCAACATTGCCGGCCCCAAGGCGGCCGTCAGTATGTTCGCGGTGGTGCGGATCATCGATCTGAAACAGAGCCGGACGATCGCCGGCATGTGGTCCGAAGGTAAAGGCCGCGACGACGACTCGGGAACGCGCCAGTACGCGATGCTCATGAACATGCCCACCTACGGCGGGAACCGGCAACTGGTGCCGCACATCTCCGCCGAAGGTGGTGTCACCCGACGTGCCGACGGCAGCGCCTTTCCCTGGTGTGCCGACTACGCCGCCACGCGCAAGGAAGTCCCCGAAGAGCAGTGGTGCACGCTCGCGTTCACTTACGACGGCGCGTACATCCGGGCGTACATCAACGGCGTGCTTGACGCCCGGCCGCTCGATCCGGTCAAGGACAAGCGGAACGACCGCTATTTCACCAGCGAAGGACCCAACGGCAAAGACCGCGGCATGAACCCCTACTTTCACGGCCGGGGCATCTTTCAATTCGACCCCGAGAAGCACAAGACGACCAAGCCGGACGGCGGGTCCGACTTCACCGTCGCCGCCCGGTTCGCCGTCGGATCGATGCTGAAGGAAGCGACCAGGGGCAAGTTCGGCGGTCTGGCGGTCTTCAATCGAGCGCTGAGCGACGAAGAGGTTCTGAAACTGCACGAGTCGGCGAATGTCGCGGCATTAAAGTAGCCTCGCAGCTTGCGACGAGACGGCCGATCGCGAAAGAATCATCGCTCTGGACATCCGGCGTTTACACCGTACAATATACTAACAAGTATGCGACGTCAACCGGCCGTCAGAGGAGCCGGCGGATGTCGCAGGGTGACGACTCGGAAGATCGGTAACGATCGGGCCGAGTGGTTTTGTTTGGGGAAGGGAGGATGCGGTGAAACGGAGGGAGACGTTGGTCGAAAGCGTTGGGTGATCAATCACTTGGGTTCGTTCGGCAGATCACGGTGCCGTTCGCCGTACATCGCTCGGCGCGTCCGCCACGGCGGACCCTACTTGCGGTGTCGGGCGGACTATTGTGGGCGATCCGTGATCGATCACTTGGGTTCGTTCGGCAGATCACGGTGCCGTTCGCCGTACATCGCTCGGCGCGTCCGCCACGGCGGACCCTACTTGCGGTGTCGGGCGGACCATTGTGGGCGATCCGTGATCGATCACTTGGGTTCGTTCGGCAGATCGCGGTGCCGTTCGGCGCGCATCGCTTGGCGCGTCCGCCAAGGCGGACCCTACTTGCGGTCTCGGACGGACCATTTGAGGCGATCCGTGATCGATCACTTGGGTTCGTTCGGCAGGCGGGGCATCTTCGGGATGGAAGGTGCGCGAGCTGGCACAACAAGAAGACGGGCAGGACGAATCCTGCCCGTCTGGTCGGGATGAGCCTGTTTGGGGGTCGCCGGATCGGGTTACTGCGGCGGCTCGATGCGGACGGTGTCTTCGCGACCTTCGCGACGGACGACCAGGACAACCGGTTCCTTGGGCTTGTCCTTGCGGATCTTGCCGTACGCCGTCTCGAACTGCTTGATGTCAGTCACCGGCTCGCCGTTGAGCGAGACGATGACGTCGCTGCGGGGCGAGCTGTTGCCCTGCAGGCCGCCGCTCTGGGCGTTGCTCTGGGGCTTGATCAGCGACACGACGACGCCTTTGCTGTCGGCCGGCAGGCGGCGGGAGTAGGTGTCGAGGAAGACCATCTCGCGGACGCCGAAACCAAGGTCCTCGGCGTAGAACCGCGCGGCGAGGTTCATCGGCTTGGGCTGGGCTTCCATGGTGACTTTGATCTCGGTCGGGGGTTCGTTCCGCTTGCGGACGACCGACAGCGTGACGACTTCGCCGACCTTCTTACGGACCAGGTCGCGGCGGAGGATCATCGGGAGCTCTTCGGCCTCGTCGCCACGCTCGAGCGGCTTGCCGTTGACCTTGACGACGATGTCGCCTTGCTTGAGCCCGGCCTTGGCGGCGGGGGCGTCGGGGATGACGTCGCCGATCTGCACGGCCGGCTGGCCCTGCAGCGAGAAGAACGCCGCGACGTCTTTCGTCAGGCCGGTCATGTTGGGCACGCCGATCCAGGGCAGGTCCAGCGGCTTGCCGGCGACGGGCGGGTCCTGCAGGCTCAGCATGAGGTCGCTGGCGGGCGTGAAGAACTTGGGCGAGTTGGCGATCGCCGCCAGGGCATTGGGGCCGTCATTCAGGAAGACGCCCTGGCCCTGCTGCTGGTTGACGTAACCGACGGCTTTGCCGGCGTCATTGAAGACGACCGAGCCGACGCCACACAGCCCGCCGCTGACGAGCACCTGCGGCACTTCGCCGCGAAGGGTCGTGGCCACACGGGCTTCCATGAGGTAGGTCTTGTAGCTGGCGGCTTCGGGCAGGACGCCGACCGACCAGAGCTGTTCGCCGACGGTGAAGCTCACGTCTTCGAACTTGATGGGCGTCCACTTGCGCGGAGCAGCGGCGGGGGATTCCTTGGTGGAGGTGGACGTGTCGGACTTGGCAACCTTGTCCTTGGCGGGCTTTTTGGCCGGCTTCTCCGCGGGTGACTCCGAGGGCTTCTCGGCGGTTTTCTCGGCGGCGACCGTCTTGTCGTCCCCGTTGCCGCCGGCGGCCTTATCGGCCTTCTTGTCGTCGGGCTTCTTTTCCGCATCGTCCGACTTCTTCGCCGGCTCCTGCTTCTTGGCAGGGTCGGCCTTCTTCGGGCGAAGGAACGCGAGGTTGGTGCGCTCGTCACGGCCGACAAACTCGGCCGGGATCTCGTCGGCGTCCTTCTCCTGTGAGGGGACGACGATCTTGAAGTCCTTCATCTGCGCGTCCGGGATGATCATGTTGAACACGCCCAGCGGCGCCATGATCAGGCCGTCTTCCGACACCACCACGCCGGGGCCGGTCAGTTCCTGTCGGCGGAGTTCGAAGTCCCAGGTGTACTTGACGGCGACGAACGACGGCGAGACGCGCTCGTACAGCTTGGCCGGCGCTTCGGGCGCGGCTTGTGCGGCGGTCGAGAGCCCGAGCAACAGGGCGAGAGCGGAAAGGTTCTTGGTCCAACGGGGCATTGAAACTCCAAAATGTATTCGAGAGATGCCGAGGTGCTGTGGCATGGGCATGTACTCATGCCCGTGGAATCGTTCCGCGGGGCGGCAAAGACACGGGCAAGAGTACTTGCCCATGCCACACAGGCTAGTACGTGACCTTCAGGATCACCGTCCGCTGGCCGCGGCCGCGCTGGACGTTGAACAGGACCTGGTCGTCCTTGTTCTTGACCGACTCATCGAACAGCTTCTGAAGGGCGTCGATGTCATTGACCTCTTCGCCGTTGACGGCGCGGACCACGTCGCCCGGCGAAAGCTCGGCCTTGGCGGCGGGGTAGCCGGGGCTGAGCGTGGTCACGACGACGCCCTTGTCGTCATCCAGCAGGCGCTGGTTGGCGTAGGCACGGGTGACGTCGCGGATGCTCAGGCCCCAGGTCTTGAGCTCGCGCTCCTGGCCGACGGCGCCTTCAAGCTTCTCGGTCTTGGCCTTGACGGTCAGGTTCTCCTTGCCGCGCTTCAGCGTGAGGGTGACTTCCTTGCCGATCGTGATGTCGGCAATCATTCGGCGGACGGGCGCGATCTCTTCGGGGAAGCGGCAGTTCACCGACTTGCCGTCGATCTCGAGCAGGATGTCCTGCGACTTGATGCCCGCCTTGGACGCCGGGCTGTTCCGGTCGACGCTGTTGATCAGAACGCCTTTGTTGATGTCGATGTCGTAGAAGGTTTCCAGATCCTGGAGCGGCTTGAGATCGACGCCCAGGTCGCTGCGGGGAACGTAGCCTTTCTTGCCGTCCTTCGACGTCTCCAGGATTTTCTCGACGACGTACTTCGCGGTGTCGATCGGGACGGCGAAGTTGAGGTTCTGCCCGCCGCCGCGGGTATTGATGCCGACGACGTAGCCGTCCATGTCGACCAGCGGGCCGCCGGAGTTGCCGGGGTTGATGGGCGTATCCATCTGGATCCAGTTGGCGAACCAGCCGGTCTCGAACTCATCAATCGTCAGGCGGTCGGGATAGAAGGTGCGTTCGTTGTTCGAGACGACGCCGAGGGTCATCGTGCGGGCCAGGCCGAACGGCGTGCCGACCGCCATGACGTCCTGCCCGGGGATGAGCTGTTTGCTGGTACCCAGCTCGGCGAACTTGTAGGTGATGTTCTTTTTCTTCAGCTCGTCCTTGTCGAGCTGAACGATCGCCAGGTCGGTCCAGTGGTCGTCGCCGATGAGCTTTCCCTTGACGCGTTCCTTGTTGGCGAGGGTGACGTAAATCTCGACGCCGCGACCGGCGACATGGTAGTTGGTGAGGATGCGGCCTTCGCCGTCGATGATGACGCCGGAGCCAATGCCCCGCTGCAGGTTGCGCTTGCCGTCGCTGTAGATTTCCTGGGCGACGTCCAGGCGGACGACGGCGGGGAAGATCTTGTCGGTGACGGCGACGACCTTCTGCGGCGTGGCGGAAGGATAGGGATCGGGCTTGACGTCCGGCGCGACGGCAGCGGCGGCGGGGTTCTTTTTGGCCTTCTTCTTCGGCTTCTCGGGTGCGGCCGCATCGGCGAGGGCTACCAGTTTGAGGCTCCCGTCGCCTTCGCGCTGGATCCTGTAAGTCGATTGCAGCGTCGTTTGAAGCTTCTCAATTTCTTTCCTGACCTCGTCGAGTTGTCGCTGACGCGATGCAACTTGCGGATGGTTGGGGCTCAACTGAGCTGTCAGGCTACCAATGATCAGATACAGGTCGTCGCGGAGTTTGACCTTGTCAGCCATCACGCGGTCAACCTGCGACCACTGGTCCGCGGTTGGTGTGTCGATCGTCCGTTCGTCCGCCATCACAACTGGCACGGCAACGCTCATCAGCGCTGATGCCACAACGGCGGCGCGAAGCCAGCGGCGAGCAAGTTGCGCACTCAAACGCATGGTGGTCGGCGCATTCTTCGAAGTAGTAAGTGTGGTCATAGGCAGGCTTACCAGTGTGAGGTTGCCGATCGTAGGGTCCGCTTTGGCGGACGCGAGGCCGAGCGCGTTGCACTGTCGGGAGTCCCAGTGACATACCCCCGGCTTGGGCGCAAGTTGACTGACCGTCTCGCGGTCGCCCGTGTGGATAACATGCACCAAGCTTGCCAAGGTCGCAACTGGCGTGCATTCTCCACCCTTTTGGCCCGAACGATCGGGCGGTGCAGCCGTGCGAGGGTTCGGCCACCAGCAGACGTACTCCAGAACGGATTCTAACTCATGGGCTTCCCATCCGGATCAGTTTCTTTCCGCAGGTTTCTCGTCACCGGCAAAGGCAGGAAAACCGTCGACCAGGATATGCTCGACAAACTGGCCGAACACGTTCTCAAGGTCGGCGAGTTCGGCGTGCCCGAAGAGGAAGAGTGGGGCTGGTGCGGCGGACGGCACGTGCTCGACGGCAAGTTCTCGTTCGATCACAACGTCTTCAACGACTGCCTGCACTTTGCCCTGCGCATCGATACCAACCGCTTCCCCGGTTCGCTGAAGAAGGCGTACGAACTGATGGAAGAAGAGGCGGTCGCCGCGAACAATCCGTCGGGCTTTATCAGCAAGAACCAGAAGAAAGACGTCAAGGACACCATCCGGCAGAAGGTGGAGGACGAGCTTAAGAGCGGAAAGTTCCGCAGGAGCAAGCTGGTGCAGGTGCTTTGGGATCTGCCCAACCGCACGCTGTACAGCAGCGCAACCGGCAAAAGTTTCGAAAAGCTCGCAGAGCTGTTCGAGCGGACGTTCGGTTTGTCGCTCGAACCGGTGACGTCGGGCACGGCCGCGTTGCACGTCTGCGAGAAGCTGGGCAAGCGGCGCGAGTACGAAGACACCCGCCCGACGCGGTTCGCCGTTGGTCCGGCCGGCGACGGGCAGCATCCGGAGTATCCGTGGGTGACCAAGGGTGCCGAGCCGAAGGATTTCCTCGGCAACGAGTTCCTGCTGTGGCTCTGGCACGAAGCCGATGCCCGCAACGGCGTCATCAAGACGGCCGAGAGCGGCGACATCGCGATCCTGATCGATAAGTCGCTCGACCTGGATTGCAGCTACGGCCAGACCGGCCGCGACGGTCTTAAAGGAGACGGCCCCGGCCGCATGCCCGAGGCGATGGACGGCCTTCGCAGCGGCAAGGTGCCCCGCAAGGCCGGCCTGGTGCTGGACATCAACCGCCATCAATACACGTTGACGCTGGCCGGCGAATCGCTGGCGGTGAACGGCCTGGTGATCCCCGACATCGAAGAAGCCGACACGCCTCGCGTGGTGTTCGAAGAGCGCGTGACGCTGCTGCGCGATTTCTGCAAGGGGATCGACGAACTGTTCGCCGCGTTCCTGAAAGTCCGCGCCGGCGGAAGCTGGGATACGCACGGCGGGGCGATCAAGAAGTGGATCAAGAGCCAGGCGAAGGCTGCGGCGTAGCCTCAAGGGTTCCGTAAGCTACACTCGGTGTACGATGCGAATACTGGGGCGAGAGCAATCGGGAGGATGGGCGGCCGCGATCGTCGCTGCCGTGGTTCTATGCGCCACCGACTCCTCGGCGTCCTCCGTTATCGGAGGAATGCGTCCGCACCCAACCCTGACTGACATCGCCCGTAGCCGCCTCGACGTGATCTCGTTTTTCGCGCTGGCGTTTCTATTGATGGCACTTCCAGTGAAGTGGGCGTGGAATTACCTTCGTCGCGATTTTACGAGGCTCCCGCGCATCACGTACTTTCGATCCCTGTGCCTCGTCACGCTTTGGGGACTGCTGTTTGTCATCGTGCTGGCGATGATCTCCGGCGCTCGTGAGCTCATGACGCCCGGCGCGTGGGAGAAGAAGCCGACCGGCGGTTATCGCCTCGCCGATGCGCCCGCAGGTGCGGCCGGTGCCGAACCGTCGGCCGATACTGAGGCCAAGCGCCGATATCGGCTCGAGCGACTCTACAAGGGGATTGAAGAATACCGCTCGGCGCACGCGGGCAAGTACCCGCCACATGACTTTGTGCCCGAGATTCCCGAGGCGGTCTGGGAATCGCCGCATCCATCGCGACAGCGATATGTCTACGCCCGACAGCCGCAGGGCGGGGCGTCCCCGCGGCCTGACAGCCTTCTTGCCAGCGAGCCCTCCTGCTATGGAACGCAGCGGTTGATCCTTCTCGCCAGCGGCAAGATTGAATCGGTACCTGACTACGTTGCATTCGACTTACTCCGACGGGGTATCGAACCATGACCTCGGTCTGGACGAAACCACTCCCGAGAGCGGGCCTGCCCGCGATCATCTTGATTGTATTTGTGATCTTTCTGGGTTGCCTGGGCGTTACGGAACCGATTGACGTCGGGATCCCCATCTTCGTTGGCTGGTGGCGGTACGTCTCCCGCACGCTACCGAAGGTTCGCATTGACGGGTTCAGCCTCGCAAGCGCCTTGGTCTGGGTTGGTCTTTTCGCGATAGGACTTCACTTCTTCTGTGGCTGGCTGTACCGCAGCTTGGTGCGGGAGGTTGACCGCCCAGACGTCCCCCCGCGTGACTGGCGGACTCGCTGGACAGCGATGCTTGTCGGACTGGTTGTCTTCCTCTTCGCTGCCGGGACCGCTGCGGTATGTGTCGTGCATCAAATCGGATTTCTCGCAACGGGAAGCGAGCCGATGTTCGCAATCCATGACAACAACGCGAACCTAGATACAGAGGGACTGAAGGCTTTCGTCGAGAGAGGCAGTCACGAGTCGGCAAACGAGATCTATGAGCGGGCTACCCTGAGCATGGCGTACCACAAGCCCTTTCTGGATCGCCACCACTTGTTTGCGTGGGACGGCCCCGGCGGAACAAGAGGTGGCGTCATCGTGTTTCACCGCGACCCGTTGCTGCGTGCGGAGCACGGAATTGTCGTCTTCTCCAACAACCGAGCAGTCGTACGTTCGGCCGATGAGCTCTCCAAAGTCCTCCAGTTGATACCCGCGCCTTGATGCTCGCAGGGTGTGTTTCTGCGGCTGTGGCGACGCAAAGTTGGACGAGTTCAGTGGATGATTGCGACGCTTGGACCAACGAGAAAGGGAGCGCCTCGCGGCGCTCCCTCGGTTGAGTTTCAGAATGCGTTCTCGCTTACGCCATCGCGGCGGCGGGCTCGAAGATGTTGTTCCACTTCCTGCCTTCGCGGCCCTTGTGGGCGCCGCGGTGGTAGGCGTAGCCGACGATCAGCGGGACGGCGAGCGTCGCTTCGCTGAAGACCATCTGCTCGTACACCGTGTCGACCTTGCCCCAGCTGCTGGCTTCCTTCAGCGTGCTGCTGGAGAGAGCACCGTCGCGGACGTCGGCGACGGTGACCTGGACGGCGTACTTGTGCATCGGGGCGTCGTGGCCGAGGACTTCGGCCGCGACGACGATATCCTGCGTGAAGTTCTTCGGAACGCCGCCGCCGACCATGAAGATGCCGGTCTCGGCATTCTTGATCTTGATCTGCGTCAGCTCGTAGAAGTCCTTGCCGCCGTCCCAGCTCATGTGGGGTTCATCGCCCTTGCTCGCGGCGATGGCGACGAGGCCGAAGCCGGCCGAGCAGTCACTGAACGCCGGGCAGAAGATCGGGATGTCGCGCTTGTAGGCTTCGTAAATGATGGAGTCGGCGCACTTGGGGCCGCCGTTCTTGTCGAGATACTCGCCGAAGGCGCGGAGCAGTTCGCGGCTGCTGTAGGCGCGGGGTTCGAGCTCTTCGAAGATTTTGCCGGTGACGTCGTCGCAGACGCGCAGGTCGTCCTCGCTGATGAGCGTGTCGTAGATGCGGTCGATCGCGTGGTCGCGCAGTTCGCCGTCGAACAGGCCGCTCTTGAGCCGTTCCTCGGCCATCCAGTGCTTGAAGCCGAGGGCTTCGAAGAAGTCCTGGTCGACCATGTTGGCGCCGGTGCTGACGATGGCGTCGACCATGTTGTTGCGGATCATGTCGACGAAGACCTTCTTCAGGCCGGCGGAGATCATCGAGCCGGCGAGCGTCAGGATGATGCCGCATTCGCGGTCGCGGAGGTTGCGTTCGTAGATGTCGGCCGCGCGGTAGAGGTCGCGGCTGGTGAACGCCATGTGCTTCATGCCTTCGACCAGGGTGGCGATGCCCGGGTTCTTGAGGATATCGATGTGCTCGATTTCCTGGGTGAAGTACTTGTCTTGGTTGTGGCTGCTGGTGGCCTTGAGGGGCTTGGTGTTGAGCGTGGAATCCTGTTGCGACATGGGTCGTCTCCTTGTGGTGCTGGGCGTGCCACCGGATCAGCGGAGGCAGGCATGATTCGTCAACCCTTACCATTCAGGCGCACCGGCGCGGGGACGCCTCACCGGGGCCAACACGATAATGCCGTCGTGGTGTCGTTGATTCTGCCGGCTGCAAGAGCCCGCATTTCAACGCAGAAAGCCACCACGGGGTCGCTACGATGCCTCGCGTCTTTCGCGATTCACCGCCATTGCGAGCCCGGGTGGCTTGAAGGCAACAATATGAACTGAAGATACGGCTGCGTCAACGCGCTTGTTCGACGACGGCGAGGATTTAGCGCAAGGATTTTTTTCTGCGTGTTTTCTCCCTCGGAATCGCGAGGTCGGAAATTGTTCGCTTGCGGACCGGCGAGCGGCTCCTAGGATGTCGCTCGCTCAGTCAGGGCCGCGTCGCGTTCTGGAAGACCCCGTCGGGGTCGGCGGTCCGTGAGCCACGTCTGCGGGTGAACCAGTTTTGGCGGCGAGCGACTGCATGCTCCCGATTTCGCGACATCGTCTTCGCCTCTGGCTGCGCTCCGAGCGAGCCATGGGCCTGGGTTTTGTTTCCGCTCCGTCGGGTTCCATCCTGCCGGGCGAAAATGCCGACGTGGTTTCGTCCGCAACGCCGATGATGGAACAGGGCGAACGGGAAATCCCTTCGGGAAGAAGTTCGAACCCGCGAGCACCTGCTACGTTTGACCATGGGGCGCATGCTGCTGTGGCAGATGTGCGGCAGGGGCCCAAGGCGCCTCGATCGGGATCGGCGGTGGTACCGCCGCAAGACCCGCAGAGGGGAGCGCCATTCCAGGAAATGTCGGCACTTCTGCCGGGAATTCCACCCGCGCCGCAGACGCAAGCGGAACCCTTTGCGACGCCGGAGCTCTCGCCCGAAGAAAAGGCGAGCGCGCTCGCATTGCTGAACGAAAAATATGTCATCGGATGTCAGAAATGTCCGCTGGCGGGAACTCGACGGAATACCGTCTTCGGCGAAGGCGATCCGAACGCGCGGCTGATGTTCGTCGGCGAAGGGCCCGGCTTTACGGAAGACCAGACCGGCAGGCCGTTTGTCGGTCGTGCCGGTCAAAAGCTCGATGAGATGATCCGTGCAATGGGCTACGCACGAGAACTGGTCTACATCTGCAACGTCGTGAAGTGTCGGGCGTTTATCGTCGCCGGTGGGAAAGACCGGCCGCCGTCGCCCGACGAAGTGTCGGCTTGCATGCCCTATCTCGAGCGGCAGATCGAGATCGTGCGGCCGCGAGTCATGGTGACGCTCGGACTTTCGGCATCTCTGAATCTGCTGGGTGTCAAAGAGTCCATGAGCAGGCTCCGAGGCAATTGGCGGATGTGGCGCGGCATACCTGTGATGCCGACGTTCCATCCCTCCTACATCCTGCGGAACTATACGACCGAGACACGACGGGCTGTGTGGGACGACTTGAAACAGGCCAAGGCCAGACTGGAAACTCCGTCGCCGGGTTAAGGCGATCGATCAGAAATTCGCTCCGGCATCCGCTTCGCATGGCTGAGAAAGTATCGCCTGGTGGACGAGAAGATTGCAGTATTTTCAGGCGTACCCCGCAGCCCGCAACCCGGCTGCGGATTTTAGGAGGCAACGAACATGACACCGCTTTTTCGCCTGATTCTCCGGCCCTCTGTCGTACGTGGGGAAAATTTTGTCCGGGCGGGGATCGCCTGTTAGATTCCGCCCTGCACATTCGGCCCGGTGCTTGCAGCCGGCGCAACGTGGGAAAGGTCCGAGACACCGGATCTGCAGCGACGATTTCGATTTTTCCGAACTGATACCAAAGCGACTCCGCGCATGACCACCACTCACATGCCAACGCGTGAAGTGATCCGTCGCGCCCCTGACAGGGCTCACGATCACTCCGGACCACACCCCCTCGACCCGGCGGTATGGCAGCGAATCCTCAACAACGTCCGCATTCATCACCCGACGCTGAACCGCGTCTGGTTCGACCAGATGTCGCCGCGGCAGCTGACCAATGGCGTGATCCAGGCGACGGTGCAGACGCCGGCACAGCTCAACTTCTGCCAGAGCCAGTGCCAGCAACCGTTCACCGCCGCCGCCCAGGCAATCACCGGGCGGCTGGTCTCGGTCAGCTTTCACTGCGACAACTTGCCGCGCACGGGCGGCGGAATCTTCAACGACCACGATCAGCCCCTGCAGCTCAATCCGGACCTGACGTTCGAGAACTTCGTCATCGGGCCCTGCAATCGCCTGGCCCACGCGGCGTCAACCGCCGTCGGCGAACAGCCGGGCAAGGCGTATAACCCGCTGTTCATCCACGGCGGCGTCGGCCTGGGCAAGACGCACCTTCTCCAAGCGATCAGCCAGCGCGTACTCGAGCGCGACGCGGGACTGCGCATCCTCTATCTGTCCTGCGACTCGTTCATCAACCAGTTCATGAACGCCGTCGAGAATGGCGAGATGAATCAGTTCCGTCACCGCTATCGCGATGTCGACATCCTGATCATCGACGACATCCACTTCCTCGCCGGCCGCGACCGGACGCAGGAGGAGTTCTTCCATACCTTCAACACGCTCTATCAGGGCCACAAGCAGATCATCCTGAGCGCCGACTGCCCGCCGAGCGAAATCCCCGAACTGGAAGAGCGACTGGTCAGCCGGTTCAATTGGGGCTTGGTCGCACCGATCGACAAGCCCTGCTACGAGACGCGCGTCGCGATCGTGAAGAAGAAGTCGAAGATGCGCGGCCTCGAACTCCCCGACGACGTGGTCTGCTATGTCGCCGCCAAGATCGACAACAACACCCGCGAGCTGGAAGGTGCGATCACCAAGCTGCAGGGTATGTCGATGCTGCACGAAGGCCGCATCGACATGGAAGTCGCCAAGGCCGCCCTCGGCGAAACGGTCAATGCCGAGCAGAAGCGGGTGACGATCCAGCACATCCTGGACGCGGTCACCAAGTACTACAATGTCCGACTGAGCGATCTGCAGAGCAAGCGGCGTCACAAGAGCATCGCCTTCCCCCGGCAGGTCTGCATGTACCTCGCCCGGCGGCACACGCGGTTCAGCCTCGAGGAAATCGGCGGCTACTTCGGCGGTCGCGATCACACGACCGTTATGCACGCCGTCCGGACGGTCACCGCCGACGTGGCCGAAGACCCGGAAGTGGCGCAGCAACTGAACCGGCTCGAAGCGCAACTGACGAACTGAGCGCCTCCGAGACACTGCCGCTCAGCCTGGCCCGTTCGTACAGCATCGCTCCTGACAAGGCCCGCCCCTCGGCGGGCCTTGTCTCGTTCCTACCTGCCACTGCGGGTCTTTGACATCCGTCCGGATCGCTGAAAGATGTCGGCGTGTTGCAACGGTTGATTGCCCCCGACCCCGTCGAGTTCGACCCGCTCCGTCGAGCCGCATTCATTGCGGCCCGCGACATCTGCCGTCGGAACGCCCGCAGCTTTTACTTCGCGTCGCATTTCCTCCCGCTTCAAAAGCGATACGCCGCATACGCCGTCTACGCTTTTTGCCGCCTCCTCGACGACGCGATCGACCTCGACGCCGAGTCGTCGCCGCCCGCAGGCGTTACGACGCCCGCGGCCGGCGAGGCCAGGTTGGCTCGATTGAGCGCGACGCTCGACCGCTTCCGCGCCACGCTGGATCGCGCTTATGCCGCGGGGAATGACGAGCCTTCTTCGTTCGACCAGACGTCAATGGCGCTTCATGCGTTCTCGCTGACGGTCCGACGATACCGGATCGACAAGCAGCACTTCCTCGACCTTGCCGAGGGATGCCGGATGGACCTGACGGTCTCGCGGTACGCCACCTGGAAAGACCTCGAGCGATACTGCTATCTCGTCGCCGGCGTCGTTGGTTTGATCATGTGCCCGATCTTCGGCCTCGGCGACGCCCGGGCGGTTGAGCAGGCGGTGCTCATGGGCAACGCGATGCAACTGACAAACATCCTGCGGGATGTTCGCCAGGACTGGGAACTCGGCCGCGTCTACCTTCCCCTCGAAGACCTCGACCGCTTTGGGTACCAGGAAGCGGACATCGCGACGGGTGTCGTCGACGACCGGTTCCGCCGCCTGATGCGGTTCGAGATCGACCGCGCAAGAGATCTCTACATGCGTGGGGCGGCGGGGCTTTGCCATCTCGCCAGCGACGGAAGCCGGTTGACCGCTTCCGCGATGGCAGTCATTTACAGCGGCATCCTGGGGGCGATCGAACGGGCCGGGTACGACGTCTACGCGTCGCGGGCGCACCTGACCACCGCACAGAAACTCGCCCGACTGCCGTCGGCCTGGCGGCTTTCGCGGCGCGATGCGGGTGATGTGGTTCCGGCGGTTTTCTGACGTCTAAGCTGGCGCCCCGTCGTACCCTTCCGCGCCCCGTGCGCTTGGCGGGCAAGCCCGCCGGCTACACAGTTGGCACGCCTCTCCTAGATCTCGTTCATCCACTGCAGGCGGCCCTGGTTGCTCTTGATGTAGAACAGGGTCGCCTTCTTCCAGCCCTCGTACTTGCCCTTGTCGCGCTTCTGCGCGAGCGCCGTCAGTTCCGCCGAGCTGCTGAGATTGGGTGGTTCGGCTTCACCGTAGCCCATGTTCTCGCGCAGCGTCTTGGTCGACGTTTCGAGGTCCGACTTCATCGTCTTGATCGCCGCGAGCTTCTGCTTCTTGATGTCCAGGTTGTTCTCGTCGAACACTTCGTTCTGTGTCTTGTCGATGTCGGTGCCCAGCTTCTTGATCTTCCTGAAAAGCTGATCGATCCGCTCCCACCAGATGCGGTCCATCTTGCGGTCGATGAACTCGTCAAGCTCCTTGTCGAACTTGCCCGGGTTCAGCCGGCGGAAGTCTTCGAATCGCAGGACCGCAAAACTCTCCTTGCCGGGGTTCTCCGCGAGCGTTTTCATCGCGTCCCACGACGCCGCCATCGCGGGGTCCAGGTTCTCGGCATCAGGGCCGGTGGGTTTGGCCGGCTCGGGCTTCTTGATCGGGTCCATCCCGGGTTCGGTATCGCCGGCCGCGGGTTTCTTGATCGGATCCATCCCCGGCTCCGCACCCGTCCCGGCCGCGGGCTTTTTGATGGGGTCCATGCCCGGCTCTTCGGTGGTTTTCTTCGGCGGCTCCTTGGGTTCCATGCCCGGCGTCACGGTCTGCGATTCCAGCGGGCGGGGCGGCCGGTCCGTTGAGGACGGCGTGCTGTTCGGGTTCTCTTTCCGCGGGTCCACCGTCGCCGAGCCCTTGGGCTTCGTGCCCGAAGGCACTGCCGCGACCGTATTCTTGGGGTTCTTCCCCTTCTGCCCCAGGTTGTCGAGCGTCGTGTCAGATGTGTTAAGGCCCTCAAACAGGCCCTGCTGTTTGGACGACTTGACGATCGTCACGTCCGGCTGTTTCTGGACGATCACCTTCGGCTCATTGCTCTGGCGATACAGGACGAACCCCACAAAACCGCCGATGAGAATCACCGCGATCACCATCACGGTGATCATGCCGCCGTTGTTGCTGCGGGGTTTGCGATAGCTGCTGTACGTCGGAGTAGAAGCCGCCGCGAAGGAGATTTCGTCGGACGATGCGGGCGCTTCGGCCACCGCGGGCGCGTACTGCGGCGGCGCCTCACCGTGCGAGCCGTGGTGCCCGCCGTTGTACGCACCGGCGTATCCGGGACGGCCGTAACTGCCCGACGCCTGATACGAACCATAGCCGCTCGCCACCGCCTGTTGCTGCATGTGGGGCAGGCCCGTCCCGGCGTAACCGGTTCGTCCTTCGGCGGCGGCGGCGGGATCGACTTCGATCGTCGGCGCGCCGGCTTCCGGCCCCACCTGGATCATGTCCCCGATCTGCAGCAGCCTGGCCCCGACCACCTGTTCTCTATTGACGAACGTTCCCGCCCCGGCACCCAGATCCTGTACGGCCCAGTGGCCTTCGTGAATGAAGAGCACGCAATGCTTGGGTGCCACCGTCACCCAGGGAACCTGCACTTCCGCGCTCGATGCGCGTCCGACAACCACCGGCTCGTCCACCGTTCGGTCGGGAAGTTCCAGCACTCGCTCGCCCAGTGCGTGTCTAACTCTAATCTGCAAACCCATGGTGGAACCTCACTTAACTTCAAGCGACTTCGCTCCCAGGCGCGCCCCGCGGGCGATCGTCGCTGTTCCTGAGCACTACATTGTATCGGCAACTCCTTATACCCACTAACGATGGCATCGGTTGCCCGCCGCTCACACCCAGACCGCGGTAGTGAACTCCGCCGCGCAGCGATGTTACGCCGCTTAGTTAGTCGACGTTCATCCCATAGAGTTCCAGCCGTCCATAAAGATTCCGATGTCCCAATCTCCGGTGCGGTTCGCGGCGGCATCGACAATGGTGCGTAACTCGCGTTTTCGGCAACTTCTGGGTGCCATGGGCTGGCGTACTCGCCTGCCCGTGGCCCTTTGACTGCAGTCATGCGTCGCCACGGGCAGCGGAGTACCGCAGCCCATGGCACCCGAATAAGACGCTGTGCCAAAAATCTGCGCTACACCCTCCACAATGCCTGTTGGCCCTACTGGTTTGCCCCGGTACCGCCGTCCGCTACGCTGGTCGCCATGCGCATCCAGTTCTGCGGCGCCGACCGCACCGTTACCGGCTCGTCCCACCTGATCGAAGTCAACGGACTTCGCATCTTCCTCGACATGGGCATGTTCCAGGGCCCGCGCGACGAGGCCCGGCGGATGAACGAATACCTCCCGGCGGACGTCAAAACCGCCGACGCGATCATCCTCTCCCACGCCCACTTCGATCACAGCGGCAAGCTGCCGGTGGCAGTACGCGCCGGGTTCAGCGGGCCAATCTACTGCACACCACCGACGGCCGAGGTGACCAATGTCATCCTCCAGGACGCCGCCCGCATCCAGGTTGAAGACGCCGAGCACCTGAACCAGCGGGTCCGCCGGCTCGACGAGCCGAAGATCGAACCCCTCTTCGCGCCCGACGACCTCGCCGCCGTCTTTCGGCTCGTCAAGCGAGTGCGGTACGGCCAGAAGACCGACCTCGGCAACAACGTCTCCTTCACGTTTCACGATGCCGGCCACATTCTCGGCTCGGCGTACGTCATCGTCGAATGGACCGAGCCGGCGACTGGCACGCCGCGCAAACTCCTCTTCACCGCCGACATCGGCCGGTACAACACGCCGATCATCAACGACCCCACGCCGCTGCCCGGCCCGGTCGATCTGGTCATCAGCGAAAGCACTTACGGCAACAATTCCCACGGCGACATCGCCGCCGTCGAGCCGCAACTGCTCGAAGCGGTCAAGCACGTCTGCCAGACGCGCGGCCGGCTGATCATCCCCGCGTTCGCGGTCGGTCGGACGCAGACCATGCTCTGGTACTTCGAGAAGTTCATCCGCGAGAAGGCGATCCCGCCGCTGCCGATCTTCGTCGACAGCCCGATGGGCGTGGAGGCGACGAAGGTCACGCGGGCGTTCCACGACTACTTTGACCCGCAGACGATCGACCTGATGGGCGAGACGCCGCTCTTCGGCGGCGGCAGGGTGACGCTGGCGTCGACGCGGCAGGAGAGCATGCAGATCAACGCCGCGAGCGGGCCGTGCATCATTATCGCGTCGAGCCCCACGTGCGAGTTTGGTCGGGTGTTGCACCATATCAAGCGAAGCGTTGAAGAGCCGAAGGACCTGATCGTGTTCGTCGGCTGGACGCCGCACAACACACTCGGCCGACGCCTGCAGGCCGGCCAGAAGCGGGTGCGGATCTACGACCGGTGGTACGACCTGCGCTGCCAGGTACGAACGATCCACGGCCTGAGCGCCCACGCCGACGGCGACGAGCTCCTGAAGTTCCTCGCCCCGACGATTCGCCAGCAGACGCAGGCGTTCATCGTCCACGGCGAACCCGACCAGGCCGAAGGCTTCGCGCAGCGCCTGCTGGAAGCCGGCATGGGCAGCGCGATCGTGCCGGCGCTGGAAACGTCGGTCGTCGTCTTCGGCGGCACCAAGCGCGAAGGGCAGCAGGAACCCAGAATCGCCGACGCCGAGTAAGGACCGCAACGCCGTCGCTCACTACGTCACCGAACGAACCCGACATCGCCGAACGAACCCGAGACACAACCGTTCAGTAGTCCGGCCATCCCGGTGGGGCAGGCATTCTTGCCTGTCGCGAACCTGCGATGCCGGCATTCCTGCCGGCCTGAGCAGGATCGCAGCCGGACGCCGACAAATACTGTTTCGCATGACCTCGACCGGGCAAGAATGCCCGGCACTCCGTCATGCGAGACAGGCAGGAATGCCTACCCCACCGGAATACAGGACCGAGCGGTCACCCCGAAATCAGAAAACGATCCCAAGGCGACCGTCCAACCCGCTAGTTGGGGGCAAGTCCACCTGTCCGTGACGCGGCTTTCCAAGCCGTGCGGGTTGCGCCACACACACCCAGCAATGTCCATCCTCAGTCCCACCGTTCCGCCGAACGAACCCAACGCAAGCTCACCAACGACCCCGTCAGTGACACGGGCTTCCAGCCCGTGCATAGTGCGTGATGCTCCAGGCAGCCGTTCAAAAAGCACATCCTTCACCTCCGCCGCCGAATGAACCCGAGACAGCTAAACGAACCCAAGATTCTCGTGGCTCGGGCGTCCCGCCCGTGTCCCCATCACCTCGCCGAACGAACCCAAGGCGACCGTCCAACCCGCTGTCCGTGACACGGCTTTCCAAGCCGTGCGAGTTGCGTCACGTACCCATAAATGTCCATCCTCAGTCCCACCTTTCTGGCGAACGAACCCAGCGCGAGACTGCCGAACGAACCCGAGCTCGCTCCCGGGACCCGGGGCTTCGCGAGTACGCTGCGCCCGCGGCTTGTTTGCCGAACGAACCCGACGCGACGTGGCCGAACGAACCCAGCGTGACATCGCCGAACGAACCCAAGAACCCCGGCCACATGGTGAGGACGTCTCGCGGACACCGAAGCTCCTCCCCGACGCCGGATGGTAAAACCAGACCACCCGGCGCGATCGACCCCGATCGCCCGGCTCGCATCTTTCTCCGCGGAGTAAACGCCAGCGCCAACGGATCACACCCGCCAGTGCCGCGCACGGAGACCGGCCGCCGACAGGGCTGCCAAAATCCCAACCGGCGACCGCGATATTGTACGGTATATGTTAAGTATGGGCGGTAAAACTGCAACCGCATTCTGGGACACCTGCGTTCGATTCACGCCGGTGTGCCCCAAAGCATCGTCCGCACCTACGAGCGGACGGCGTACCATCTGCAGGTCTCGACACAGTGTGTCCTGACCCTGGCCGACGCCGACGGCCCCAACTTCGGCTCAGCGCCAGACCCTGCGGGTGACAGGCGTACACCCGTTCTACCGCACGGCTCCCGCCGCCGGCGGATCGGCCGACACGCCCGGCTGGACCCCCGCCCGTTCGCTGGCCGCCGGCGATGCGGTGCTCGGCGACTCCGGCATCCTGACCGTCGTCGCCAACGCCGGCGAAGCCCACCGGCAAGGCGTGAAGGTCTCTAACCTGCTCTGAGTGGATTGCGCGACGGGTCCAATCACCGTGGCTGCGCCTCAGCGTGGGAACAATCTGTCTAACGACCACACTCTTGGGCCGTTGGAATGGGGGTGAGCGTGCCACACCCGTCGGTACTGCCCGCCGCGTTCCTAGGATCATCGCTGCCCGGGGAATCGGCGGAGTTTCGAAGGCCATCGCCACAGTCCAAGGGCGCACCGGGAGGTCGTCATGAAGTGGGTGCTCTACCTCATCACATCGGTCGCCGCGTTTCTTTTGCCTCTTTCGGCACTCGCAGAAGAACGACCTTCTGCCGCGATCTTCGCAGACCGCCCGGAGTTTTTTGCCGGCGAGCCGATTCGCGTCACGACGATACTGACCAATTCAACCAGCAAGGCGCTTGCCGTCATGCTGTACGGTCGGTCGTCCACGAAGCTGAGAATCCGATCGCAAGCCGGCGATGTGGTTTGGGAACGCCAATTGATCGATTCCCCGCTTTCTAACGCGGACGTCACGGAGGTGGAACCGAATAATCGGCTTGTCGTCGAGGTGGCTGCCTGCTGCACTCGTACGGGTCGCAAGCCTGCCGGGAAGGCTGGCGACCTGACCCCCTTGGTTCTGCCGGCCGGCCGATACGTGATTGAGATCGTGTACTTCATAAGGGGCGGTGCAGAGACATCAGCGAAGACCGACTTTGCGGTTGTTGTCCTTCCCGATGCGTTGGCGGCGGCCCAGAAGGAGATGTCGTCGCCGGACGTGCTTGAATTTCTTTCGGACAACTACATATCTCTGAAGCAGTCCCTGGTCGTTTTGAAACGGATTGCCAAGGACCATCGCGCGGGCGTTCTTGCCGACCAGGCAAACTATGTGCTGGGGTCTTATCTTCTTGCAAGGATGGAGCATTTGGACGAGGAATCCGCGGCGGCGGCGGTTGAGTATTTTCTGGCCGTTTCCGACGCATCGCCGTCGCTGAAGGCGCGCAGCCGCCTTTGTCTGCTCGACGTTGTGGAACGATCTGAGTTTGTATTGCCGTTGAGTGTCTGCAGGGAAATTGAAGCCAGCCTCACGATCTCACGGCTGGCATACGCCTGGTTGAAAACGGAGCAGGAGTGGCGGACTTCACGTCTCGTTCTCGCCAGACGGCGCGCCGTCGCGGAGAACAATATCATGGCGTGCATCGCGATGACGCAGGGTCGATTCGAACTTCCCGAGCTTTCCACCATGCTGGGGCAGATGAGAGGGCCTGTCGATCGAGAAGTTCCACAGCAGCTCATCTCGGCGATCGAAAGTGGCACGCCGAACGTCGCGATCCTCAGTGCATTCGCGCTGGCCCGGACAGGATTGAATTGCGGTGTCGGTATCGGCTCCCTGACTTTTGCGGCCCGCGCTGCGGATGGGGAGTCCGCGAAGCGGGCGATGTATGCGCTGCGCGAGTTGGCCCGCCGGAATGTGGAAGGTGCGGCCGGCGCCATTGAGGGGTCGCGGTAACGTGACTCCGTCACAGGCCCACCGTCAAGGCGTGAAGGTCTACAGCCTGGAGGTCGAGCAGGCCCATACGTATTTCGTCCTCGCCGAACACGCCCCGGCCGACGCGGATGCGGTTTAGGTGCATAAGAATCGAAAAAGGTGGGAATCGGAGATGGGAGCATCACTTTCGAAACGACACGACTGCCGTAGGGTGGGGTTCACCCCACCGCATCGCGATCGAGGTCGAGTTGTGTGGGCCTCGCCGTTGGCGTTCGAGTTCGCGGAACACGGACTTGTGTGCCGCTCGGGAAGTAACACAATCGGTGGTCGAGCGTGGTGCGGTGGGGTGAGCCCCACCTACTTGGCAGGCGAGATTGCTCGGCAGCGTCGCCCGGTGGGCCCGGGTCGGGAATGGCGCGGGCGT
This sequence comes from Humisphaera borealis, assembly GCF_015169395.1. Lineage (GTDB taxonomy): Bacteria > Planctomycetota > Phycisphaerae > Tepidisphaerales > Tepidisphaeraceae > Humisphaera > Humisphaera borealis. The sequence continues at coordinate 398,600 of NZ_CP063458.1, forward strand.
CGGGCCTGCGAGGCAGCCGGGACGGCTGCACCACAACGGCACCGATTCACGCACCGTCATTTCAGGCCGGTTGTAATGCCGCCGGCACGAACTTCGCCCCTTCGCTGATCGCCTTGGAATACGGACAACTCGAGCAGACCTGCATGCCCTGGGCGTCGGTCGGGCGGGCGTCGTGGGCGTGGCCGGTGCCTTCGGCGAGCAGCTTGGCGGCAATCGCGGGGTCGCCGCTGCGGATGGTGCCGCGGCAGCTGTCGCACTCGAAGCCGTTGCCCTTGCAGTGATTGGCCCGCTTAAACAGCAGTTCCAGGATCAGGTCGTCGATGCCCAGGGGCATGGCGACGTGGTACTGCGTGCCGGGGTGGCCGACCGCTGCCTCGGCGGCCAGGCGGGGGATGTCGCCGGTCCAGTGCTTACCGGGTCCGAGGAAGAAGGGGCAGACGACGATGCGCGTCGCGCCGCGCTTCACACACGCCGCGTACGCCGTCGCGATCGACGGCTCGGCCAGTTCCATGTGGGCGGGCTCGACGATGTCGTACGTCGCGGTGAAGCGTTCGCCGAACAGGCGGGCGACCTCTTCGAGCATTTCGTTGCTCTGGGTTCGGCGGGAGCCGTGATCGACGATGATGATGCCTGTTTTCATGAGAGACGATGGTAGGGTCCGCCTTGGCGGACGCGACGGTGTTGGTTGAGGGTGGTCGTCGGAATTGAAAACTCGTTGATAGCCGATCGCGTCGCGTGTCACAGACGTTGTCGAAACGGGGATTCACCACTAAGGCACGAAGGGCACGAGGGGAACGAAGGTTCACGAAGAAGAAGCTGGATTTTTGCGCGGCTTCTGTGTCTTTTCATTTCACCGATTCTTCTTCGTGTGCCTTCGTGACCTTCGTGCCTTCGTGGCGAATCCCTGTTTCGGGTAGCGCCAGCCGACGCATGCATCCGAACGCGTCCGCCAAGGCGGACCCTACTTGCGCTCCTTTAGCGTCGCTTCGAGTTCGACTTCCTTGCCGCCGCGGAGGACTTTGAGCTTGACCTTTTGTCCCGGTTTGCCTTTGCCGAGCGGTCCCATCATCTCCATGAGGTTGTTGAGCTTCGTGTCGTCCCAGGAGGTGATGATGTCGCCGTCTTTGAGGCCGGCGGCCTCGGCGGGGGAGCCGGGGGTGGTGCCGGTGATGCGGACGCCTTTGATCGAATCGTCGCTGTAATCGGGGACGATGCCGAGCGTCACCTTCGTTCCGCCGCTGGCGCTGCCGGACGAGCCCATGATGCTCATGCCGCTGGAATCGAACTTGGCGACGTATTCCTCACGCGGCATGACGGCCATGCCCCTGATGACCTTCTCGCCCAGCGCGACGACCTGCTCGATGCCTTCGTAGTTGATCTTGTCGGGCGTATCGGTCGGGCGGTGGTAATCGGTGTGCAGGCCGCTGAAGAAGAACAGCACCGGCACCCGCTTCTTGGCGAACGACATGTGGTCGCTGGGGCCCATGCCGCCTTTGCTCTTGGTGTTGAGCTTGAGCGACGAATCGGTTGTCGCTTCGGCCAGGATCTTGTCGAAGCTCGGGGCCGTGCCCGACCCGCCGACCTGAAGGTTGCCGTCGCGGATGCGGCCGACCATGTCGAGGTTCAGCATGCCGCTGACCCTGGCCAGCGGGACGGGCGGATTGGTGACGAAGTGGTCGGAGCCGATCAGGCCCAGTTCCTCGGCGGTGAAGGCGATGAACAGCACCGACCGCTCCTGCGGGCCGGCGGCGGCGATCTGCTCGGCGAGCTTCAGCATCGCGGTGGTGCCGCTGGCGTTGTCGTCTGCGCCGGGATGGATGTCTTTGCTGAAGGGCGCCAGGCTGCCCGAGCCGCCTCGACCGAGGTGGTCGTAGTGGGCGCCGACGATCACATATTCCTCGGCGTTGCGGCCCTTGCCGGGAAGCACCGCGGCCACGTTGCGGACGGATTTTTCGGTCCGCTTAAAGACCACTTCGCCCTTGAGCTTGACGTCTTTCAGCAACGCCGACTGGGGCTTGGTCTCGGCGTCGATGCGCTTCTGAACTTCCGACAGTGTTCCGGCCTTGCTGGCGGCCAGGATTGCCTCGGCGACCGGCTGCTTCAACTGGATGACCGGGATGCTCGCCCGCATGAACTGGCTCTGCTTGGCGAAAGGTGTGACGTCGTCTTCGTTGCGCCAGTTCGGCGGGTTGACCAGCACGAGCGCGATGGCGCCCTTTTCGGCGGCAAGCTTTGCCTTGGTGGGGATCGAGGCGTTCTCGGAATAGTCGTCCTTCTTGCCGGTGAAGGCGCTCTTGCCTTCCTTGTCGAACGGCTCAAACCGCATCGCCAGCACGACCTTGCCCTTGACGTCGATGCCGGCGTAATCGTCGTAGCCGTACTTGGCATCGACAACGCCGTAGCCGACGAAGACGACCGGGGCGTCGAACTTGCCTTCGGTCGAGAAGCTGAGGGGTTGGAACTGCTTGGTGAGTTCGAGTTTGCCGCCGAGATCTTTGGCCCAGTTGACGCCTTCGCCGGCGGCCAGCGTGGTGGCCGGGTCGACGGTCGTTGACGTCGTCATGGTGAACGGCTGGAAGTAGTTGTCCCAGCCGGGCGGGGGGACGAGGCCAAGTTCCTGGAACTTGGCGGCGATGAAGCCGGAGGCGATGTCGATCCCGGCGGTGCCGGAGCCGCGGCCTTCCAGCGCCGGCGACGCCAGGAAGCCGAGAGTCTTGCGGATATCGACGACGGCGGGGCGGGTGGCGGCGCTGACGACGGGCCGAGCGTCGGCCGGCGGTGTCGGCGTCTCGGAGCGGAGAAATCCCGCCGGCGCAACCGCCAGGAGCAGTGACGCTGCCGCGATGGACCAGCGAAGCGGACGGCGAAAGGTCGGCTTGGGCATAGGTGGATGATTCTAGTCGCGACAACGTGGCCGGACAAAGCAAGAAAGGCGACGGAAGGTTGGGGTGCGGTACGCCATTACGCCTAGGGGAGAAGAGATCACCACGGAGGCATGGAGACACGGAGGTCAACTCGAATCTCCGGCGATTCACGGGATTTGGGAAAGTCCAGGGCAGATTCAACGCGAATGGATGCTCTTAAGAACCAGCCGTCTCATTTTGCAAGCATCTTGGTCGCCGGGTTGCCCTCCGTGTCTCTGTGCTTCCGTGGTGATCCCTCCTGCTGCGCCAGGCGTGTTGAGCCCCGATGGGCGGTGTGATCAGTGAACGGCGGGGGTTTCGGCGATGGCGCGCTCGAGGACGTCCAGGCTCACCGGCTTGGTCAGGTGCAGTTCGAAGCCGGCTTCGCGGCTGCGGCGGACGTCGTCGTCGGTGCCGAAGCCGCTCAGGACGACGCCCCGGATGTCGGAGAAGTCCCGGACCTGGCGCATCAGGTCCAGGCCGCTGCCGTCGGGCAAACCGATGTCGCTGATCAGAAGGTCAAATTGCTGGGCCCGCAACTCGCGGACGGCACCGGCGACGGTGTCGGCCAGGCGAACGTCGTGGCCGACCATTCCCAGGAAGCGGCCCAGCGCGGCGGCGGTATCGGGGTGATCTTCGACCAGCAGAATCGCCAGGCCGCGACGCCGGGACGGCTTGGACGCCGGCTTCATCGCCGGATCGGCCGGGGCGGCGACGACGCTTCGCGGGATCGAGGCGGGGAAGACGACGACGAACGTCGCCCCCTGATCGCGGCCGGCGCTCTGGGCGGTAATGGTTCCGCCGTGGAGGGCGACCAGCGCCCGGCTGATCGCCAGCCCGAGCCCCAGGCCGCCGAACTTGCGGGTGACCGCCTTTTCCCCCTGCTCGAAGGCGTCGAACACCTTGGGGAGCAGGTCGGGGGCGATGCCAATCCCGGAGTCGCGGACGGTCAACTGTACCTGGTGGTTGCCGTTGTCCCCGGGTTGGTCGGTCGTCGAGATCGCGACGAGCCCGCCGGCGGGCGTGAACTTCACCGCGTTCTTGACGAGGTTCCAGAGGATCTGCCGAAGGCGGGCGGCGTCGGCGATCATCTCGGTGCATTTGGCCGAGAGGTCCAGTTCGAGCTTCAAGCCTTTGCCGTGGATGTCTCCCTCGCAAATCCGCAGAACGTCCGTGATCGCTTCGTGAAGGTTCGTCCTGGTCCGCGACAGCGCGAGCTTCCCCCGGCTGATCCGGGTGAGGTCGAGCAGATCGTCGATCAGCCGGGCTTCCAATTCGACGTTGCGGCGGATCATGACCATCGCTTCGCGAAGGGAATCGGGCAGCGAGGTATCGCGTGACAGGTTCTGGGCGGTCGTGAGCACGGGGGTGAGCGGCGTGCGCAACTCGTGTGACAGGACCGCGAGAAACTCGTCCTTGGCTTGATTGGCGGCGTTCGCCTCGGCGGCAAACGCGCGGGCTTTCTCGGCGGCGGCCTCGGCGGCCTCCTTCGAGCGGCGGAGCTCCTCCTCCGCGAGCTTGCGGCTCGTCAGGTCGAGTGTGACGCCGACCAGCGTGGGCCCTTTCCCGGACCGGCCGGTGATCAGCTTCGCCCGGCCGATCAGCCAGCGCATCGGCTGACCGCGGGGAACGACCCGAAACTCCGATTCGCATTCCCCGCCGAGCCGCACGACGTTTGTGAAAGCCTTGGTGATGCGCTCGATGTCGTCGGGGTGGACGTATTCCAGCATGACCGAAGGCGGAGGCGTTTTTCCGGCCGGTAGTCCGAAGTGGGACAGGCAGATGTCCGAGCACTTCAGGTCGCCGCGAAACGGCTCGTACTCCCAGGCGCCCATGCCGCCGGTTTCCAGCGCCAGCCGCAGGCGTTGCTCGCTGTCGCGGAGCGCATCGGCTTCAAGCGCCTTTCGTTCGGCGATGACCTGTCGCAGGACGCGTTCGACGGTGACGGGGAGTGTTTCGAGGAAGTCGTCGGTCTTTCGGACCACGTCGCGCACGCCGGCACGGAGTGCCTCGAGCACGCGGCCTTCATCGCTGAACCCTGTCACCAGGATGGCGGCGGGGGCGTTGCCCCTGGCGGCGAGTTCTCGAAAAAAGTCCAGCCCGGTGACGGGCCCGCTGAGCTGATAATCAACCACCACCAGGCCGACGTCGCTTCGCGGGCTTTGATGGGCGGTCAACTGGCGTTCGGCCTCGGCGCGGCTGTTGGCGGTGATGACCGAGTGGCCGGCGCGTTCCAGCACCCGCCGGCAAAGGGCCAGCAGCCCTTCGTCGTCGTCGAGTACCAGGATCTTGTGAACGGGTTGATCGGCCAAACGTTACTCCGAGGAACAGATGCCGCATCGGGCATCCGCCCAGTTGAGCCTAAGCGTCACCGGCCGCACCGGCCGGAAGTTTCACGACCTGCAGGAAGAAACCGAGCCGCTTCACGGCGTCCACGAAAGGCTCGTACTCCACCGGCTTGGTGATGTAGACGTTACAGCCGAGCTGATAGCACCTTTCGACTTCGCGCGGGTCGTCCGTGGTGGTCAGCATGATGACCGGCAGGGTAGCCGTGCGCGAATCGGACTTCAGTCGTCGCAAAACTTCCACGCCGTCCACCCGCGGCATGTTGATATCCAGGAGCAGCACGCAATTGCTGGCGGCGTTCTCGGATGCCGTCTTGGCGTCGGGGCCGTGAAAGTAGTCCAGCGCTTCCTGGCCGTCCCGCAGTCGGGTGAATCCATTGGCGACGCCGGCGCGGCGGAGATTACGTTCGACCAACGAGGCATGCCCGTCGTCGTCTTCTGTCAGGATGATGTGTACTGGTTCCATTTGCATTGTTGTTCGAGTCTCAAACGCGTGGCGTTTCGGAATGCTCGGCGGCGGCAGCAACCGGGAGCGGGGCCTCGCTGCCGGCGTCGGGCGGCAGCGCGAGATAGAAGGTCGTACCGACGCCTTCGGTGGATTCGACCCAGATTTCTCCGCCGTGGCGTTCGACCGCACGACGCACCAGCGCCAGGCCGATCCCTTCACCCTTGGCGATGTCGCCGTGCAGGCGCTGGAACGCGACGAACACCTTCCCGAGGTATGCGGCGGGAATGCCCAGGCCGTTATCCCGGACATAGTAGGTCATCTTTCCGTGGCGGAGAACGCCGGATTCGCCGGCGGTGCCGACTTCCACCACGCCGGGCCGAGCAGGGTCCAGATAGTTGACGGCATTGCCGATCAGGTTGCCGAAGATTTGCTCGACCGCCGCCGGGTCGCCACGGCAGGGGGGCAGATCTCCGACGACGACGCGAGCAGACTTGCCTTCGATGGTGTTGGCCATCGCGTCGACGACGCGGGCGACCGTGGACTGCACATCGACGGTCTGAAGCCGATACTCCACCCGACCCGCCCGCGACAGGCGCAGAAGAGCGTCGATAATCGAAGCCGACCGGGTGACCGCCGACTGGATGAATCGGATCGAGTCCACCACATCGGCCTCGAGGAGCCGGTCGACGCGTTTGCGGATGTCGGGCGGCACGCGGTCGTCGGAAAGCGTGGATCGCAGGTCTGCGCCGGCATGAGCCAGTTCCTGGCTGAAGCCCTGCAGGTTCACCAACGGCGACCGCAGGTCGTGGCTGACGCTGTAAACGAACATTTCGTTCTCCTGCGTCTGCTGCCGCAGGCTTTCGTTGGCGGCGCTCAATTCGGTGGCTCGCTTCTCGAGCTCGGCCTTGTACCGCCGCTCGGCCTCTACGCCTTCGGACAGCCGGCGTGCGGTCTCGTGCATGACCGCATCGAGCCGGGCGATCTCGTCCCCGCCGGGCAGGCGACCGGCCAGTGGCTGGCCTTCGGCCAGCGCCTCGGCGTTGGCGGTCACGACCGAAACGCGGCGAGACACACCCCTGCTGAAGACGTAAGCAACGAAGCAGGTGACGAGCGTGGCGCCGAACACGCCGCCCCCGATCATCCAACGCTGGCTCGTTCGGGCGGCATGCAAGGCGCCCAATCGCTGGGCCTCGAGCCGCCCCTCCTCCCGGATGAACTCGTCGAGTTCGGCTCGAAGCCGGTCCATCCGGCTTTTTCCCTCGAATGCGATGACCTGCGAGACGGCCTGGTCGCGCCGGGCCGCCCGTACCAGGACCATCATCTGGCGGATCCACGTATCGAGCGACTGCGCACTGCCCAGGACGGCCTTGGCCCGGGACGTCTGCACCGGGTTGTCCGAGACCAGTTTCGACAGGCCTTTGAACGTGTTCAGGGCAGTGTCAAGAAGTCCTTCTGCCTCAGTGCCGAACGTCGGATTCGAAGTAATGATGTACCCCCGCGCCGCCGACTGCGCCATGACGATATCGCTATAGGCAGTCTGGGCTTGCACCAGAACGTCCTTGGTGTGCAAAGCCATTTTTTCGGCTTCGGCGGCGTCCGACAGCGACCGATTCATGAGGAAGATAAAGACCAGCTGGAACAGCAGCGGGACCGCTATCAGCAACAGGCCTTTTTTGAGGAGGGTCATTCGCACGGGGGTGACGCTGGTGGGTGGGATGGTGGATGCCTTATTCGAACGTGGACTGCACTGTGTTCGCGCCAGGCAGTCCCATTTCACAGGCTGGTAACTGAGTTCCAGCGTGAGCCCGGCGTTTACGGAAGGGCTAGTTCGGGCGACTCTAGAATGTCCCGGGGTAACACACAACGCACAAAGTGCCATACGGCCTCAGCCGGCAAATCCGTCGGGTCCGGCCGTTCCTCTAGATTTCCGACGCGGCTGTCCGATAATGACTTCGTGGATCGGGGTCCGCGCTGGTGCCCGGGCTGGAAGCCTGTGCTACGCGAGTCGATTCGGTCGGCAGCCCTGAGCTGCCACCTGCGGCAAGGAGGCCGCACGCGATGGCTGACGTACTTGACCAGTCCGAAGTCGACGCGCTTCTTGCCGCTGTCGATACCTCCCAGGCCTCCAACGGCCCGCCTCCGCAGGTCTTCTCTTCCGGCGGCACGTCCTCGGTCGAAGTTCACGTTTACGATTTCAAACGTCCCGAACGCGTCAGCAAAGATCAGATGCGGGCGCTCGAGGCGCTGCACGAGGGTTTCGGCCGAAATTTTGGAGCCGCGCTGTCCGGCTACCTCCGCACGATCGTGGAAGTTTCCGTCGCCCACATCGAGCAGCTCACGTACTCCGAGTTTATCCATTCGCTGCCCAATCCTACGTGCTTCAATCTGGTCAAGGCCGAGCAGCTCGACGGGCAGATGTGTCTGGAAATTTCGCCGCTGATCATCTATCCGATCATCGACCGACTGCTGGGCGGGAGCAACGCCGACCTGTTCATCCCGCAGCGGCCCCTGACGCAAATCGAGCAGCGGCTGGTGCAGCGGATCACCGACCGCGCGATGCAGCACCTCTCGGAGGCCTGGACGAACCTGACGCCGGTCACGTTCAGCGTCAGCGATTTCGAGAGCAACCCGCAACTGGTGCTGATCGTCCCCCCGAACGAAACGGTCGTGGTCGTCAGCTTCGAACTCAAGATGGGCAACCGCGCCGGCACGATGAGCCTGTGCATTCCGTACAACGTGATTGAGCCGGTCATCGGGCTGCTGAATCAGCAGAACTGGTTCAGCTATCAGCGTAAGGGAAGCCAGGACGAGCACCTGCGAAAGCTCACGCGCAACGTCAGCAACGCGCCGATCGAATTGAGGGCATTCCTCGCGGCCACGACGATGACGCTCAATGAGCTCATGTCGCTGCAGGTGGGCGACGTCATCACCACCGAGAAGCCGATCGAAAAGGAAATCCTGATTCAGGTCGAGGGTCGTAACAAGTTCCTGGGGCAGGTGGGCCGGCTGCGGGGAAGCAAGGCCGTGCAGATCACCCGGCTGTGTCAGGACGCCACCGAAGGCCTGCGGGCCGAGGCGCTGAGCGCGGCGGCTGGCAGCGCCAGCGGGACACCAGGGTCATGAGCCGGTCTGCCAGCCGGGCCGCCGGCGCAAGGCGTCCCTCCGAAGGCACCGGTCGTACAAGAAGTGCGCGGCGGCCGAGGCGCTCGAACGGTCGGCCACGCGAGGTGACATCGACCTATCTCGAAGCGTCTGAACGCCCGGGCATGAGCCTGCTGGTCCTGCTGCCGTTCGTCATCGTGTACGAACTTTACGCAGCGGGACTGATCGCGTCGGGGCCTGTGGGGGCGGTTCGATCGGTGCCTCACATCACGGCTTTCCTGCTGATCGAGGATTTGTTCCGATTGCTGGGCGTTGTCGGGCGGCACCTGCCGGCGTTCGCGCTGACCGCGATGCTGCTGGGGGCGCATGTCCTTCGCAACGATCGGTGGCGCTTTCATCCGGCCGTTCCGTTTGCGATGGGCATCGAGGGGATCGCCTGGGCTGTCCCGCTGCTGATCTTCGGCTGGGTAATGGCAAGATTCGTGACGCTGGGGGGCGGGGGAATTGGCGGGGAATGGGCGATTCTTTGCGTTGGCGCTGGGATTTACGAGGAAATGGTGTTCCGGCTGATGCTCGCGTCGATCCTACTGCTGATCCTGAAGGACCTCGTCGGCGTACGAACGGGGGCTGCGGTGGTGACGGCTGTAGTCGTCAGTGGGGTGCTCTTTGCACTGTATCATTACCTGAGTCCTGCTGAGGACTTCCGGCTGCGGACGTGCCTTTTTCGAACAGGGGCCGGTGTCTACTTTGGGGCACTATTTCTGCTGCGTGGATTTGGTGTAACTGCAATTTGTCACATGGCTTACGACATTTTTGTGGTGGGAATTCTGTCGCAGGCATGAACCAAAGATGAATTATTTCCTACCCAAGAGGAGTGTGACCTCTATAATGCCTCCATTCGTTGTTCGCGAGGTGCGGACAACCTTCGGCTGCAGGCGGTAAAGCTGGCAGGGAAGCTGGATCTTTACCGGCGGGAACGCACAAGTCGGCCATTCCGGCCTTAACTTGCAGCCCACCGTTTTTTCCGATGTCTAAGAGGTCCCGGTGGTAGTAACTTCCACCAGCCTCTCTATTTGGAGATTGAAATTCTCCTAAGAAAGAGCATGGACGCTATGTCGACCAATAACAGAACCAAACAACGTCGTTCCGGAGGCCTGAGCCTTCACCTGTACCAGCGCGCCCTCCACCCGGAGCTCTTCAAGATCCTCGGGAGCGAGCAGGTCGTGCGTCGCGCTTACGAAGCCGACATCTGGCTCGTTGAAGGTGGCCATGTCGTTACGTTTGTCGCCGGCAAGACCTCACTCGTCGAAGTCATCGTCACGGGCAACGAACAGCTTCCCGATCGCAACCTGATCCAGGCGCTTCAGTGTCGTGGTGAACGCTACCACGAGACAACGATCGGTCCTAATGTGCGCTACATGATCAGCACCCAGGAAGAGCAGCTGACCCAGACGCTGTACGACGCAACACGCCATGAAATCAGCACTTACGCGGCCAAGCGTGAGCTGATGAGCGCCGAAGGACAGTTCACCGGCGACGCCGGCGGTTACCTCAGCGTTCTCGATATCGAATGCCGCAGCCACGAACTGCTCGTCCAGAGCTTCCACCTGTTTGACGACAACCAGCTGGTCATCAAGACGCAGGCCATCTTCGAAGTCGCCAAAGAGCCGCGACAGAACTGATCGTCGCCGCGCCTGGCCTAGGGCGCAATGGAGCCTGCCGGACCTTAATCACAGACCACCCAGACGCCCCGGATGTCCGTCCGCGGGCGTCTTTGTTTTGACGCCGAGTTTCCTGCGGGCTTGCGTCTGGGGCGGTGCCACCTGCTTACCGGAACGGCGGCGGGCCGCCGCGCGGACCGGCTTCACGGGGTCGCCCGTCGGGCGGTCGATCGCCCGGCGGACGATCATTCCGCTCACGCAATCGCGCCGCCTGCCGCCGGGCTTTATCGGCGGCGGCGGTATCACCCAGCTTCGTCTCCACCTCCACCAGCAACTCATACAGGATCGCCGGCGACTCCCGATGTCGCGGAGGACCCCGGCTTTCCGATTCGGCCCGCTCTATTTGATTGATCACGCGGACCAGCAGTGCCCTGGCTTCGTCGGTCCGGCCCTGAGCCAGCAGTACCGCGGCCGCCCGCGACGCCGGATCACCGAGGGTCACCACAGGAGGCCCAGCCCGACCGCCATCACCGTTGGGCCCGCGGGGCGGACCGACCTCGCCCCTGCGCTCCAGGAGCATCATCGATGCGTTGTACGCCGCAAGTGCCCCCGCGGCGTCATTGGAGGCCTCCAGCAATCGTCCGGTCCGGTAGTGGCACGCCGCCATCGGCATACCGGCACGTTGATCGACCCCTTCCCGTTCGACGTACTGGTTCATCGCGTACGCGATCTGCTTCAGTGCGACAGCGCGGCCTTCAGGATCCCCGGGGATCGCTGAGATCGAACCGATCGATTCCAGCAGGCCAGCCGTCGCACTGGCCCTCAAGGCGTCGTCCGAAGACGGGCCGGCCAGCGCGCGCTCAAACCGCTCGGCGGCTAGTCCGTACGAGCGATCCGCCGACTCCGTCTCCGACATCAGGCGATAGACGTCGGCGACGCGGTGATAGCCCCAGGCGGCTTCGACCTCGAGCGACGGGTCAGTGAGATTCCGCTCCGAGAAGCGATCGTAGAATCGCAGCACACCTTCGAGTACGCCGGCGTTCACGAGGGCACGCATGTCCTTGGCCGGCAGATGGTCCGGCCTGCCGCCGGGCGGCTCGCGCCGGTCCAGGGGCGGTTCGCGGCGTTCGCCGGGCGGACCGCCGCCCATCGGAAGCTCGAGCTGCTGACTGGCGCTGAGCTGGCCGAACAAGTCGGACAGCGCGTCGAGGCACAGCCGGACGTTGTCGTCCGAAATCTTTCTTGCCGTTTCGGCTTCGCCCCGACGGATGGATTCGGCTTTCAGGGCGACGCTCGTCTGCTTGTAGCCGATCCAGCCGACGACCAGTGCCGTCAGGATCGATAACGTCGTCGCCACGAGCAGGGCGGCGACCGCGCGATTACGACGGCTCCATCGCCATGCTCGCTCCCAAGGCGACACCCGGCGGGCGCTGATCGAACGCCCGGCGATGAACGCCCTGAGATCGCGCTCCATCGCGACGGCGGTGGGGTAGCGGTGCGACGGCTCCCGTGCGATCGCCTTGAGAACGATGGTTTCAAGGTCGCGCGGAATGGCCGGATTAATCGACCGAGGCGACGCCGGACTGGCAGTGGAAATCAGGCGGATCAGCTCGGCCGGGCCGGTATCCCGGTACGGCGGCTGCAGCGTGAGCAGCTCGTAGAGCGTGAGGCCGAGGCCATAGATGTCGGACCGGGCGTCCACCTTCTTGTCGATCGCCTCGGGGGCCATGTACTGGAGCGTACCGATGATGTCGCCGGTCCGCGTGACATTGGAATCGTTGCCAACCTTCGCAAGCCCGAAGTCCGCGACCCAGACGATGCCGGCGTCATCCAGGATGAGATTCGCCGGCTTCACATCCCGGTGCAGGACGCCGCGATCGTGTGCGTATTGGAGGGCGTCAGCGACTTGCGCGCCGATGTCGGCGACCCATTTGTAATGCTCCGTCGGGGTCCGCTGCGACAGCGACTGGACTGCGGGCGTCTGGGGTTCTGCGGGATGTCCGGGTTTGGGTCCCGAACTCTTACGCGCTCGGCCGCGGTCCCGCGTCGCGCTGGCCGCCGATGCGAGCGATCGCGTGACCTGGCCGAGCCCCTGTCCGTCGATGCACTGCATGACGTAGTAGTGGATGTCCCCCTGCTGGCCGACGCCGAAGATCGGCACGATGTTGGTGTGATGCAGTCGGGCGGCGGCGCGGGCCTCTTGTTCGAAGCGTGCCAGGCGGGTGGGGTCGAGCACGGCCGACGCCGAGAGAATCTTGATCGCGACGCGTCGCCCGAGGGATTCCTGCACTGCTTCAAAGACGACGCCCATGCCGCCGCGGCCCAATTCACGCACGATTCGGAAGTCGCCGACCCGTTCGAGGGTCGGAGTTATAGCGAGCCCGGATTGTGACCGCCGGGCGACATTCATCCGCTCCATCATCGCGACCGACTGGAGGGCGTTGCGAATCTGCTCGGTGAGTTCGGGGTGTCGGTCGGTGTACTCACTGATGGCGGGCCGCTCGCCACGGCGGTAGCGGGCGGCGAACTCCTCGGCGATGAGGTCGACGGGATGACGCTCGGGCTCTGAAAGTTCGTCGGTCATGGTCTTGCCCACAATGAAACCGAAACGGTCATCCCGAGTCATCACGCGGCAGCTTGGAATGACCGCGGATACCGGTTCTTGTTTCTAAGCCTCAAAGAACCCCGGCAATTTCGCCAGGGCCTCGCGGAGCCGTTCCAATGCACGCACGTAGCGGTTGCTCGCGGCGGCTTTCTGAAGGCCGAGCAGTTCGGCGACCTGATTGTTGTCGAGTTCTTCGAAATGCCGGAGCGTGAGGATTTCCCGGTCAAGCGGAGAGAGGGATTGAATCGCCGCCTCCACCTGCTCGACCATTTCCGCCTGCCGCAACGTCTGGCTGGGCGTATCAAGCCGGGCGACCAGTTCGCGCGCCAGCGAGCCGGGCATGACGCCGCTGAGCGGCTGTGCGTCGATGGCGACCTCCGCGCCGGCCGATCGCATCTTCGCCCCCAGATGCTTGCGGTGCACACCGACGAGGCTCTGGTTAACGACCATTCGAAGCCAGACATAGAACGACATCCCCGGCTTCTCGAAGAAGTGCGGGAATCGCAGCAGCGCATCGATGTAGGCTTCCTGCAGCACGTCCGATGCGCCGACACGGCCGGTGAGCCTCGCGTCGAGCCGCAGATCGACCATCCGCCGCAGCTGCGCCTGATAGTGCGAGAAGAGGCCGGCCAGGGCCGAGCGGTCGCCGCCGCCAAGCCGCTGGAGCAGGGGCAGGAGTTCGTCGGGGACGGATTTGGGCGGTGCTTCGGATTCAGACATCGATGATCACAAGGTAACGTGCGGCGGGTGAACTTGCTCGTTGCCGTTGCGCGCGAAAGAAGCGAACTTCCAAACCGGCGGGATTTCTTTTCGGAGACAGTGTACCGCGCACAATGGCGGGCGTTTAAACATTCAGTCGCCAATTTCGGAAAGGCGATAAGACGCGAGGCCCGACATTGTGCCTGGGTCCGCGGCTGCCCCGCGATTCCGGAGGTTTCGGAATGAATCGCGCCACCCCTCACCTCTTGCCTGCGGAAGTCGGTCTGGCTGTCGGACCGGAACTTGCCAGCCACGTGCTGGCCGGTCCCGATCCGATCGCCGCGCAATCATTTCTTCACGCCCTCTTCCGCTGCACAGCCTGATCGTTTCACCCGCCCGCGGCTCTGTCCATAGGCCGCCCGCCGATTCTTCCGTCCGGTCCGCCCGACGACGTCATGTGGCATTTGCCGCATGGGTCTCCCACCTTGTTTGGAGGAACTACCGTGGAGAAGCTTAACCCGCTCGTTCGTGCCGTTCGTTCGACGTCCATTTTTGAGACGCTCGAGTCCCGCCAGTTGATGTCCGCCGCCGTCCAGTCGATCGACGGCACCGGAAACAACCTGGCCAATGCCTTGTGGGGGAGCACCGGCCAGTCGCTGCTGCGGCTTGCGCCGTCTGCGTACGCGGATGGGATCGCGACGCCGTCGGGCGCATCCCGGCCGTCGGCCCGCGCCGTGAGCAACGCGATCGCCGCTCATGGCGCCGAAGAGATTCCCAGTTCCAATCACCTTTCCGCGTACGCCTATCTCTGGGGACAGTTCATCGATCACGACCTGGACCTGACCAACTCTGCGACGCCGTCGGAGGCGTTCGACGTTGCGGTGCCGACCGGCGACACCTATTTCGATCCGGCCGGTACGGGTAACAAGACCATCGGCCTGACCCGCAGCAAGTACGCCGCCGGCACCGGCGTGACGTCTCCGCGCCAGCAGGTGAACGACATCACCGCGTTCATGGACGGCTCTATGGTCTACGGATCGGACGCCGTCCGCGCTGCCGCGCTGCGGACCGGCACCGGCGGTCTGATGAAGACCAGTGCCGGAGATCTCCTTCCGTTCAACACCATGGGGTTGGAAAACGCCACACTCGGCGGACCGGCGAGTGCATCCTTCGTCGCCGGCGACGTGCGTGCCAACGAAAATGTGGAACTGACGTCGCTACAGACCCTCTGGGTTCGCGAGCACAACCGCATCGCCACATCGATCGCGGCGAAGAACCCTTCGCTGTCGGACGAGCAGATCTACCAGAAGGCCCGGCGAACCGTCATCGCCGAGATTCAGGCCATCACCTACAACGAGTATCTGCCCGCGCTGCTCGGGAAGAACGCGATCAAGGCATACACGGGCTACAAGCCGAAGGTGAATCCCGGCATCAGCAACGAGTTCTCCACCGCCGCGTTCCGGCTCGGCCACAGCATGCTGCCTGACGATGTCGAGTTCCTCGACAACAACGGCAATGAAGTGCGTGACCCGATCGCGTTGGCCAATGCGTTCTTCAACCCGTCTATCGTGCAGGAGACGGGTGTCGATCCGATCCTGAAGTACCTGGCGAGCAGCAATTCGGAAGAGATCGATACCAAGGTTGTCGACGGGCTTCGCAACTTCCTCTTCGGTCAGCCGGGGTCCGGCGGATTTGACCTGGTGTCGCTCAACATTCAGCGCGGCCGGGACCACGGGCTGTCGGACTACAACTCAACCCGTGCCGCACTCGGACTGCCCAAGGTGACGAGCTTTGCCCAGATCACCTCCGACGTGGACGTGCAGAACGCCCTGCAGAGCCTCTACGGATCGGTGGACAGCATCGACCTGTGGGTCGGCGGGCTGGCGGAGAACCATGTGCCGGGCAGCAACCTCGGGCAGACGTTCCAGCGGATCCTGGTAGACCAGTTCACCCGTCTGCGCGATGGCGACCGCTTCTGGTACCAGAACGTGATGAGCCGCGCCGATGCCGACAAGATCAGCCGGACGACGCTCGCGGATGTGATCCGTCGTAACAGCGGCGTGCAGAACATCCAGCCGAACGTATTCGTGTTCGAGGCGTCGATCAGCGGGCGTGTCTGGGAAGACGTCAACGCAGACCACCGGCCCGGTCGCGGCGAGCGAGGCGTCGCCGGTCGAGAAGTCAGCCTTGTCGATGCCGACGGCGCGACGGTGCAAACGGTCGAGACGGATGCCAGCGGGCGCTACCATTTCGGGGATGTCGCACTGGGAAGCTATACCATTCAGCTTCAGAACGTGACCGGCTGGTCGTACGAGACAGTTGCGCCCGCGCCGATCATGGTGACCCGCGGCGGCGATATCGGGCGGGTGGACGTGGCGGCGAGGCAGGCAGGCGTGACGCCTCCCGTGTTGCCGCCGGCACAGGTGCCGCCCCCGATCCAGATTCCACCCCCAACGACGGTTCCACCGACCGTGCCGCAGCAGCCGCCCATGGTTCCGCCCCGTCTGGTACCGGCACCGCTGCAGGCGGCGGAGCCGCCGACTGGCGCTGTGACCGAGATTCCACCGGCTGCGGCATCGAACGAGTCGGCCCCGCCAGAGCGCGAGTCGGCTCGGCCGCCGGTCGGACCGCCGCCGATGGGCGAGGCGACGTTACCGCCTCCACAGGGCCAGACGCCCCCGAAAGAGCCCCCGGCCGGGATGCCGCCGCCTCCAATGGGAGATTCGCTCCCGCCGCCGATGAGCGATGCGCTCGGCACGGATGGAAGAAGTCCGCAGCGTCCGCCGCGACCGGTGCGCTAAGCTCGATGGCTGAGCTGGCAAGTTTGGAATGTAGCGGTGTTGCTGACGAAGACGCCCACGGACTGCTGTCCGTGGGCGTTCTTGTTCGCTGTTCGGCGGGTGCACTGAAAGGGCAATTCAATCCAATCCGGAAAGACACCCGGCAGGTTTGATGGTCACGCTTCGTCCGACGCGGTCGCCTCGATCTCGGATTCCTCCGGAGCGACCTTCTCTTCGATCGCCGCCATGATCGCATCGGTCGGGTTCTGGTCGTAGACGAAGTCGTCGAGCTTGATGCTGCCCTTGACCGCCGGCGCGTTCGGCTGCGAATCAAGTTCGTAGTCGAGGTAGGCGATCCCCTTCTTGTCCCACTTGGACTTGTCGATCTGCCGGATGGCGTCCAGCGGCACCGGCGGATGGCCGGGCACATACAGGACGTCGTCCTTGAGCCGATAGCACCCGCGCGAGTTGTACCGAAGCCACACGATGATCGCGATGCCCAGACCCGGCAGCGAGACTGCGAGCACCTTTTGAAGCCGGATGTCGAGATCGGGGAGCCTGGGCTTTGCCGGCTTCTCGCCCCGGGCGACGGCGGCATCGAAGTCGGCGTTGATCTTGGGATACCCGACCCAGCCGTCGTACCCGAACCACGCCGCACAACCGAACACGATCAATGCCATGATGTACCGCGCTTTGCGGTACCAGGAGCCGGCGTAAGCGACGATCTCTTCGCCTGGTGCGTACTCCCGGCGGGGCGTGGCGGAAGACTCCGATGACGACATGTCGTTAAACTCCTGGTTCCGGGGCGTCTGACCCATCGATCGACCGCATTAACTCATTCAGCGCGTCAACCGCAGCTTCGATCCGCTCGATTCCCTGGCCATATTCGGCCGTCTCACGACGAACGGCCGCCGACTTCAAATCGTCACCGAGCGCCGCCAGATGAGCAACCACCCTGGCGGCGTGCTCACACGCGGCGGGCAGAATCTCGCCCGTGTTTTGGGGAACATCAGGCATCGGGGAAGAATTGTCGGCAAAAACGGCGGGGATGAAAGTGCAGAGTGCCGAGTAGCCTGTTCGAAACTACTCGGCACTCGGCACTTTTACCTCGGCACTGTTTGTCACGATCGCGACGCGATCGCGGCGCTGATCGGCTTGAGAATCTTCTGGGCGACGTGCGTCGTGCAGAGCTCGTCAGCCTTCTCGGTGAGCTTCGCGAACATCGCTTCCAGCGATTCCTTCGGGCGATCGCCCCAGTAGCGGCGGACGATGAGGTAGACACTGATCGCGTCGTCGGAGTAGTCGCCGGTGCGAACCTGGTAGCTGTTGGTCCGTGTGACGACATCGATTCGGGCCTGCAACCGGCAGTCGTCGCTTAGCGCGACGGTGACCGACGGCTGGAAGTCGACGGCCTTGGCGCCCGTCTCTTCGCTGAGGCAGGTGAGCGGGCTTTCGGGGAACAGGCTCTCGGCGACGATCTCGTCGTGATTCCCACTGAACGACAGGTCGAAGCCGAACAGGACGTCGAGGTAGTCGATTTCAATGGGGCTGATGCCCAGGTGATGCGGGGCCATGTCCAGCACAAGCGAATGCAGTTTCAGAGCTTCGTCGAGGCTGGCAGGGTTCACATGGCCGCTGGTGAGCCGCTTCTGTTCGAGGCTCGTCCAGCGGTAGCTCGGGGCGGTACGGTCTTCTTCAAGGCTGAACTCGTTCGGCTCGCCGCTCTTGCGGAAGCGCGTCATCCCCGGGAAGGCCTTGCCGAGGCGCTCGAAGAAATGCAGAACGGTTTCCCGCGTGTGCGGCAGGGCCAGTTGCGACCCGAGGCGCATGTTGACGTAGAAGTCGTCGCAGAATGTTGAGTAGGGTTGCGTCATTCGAAGCGTCTCCCGCGGCCCGCCTGGCGATCCGTTCGCCAAAGCCCTGAAAGTCTCTATCGGCATCCACGCCCGATAAAGTCGAGCGATTCAGTCCCGTATCCTAGAACGTTGGGATCGGGCGGCTGGTTCGGTGGTTCACCAGCAGGCGCGGTCGAAGGCTCAAATTGTGCGCGACACCGGTGAATGCGACAAGGGCTTCCCCGGTGGGAAGCCCTTGTAAATGCGGCTGATTCCTGTCTGCGCCTGAGCTCGATGAGTTCTCGGTGCCACGGGTCGCGGTACTCCGAGACCCGTGCTGGGATATGCGCGTGCGCATGGGTCTCCGGAGTACCGGCGACCCGTGGCACCAAGCAGCTACTTCGAGAACGCCGGGTGCGCCTTGTTCCCGCCGGACTCGACGTACGCCAGCATGTCGAGAATCTCGTCCTTCGTGAGGACATTGATCAGTCCTTCGGGCATCGGCGAGAGCTTGCTCGGGCCGACGGACTTCACGTCTGATTTCTTCACCGTCACCTTGGTGTCGGGCTTCAACGGATCGGGCACGACGACGAGCTTGTCGGCGGTGTCTTCGACGATGCGGCCCCAGACCACGTCGCCGTCTTTCAGCCGTACGTCCATGTTCTGATACTGCTCGGAGATCACCTTCGACGGCAGCACAATGCTTTCCAGGATGTCGCGGCGCTGGAATCGGCTGCTGACGGCAGTGATGTCCGGGCCGGCGGCGCCGCCCTCATTGCCAAACTTGTGGCACGCCAGGCACTGGGCGTCGATAAACGCCTGCTTGCCACGATTGAAGTTCCGGCCCTTGCTCGCGCTGGCGATCGACGACTCCAGGTCCTTCATCTCGTACTGCTTCACCAGCGTGCGCGGCTTGGGCTGGTTCTTTGGCTGCTTCGCGCCGGGCGGCGTGTAGGCGGCGATGACTTCGGCAAACTCCTTGGCCTGCTCGGGCGGGAGGGCCGACGTCACTTCCTTGTGCAGGTTGCCCAGGAACCGTGCGAAGCTGGAACCGTCGCCATACGCGCGGCCGGCTTCATCGAACCAGCGCATCACGTAATCGGGATGGCCGAGCTTGCTGCGGTCGATCGTCCACCAGCTCAGGTACTGTTTCCGCAAGGCCGGCGTCCAGCCGACATTGGCGGCCTTCAAAGCCAGCGTGTAGGCGACCTGTTCCTCCTGGGTCTTGGCCTCGCCCAGCAGTTGTATGGTCTTGGCGACGGCATCGGGCGCTTCCAGTGCGATCAGCGTCTGCGACAGCTCGCGGTTCATCTCCCACTTCGCCGCTGGGTAGCTTGCCGACAGCTCGGCAACGAGCGGCGCGGCGACGGCGGGGGCCGGCTTGCCCTGTCGGGCAACACTCACCTGCAGTACGCGGATGCGTTCAAGCTTCTGAGCGTCGCTCAAGCTTGCCGCCGAGAGCTTGGCAAGGTTCGCGAAAATCGCCGGCTGGTCGCCACGACCGCCCAGGCGTGCCACTGCCAGCAGCGCGGTTAGCGAAGCCTGTGGGTTTGTTTCACCCAATGCCTTCTCTTTCCAGTCGCCCAGCGGCTGCCGTTCAATCGCGATCCTTGCGGCGTAGCGCAGGTAACGGTCGGCGGAACCGAGATGGGCCCATGCCGCGTCGATCGCCTTGGGTTCAGCCTTGGTGTGGAACTGTTCGAGGCCCTTGCGGGCGGCCCGGGCCTCGGCACCAGCGGTGTCGGCCGCGACGGCGGCCGTCGCTTCCTTGCCGGTGTAGCTGACGCGGTACAGGTTGCCCTGGGTGTTGCGGCCGCCGGTGGTGAAGTAAATCGCTCCGTCGGTACCCACGACGATGTCGGTCACATTGTTCGGCGTCTTCTTGCCGGACTTCTCGATCAGGCCCTTGGGGGCGACGAAGTTTTCGAACGATCCCGTATAGCCCGCGCCGGCAGATGTCAGATGGACGGCCATCACGCGGCCGTAGGTCCAGTCGAGGATGTACAGCGCTTTCTGATACTTCGCCGGGAACTTTGCACCCGTGCCGAACTCGACGCCGGTGGGGCAGCCGATGCCAATGTTCAGGGTCGCCGGAAGGCTGTCGGGGTAGTACTCCGGCCACTTGGCGGTGCCTTCGCGGAAGCCGTGGTCGGCGCCGCTGACGGCATGGAATACGCGCGTCGGCCGGTACCAGGGCGTACCCCAGTCCCATTCCATGTCGCTGTCATAGCCGAAGATTTCGCCGTCCGGGCTCATTGCGATGTCGTAGCAGTTACGCTGGCCGGACGCGTAAAGCTGGGCGTCCTTCCCGTCTTTGTCCAATCGGACGACATATCCGCCTGGCGGCTTGCGACCGGCACCGAAGCCGTTGCCGTCTTCCGACCTTGGCAGCACGGTGTCGTCGGCGTAGTTGCGATGGGGAGACGTGGGTTCGACATCGGTCGGCACGTTGACGAAGTTGCCGGCGACGACGTACAGGTGGTCGTCCTTGCCGAGCACAATGCCGTGCGCGCCGTGTTCGCCGGCGCCGCCTTGCCATTCGCGCAGCATCTCGACTGATTCGAAGTTGCCGTCGTCTTCCTTGTCCTTCAGGCGGAACAGGCAGAACTTCTTGCCGTCGGAGCCGTTGACGTAAAGGCTGTCAAACGCCCAGAGGACGCCCATGATTTCCGATACCGGGAGCTTGAGCACTTCCTCTTTGGTGACCTTGCCCGTGTCGTCCAGCGTCAGGCGGGTGAGGGGCTGGTTCCGCTGGCCGCCGAGCAGCAAACGGCCTTTGCCGTCCTTGCCGAGCGAAATCCAGGAGCCGTGCTTTTCTTTGTCGGCCTTCAGAACAAGATCGATCTTGAAGCCGGGGAGGGTGGCCAGATCGTCCACGTCTGCCCGCGCGGCGGCGGGGGCGAAGAGCGATCCGAGGAGAGCGAACGCGGCAAGTTTTGAGCGCATAGTCCTGCTTCGGTTGAGAGTATGAATACCAGAGTTGTAGGAGATACCACGGGGGCCGCGAGAGGTTGAATCCCGCGGCCAGGTGTGTCTGATTAGCGGTCGCACCGCAGGTGCACCTTGAAGGAACAGAAGAAGTGCGCCTTCGGTGCGACCGCTAAGCTTCAAGCCAGGATCGGCTGGATCGCCTTGGCCGGTTCGACACCGGTCAGCTTGGCATCCAGCCCCTGGAACTTGACCGAGAACTGGGTGTGATCGATCCCGCAGAGCTGGAGCATGGTTGCGTGCAGGTCGCGCAGATGGACCACGTTATCGACCGATCGATAGCCGAGGTCATCGGTCGCGCCGTGGGTCACGCCACCTTTGATGCCGCCGCCGGCCATCCACATGGAGTACGCCAGGATGTGGTGGTCTCGGCCGGTGCCCTGACCCATCGGCGTGCGACCGAACTCGCCGCCCCAGATCACGAGGGTGTCGTCGAGCATGCCGCGCTGCTTGAGGTCCTGTACCAGGGCGGCACAGGCCTGATCGGTCTCTTTCGCGGAGATGGGCATGTCTCGTTCGAGGTTGCCGTGGTGATCCCAGCCGCGGTGGTAAAGTTGGATGAACCGCACGCCCCGCTCGGCCAGCCGCCGGGCGAGCAGGCAGTTGCTGGCAAACGTGCCGTCGCCGGCTTGCTTGACGCCGTATTGATCAAGGACGTGCTTGGGTTCGTTCGCGAAGTCGGTCAACTCGGGAATCGACGTCTGCATCTTGAACGCCATCTCATACTGGCTGATGCGGGTCTGGATCTCGGGGTCGTAGCGTTCCTCGGCGAGCATGCCGTTGAGCTTTCTGATCTCGTCAACCATTGCTTTCTGAGCGCTGGCCGGCACGCCCGGCGGATTGCCGACGTAATGGACCAGGTCGCCGCGGGACTGAAACTGAATCCCCTGGAAGCGGCTCGGGAGGAAACCCGCCGACCATTGCCGCGCCGAAACCGGCTGAATGCCGCCGCCCTTGGTCTGCGACATGAGCACGACGAAGCCCGGCAGGCTTTCGGTCTCAGAGCCCAGCCCGTAGAGCAGCCAGGAGCCCATGCTCGGCCGGCCCTTCAGGATGGAGCCCGAGTTCATGAACGCCTGGGCCGGGTCATGGTTGATCTGTTCGGTCACCATCGAGCGGACGATGGCAATCTCGTCGGCGATCCCGGCGATGTTGGGGAATAGCGAAGAGATCTCCTGTCCGCTCTTGCCGTGTTTATCGAACTTACAGAAGGGGCCACGGGCGATCAGCGGGGTGTTCTGCAACTGCGCCAGTTGTTGCCCCTTGGTGAAGCTCTCGGGCATCGGCTTGCCGTTTAGCTCGGCAAGCTTCGGCTTGTAGTCGAAGCTCTCCAGGTGCGACGGCCCGCCGGCCATGCACAGGTGAATGACACGCTTGGCCTTGACTGGAAAGTGCGCCGTGCGAATGACGCCAGGCCACTTGCCGCTCTGAGCGCCGGGCAGCGGCGGGGCGGTCATGGCGCGGACGAGGTCGGGGTTCAGAAGCCCGCTCAGCGCGACCGCACCCAGACCCAGCCCGGATCGGCGGAGGAATGTGCGGCGATGGATCTCGGTGGGGATGTCGATATCGAATGACATAACTACTCGTTTCGTCGCAGGGCGGGCATTGCCCGCCGAACAGGGCGTCCACGTGTGAGGCGGCTTCAATCGACCCGTCACGGTCATTCCGGCGGGCAGTGCCCGCCCTACAGAACGTCAATACCGCGTGATCATCTCATGCAGGTTCAGCACCACACGGCAGGTGTTGGTCCATGCCGCCAGTTCGACGGCGTCGCCGCTCGTCGGTGCGTTGCCGACGGCGAGCAGCTTCGCGGCTTCCTCGGGCGATGCCTTGTAGATCTCGCGCTGAGCGCCCAGCAACTTCAGCAGCGAAGCCTTCTCCGCATCCTTCGGCGACCGCGCGAGTGCCCGCTGGTACAGACGATCCACCTTGTCGCCATCCGTGCCGCCGGCCGCAATCAGGTTCTGCGCCAGCACGCGGCTGGCTTCGACGAACTGCGGATCGTTCAGCAGCGTCAGCCCCTGCTGCGGCGTATTGCTGACCACGCGCGTACAGGCGCTGTCCTCTCGGCTGGGTGCATCGAAGTTCGCCAGCATCGGGTGCAGGAACGTCCGCTGCCAGTGCATGTAAACGCCCCGGCGGTACTGTCGATCGTCGGCGTCGGCGGCGTAAACGCGACTGGGGAACTGGATCGCCGCGTAGTATCCCTCCGGCTGGTAAGGCTTCACGCTCGGCCCGCCGATGTCGGCCAGATTCAAGAGCCCGGCGGCAAAGAGCGCGTTGTCGCGAACGAACTCCGCTTCCAGACGGACCGGCGACTGTGCCGATAGCCAGCGGTTGGCCGGATCGACATCCCGCAGTGCCGGGCGAAGTTCCGACTTCTGCCGGTAGGTGCTGCTGGTGACGATCAGCCGGACGACGTGCTTGACGTCCCACGGCTTGGCCCCACCAAGTTTCGGCTCCCGGAA
This sequence comes from Humisphaera borealis, assembly GCF_015169395.1. Classification (GTDB taxonomy): domain Bacteria; phylum Planctomycetota; class Phycisphaerae; order Tepidisphaerales; family Tepidisphaeraceae; genus Humisphaera; species Humisphaera borealis. The sequence goes on from NZ_CP063458.1 coordinate 422,434, forward strand.
CTCCAGAGCGAGCCAGTCGAGCAGTTCGGGGTGCGACGGCCACTCACCCTGCAGCCCAAGATCCTCAATACTGGCGCACAGCCCGGTGCCGAAGTACAGCTTCCAGAACCGGTTGACGACCGTGCGGGCGGTCAGCGGGTTTTTGTCAGACACGATCCAATTCGCAAGGTCCAGCCGGTTTTGCGTTCGCGTTTCGGTTCCAGGCAAGGCCGAGAGGAAGTGCGGCGTCTTTGGAGCGACCACTTCGCCGGTTTCGTCCTGCCAGTTCCCGCGGGGAAGGACGCGCGTCGTGATCGGCTGTTGGGAGACGGTCACCTGCATCCAGGCCTTGCCGTCGCGGCATTCGAGGATCTCGCGTTGCAGCAACTTGTAACGGGCAAACGCGTCGGGATTGGCGGCGGTGCTGATGAGCCACGCCACCCGGGCGGTATCCAACAGGCTTGCACTCTTGCCGGCGGCGGGGCCGGCAAACGCGGCGATCAATGAGGCATCGGCGACCTTCATCGGGTCCCATGCCGCTAGCGGCGACACGGACACCCGCACGGGCACGGCCGTGTCGCCGGCAATAGAGATCACCAGCGTCTCGCCTGCCGCCAATTTCAACGGCGGATCGAGCAGCCAGACGGATGTCTGCGTCTGCTTGAGGTGCGCCGCGGACAACTTCCATCCGTCCTTGACGCCGATCAGTTCTGCGGTGCTGGCGTAGCGTGGCTCCTTGAGGTCGGCGTCGGCGTGGTAGACGCCCGCCTTCCGCAACGCGCCCTTGGCTGGTTTGATCGCCGCCGACAGCCGGATGCCCTGGCGCTGCGAGCCGTTGTTGAGCGCTCCAACCACCAGATCGCCGGCGGCTTCGAGCCGAACGGAAGCGATCCAACCCGGCGACGGCTTGAACGACAGGTCATTGGTCTTGCCCGCCCCCGGCGGCTTGAGCGTGGCAAACCCGCCCGGCAGCGATGCCGGCTTGGCCGGGTTTGCGGTCGCCGCACCGGCCGGTTTGGTCGCCGGCTTGGTGGCAGGCTTGGCCGGTTCGGGCAGGGCGGCCAGGGCCTCCCATCCGCCGGGGTTCTTCTTCAGAAACTCCGATACCGAGCCGGTCCACGCCTCGAATGCCTCAGACAGCGAATTGTCCTTCGACAGTTGATCGAACACGGCGACCATTTCGCTGCTTAGGTTTTTTGCCAGGCGATCCTGGCGGGCCTTCAGGTACGGGCTGTCGACGCGAATTTCCGGCGGGAACGGGTGATCGTTGCTCCAGCCTTTGAGGTCTTCATTCGGCGTGTACTTGTAGTCGCTGTAAACGCCCCATTGCCGAATGTCGGCGAAATAGGCGGACATCGAATAGAAGTCCTTCGCCGAGATCGGATCGAACTTGTGGTCGTGGCATTCGGCGCAACCGAACGTGCTGCCGAGCCAGGCCAGGCCGACAGTGCGGACGCGGTCGGCCTGGTACTTGGTGATGTACTCCTTCGCCTGGGCGCCGCCTTCGCGGGTCATCATGTTCAAGCGGTTGAACCCGCTGGCGACCAATTGCTCTGTCGAAGGATTTGGCAGCAGATCGCCGGCGATCTGCTCCCGCGTGAACTGGTCGAACGGCTTGTTGCTGTTGAACGCGTTGATGACGTAGTCGCGAAACGGGAAGACATTGGCGTTCTGATCGCCGTGAAAGCCGACGGTATCGGCGTATCGAACGGCGTCGAGCCAGGGCGCGGTCATCCGCTCGCCAAAATGCGGCGATGCCAGGAGCCGCTCGACCTGCCGCTCGTAGGCGTCGGGTCGTTCGTCGGCGACAAACGCTTCTACCTCGGCCGGGGTCGGCGGAAGGCCGGTCAGATCGAGCGACAGCCGACGGAGCAGCACCCGCTTGTCGGCCTCCGGCGACGGCGACAGCTTCTTGCCTTCCAGATTGGCCAGAATGAATGCGTCGATTGGGTTGCGCACCCACTTGGCGTCCTTGACGGCTGGTGCTTCCCAACGCACCAGCGGCACGTACGCCCAGTGTGGCTGGTATTCGGCGCCCTCGGCGATCCACCGTTTGAGCAGGTCTTTCTGCTTTGCCGAGAGCTTCTTGTGCGCTTCCGGCGGTGGCATGATCTCGTCGGGGTCTTCCGTGAGGATTCGCGCGATCAGCTCGCTCGCCTCGGGCTTGCCCGGCACGATCGCCTTGCGGGTGATCGCCGCGTCGCGGTCATTCAATAGCAGCTTGCCCTTGATGTGGTTCTTGTCGTTGCCGTGACAGTGGTAACAGTTGTCCGAAAGGATCGGACGAATATCACGGTTGAAAAGGATCTTACCGTCGTCGGCGAGCGCCGATGAGGTGAGCAGTGCCGTAACCACGACTGAGAGACAGGATTTAAGCATGACGGTCCGTCGCAAAAGGCGAGGCGTTTGTCCACTTCCCCGCCTCAGGGAAGAGGAAGGCAATTTGATTACACCAAAGGGTAAACCGCAATATTCTTTTGCACACTTATAGGTGCATTCAAGTCCAAAGCCGAACGCTACATACATCGCGAGGTTTCCATGTCCACGGCCAAGCCCGCAAGTCTTCGTCATCTCTGGACGAGAGTTCCGCTCGCAATGGTTCTACTGCTGGTTTCCACAACGGTTCATGCGGGCTCAGCACCCGAAGGATCGGCCGCGCGTTCGTTGCCCGAAGACCAGAAAATCCTGCACGCCCTGAACCGCCTGGGGTTCGGTGCCCGGCCGGGGGACGTGGAACGGGTCAGGGCGATGGGCCTGGATGATTACATCCGCCAGCAACTCGATCCCACGAAGATCGACGACAAGGCCTGCGAAAAAGCCGTGGAACCGCTCGATACGCTCAAGATGTCGTCCGAGCATTTTATGGGGCAGTTCTTCGAGGACATCAAGTTTTTCCTGCAGATGCAGATGGCCTCCGGCAACGCCGACGACATGAAGATGCGTTTTGGCGTCGATCTGCCGAACGACAAGAAGGCACTCAGCAAGGACAACCCCTATCAGCAGAACGGACTGCCCAACCTCGGTGCCCTCGCCAAGCGAGATTCCATCCGCTGCATGGCCGAACTTCAGCAGGCGAAGCTGATGCGGGCGGCCTTGTCGGAGCGACAGTTGCAGGAGGTAATGGTCGACTTCTGGTCGAACCACTTCAACGTCGATATGCGCAAGAACGCCTGCCGGGCGCTGATCGTCGCGCACGACCGCGACGTCATCCGTACGAATGCCCTGGGGAAGTTTCACGACCTGTTGTCGGCCGTCGCGCACAGCCCGGCGATGCTGGCGTACCTTGACAACAATGAGAACTCCGTCGCCCGCGAACGCGGGGCGATCGAGACCAAGCTCATTGAGTGGTACGTCAGCTACAAGTTCGGCTACAGCGTCAAAGGGCAGATCTCCAATAAGGAGGGCCCGAACGAAAACTACGGCCGCGAGCTCTTGGAACTGCACACCCTCGGTGTGGACGGCGGCTATACCCAGAAAGACGTCCAGGAAGTCGCCCGCTGTTTTAGCGGGTGGTCTTACTCCGGCATGGGGGGCAAGTTCGAGTTCAACAAGAACCGTCACGACCAGGGAGAGAAGACCGTCCTCGGCGTCAGGCTCCCCAAGGATCACGGCATCAAGGACGGCGAAGATGTTCTGAAGCTATTGAGCAGGCACCCATCGACCGCGAAGTTTATCAGCCGAAAGTTGTGCCAGCGTTTCGTTTCCGACGAACCGCCGACGGAGTTGGTCGAACGCGTTGCAAAAGTTTTTACCGGGACCGGCGGCGACATCCGCAAGGTGATTGAATCGATCGTGAACAGCGACGCGTTCTACGCGCCGACCGCCGTCCGATCGAAGATCAAATCGCCCTTCGAGTATGCGGTGTCGGCGGTGCGAGCGACGGGAGGTGAGTTCACCGGCCGCGGGTGGGGCATGTTCGGCAAGTTGAGCTATATCGAAGAAGGCGGAGCACTCCTGGGCAACGACCCCAAGCTGTCGAAAGAGAAAAAGAAGTCGTTGAACTGGCACGTCCACGACATGGGCCAACCGTTGCTCGCGTTCGCGGCACCGACGGGCTATCCGGAATTGTCGAGCAAGTGGGTGAGCCCCAGTGCCCTGATCGACCGACTGAACTTTGCCGTCGCGCTGACGGAGTCGGACATGAAGGACATCAAGGTGGACGTGAGTCGGCTACTGGGGAAAAAGGTGGACGCCGACAATGCCGAGGCGGTGATCGAGCGCTTGGCGGCAACGCTCCTGCACCAGCCCCTGAGCGATGCCACCAAAGCGACGCTGCTGCGATCGCTGGATGTGAAGGAGGGCAGGACGATCGACATCAAGAAGGCCGCAGGACTGATTCTGGGGTCGCCGGAGTTTCAGCGGCGGTGACAATCAGTGGCATGGGCGTCTCGTCCATGACTTTCATCGGTTGCGAGATCAAAGAGAACACGTGCCTGTCGCCAATTCACGCACGCCACGAGGTTATCGCCATGAACCTGTCCCGCCGAATCTTCGTTCGTAATGGCCTTGTCACGCTCGCGGCTTTGGGCAGCGGGGCGATGCTGGAGCCAGGATTCCTGGCGAACGCTGCCCTGGCGGCCGAGTCGTCGGCCAAGCCGCGGCGCAAGGTGCTGGTGTGCGTCTTCCAGCGTGGCGCGGCAGACGGCCTGTCGATGGTCGCACCGCACGGAGACCCGTTCTACTACAAGCTCCGCCAGGAGATTGCCGTTCCGCGACCCAGGAAGGGTGATACCTCGGCGGCGATCGACCTGGACGGGTTCTTCGGCCTGCACCCGCGTCTCGACGCGCTCGCCCCCCTCTACCAGCGCGGCGAACTGGCCGTCATCCACGCCTGCGGATCGCCGAGCAACTCTCGGTCGCATTTTGACATGCAGGACTTCATGGAGTCCGGCGTCGCCGATGACAAGAGCGTGAGCAGCGGTTGGGCGAATCGCGCGTTGTCTGAGCGGCCCGCGGCAAGCAAACCCACGCCGTTTCGCGCCGTCGCGATGAGCGCCTCGATCCCGCGCACGCTCCAGGGCGATCTGGACGTGATGGCGATCCGCGATCTCGACAGCTTCGGCGTCCGAGGTTCCCCCGGCGTGGTCGGTTCACCGACCATGAACGAAGGCGCCACGAAGACGAAAGAGATGAACGGGTTCGAAGGGCTTTACTCCAACGCAGTCGACCAGACCCTCAGCGGCGCGGGCAGGGAATCGTTCGATGCGATCGCGCTGCTGAAGAAGGCGAACCCCACGCAATACAAGCCGGCCAAGGGCATCGACTACCCCAAGACGTCGCTGGGGCAGTCGCTGCTGCAGGTGGCCCAGCTGATCAAGGCCGATGTCGGCGTGGAGATCGCATTCGTCCAGGACGAAGGTTGGGACACGCACGCCAACCAGGGCGGACCTTACGGCCAAATCGGTAACAAGCTTCTCGATTTCGGCCGTGCGCTCGCGACGTTCAACGCCGATCTCGGCGACCGGATGGCCGACGTCATGGTGCTGAGCATGACCGAGTTTGGCCGGGCCGTCCGCCAGAACGGGAACCGAGGTACCGACCATGGCCACGCGAGTTGTTTCTTCGCGATCGGCGGCGGTGTGAAGGGCGGGAAGGTCTACGCCGACTGGCCGACCCTCGCCCCCGAAAAGTTGTTCGAAGAGCGCGATCTGGCCGTCACGACGGATTTCCGGAATGTCTTCGCCGAGGTATGTGTGAATCACCTCGGTGTGAAGTCGGACGCGATTCCGAAGGTGTTGCCGAAGTTCAAGTGGGATGCTGCGCGAGGGGTTGGGTTCACGAAGTTGTAGGGTCCGCCTTGGCGGACGCCTGTGTTGTTCGCTGCCGTCGCGTCCGCCAAGGCAAACCCTACAAGATCACGCGTCTGGCGGGTCCTGCGGTTTCTCGCGCGGAGGCCGTGCCCTTTCGTACCACCCGGGGACGATGCTGATAGCAATGACCGCTAGCGACGCAGAGATGACGAGCGCAAGCCACCATGGGGAACGTTCCGTGGTCCACCATCCTGCCAGCGAACCTAAGGCGACTGCTCCGTTGACAACGATCAGGCAGAGTGCGAGCCAGTAGATTGCCTTCAAAAGCCTCTTACTCACTGATTTCCCCCTGACAGCTCTAGGACACGCGGGAAGGATCTAACAGCGGACGAAGGGTAGCCGGATCGCGGGTCGTTACCAAGCATTCCGTCGTGGCATCACCGATCCCGACAGCGTAAGCGACTGCGTGCTCGTGCCTTCGCCAGGGCCGGTGGCGTCGCCGGCTTTGACGGTCAGTTGGATCGTCGCGCGTTTGAGCAGGTCCCACCCGCCGCCGGTCCGAATGGACGTCGCCGACCGCATGGGCTCCATCGTGACGCTGAACGCCTCGACATTGCTCGCCATCGTATGCGTGCCGGTGTCGGTGGTGACCATGAGCTTTTTGTTGGCGGCGTCGAGGTAGAACCGAAGCAGGTTGTCGTCGGCGTCGTACATGACCAGAGCAGTATCGGTCACGGTTTTGCCCGTCGCGAAGTCGGCCCGCAGGTCGGTGTCGTCGGGTGCATGCAGCTTGGTCGTGCGGATCTGCGAGGTGATGAACGCGAGCGACACGCGCGCCTTCGAAAGCAGCACCGCCTGTTCCTGGTTGACCTCATGGGCTTTGAACGCCGCATTCACCGCGACGGCGGTCGCCGTCAGCAGGCTCGCGACGATCGAGAGCGAAACGAGCAGCTCGACCAGGCCGATACCGCGACGGCGCGGTCGCGAAGAGCGGAGGTCGCCATGGAGGCAGGGAGGCACGGAGGTGCGTTTGTACGACAATACTGTTGGGGTGTGCGGACCTTCTCCAGATGGTTGTTCTCTACATGTCCCATGTAAGAATTGATTGAGATGGAACGAAGCGCCCTCCGTGTCTTCGTGCCTCCGCGGCGATCTCTTTTCTTCGGCGTAAATCACAGTCCCGCCTCCGTGTAGGTTCCCGTGTCGGGAAGGATATCGATCGCGACGTTGATTCCGTCGGGCAGCGCCCGGTTCGGGTTGTAGCGAATATTCAGCCGGCCGTAGCCGCCTTCGGGCATGGGGGTGGTGACGTCGGTCGAGCCGTCGCTGGGTCCGAACCAGCCCTGGGTGGTGTTACCCGCGCCGTCGCCGGTGATGATGATCGACCCGTCGACGATGCTCTTGCCGCGTATGTCCAGGTTGCCCGCGACGACCACGCCGACCAGTGTGCTGGGGGCTTGGCCGGGGTTGGTGAAGGAACCCATTTCGATATTGGTCTGGGGGGCGACGATGGTCGCCGTGTCGTCGGCGAGGTTGTTGAACAACGTCGATCCGGTGAACTCCCAGGAGTTGGTGAAGTGGGTGTACGCGGTCGGATTGTCGGACACCACCGGTCCCTTCATGGTGCAGTTGTTGAACCGCAGGTTGTTGCCGCGGCTGAAGCCGTACGACGTAGTGCTGGTTAGCGCCGTGTTGGCATTGAAGCTGCCGGACTTCATCTGCTTCGACCAGGTCATGCCGTCGCTGGCGCTGGTGGTGGTGCTGCCGGAACTGTTGGTGATGTTCGTCGTCAGGTCGACATATGTCACACCCTCGAACGTGCAGTTTTCGAACAGCGCATTAAGCCCTTTGGGAATACGGCAGTTCTTGAACGTGATGTTCTGGAACTTGGGCCGGCGGTAGGTGGCCTGCCAGCTGGTCGAGCCGTACGGCGTACGTTCATCGACGGTGCCGCCGTTCGCGTCACTTGCGGCGATGATGACGTTCTGAAGCACGGTCGCGGTCTTGCTGGATGCGCCATTCTCCGGACCGGTTCGAGGGCGGAACACGGTCGGATCGAAGTTCGTGGGCGAAAGATCGAAGATCTGGCTCGAGTCGGCGCCGAACTGCACCGGCAACTGCGTGCCTTCTGACGGCTGGATCGGGCCCTGCAGGTAGTCGCCGATCTTGCCCGATGTACCGAGGTTCGACTGCCACGCGTTGGCGGTGGTCGCCATGGTGACGGTGCCGCGGATCTTGGTGTAAGCGTCGGAGTTATCGATCTTGCCGTCCATGTAGCCCAGGCGCTGGGGCTCACCGGCAACCTGGGCTGCGCCCAGAGCGTCGATCGCCGCGAAGAGGTCGGCGTCGTAGGACTGTCCGGTGGAGGGGTTGATGAACTCGGAAGCGCTGATCGCCTTGTCGCCGTTCCCGTCGAACTCTTTCAGGAACAGGTCATACTCGTCTATGAAGTAGTCGCCGTTGTAGTCGGTGTAGCCGGCCTGGGTGGCCTTTCCATATTCGACGGGGTTGTGGACGTTGATGCGGTTGTCGTAGCCGTTGTGCTCGGCTTTCAGGAAGGTGTTGAAGTTGTCGATCTTCGTCTTCAGTGACGGCTTCAGATGGCGGAAATCGCTCAGCAACAGGAAGGGCGGGTACTTGTTGGGCGTCGCCATGCCCATGGGGCCTTCGACGATCGTGTTTCGACCGATCTGAATCGGCACCTTGCCGACGATTGCAAACTTCACCTTCTTGTCGATCTTGAAGCTCATCGAGATCGAGTGCTTTGCCGACCCATAGGTACCGGTGCTGGTCACCTGCACATAGCGTTCGTCTAGTGGGTCGCTCGCGTCGATCGGATGCAGCCGCATCGATACGCTGAACCGGGCCGACGTCTCGTCGACCGCGATGGGGTTGCTCTTGAGCGTGGTGCCGTCGTAGGTCAAGGCACGTTCCGAGGCGGTCGTCACGTTGGCAAAGTCGTTGACGATCGCGGTGCGGATGGACGGCCAGAGCGTTTCGGCGACGGCAGGGGTGATGTTACCGATGGTGGTCTTCGGCCGGACCATGCGGGTGAACCGCCAGGCCGTCCAGCGCAGGCCGGATTCGGCCGTCGAGCGGGCACGCTGCTGTTCGGAGTAGTTCTTGGCAGTCTGCACGTTCATTGTCGCGGTGGAGTACATCGCGACCGAGAGCGTGGCTAGCAGGGAAAGAAAGATCATCGCCATGACCGCGGCCATGCCGCGGCGGCGCGAGCGGGATGCTTGTGACCTGTTACGCATAAAGACACCTTTTGCCTTCACCGCTACCTGACTGATGGGAGGCACAGGCGTGTCGGAGTGGTGGCATCGGGCCCAACCTCCGAACAACAGGCCCGACAATCCGACACCCCGACACGCCGCTGCCTCATGAGACCGTCGCCGTCAGCTCGCCGTCCGAATCCAGCTCGCCCGGTACACCTCTTGGGCGACCGATCCGGAGGTTCGCTTGTACATAATCCTCACCATGACCCGCACCGCCCCCGTGTACGCCGTCTTGGGAAGGTCCAGGGACGTCGGGTTCGTGTTGCTGTTGAGCTTGTTCGCGTAGATCGGCAGGACCGAGATGACCTGCGAATACTGCGAGAGGTTCGGTATCGTCTGACGGGCGGAATCGATCGGCGGGCTGATCGTCAAGCTGTCGAAGTCGTCCACGTCGTTGTAGCTCGCGAGCGTCTCGCCGGCCTCGGGACCGAAATAGGTATTGCTGTAGGCCGGATCGTTGAAGCTCAGCCCCGCCATCGCTTCCTGGATGTTGGAGGCCAGCAGCATCGCGGTGGTCGACTGCCCCGCGTTCGCGTTCTGCCCGGTCAGCGCGCCGCTGAGACCCATGAGGGCCAAGATCGCGACGCCGACAATGACCGTCGTCAGTGCAGCTTCGATCAGCGTGAAGCCTCGGCGACGCGGGCGGCCGAGCAGGGGAGTTACAGATGTCGCACCCATGCCAATGACGTGCGATATGTCGGACGTGGCGTCAAATCTTCGCTGGTTTTACTGGTCTAGTCAGATTCTCGTGCGATTTGAATGAATCGGAATGGGGGCGGGATTTGCGGTGCCGTAAGAATCAGCCAGGGGCTGGAATGGCGTGGAAAATTCGTTCAGAAGCTCATGGCTCGCCGTGGCCCGGCGGCACCGTTGAGCGTCACCACGTTCTTCCCCACTTTCACTGTCAGAACGACCGGAAGCCGTTGAACGACCACGGCGTTGTTGGAATCCTTGCCTGTCTGAGGCGGTCCGAATTCTGCCGCCTCGACATGGCGCACCATCACGTAGGCCGGGCTGGTGGTGTTGTCGTTGTAATGGATGGTCATTGTGATCTGCTTGTTGGCCGCGTCGAACTGATAACGTCGGAAGACCTCGTTGGTGTCGAGCACTTCTTCGGGGCGAATGACGTCGAAGTAGTTATAGGTGCCCGTATTGCTGCACTGAAGGGCATCCGCGCGTCGGCATTCGACCAGGATCTGATTCAGCGTGACGCGCGACGCCTGCGTGGCGCGGAAGAACTGGTCGTTCTGTTCGACCACGTCGGCCGAGGTGACAAATGCAGTTGCCAGGCCGGACAACAGCATGCTCGTGATCGCGATGCTGATCAGCATCTCCGCCATGCTCAGGCCATGACGACGGCGGTGCGAACAGAGGATTGGTGCTGCTGGGTACATGGTCTATCTCGTTTCGTCGCGGTCATTCCATCGGGAGCTCAACGTAGGTGTCCGGGAGCGGGGCGAACTTTGCGCCGAAGGTCACGCCGGTCGGGTAGTTGCTGGTCCCAGTGCTGGCTATGGTGACTTGCGAGCTTCCGCCCACGTCCATCTGCACGTCATTCATATTGATGACGGATCCTTTGACCACGCCGCCGGCATTACCCCAGAACTTGATCTTGCTCGCGATGATGTGCCCGCTGACGGTGCCGAAGTTGCCGGAAAACGAGGTGTAGAAATTGTTCGCCAGGACAAAAGCACCGGTGAGGTTTCGGAGGCCGCCATAGCTGGCGGGGAGGGTTTCGACGCCGGTCGCGTTGACGTTGCCCGTGAAGTTCAACTGGTTTTTGGTCAGGTCGAGGGCCGCACCGTTTTCCACGACGATCACGCCCTGAATGGTCACTGTGCCGCCAAAGTCCACGACATTTGGCGCTTTGATGTAAAGCACGCCCTTGATGGTTGTGTTGCCGGTGAACTTGGGGTTGGTGTTCGCCGGTATGTACACGTTGTCCAGCGTCTTCTGGCCTGTGTATTTGGTCACGGCGTAGGCCGCGTAGGCGCTGGTGTCTACATCGGGAAAATCCGGCTCCTGAACACCCTTGTGAATGTGGTCCTGTATCAGGATGGTGTTGCTCGTCCCGCCAATCGAAGCGCCGGAGTAACTGACGCTGCCGGTCGGGTTCACGATGCTGATGTCGCCGGACACTTCCTTGCCGTTGATGACGACCGGGGTCGCGTCGGTCATGTTTGTCGAGAGGATGCTTCCGCGAGCGGGGTCACCCTGGCCGATGATGCGTGAGGAACCCGAGGTAACGATCTTTCCCTTGGACGCTACGCCGTAGTCGAACAGCGCGCTGGCACGAGGTGCCTTCTGGAACTTGATTCGAACCGTGCGGGTGATCGCCGGATCCGGGCCCTGGCCGATGACGGTCAGGATCAGGAAGGCACCCGATTGCGTGACCGAGGCCTGGAATTTCTGCTTGCCTGCGCTATCAAGATTGATCCAGGCGGACGAACCCGGAATGGAGACCACGCCATTGACCGCCTGAACAGTCTTGCCGCCCATGTTCGTGGTGCCGTCAAGTAGTTTGGCCAGTTCGGCGGTGACCGCGGGAAACATCGCGTCGTTGGTCGTCGACACCGGGATGTCCACTTGCCCCAGTTGATACCGCATGAACGCCAGACCCGACTCGGCCGCAAGCTGCGCATCTGCCGACACGCGCTCGTTACGGGCTACCTGTGCCGACATGTTCGAACTGGCGTAGAACCCGATCGCCAGAACAGAGAAAAGAATAAGAAACAGCATCGCCAGCATGGAAGCGACGCCTCGACGACGATTTGACATGTGTGCACGACGCATAGTGGCACCGTTCTGTGTCGATCCTTCCCGGGTCGCAACGTCCGACGCGCTGCGCTGTCATCCGGGGTTCGGAGCGACAACCAGCCAGCTCATCTCGTGAACCTGCTTGTTGTTCTGGAGAATTTTTACAGTGACACGTGCGGTGGCGGTGGTGGCGTTGTTCGGCCGGACGGATGGAACTGCATCGGGTGCCACCGACTGCACGGTGACCGTTTGCTTCCAGCTGGTGAGGTCGGCAATGGGCTGACGCCGGACATCCAGAGGAGGGCTGAAGCTCGTCCCATCCAGATCCAGGACGTCGTCGTAGGAGGCAACCGACGCCTCCTTGGTCGCCCAGGTGACCGGCTGCTCGGGGTCGTTGAACGGCAGTCCGAGCGCAATTTCGCGCATGTTGTTGGCCAGGTTGACCGCCGTCGTCATCTGGTTGCCATTGGCATTGACGACGGTACCGGCGGCGAGCAGTTCGAGCATTGCTACCGCTCCGATACCTACGATCACGGTCACCCATGCCGCTTCAATGAGGGTAAAGCCTTTGCGTCGAGATTGGACGGTGATAATACGCATCACAACCTCATATCGGATTGAGACATTGACCCGTCAACCGCCAGAACGGATCGCCGGAAATTGAAGGCCCGCCAATCGGCGGACTGTGCCAATGAGGACGGCCATGACGACTGTCGTCGTCATGGCCGTTTGCGTTGGCTATGTCGATTATCCGACAGACTACTTGACGATCTGGCTCAGCTTGAAGATTGGCAGGATGATGCTCATGGCGATGAAGCCGACCATGCCACCCATCAGCACGATCATCAGCGGCTCGATCATCGCCGTTACGCTCTTGATGACGCTCTTGAGCTCGCGGCTGTAGAACTCGGCGACCTCATCGAGCACCTCGCCGAGCTTACCCGACTCCTCACCTGCGTTGACCATCTGCACGACCGCCTTGGGCAGCAGCGGGCTTTTCTGCAGCGGATGACTGATCTTCTTACCCTGCTTCACGGAGGAATAGACGTTCTTCCACATCCGCTTATAGAGAACGTTGCCGCTGATATCCGCGGTGATGCTGATCGTGTCCAGGATCGGCACGCCGGCGTTCACCAGCTGGCCCATCGTGTGCAGGCCGCGGCTGATGTACATGGCGCGGAACATCTTCTTGAACAGTGGTACCGACAGCTTGGCCTTGTCGAACCAGGTGCGGCCCCAGTCGGTCTTGATCGTTAGGACAAAGCCCCAGATCGCAACGACCAGGCCGATCAGGATGATGTACCAGTAGCCGGTCATGAACTTCGACATAGCCAGCAGGAACTTGGTCGGCGCCGGCAGGGCGGCTTCCTTGCCTTCGAAGATCTTCATGAACCGCGGCAGCACGAACACCAGCAGGAAGACGGTGGTGCCCATCGCCATAGTGCCGATGATCGCGGGGTAGATTGCGGCACCGATGACCATCGCCTTGGTCTCGATCTGCTGCGCGAGGTAGGTCGCGATACGGTCAAGCATCTTGGAAAAGCCGCCGGAGAGCTCCGACGCCTTGACCATGTTGATATAGAGCGGGCTGAAGTACTTGGGGTAACGCGAAAGTGCGTCGGAGAACTGCTTGCCGCTCTCGACGTCCTTCTTCATCTGCGTCAGCATCGCCTTGAACTTGACGTTGGTCGTCTGGTCGGCGATGCCTTCAATCGCGGCGCGGATGCTGATGCCGGCGCGAATCATGACCGAGAGCTGGCTGGTGAATGCCTGGATGTCCTTCGCGCCCGGACCAAAAGATACGGAGAAGTTCAGCCCCGATTTCTTCGACGGACCGTCTGCCGGCGCAAGCTGCACGATGTACTCGCCACGGGCGCGAACCTGTGCCGAAGCCGCGCCGAGATCAGCGGCCTGGATCGTACCGGTGGTGATCTTCCCGGCAGCGTTGCGAGCTTCGTAGCGGTAGTTGGGCATACGTCTTGTCAGTAGGCAGTACGTAGTAAGCAGTACGCAGTTAAGGCCAAAAGAGGCACTGTTCTACTGCGTACTGCTTACTGCGGACTGCTTACTCCTCCTAGGCTGCCAAGGCTCGTTCCAGCTTCTCAGGATGCGCCGCCTGGGCGACGGCATCTTCTCGGCTGATGTACCCGTTGATGTACATCTGCTTGATCGAGTCATCCAGCGACTGCATGCCCAGCGCACGGCTGGTCGCGATGATGTTGGGGATTTCGAAGATTCGGTTCTCGCGGATGCAGTTTCGAACGGCCGGCGTGCAAAGCATGATCTCGACGCCGGGAATCATGCCCGGCTGGTCGGACCGCTTGAACAGCGTCTGGCTGATGACCGCCTGAAGCGTGTTGGCGAGCATCGAGCGGATCTGGTTCTGCTCGTCCGACGGGTAGATGTCGATGATGCGTTCGATCGTCTGGGGCGCGTTGACGGTGTGCAGCGTGCTGAACACCAGGTGGCCGGTTTCGGCGGCAGTAATTGCGGCGCTGGTGGTTTCCAGATCGCGCATTTCGCCGACCAGGATTACGTCCGGGTCCTGGCGCAGCGCGTGCCGCAGACCGCCGGAGAAGTCGGGGACGTCGGCGCCGACTTCGCGCTGCTCGATTGCCGACTTATTGCTGACAAATGCGTATTCGATCGGGTCTTCGAGCGTGATGATGTGGCCCTGCTCGCGCCGGTTGATCGAGTCGATCATCGCCGCCAGCGTGGTGCTCTTGCCCGAGCCGGTGGGACCGGTGACGAGCACCAGGCCGCGGGGCATGTAAGTCAGTTTGTTGCAGATATCTGGCAGGAACAGCTGCTCGATCGGCCGGACCTTGTCATTGATGGTACGGATGGAGAGCGCGACGCTGTTGCGCTGATAGTGCGCGTTGACACGAAAGCGGCTCACGCCGGGGATCTCGTAGGAGAAGTCCGCGTCGCGGTGCTTCTCGAAGTCGGTCCAGCGCTTCTCGTTCATCATCTCTTTCGCCAGGCGAATCGCCCCTTCGGGCGTCACCATGGGGAAGTCGCTGTGCTGAACGATCGTGTGAATCCGGTAGAGCGGCGGAGCGCCGACCATGATGTGGACGTCGGACGCCTTGGCCTGGACGGCGTTGCGGAGAATGTCGTTGAGAATGCTCATGGTTCTCCAGTGCTTCGCGTCCGCCAAGGCGGACCCTACAAAGATTGACGAATGACGAAATCAGAATGGCGAATGAATGACCAATGCTCGAATGTTCAAGCTTTGACGTTTTTGGGCATTCGAGTTTTGAGCTTCATTCGCCATTCTGATTTCGTCATTCGTCATTCAGCCGCGTCACGCGGCCTCGGTGACTCTTAGAATCTCGTCAACCGTCGTAAGTCCCTTAACCACTTTGCGGAAACCGTCTTCGCGCAGAGTGACGAGCCCCTTTTCGCGGGCAAGTTTGCGCAACACATTGACGTCCGGATTGCTGGTAACGATGTCTCGCATCGAGTCATCCATCACCATCAGCTCGTAAACACCTAGCCGTCCGGTGTAGCCCGTCTTACGACACTTGTCGCAGCCGGCACCCTTATAGGTCGTGACTTCGCCGAACCCCTGCATGGTCAGAAACTCCTGCATCTCCTCGGTCGGCTTGAACTCGGTCTTGCAGGTCTGGCAGATCTTGCGGACGAGGCGCTGGGCGAGAATGGCGTTCACCGCCGCGGCAATGAGGTACGGCTCGACACCGATGTTAATCAGCCGGGTGACCGACGCCGGTGCGTCGTTCGTGTGCAGTGTGCTGAGCACCAGGTGGCCGGTGAGGGCGGCCTGGACTGCGATGCGGGCGGTCTCGGCGTCGCGAATTTCACCGAGCATCACGACGTCGGGGTCCTGACGCAACAGCGATCGCAGCGCGGCCGAGAACGTCATGCCGATCTTGTCGTAGACCTGCACCTGGGTAGCACTGCCGAGGTGGTATTCGATCGGGTCTTCGACGGTGCTGATGTTGAGCTTGTTGCCGTCCAGAACCCGCAGCGACGAGTAGAGCGTGGTCGTCTTACCCGAGCCTGTGGGGCCGGTGACCAGCAGAATGCCGTGCGGCATCTCGATCTGGTTCTTCCAGATGGTGAACTGGTCTTCGCCGAATCCCAGATCCTCGAGCTTCACGTTGATCGAGCGGTTATCGAGAATTCGCATGACCACCTTCTCGCCGTAGGGCGTTGGAAGGGTGGACAAGCGAAGGTCGACCTTGCGTCCGTGCACGACGGCTCGGACACGGCCGTCCTGCGGCAAACGCCGCTCGGCGATGTCGAGATTCGCCATGATCTTCAGACGGCTGCAGATGCTCGCCGTCATGCTGTGCGGCGGATTCATCGCCTCGAAGAGAATGCCGTCGATGCGGTAGCGGATTTTGAGCGCCTTCTCCTTGGGCTCAATATGAATATCGCTGGCACCCTGTTTGATCGCGTCGAAGATGAGGTAGTTCACGAACCGAATGACGGGCGACTCGTTGCCCATCTTTTCCAGGTCCGTGACGTCATCTTTCTCGGTTTCCTTGACGACCTGGACGTCGTCATCGGACATGTCCTTGATGATGTCGTCGACCTTCATGTCGGAGTTGCCCGACGTGAGGGATTCGCACAGCCGGCCGACATCGGCCGCGGTGATGACGACGATCTTCAGTTCCTTCTTTGTCTTTCGCCGGACTTCATCAACGAGGAAGACGTTGTTGGGGTCGGCCATGCCGACGACGAGGATGCGGCAGTTCTCGTCTTCAAACCGCATCGGCAGAACTGCGTGCTTCCGGATGTAATCCATCGGCAGCAGTTCGAACGCACGCGTGTCGATCTTGCCCTTGTCCGGCGATTCGAAAGGCAGGTTCAGTGTCTCGGCGAGCGCCGACAGAATCTGCCCTTCGCTCGCGGCCTGCATCGACAGCAGGATGTGCGTGAGCGATTTGCCCTGGGTCTGGGTCGAAACCTGCCGGGCCTGGACGAGATGCGATTCGGTGATCTGGCCGCGCTCCAGCAGGAGCTGTTCGACCGTCTTGCGGACCGATGTCTTCCCCGGCGACCAGAGGTCGGCGAGCCCGCCGACGTCGTCGTCGTGCTCTTCGACGGCCGGGGCCGTAGGACGCTGCGGGGGCGGCTCGGTAACGATCGAGGTTGAATTGCGGCGTCCGAACATGGGAAGATTAGGCAGAAGGCAGTAAGCGGTACGCAGTGAAGAGAAGAATCGCAGCCGTCTGAATAGGCGTCGGCATCTTTCTGCCTACCTCCTACTGCGTACTGCCTGCTTCTTTTCACCTTTGCATCTTCAACTCGAACCGGTACACGCCGGATCGCACGATGACCGAGTCGGCAGTGATCTTTTCGACCGTGAAGCCGTCGATCTCGCCGCCTTCCTGGACCAGCTTGTTGTTCATCAACGCCGCCCGCTGCGCGCCGAAGAGAACCGACTGCAGCTTGATCGATTGGACGGCGGCGACGGCCGCGGCGCGCTCTTCTTCGCGGCGGCGTCGCGACGCATTGTTGTCTTCGGTACCGACCGGCGTTTTCGGTGCGGTCTCCATCTGGAACGGATTGGTCTGCAGCTTCTCCAGGGGCACCTGTGACTGGGCCGTGGTCTGGCGGAAGCGGAGAACGACCTTGTCAGTCTCCTTAAGCATCTGCTTCATCAGCGACACGTGCTTCTCACCGTCGGCAAGGAAGCTGTTGATCGTTTGAGCAGTGCTTGCATCGGCGGCATTGGCCTGCTGCGGGCCGCCGCGGAGGTACATGAAGTATGTTCCCCCGGCGCAGATCGCGAGCAGCCCGAGCATACCGATGGTGCCGCCGCTGACCTGCTTCTTCGCGCCTTCGGCGACGAACGTGGTCTCGCCCTGTTCCAGAGACGCGTTGAGATCCTGGTTCTCTGACGAGTCCTGTTCCTGTCCCGGGATGAAGTTCATGGCTCACCTCTGCATTGCTGGCATTCGTGTTACTACGATCGGACGGCCGGTCCTCAACCACAGGCGATGGGCCTGTGCTGGGTTTACTGCGCGCTGCTGACGGCCACGCCGGTGTCAGGTTCGAAATAGATGCTCATCGTGAGCGACGCCTGCATCTCGCCGTCCTTGTCGGTGATCTTGGTCAGATTCATCTTGGTGACCTTGGTCAGCCGGGGGAGCTTTTCGAGCTGCAACATGAACTCGTAGAACCCCTTGAAATCGCCGGCCAGGTTCAACTCAAGCATCTGTTCGCTGTAACCGGCCATCTTGACGCTGCGGGGGGTCTTGACGGTCTGGGTTCGCAGTCCGTTGGCGTCGGCGAGCTGCCAGATTTCCTTGAGGACCTTGTCCATCTCCTTGGCCTGCGGCAGCTTCGATTCGAAGAACGCCGTCGCGGCCTGGAGCTCCTTGATCTTTTTGTCCACGTCATGAACGCTCGCGGTGGCGCGGTCGAGTTCGTGGAGCGCGGCGCGCTTGGTGTCGCGCTGCTGCACCTTGTCGGACCGCTTGGCGTCCTGCTTGGTGAAGACCAGGAAGTACGACGCGGCGAGGAGGCCGAGCATCGCAACAACGAACAGCATTTCTCGCATGCCCAGTTTCATTGGAACTCCGGGAGAACGTACGCAAATACTCCGCTACTCGATCACTCCACGACCTCTTCACTGTGCTGCGGCCGCTGCGTCCTGCACTTCGGCGGCAGGGTTGATCATCATTTCCAGCTGGAATCGCCGCAGCGTCGATTCGTTGTTCTTGTCTTTGCTGAAGGTGTCGGTGATCACGAGGTTGACTTCCTTGAGCAGCTTGGACCGGTTCAGCTTTGTGATGAACTGCGACACCTGTATGTCGTTCTCAGCGACACCCGTCAGCTTGATGTACACGTCGTACTTGGGTGCTTCGGGTGCTGCGTTCTTCTTGGTGGCAACGGCGGCGGTCGCCTTGCGATCGAATGCCGTTGCGGCCTGAGCGGTCGGGTTCACCTTGGGCTTGGCTTCGAGCGCCAGGTCCAGCAGCGAGACGCCCGCCGGCAGCGAGTTCGTAAACTCCGCCAGGACGTTGCTCCGCGGGACGCGTTCGACCAGCGCCGCGGCCAACTCGGCGTGTTGGACGATCTGCCGCTGCTTGGCGTGCATCTGTTTGACGGCCTCGATCTGGCTGGCCGCCTGCGCGTACTTGGATTCGACGTCCGCCAGCTCGTTGTCGAGGCCGCGCATGGAGCGTTCGCTCAGGGCGAAGGCGCTGCCGATGGTGCCCATGACGATGATCGAGAGTGCACCGCAGAGGAGGTTGGCGCGCTTGCGTGCCTTACGCTCCAGGTAGTCCTCGGGAAGGAAGCTCAGTTCATTGGGCGAGCTCATGGGTACTCCGTCTCTCAAATCTGGAATCCCAGATCTGAGATCTGAGAATTCGAGTTCGTTTTCGTCGCGTTCACGCTTTCGCCGCCGTGGCCGTCGCTGCCGCCGGAACACCTTGCGGTCCCATTGAAAGACCCAGTGCAACGGCCCAGTCCGGCTGCGGAAGCCGTCGGTCGATACCGCTCTCCGGGCCGACGTCCGTCGTGCGGGCCATCCGCACCATCGGGTCGCCGACCTGCGCTGCCAGGTCCATCTCCCGTGCGATCGTCTGGCAGAGGCTTCGATGCCGCGCCTCGCCGCCGACGAAGATCAGGCGGGTGATGTGTGCGTTGGGGAACGTCGCCTCGTGGTACCGGCGGCAGAGATTGAGCTCCTGCACGAGTCGGCCGACCGGCTCGGCGCATGCGAGATTGACCCGTTCCGCATCGCGACAATCACCGGCGTTGGAATCCTGGGGGGCGTCGGCGTCGCAGGACGGGGACTCTGCCCCGAACCGCGAGCCGACGCCCGAAATGTCGTTTTCGCCGCGAATGTTGCGCCCTTCGGCAACCGGTGCCGGCGTGGCCGCGGACCGGTTCAACTCCGTCTGAAGCTGAGCGTGGCAAAGCTTTGCCCGAAGGATGCGGGCGTCCTCGGCGTTGATCTTGAGATGGTTCGCAACGGCGCGGGTGAAGTGCTCGCCTCCGACCTGGATTGCCCGGGCGAACAGGATGTCGCCGGCCCTGGCGACGACCGCCCGGGTCGCATGAGCGCCGATGTCGACAAACAGGTTGACGCTTTCCTGGTCGCTCTTGCGGCGATAGACGTGCGAGAAGCAATCGATCAGGGCCTTGGGCTCGACATTCATCCCGACGACGTCGAGCTTGGCCTTGGCGGCCGCGGCGAGGAACTGGTTCACCCATTCACGCTGGGCTGCCATCACGATCACTTCAGACTTCTGTTCGCCGTCGGCAAATACTTCCCCGGCAACGATGTGCCGCATGAGCGCGTGCGACGGGTCGTACGGCAACTTGCCACGGCATTCCCATGGCAGCGCCGACTTGAGCGCCGCTTCGTCCATTTTCGCCATCCGAAGATGCTGGATGCTCATCGCCGAGGCGGGCATCGACAGCACAACACGGCGGCCACGGAAATTGCCTTGAGTCAGCAACTCCCGCACGTTCTCGGTGAAGAACGAAAGCTTGCCGGCGGGGTCTGATTTCAGATGGGCGGGGACGTCGGTGCGGGCGGCGGCGACGAGCTTGAACTCTCCGCCGGTGCTGTCCACCTGCGCCAGCCGCAGCGAATCGCTGCCGAAGTCGACGCCGATGGGATTGGCGGTCGGGGCGAACCAGCTTTGTACAAACGACAGCATTGCACCGCCTCCACAGGGTTCCGGCGGCCGGTCGGGCCGACGCGGAAGGTCTTCCGCGGTCGATCCGTCTTAGCGCCGTCACCGACCTTGGAACTACGATTCGCCACAGGCTGGGTCAAACGGGGCAAGTCACGACACGTGGAGAGGACCGGCGGTGGCTTGACGCGCCTGAGGCGACTGCTGGGTGTATCGACAGCGCGTGTGGCGACGTTTAGTCGGGAACCGCGTGGGGAGGTGAATTATCGGCGGGCCGTTGTGGTGCGGCCGTCCCGGCATGAATTGCATGCAGGGCGCCAGCACTACAAAAGCTGAATCCCCTACCAAATCCGAAGCGGCGTTCTGTGAATGGGCGACAAGCAATGTGGAACGATCATCCGATGGATCGCGTTTCACGTCGCTCGAAGAAGTTCCCCTGCAAGCGCATCGGCAACATCCCACCCTCTTCCGGACAGTTTTGCGGACGTGGCAGTCACTTCCAGGAGACCCAGCTTGCCGTACCGATCAAACTCGGCGGCGAACAACTGGCGGGCGTCATAACCGGTTCGATCGGCAAAATCGGCAAACTCGATCCCGGATGTCAGCCGAAGGCGCAGCATGGCAAGTTCGCCGGCCCGTTGCTCGGGCGTCAGTTGCTCGGCATCTGTCGTGGGTAGTCTGCCTTCGGCGATGGCCGACTCCCACTCACCAAGGTGAGGTCGGTTCCTCCAGCGGGTGCCCTGGACGTGCGATGAGCCGCTCGGTCCCAGGGCGACGTAGTCGTCGCCTTGCCAGTAGGCGAGATTGTGCCGGCACTCGGCAGCGGGGCGCGCGTAGTTGGATACCTCGTAGGCCGGCATTCCCAACGCCGCCAGACGATCCCGGGTGTGATGAAACATCTGTAGATCGGTGTCGTCGCCGGTGGGGACGACCTGTCCCAGCCGCTTCCTGACGGCCATCGGCGTATTGGATTCGTAGGTCAGGCTGTAGCACGAAAGATGTTCGGTACCGAGCGCGATTGCCTGTTCGAGCGAATCGGCCCAGCTCGAAAGCGTTTGTCCGGGTACACCATAGATAAGGTCGGCATTGATTCTCGCAAAGCCGGCGGCCCTGGCGGCCTCGATGCTTGCCGGCACATCGTCCGGGTTGTGGTGCCTTTCAAGAATCTTCAGGTCGGCGGGGTTAAAGCTCTGTGCCCCGAAACTCAGTCGGCCCACGCCCGATTCGAAAAGCATCGCCAGGTAGTCGCGACCGTAGGCCTCCCGGACCGTCGCCGGGTTGCATTCGCAGGTCCATTCGGTCACCTCCGCCAGGTCGAATCGGCGGTGGAGCCCCTGGATCAGCCGTCGCATCAGGTCTGGCGGCAGCAGGCTCGGGGTGCCGCCGCCGAAGAACACCGTTTTCGGGACCGGTGTCGGGCCGGGTTTCTCTGCCGACCAGAGCTCGGCTTCGGCAAGAAGCAGATCAACGAAGCGGGCCATCCGGTCTTCGCCTTGGCGTGTGATGGAGTAGAAGTCGCAGTAATGGCACTTATGGAAGCAGAACGGAATATGAACATAAAGCGCCGGCACGACGACGCCACGCTGGGATGCGGGTGTGATCGACGGCGGTGTCAGGACACTGAGGGGCAATTGGGGGTTCCGTAGAGGCTGTAGGGTGTGCGGCGACAGCCCGCCGAGCCGGATCGTAGAAGGGACACGCCGCGGCCAATTAGGAAAGGTTGATGACACCGCGGCAGGTATAATCTCCTTGCCCGGCCGCGGATTCTACGATAGCCTCCCACGCGTCGTCAGTGCGGCGGAACGAGGACTTCGATTTTTCACCTCCGGTCTCCTGCCGATCTCATTCAGACTCCAGCCCCAAGGTAAACCCGCTATGCAGGCTGTGCTTGTGATGTTCCGTTCCGACGGAGAGCGGCGAAGCTTCTCGATCACCCGCGACGTCACGGTCATCGGGCGTCGCGAAGATTGCGACCTGCGCATTCCCCTCGGCGATATCTCGCGTAAGCACGCGCGACTGATCAAGGAAGACGGGCAACTGCGGCTGGAAGACCTGGGCAGCTCCAACGGCACGCACCTCAACGGGCAGCGGATCGAACGCGACGCCGTGCTTCAGGCCGGCGACAGCATTCAGGTCGGGCCGGTGGTGTTCGTGCTGCAGATGGATGGTTATCCGGCCGACGACGAGCTGAACCCGATTACCGCCGAGTCCGCCGCGGCGGCGGCGATGTTCGCCCCGTCGGCGTTGCCGACGGCGCCCGGCGCACCCCTTGCAGAAGACCCAACGCTTGACCTCGGCGGGTACGAGCAGGGCGGTGAAGAGAGCCCGGCCGAGTTTGCCGAGGAAGAGCAGTACGCACAGGCCGGCGAACTGGAAGGTCTGGACGAACTTCCCGCCGCCGAGCCGAACGCCGAAGAGTTCGAGCCGCTGTCGCTCGACGACGCCGCGTCTTTGGAACTGGAAGAGCCGGCGACCGACGAAGAACCCTTGGAGTTTGAGGAAAGCGAATCGCCCGTCCCTCTGCACACGCCGGCGTTGTCGCCCGCTCCGGAACCTGAAGCGCCGACAGACGAATTGCCGCTGGCCCTCGACGACGAAGAGCCCATGGGGCTCGCCCCGGAGGAGCCGTTGGCCCTGGCTGATGAGGAACCACTCGCGCTGGCCGACGAAGAGCCGCTGGCGCTGGCCGACGATGAACCGCTGGCCTTGGCCGACGAAGAACCCCTCTCACTGGTGGTTGAAGAGAATCCGCTCGAGCTGGCTGACGAAGACCCCCTCGGCGTCGCCGACGACGGCAGCCTGGAACTGCTCGAAGATCCCGACGCGCCGCAACCGGTCGAAGAAGAGCTGATGATCGATTTTGACGAGCCCGAGAAGAAGTAGCGTCAGCTGGGCAGGCCCGACCGACCTCCGCCCGCCTATTTGATGGCCATCCAGTCGAAGGAGTGCTTGATGCGTGTCACCCCGTTGTTCGTCCGGGCGCTGGTTGTCGTTTGCATCGCCTCTACCGCATTGGCCCAGACGCCGGTGTCACCACCGGCGTCGCCTACGGCTAAACAGGAATCGCCCACTGGCATCACCCACGCCTTGCTGGCCCTTGGCAACGCCACCTACATCCTGAACGCCGACGGCAAGATCGCATGGACCTATCCTGCCGGAACGCGCGATGGGTTTGTCCTGCCCGACGGCAACATTCTCTTGGCGTTGAGCAAGAACAAGGATTACCCGTCGGGCGGAGCGATCGAAGTAACGCGTGACGGTAAGGTCGTCTGGTCGTTCAAAGGATCGCAGGCGGAAGTCAACACCGTTCAGAAGCTAGGCGACGGCCGCTACATGGTCACCGAGGCCGGCGCTGAGCCACGCATTCTTGAGGTCGATCGCGACAGCAAGGTTGTCAGCCAGACCGCCATTGCGGCCCAGACGAAGAACACGCATCTGCAGTCGCGGATGTCGCGCAAGCTGCCCAACGGCAACTACCTCGTGCCGCAACTGCTGGACAAGGTCGTCCGCGAGTACACCCCGGCCGGCAAGATCGTCTGGGAAGCAAAGACGCCCGAAACACCGGCCGAATGCTGGCCCTTTACGGCAATTCGCCTTCCCAACGGCAACACACTGTCCACGCTCACCCATGGCGCGATGGTCGTGGAGTTTGACGGTCAGGGAAAAATCGTCTGGCAGTTGAGCAACGCCGACCTTCCCACGCCGCTGCTGAAAGACCCGTGCGGCGCACAGCGATTGGCCAACGGCAATACCGTCATCACCAGTTACGGCCAGGGCAAGCCCGGCGAAGTCAAGATGCTGGAGGTGACGCCGGACAAGAAGCTGGTCTGGACGCTGCGTGACGACCGCAAGCACGGCATTCACGAGTTCCAGATCCTGGACGAAAAAGGGAAACCGGCCACCGACCTGAAGTAGTTCTCGCAGGGTCTCAATCGAAGCCATCCAATAACAACAGCGAACGCCAGGTTCGCGAAACACGCTGTCTGAACATCCGTCCCATCGGGGTGGGACAGGGGACCCGGCGTATTTGCGCGACCTGGCGTTCGCGATGATTCGTCTCGGCCAATACTTCTCGTCGGACTACTTCGATCTAGCAGCGCCGCGGCCGTGTGATCGACTTCCGCCGATTCGGCCTCCCTTGCGCGAGGCGATATTATTCGAAGACTTGCCGCGACCCGAGCCACTCTTCTTGCCGCCGTGGTCTTCTTTATTCACCGTGGCCCAGGCGCGTCGCGCGGCCTCTTTTGTCGAGGCACCACGCTTCTTGTAGCCCTCTTCGATGTGCTCGGCCTTTCGCTTTTGCTTGTCCGTGTAGGCCGACTTGTCTCCGCGGGGCGTGGATACCTTCGAAGTGCCTTCGCTTCGGTGGCACGGGCATGAAAAAACTGCGCGTGCCACGCGAAGCATGTGTCATTGCCGCGCCTCGGGTGCTTGGCTTGAGCCTCAGGTGCTTCGCTTGAAAGGAGTGTCGACCCCACCCGGTCGGGCAGGCGATTTGGGCCGCGTGGCCTTCCAATCGGTGGCAACAGCTTGTCCGGGTCGTTCTTTTTGCGTCATATTTTTGGCCTCCTCTGGATTTGTTTCAGCGGGACTTTCGGCAGGATCCCTTGCTATAAGGCTTCTTTCCGGGAACCGGTTCATAGCCCTTCCAGCACCGCTTTTGCGATTTGGTCCCGCCGGCGGCAGGCTTCCCAGTGGATTGGCGATTGGCTTTGACGGTTGAACTCATTGCATCTCCCGCTACTCTTTGACGGAATCATTACAGGCGCGGATGAGCCGGCCATGAAACGGTCGTGAATCGCCGGACTTTTTCCGCGGTTTCTCAAGCCCTTTCCGCCTTTTGCACAGCGACAGGAACGAAACGATGAATATCGCGGTCATGCCCGGCGACGGCGTCGGCAAGGAAGTCGTCCCCGAAGGCCTCAAGGTTCTCAAAGCCGCCAGCGAAAAGTTCGGCTTCAAGTACACCACCAAGGACTTCCCCCACGGCGCGGAACACTACCTCGCCACTGGCATCACTCTGCCTGAGGCCGACCTGAAAGAACTCGGCTCGTTCGACGCGATCCTGTTTGGTGCCGTCGGTGCCGATCCTCGCGGCAACGCACGCATTCCCCAAGGCCTGATCGAAACCGACATCCTGCTGAAGATGCGGTTCGAACTCGACCAGTACATCAACCTGCGTCCGACCCGCCTGATGCCCGGCGTGCCGACACCGCTGGCCAACATCGGCCCCGGCGATATCGACATGATCATCGTCCGCGAGAACACCGAAGGGCTGTATTGCCAGAACGGCGGCTTTCTTTACAAGAACACGCCGCACGAAGTTGCCAACCAGATCGAAGTCACGACGCGTCACGGCGTCGAGCGGGCCATCCGCTATGCGTTCGAGTACGCGAAGCAGTACAAGCGCAAGAAAGTGACGCTGGTCGCCAAGACCAACGTATTGCGATATGCGCACAATCTCTGGATGCGGGCCTTCGAGGAAGTGAAGAAGGAATACACCGGCATCGAAACCGACTACCACCATGTCGACGCCTGCACCATGTACATGGTGACCAAGCCTAAGATTTACGACGTGGTCGTGACGACGAACATGTTCGGCGACATCATCACCGACTTGGGCGCGGCGATTCAGGGCGGCATGGGCATGGCCGCCAGCGGCAACCTCAATCCGACGCGCAAGTATGCGAGCATGTTTGAGCCCGTCCACGGCAGCGCCCCGGACATCGCCGGCAAGGGCTACGCCAACCCGATCGCGACGTTCCTGAGCGTGGCGATGATGCTGGACTTCCTGAACCAGCCGGCCGCGGCTGCAGCGATCAACAAGGCCTGCAAGGACGTGGTCGCCGACAAGGCCAACCACACGCGCGACCTCGGCGGGACCGCGAGCACGTCGCAGGTTGGTGACGCGGTGAAGAAGCTGGTGGCGTCGTAGGTTTCGATC
Source organism: Humisphaera borealis (assembly GCF_015169395.1). Lineage (GTDB taxonomy): Bacteria > Planctomycetota > Phycisphaerae > Tepidisphaerales > Tepidisphaeraceae > Humisphaera > Humisphaera borealis. The sequence continues at coordinate 448,772 of NZ_CP063458.1, forward strand.
GCCGTCCCCGCGTTGAAAACAATAAACCGTGGAGGATGGACATTCTTGTCTGTCACTCGGGACCAAGACACCGCATCGAACGTCAGGGAGCGTTCCGAGTCCCCAGAAAAAACGCGGAAACGCAGAAGGTTCCCGTCCTTCGTGAGCCGGTTTTGCCCCGAGTGACAGACAAGAATGTCTGTCCTCCACGCGTGTTCGCCGATCGAACACGTGATTTACAGAGTGAACCCCATGGCAGAAAAAGTCATCATCATCGGTTCCGGCCCCGCCGGGTGGACGGCGGCGATTTACGCGGGCCGCGCGAATCTTAAGCCGCTCGTCATTGAGGGCGCAATCTCGGAAGACAACCGCCTGGCGGGCACGCTGCCGCTGGGCCAGCTCAACCTGACCACCGAGGTCGAGAACTTTCCCGGCTTCCCCAAGGGCATCATGGGCCCGGAGCTGATGGTCTCCATGCGGGAGCAGGCGGAGCATTGCGGGGCGACGATCGTCACCGAAGATGTCGTCGATCTGGACCTGTCGAAGCGGCCGTTCAAGGTCACCGACACCAACGGCGATGTGCGCTATGCCGACGCGATCATCATCGCGACCGGTGCCTCGGCGAACTACCTGGGACTTCCGTCGGAAGAGAGATTCAAGAACCGCGGCGTGTCGGCGTGCGCGGTCTGCGACGGCGCCCTGCCACGCTTCCGCAACAAGCCCCTCATTGTCGTCGGCGGCGGCGACTCGGCCGCCGAAGAGGGCTCCTACCTCTGCAAGTTCGCCAGCAAGGTTCACCTGGTCTACCGCAAGACCAAGGACAAGATGCGGGCCAGCCCGGTCATGGTCGATCGCATCACCGGTAACCCCAAGGTGCAGCCGGAGTGGAACACGGTCGTCGATGAAGTGCTCGGCGACGACGAGCGCGGCATGACCGGCGTCCGCCTGAAGAACACGCAGACCGGCGTGACATGGGAAGTCGAAGCGGCCGGCATGTTCGTCGCGATCGGGCATACGCCCAATACGAAGTTCCTCAAAGGCCAGCTACAGACGGATGACAAAGGCTTCCTGGTCCTCAAGGACGGCGCACGGACGATGACGAGTGTGGAAGGTGTCTTCGCTGCCGGCGACGTGGCCGACCCGATCTACAAGCAGGCCATCACCGCCGCCGGCATGGGGTGCAAAGCAGCGCTCGACGCCGAGCGCTGGCTGGAAGCGCAGCACGGATGAACGCCTCTCGCTCCCTCTCCCCTGTACTCAGGGGAGAGGGCTGGGGTGAGGGGCCGAGCGTCAGGCGTCGTTATTCGGCTTGAACTACAATTTCGGCCGAATGCCCTTTCCAGAAACGAGTTTGGACCGTGGGAAAGACCCCGCACGTTCGGCCCCTCACCCCAGCCCTCTCCCCTGAGTACAGTGGAGAGGGGGCAATCACCCGCCTCAACCTCCCGAGAAAGCTCCATCTCCGCTCCAAGGCGGATTTCGATTCGGTCTTTGATGCCCGAACGCGCGAGATTCGCGGGCCGATCGCCGTCCACGCCCGGCCGAACGGGTTAACGCATCACCGCTTCGGAATGAGCGTCAGCCGCAAGGTGGGCATCGCCGCCAAGCGCAACGTGATCCGCCGCCGGCTGCGCGAGGCGTATCGGCTCTTGCAGCACGACCTGCCGACGCATTTCGACCTGGTGGTTGTCGTCCGTCCGCATCCGCCGTTGATGTTGGCGGAGTATCAGAAGCTATTGAGCGGGGCGATGGTGAAGCTACATGCGGTGTGGGGGAAGCGAGTCCCCCTTCCGGTGCCCGTCGCGTCCGCCAAGGCGGACCCTACAATCTCGCCGTGACCCGCGTTCTGATTTTCCTCGTCCTCCTCTACCGCGTCACGCTCGGCAGGCTGCTCGGCGGGCATTGCCGGTACGAGCCGTCGTGCAGCCAGTACGCGATCGACGCGGTCAACAAATACGGCCCGCTCAGCGGAAGCTGGCGGGCCGTGAAGCGTATATGTCGTTGTCACCCGTGGGGCGGGCACGGGCATGACCCGGCGTGAGGATAAGGATGAAGGCAGAAGGATGCAGGATGAACCGAACGGCCGAGCGTTCACTTCAGCTTCCGTTTTCATCCTTCATCCTTCGATATTCATCCTTACCCAAAGAACGGGTGATTCTGCTGTGCGACTGACATTGTCAGGAACGGTGCCATCGCGCCGCCCAGGGTGCGGCCGGTGGAGAACACCGGTTCGCCTTTGTCGGCGTCACGGGCGGCGGCAATTTCCGCGTCGCTGGGGATCGGCTGCGGCTCGAAACGGCCTCGGCGGTCGTGCAGCGCGTTGCCGAACAACGCCCAGGGCGTGTCGTCGATCGACGATTCGCTGAACGTCGCTCCGTTGGTTTCGGGCTTGAGCTCGAACTGGTGTGGCGTCGTCTGGCGGGCGAGCGTAGTCGCCGGATCGACGATCACATCGGCATCGTCGGCGCCGCCGATCGTGGTGTTCGACCAGGGTGAGACGGCATGGTCGGACGCAGGAACGTCCACCAGCTGCTTGATATCGAGGACGCCGTCATGGGCCGACGCGGTGAAGAGGCTGCGGCCTTCCAGCACATCGACGAACGGGTGCATGGTAAGCAGACCACGCGACGGCGTTTTGATTCGCTTGAGACTGAACGACATACCTACTCCCACTTCTAAAGGGCCTGCAACGGATCCAGCCACGGGTTCCATCCGTGAAGGTCGGGCTGACCGCGATTACAGGCGGCACTGGGAGAAGATTTACGATTTGTCACTCAAGCCCGGCAAACGCCGGGACGGCGCGCAACGAAAGGTCCGAATAGAATCACGATTGGCTCAACGCCGATGCCGTTTCGGGCGGTTTCGGAATTGAAAACAAAGATGCAAGTGGGGCGGGTTTGGCGGGGCAGGAAACGAAAAGTCAACGCGGAGGCGGGGGGACAGGGACGCACGGAGGGTCTCTGCGGTGCTCTTTTCCCCGCTCAAGCCACAGGCGTCGTCGCGAGCGACTTACGGAGGGCTTCGAGCTCTTCCTGAAGCTTGCGGACCTGGGTGCGCAAGTCCGGTAAATCCCGGAGGGCGGCCTGTTCGCGGAGCATCTGTCGGTGGGGGATCGCGGGCAGGCCGCTGACGACCTGTTTGGCGGGCACGTCGTCCATCGCGCCCGAGCAGCCGGCGAGCATCGCGCCGTCGCCGAAGCTGACGTGATCGCGTACCGCGCTCTGGCCTCCCAGAACAACGCCGGTGCCGATTGTCACGCTGCCGGCCAAGGCTGATTGTCCGGCCATGATGCAATGAGGACCGGTGCGCGAGTTGTGACCGACCTGTACGAGATTGTCGAGCTTGGTTCCCCTGCCGATGCGGGTTTCGTCGAACTTCGCCCGGTCAATGCAGGCACAGGAGCCGATCTCGACATCGTCTTCGATGACGACGGTGCCGATCTGCGGAATCTTCGCGTGCTGTCGGCCGTCCCATCGGTAACCGAAGCCGTCGGTGCCGATGACACTGCCGGCATTCACGATGACGCGGTTGCCGAGCGTGATACGCTCCCGGATGACGACATTGGGGTAAAGCTCGCAGTCGTTGCCGATGACCGTGTCGTCACCGATGAACGTGCCCGGGTGAACGACACAGCGTTCGCCGAGCGCGACGCGTTCGCCGATGACGACGAACGGGCCGATTCGGCAATCGGCCCCGATGGTGGCCGTTGCGGCGACGCGGGAGAGCGGGTCGATGCCGACGGCGGGGCGGGGCACCGGCGGGGCGAACAAGCCCAGCACCTTGGCCATCGCCAGGTCGGCGTCGTCAACGACAATCAGCGGTACGCCTGCCGGCACTTCGACGCCCGCCAGGCGGACCTTTCGATGAACCAGCACCGCGGCGGCGCGGGTTGAGGGAAGCTGCTTCACGAACTTGTCAGTGGCGAGAAAGCTCAGTTCATCGCCGTCGGCCCTGGTCAACGTATTGAGGCCGCGGATGACCTTCTCGCCGTTAATGCCGGAGGGGAGCGGGACGCCCAGAAGCTCGACGATCGTGGAGAGTTTATGCATGAACACCGAGCTACGAAGCCGACCGGGCGGACGATCTGCTGGCACGGGTCGCCGGTACCCCGGCGACCCGTGCTGAAAATTGACGTGGGCTGGAGTCTGCGGCGTATCGCCAACCCGTGGCACTGAGCGCCAGTGCGTTTACTTCGGTGCGACCGGGTTGACCATCGCAGCCGGCGGGCCGCCGGACTTGTAGTCGGCATCGAGCTGCAACTGCACGGCGGCGGTGATGTCCAGGCCCTGCTTGGCGGATACGAAAAGCACCGTCTTCTTCAGGATCGCGTCATTGAGCTGCGCCATGTTCACGCCGTCGAGATCTTCAGGGAGCTTGGCACCGATGTCGGCGATGACCAGGTCGATGCCGTCGCGCTGGGCGACCTTGGCGACCGTCTGGGTGATCTTGTCGAACATCGAGCGCATCTGGTCCTTCTGGTTCCATTCGGCGCGGATCTGCTCGGACTGCTGCCACACCTTGAAGTCGGCGGTGGCGCGAATCAGCTTGTCGTTGGCGGCCTTCCACTGGTCGGTACCCTGCCTGAACTCATCCCGGCCGGCTTTGAGCCGCTTGAGCTCCTCCACCTTGCCGGTGCCTTCGGCCTGGATGCGCTTCTGGTCCTCTTCAAACTTCTTCTTCAGAGCCTGGGTCTCGGCGGCGTCGTTGAAGACCTTGGCCGGGTTGACCACTGCGACCCGCACGGTCGACTGGGCCTGCGCGCCGGAAGGCGTCAAGACCAGCGCGGAGACAGCCATCGAAAGCATCAGAAGAGGTTTAAGGAGAGAGGCTCGGGCGCGCGACTTCATCGTTGAGGTTCCTTTCATGGATAGATCACCCGGAGCGAGAACGACATCCCGGGACGTAAAGGTTATCGGACGCAGGCGGGCGATACCATCGAAGTTTTCCCGCCGGGGCGTCCGGATCGGGCCTAGCTGGCGTGCGAATCATCCTAACTGGTTGTCAGCACTCACTGTATGAAACCGAAGGAGAAGCTGATGTACTGGACGTCGTCCTGGTTGTCCTTGGACAGGGGGTAGGCAAAATCCAATGCCAGGGGTGCCGAGCCCAGGAACGGAAGCACGATTCGCACGCCGGCACCGACACTGGCGCGGAAGGTGGAGAGCTCGAAATCCTGCTCGACGGTGCCAAAATCGCTGAAGACGACACCGCGGAACTGGTCGGCGACGATCGGGAAGCTGAGTTCAACGGTGCCGGTGGCGAAGAAGTCACCGCCGATGGGGTCTTCCTCGAGGCCGGACCGCGGGCTTACCCCGCGGAACTTGAAGCCACGAATGCTGCCGAGGCCGCCGCCATAAAACCGTTCAAAGAACGGTGAGGCACCGGCGATATAGCCGGCGTTGCCACGGAAGCCGAGGACCGACTTGCGGTCCAGGAGATCTTCGGAAACGGTCTGGTAGGCCTCGAAGCCGAGGGTGTACTTGTAGAAGTCGTAGTCGCCGCCGAGGGCACCGTAGGCTTCCACGCGGCCGGTGGTGATGGTCCCACGGGTCGGGAACAGGCCGGGGTCAGTGGTGTCGTGTCGCAGTGTCAGGGCGACGCTGGTCAGGATCGATTTGCCAGCGCCGTCGACGATCTCTGGTGCCCGCAGTTTCGGGTCTTCGATGTTCTTGATGTTGACCTGTTCGCCGCGGAAGCTGACCACGGCGCTGGTCTCGTAGTTGAACCGGTGTCCGAAGCTGACGGTGTCGCCCACCCGGCGGTCGTCGTAGCCTTCCCGGATGCGCGTGCGGAGGTACAGCTCGTTGGAGAAACTGAACGGCTGGTCGAAGAGGTAAGGCTCGCTGAACCGAAGGTAGGCACTGGTCTGACGGGTGCCGGGTTCGAACGAAGCGCGAAAGTTCTGTCCTGCGCCGGTGAATGCCCGCTCCGAGAAAACGTCGCCGAAACTGGCCGGCCAGTTGCCGATATCAAAGTTCCGCTGCTCGTAGGTTAGGTTACCGCCGATGCCGCCGTTGGAGTTCACGCCGGCACCGACATTGAACGACGCCGTCCGCTGCTCCGTCACCTCGACCAGAAGGTCGCGAACCCCGGGTTGTTCGCCGATGGGCGTTACGCTGACGTTGCCAAACGCGGGTTCACGTCGCAGGCGTTCCGAGGCGTCCTGCAACTCGGCCGAATTGAATCGCTCGCCCGGCGTAAGGTCGCGGAACTGCCGCAGGACCAGCTTGTCCTGGCTCTTGTAGTTCCCCTTGACGTAGATATTGCCGACCGAGAACTCCTTGCCTTCGTGGATCTGGTAAACCAGTTCCACCTTGCCCGGCTCCCGACGGAAAACGGTTTTGTTGTCGACGCGGAGATAGTCCGGGTCGCTGCTGCCCGGAAGGTAGATGTAACCGTACTTCTTGCTGTAGGCCCGGACGACTTCGCGGACGTCGCGCTGGAGGGCCTCGTTGTCGTACGCTTCCCCTTCGACCAGCTTAAGCTTTTCGCGTATCTCCGATTCCTTAACGCCCAGCTCGCTTGCCGGGGCAATGACATCTCCCTGAACGCGCTGGAACGTCACCTTATCGATGACATACCGGGGTCCTTCGTCGATGAGGAAGTCAATCTGCAGTTCGCTCAAGTCGGGAGACCAGACAAGCTTTCGGCCGACCTTGGCGTCGAAAAAGCCCTTGCTCTCGTAGAAGCGTCGCAACGCGGCAACATCCTCTTCGATCTGTTCCGGGCTGTACTTGCCGGGTCGGAAAACGAAGAGGTACGTATTGGTTTTGATCTGGTCGGACAGCTTGCCGTCGGTGAAGCTCTTTGCTCCGACGAACTGAATGTTGCGAATGCGGACCTGCGGCCCTTCGACGATGTTGAACTGAACGACGCCTTCGCGGGCCAGCAGGTCTTCGTCGACCGTCACGTGGGCCAGGGGGTAGTTGTCGTCCTTGTACGCCGACTCGATGGACGTGCGGGCGAGGGAGATACGAAACGAATCGATCGCTTCGCCCCTCTTGATATCGAGCGTACCGATCAGCTTCGACTCTTCCAGACGAACGTTGCCCCTGGTTCTGATGGCGGTGATCTGCCGCTGCTCGGTCACGACGAAGACGACATTCACGCCCAGTGCCGTCGGTTCCACCTTCGCTTCAACGTTGGCGAACTTACGCAGGCCGAATACACGCTGGTAGTCTTCACTGACGGTCGCCGGATCGAAGGCATCGCCGACGCGGGTGCGGATGAGGTTACCGATGACGTTCGATGAAACCTGCGTGTTACCGCGGATGAAGATGGCCTCGACACGGCGGCCCTTGAGTTCCGACGAGATTCCCAGATCGACTTCGCTCGACCGGGCCGGAAGCGTGGCCGGTTTACCCGTCTGTCCGAACACTACCGGCGAGCCGGCGAGCACGGCCGCGATAAACAGACCTCTGGCGACGCCTTGAATGGCGCAGGTGAGTCGGCTCGACGCGAATGCGGAAACCTGAGCCGCTTTGGGCGGCGTGGGGCGGGAGAAGACGGCTTCGTTTGGCACGTCCGGACTCCGCCGGCGATGCCTGAGCTGATGCGTTTCGTTCACTCGACTCTCTTCCCGTCGTGGAGCCGGCGGAGGCAACGCCTGACGGACGATACCCTTCCTCGCCGATGGGTTGGAAGTTTAGCGGTGGCGGGGGGGTTGTCAAAACGAAGGGAGCCTGCGGCCCTGCGGCAATCACCTACGACGGCATTTCATCGAGGCCCAAACAGCGGTCCGCGGTCCTGCACGTCTCTTCGAAGCTGGGAGCGCCTACGTCACCGTCCGTCGCGTCCGCCAAGGCGGACCCTAGTCGGCGATCAAATCTCGAACGGGAACCGTGCCACATTCCATTCCATCGATCCTGATCGGCACGTCATCACCAAATGCATAGACCTTGAGGTCGCGGTAGAGCGCCTCAGGGCCTGCAACTGGTAGGGTGAACACCTCCACCTGCCGCTCGCCAAGATTGATCACCCAGTAACAGCTGAATCCTGCCCGGGCGTATAGCCGTCCTTTGTCGCGGCGATCCAGCAGAAGCGACGTCCCAGAGACCTCGACCAGCATCGCGATGTCGGCAGCGCCGGGATGGTGATGGGTGCGCGTCCGCGGTGAGCCGCGGACGATGGCCAGGTCGGGCTCCGGCTCGCTGTCGTCGGTGGTGATCGCCGACTGCACGCGAACACGCCAACCCGTGGGCAGCCGAGCGGACAAGGCTTCATCGGTCAATTCGATCGTGGCGTCGTGACGGGCGTCTCGCGGCATTTTCGGGATGATCCACCCTTCCAGCAGTTCGACCGGCTCATCCTCGGCCAAGACCCCCGTTTCGATCATGCGATGATACTCGGCAACAGAGAATCGCCGAACGGGGACCGGCGGCAGTGCGGGCGAAAGTGGTTGAAACGACAGCAGCATGAGGACGTCAGTTATCGTACCTCAGTGAGCGAGAAGGTTCACGCGATATGCGCCTTCTTCTTCCGGCCCGACAGGTAGCTTTCCATGATGCAGTTCGCCAGTTCGCCGCTGCTGGTGTAGAACGCCAGACCTTTGGTGAGCCGGGCGAGCTGGTCGACGAAGCCGACCCAGTCCATGCCCCAATAGTCTTCAATTAGTGCGAAAGTCGCGATCCGGCAGTTTTCGCGGACGGCCAGGACGGCTTCCTTCAGGGTCGCCGCGGTGCTGCGCGGGTCGGGCGGGTAGAGCAGCAGGACGTTGTCGCCTTCGACGTGCGCCGTCGGCTGGCCGTCGGTGATGATGAAGATCTGCTTGTTCTCGCTCGCCCGCTTTCGCAGGATGCGCCGGGCCATCTGCAGGCCCATGTGCAGGTTGGTGAAATGCTGCGGGGCCTTGTCCAGCTGGTCGATCGGCACCTTCAGCCGCACCTGATAGTCGTAGATCGTGACGGGTTTGGGCATCGCCAGCGGCAGCGCGATCTCGGGGATCTTCGCCGCGCCGGAGTAGAAGCCGACGAAGTCGATCGAATCCTGCGGGAATGATTGGCGGACCAGCGCCTGCATCGCCATCGCGACTTTCTTGGCCGACAGAAATCGGCCGTAGCGCATCATGGAGCCGGACATGTCGAGCAGGACGACCGTTGAGCAACTGGTAACGCCTTCGTGCAGGTGAAGTTCGAAGTCTTTCTCGGAAAAGTCGATTTTGGCGCGCGGTCGACCGGCCGCGTTCGGGGACCCAGGCACGAAGGCATCAGAGGACGGGGAGTGGCCCTTCGTTCCTTCCTGCCTTCGTGCCTCCGTGGCTCGCTTCATCGCATTGCTGAGCGTCGCGTGCAGATCGAGTTCGCTGACCGGATCGCCGAACTCATAAGCCTTGGTGCCTTCGATGCGTTCTCCGCCGGATCCGGGGGTAACTTTCTCGTGGCCTTCGCGCTGGCCCTGCTTGAGGTTGGCGAAGACCTCGATCAGGGCTTTGCGCTGCATGCGGCCGATGGCGCGGGGCGTGAGCCGCAGCCGGCCTTTACCGTCTTTGTCGAGGATGCCGTCTTTCAGCAGTTGTTCCAGCAGTTCAGACTGGGCGTCGTCCTTGGGGTTCTCCATCATCTGCTGGAGGGCCTTGAGGGCCTGATCGCCGTACTGAAGGATAAAATCCATCAGGTTGTCGAAACCAAAGAGCTTGTCCTGCGTCGGGAACTCTTCGCCGTCGAACTCGCCATAGAAGTACTTCATCGGGCGTTATTGTAGGGCACGGAAACGGCAGAACCTCCAAATGAATTTCCACAACCGCTTTCACGGGATGCCTTGTGCACCGGCGTTGGTTTACGGCTGCGTATTCAATTGTTCTTAAGGCCGCGGGCGAGTGCCGGGGCGAATGACGAGTCCGACGCGCCTGGCAGAGGGGTCTGACCGCTGTCGATGGGCTGCTCGGCCGGGAAGTCTTCATCGATCGCCCACTTGGCGGCGGCATCGCCACTTTCGCGGATGTGCTCGGCCATCAGCCGCCGGGCGTTCTGGGAATCTCCGTCTCGCAAGGCTTCGATGATCCGCATGTGCGCCCGCAGCGCCGCTTCGAGAGCGCCGTGCCCTTCGCCGACGCGGAAGCGGACGAGCTGAACGAGACCGTGGAGCCGCTCGATTTCGAGCCGCAACAATGGATTGCCACAGCGGAGTGCGATCAGGCCGTGCAGTTCGAGATCCAGACGGTGACAGGCTTCCTGGTGGTGGGTGGCGCCGCGTGGCGGGACGTCGGCCAGCAGCCGTTCGAGTCGGTCGAAGTCGTCGTTTGTCATCCGCCCGCAGGCCAGCTCGGTCGCGAGTGCTTCCAGCGCCTCGCGGACCTGGAATACCTGTCGGATCTGTTGCGGGCCGAAATGGCGTACGACGGTGAGTTTGCCGCGGGTTTCGACAATGCCGTGCGACAGCAGCCGCCAGAACGCCTCACGGACCGCGGAGCGCGATACCGAGAGGGTCATCGCCAGCGCGTGTTCCTGCAGCGACTGCCCGACCGGAATGCGGCCGGAGAGGATCTCACGCAGCAGGTGCTGGTAGACCTCGTCGCTGATGGTTCTCCGTTCGATCATCACGTGCATGGGTGCGGGTCCTGATGTCGCTACCATCGCGACGGGCAGAGCGTTGTCGTCGGTGGTGGTGTTTCACGCGGATCGACTCCCTGTCGGATGTCCCCGCGACCGCGTATAACGACGGCCGCGATGGGCTGGCTTTACCTTTTGGGCGCACTGGTTTTTCCGCCGGTGTTCATTCTCTGGCGGCCGCGGACACCTGTTCCGCCGGCCCGGCTGAAGCTGCGCTTCGCGGCTGCGATCGTGGTGGTCTGGATGCTCCTGATGCTCTGGAGTGTGCGAGCCTCGTTCGCCGACGACGAACTGATCGAAACCGCGGGACTGGCCTCCACGCAGGAGTCATCGGCGTTCTCGACGGAGGCGCCAGCGGAATCGACCCTGATCGTTGTCCTGGGTTGGGTGCCCGGTCTGGTTTACGCGGGACTTCTTTCACTCGCCCGCAAGGCACTTGAGCGGCCGGCGCAGGAGATCATCGAAACGGCCGAATGGCGCAATGTCGATTGAACTGGTCGTCATGCGTCACCTGGGCAGTGCAAAGGCGTAGAACGTGTCGCCGCTCGGCGTTCGCGGCTTGCCTCCGCCGCCGGCGGCGATGACCACATACTGCCGTTCACCGGCAACGTACGTGCAAGGCGTGGCGTAACCGCCGGCCGACAACTGGAACTCCCAAAGCGTCTTCCCGGTGCCGCTGTCGATGGCGCGGAACTTCGCGTCCTTCGATCCGCCGATGAACACCAACCCGCCGGCAGTGACGATCGTGCCGCCGAAGTTCTCAGTGCCGGTCTTGCCGTAACCTTTGGCGGCGAGCTCGGGGAAGTCTCCGAGGGGCACCTGCCAGGCGAACGTGCCGCGTGAGACGTCAACCGCGGTCACGAGTCCCCATGGTGGCTTGATCGCGGGGTAGCCGTCGGGATCGAGAAAGTAGCTGTAGCCCATCGGGGCATAGCTGCCGTCGGCGAGTTTCTTCACACCCTGGATGTAGGGCGCGTTGTTCGTGTTCACGTAGAGCAGGCCGGTCGAGGGATCGAAAGAAGCTCCCGACCAGGTGGCCCCGCCGTGGAAGCCGGGGATGTTGACTGTCCCTCGTTCGCTCGGCGGGTCGGCGAAGCCGCCGTAGTTGATCGTCTTGAGCCTTTCCAGCACGGCCTGGCGGGCCTCGGGCGTGCGGTCGGTGACGTCGTCCTCCGTAAATCGCAGTTTCGCCAGCGGCGGCGGGGCGACGGGCATCGGCTGCGTGGGGTTCGCCTGCTCGCCGGGTACGGTGCTGGCGGCAACGGGGACTTCGTTCACGTCGAACAGCGGCTTGCCGGTTTTGCGATCCAGCACGTAACAGAAGCCGGTCTTGGTGACCTGGGCGACGGCATCCAACTTTTGGCCATCCCGGGTGACCTGGCAAAGCACCGGTGGGCAGGGGTTGTCGTGATCCCACAGGTCATGGTGCGTCGTCTGGAAGTGCCAGAGGCGTTGCCCCGTGCGGGCGTCGAGGGCCAGCACACAGTTGGCGTAGAGGTTCGCACCGTGACGGTCGGCACCGTAGAAGTCGGCGCCGGCGGACCCGGTACCCATGAATACGATGCCGGCCGATTCGTCGACCGTGAAGCCGCCCCACGGATTGGCACCGCCGCGACCCTTCCAGTAGTTGTCGTTCTTCGGCCAGGTTTCACTGCCCGGCTCGCCGGGACGGGCGACTGTGTGGAATCGCCAGAGTTCTTTGCCCGTATGGAGGTCGAACCCGCGCGGATCGCCCGGGGCTGCGGGGTGGCCTTCGCCAGTCGAGCAACCAATGACGATGACACCGTTGCAGACCGCCGGCGGGGAGGTCATGCCGTAGGGCTCATTGGTCAGGTCGCGTTCGGTGATGCCTTTGCGAAGCTCGACGATGCCGCTGTTGCCGAAGGCCGGGTCGGGCTTGCCGGTGCGGGCGTCGAGGGAGATGAGCCGGCCATCGGAGGTGCCGAGAATGACCCGCCGCGCGCCAGTGGGCAGGCCGTCGGACCAGTACGCGACGCCACGGTTGACGCCGCCACTGGCGCGAATCCATTTTGCCTTGCCGCCCTGGGCATAGGGCTCACCGTAGGGGTCGAATGTCCATTTGGGTTGGCCCGTGGCGGCATCGAGCGCGACGACCTTGGTGCGGACGGTCGTGAGGTAAAGCGTTCCCTCGTGGACGATCGGCGTACATTCGATCGTCGTGTTCCTGGCGGGGTCGGCGTCGTCGACTTTGTAGGTCCAGGCGACCTGCAGTTTCGCGACGTTGCCCCGGTTGATCTGGTCGGCGACGGAATAGCGCGAGCCGCCTTTGTCGTTGCCGGGATTGGGCCAGTCGGCGACGGGAGCCGAAGTGCCACAGCCGACGAAAAACGCCGATAGAAATACCGCCGCAATCGCCTGGCATGGACGATACAATCCCACGGCGAGAGTCGGTCGGTTCCGGAGCGATTGAAGGATTCCCATGACGTTGGCACCTACCTATCGAAGGCCCCCTGATCCGGTGAAGATCACCGTTGATCAATATCACCGGATGATTGATGCAGGCATTTTGCAATCCAGCGATCGAGTCGAACTGCTAAGAGGATATCTCGTTAAGAAGGACCGCAGTGACGCGGGGGAGGATCCATTGAGTGTCGGAAAGCGGCACGCACGGGGGATTGAGCTTCTGACAGACCTTAATCCGAAGCTGAAGAGATTGGGATTTTATATACGGATCCAGTTACCTGTCACGCTCTCCGGCTTTGACGAACCGGAGCCCGACGGCGCGATCGTCCGGACGGTGAAGGAAGGCTATTCTGATCGCCATCCTGAACCCGGCGATATTGCCTGCCTCATTGAAGTCGCTGATAGCTCGCTTGGCATTGATCGATCTGTGAAGCAGCAGACTTACGCAGACGCCGGCGTGAAGCAGTATGTCATCGTTAATCTCTCGGACGATGTCGTCGAAGAATACTCCGAACCGGAAATTGGGCAGGGTCGATATGCCAGGGTGACCCCGTATTCGCGACGGATGCGGATCGAATTGCGGCTTGGCTCCAAGACCTTGTTGGTTTCAGTATCGGCACTACTGCCATAAGTAGTGCGGGGCGATCTCCGGCTGCTTTTCGAGCAAGGGATGCCACTTCGCTACGGCTTGAAATGTAAGCTTTGGCCAGTTGGCGGGCTCAGCTACTTCTTCGTCTCCACGCCGGCCGTTTCCTTGGAGCCTTTCTTGACGGCTTCCTTCGGGGCCAGTTCCAGCGCCCGCAGGTAGCTCTTGGTTTCCGTATCGCGCGTCTTGAAGACGATCGGCGTTCCGGGCTTGGCCTTTTTCGCGAAGGCCAGCATGCCGAAGTCCGTCGTCCACTTCTTGCCGACAAGCTTGCCGGGAAGAACCAAGGTGAGTGTTTTGCCGCCTTCGTCGACTTCGATCGCCTGGCCCTTGTTGCCGTCGATATCGGCATCGACGAGCTTATTGAGGATTCCGGTACGGGGAGCCTGGTATGCGTCCAGTGACGTTACAAAGAGGTAGTCCCCCTGCGGATTGATCGTCGCTTCGATCACCGCTTTCGAGGCCTTCTTCTCCTTGCCCTTTTCCTTCTTCATCAGTTCATCGCCGATCGCCATGATCGCGGGGTCTGGGACCATCTTCTTGCCGTCATTGATCATCGGGGCGAGGCACTTGAACACGCGGCCGAGCTTGATGAGTTCGATCGAGTAGACCTCGATCTTCTGGCCATCGACCGCCAGGTCGTCGAGGAAGGCGCCGTCGAAGACGAACGTTCCCGGCTCCGTCTCATGCTCGGAGATCAGGTAGCCTTCGGCCTTATCGAGCCATTCGACCGGGGCTGGGGCATTGTTGTTGCGGCCGTAGCCGCCGGAGGACGAGGTGTTGCCGTAGGTCGCGCCGCCCCAGCGTCCGGAGGGGGCCTTGGGCTCGACTTTCAGGAACTCCCCGGGCTTGACCTTGTCGAGGTTCTCCTTGATGCGCGGATTGGGCGCGTACTTGGGAGGATCCTTCGGGTTCTGCGGACGCTCGTTCTCAACCGCGAACACCCGCTTCTGACCCGACAACGGCTCGGTGCCGGTCACCAGCAGTACATCTTCGCCCATGTGCTTGCCCTTCTGGGCCGACTCAAGCTTGATAACCAGCGGATCGGGCTTCTTCGGGGGCTCGGGCTTCTTGGCTTGCCCGAGGACGGAGGCACTGCCCGAAAGAAGTAGCGCCGTCATCAGGACGGCGGCCGTGAAGGTGCGAATCATTCCGCTGGACATGGTCTGGACCTCTCTCGGGATCAACGGGTGCATATGTACTGGTTCATATGTGCCGGATGCCGGGTAGCGATCGGCGTCCGCCGTCGCTGCCCAGCACCCGGAACAGTTCGCGTTACATCGGTGGCAGTTCGCGGGGCAACTGCCCCTCGATTCACGCCACGTCGAAGACCACGGATCGAAGACTACGGATTGTAGACTTCGTGGCCTTTTTCCTCGAGGTCGTGCAACGCCTTGAGCGTCTCGACCGCTTCTTCGTTCTTGCCTTCAACGAGCTGAATTTCCAGCTTGCAGTAGGTCGCAATAACTTCGGCCATCGCCTTGCGGTATCCGGCGATCAGCTTGGCCTTGTCGCCGGCGGCGGCCTTTTCGATCACCTTGGGCATGTGCTGCTTGCTGATGATCGCGGCCGCGAGCGACTTATCGATCAGCGCAAGGCTATCGGCGTTCTTGGCAGGGTCCTTAATGATCTTCTTGAGCGCCTTGTAGTGGTCGCCCATCTCCTCCATCGCCTTGGCGAGGGGGGTGTCTTCGGCCCGGGCAACGGGGACGGAAACAAACGAAACGGCCAGCAAAGCGGCCAGGACAACGGGTAGGGTGGTTCGAGTACGGAACATGGGTCTCCTCTTTATACGGATAAGTCGATCGAGGATTA
Organism: Humisphaera borealis; assembly: GCF_015169395.1. Lineage (GTDB taxonomy): Bacteria > Planctomycetota > Phycisphaerae > Tepidisphaerales > Tepidisphaeraceae > Humisphaera > Humisphaera borealis. The sequence continues at coordinate 464,183 of NZ_CP063458.1, forward strand.
GAGAGTCGGGGAAATTGGGTCTGGGGTTAGAAGCGGAAGCACGAATGACGAAACACGAACGGCGAATGAAACTCCAAAGTTCACTGTCCGAATCAACTCTCGATCTTTGAACCTTCGAGTTTCACGCACCATTCGCATTTCGCCATTCGCCCTTCACTGGCGGTCTCACGCCTTCTTGGCGGCGAGGACCTGCGTCTTGCCGGGCATGGCACAGGCGTAGAGCCCGTCGGCACCGGGCTTGACGGGGGTTGCGCCGTCCCACTTGTAATCACGGGGCATCAGCTCTTCGCCACGCTCCAGGGCGTCGCTGTACTTGACGACCTGGCCGCTGTAGGTGGCCATGCGGCCCAGGATGGCGGTCATGCTGCTGCTGGCGCCGTAGTCGCCTTCGTTGTAGGGCGTGTTGTTGCGGATGGCAGCCGCGAGGGTGTCGTGCTCGACCTGGTACGGGTCGGGGTCGCCGCCACGGCCCTTCTTGCCGCCTTCGCCGGGCGCCGCCTGGTACTTCCATTCCGGTCGGCCGTCGTTGAACGTGATGCGACCGCCGGAGATGTCGGCCGTGCCCTTGGTGCCGTGTGCGTATTCGCTGACGGCGTTCCAGCAGCCGGGTTGATGGCGGCACATGCTGAGCATCTTCGCGCCGCTGGCGTAGGTGTACTCAAGCATGTGGTGGTCGAAGATTTCGCCCTGGTCCGAACCGAACGGCAGCTGCCGCCCGCCGGCACCCTGAGCCTCGACCGGGGGACCCTTCATGACCCAGTTGGCCACGTCCAGGTTGTGAATGTGCTGTTCACAGATGTGGTCGCCGCACAGCCAGGTGAAGTAGTACCAGTTGCGCATCTGGAACTCCATTTCGGTCATGCCCTCGGTGCGCTTGCGCACCCAGGGGCGTGTGCCGTTCCAGTAGACGCGCAGCAGCACGATGTCGCCGATCTCGCCGTCGTGAATCTTCTTGATCGTGTCAATGTACTTCTGCTGATGGTGGCGCTGCAGGCCGACGCCGACCTTGAGATTCTTCTTCTTCGCTTCTTCGTTGGCGGCCAAGAGCCGACGGATGCCGGGGGCGTCGGAGCCGACCGGCTTTTCCATGAAGATGTTCTTCCCGGCTTGGACGGCTGCCTCGAAGTGCATCGGGCGGAAGCCCGGCGGGGTCGCCAGGATCACCATGTCCAGCTTCTGGTCGAGCACCTTCTTGTAGGCGTCGAAGCCGGAGAACGTGGTGGCCGCGGTCGCCGCGATCTGGCCCGGGCGGTCCTTCTTGAAACGATCGACGGCCGACTTGGCCTTGTCTTCGAACGCGTCGGCCACCGCGACCAGCGAGACGGCGTTGCTGGTGTTGAGCGCCTGCGCCGTAGCGCCGCTGCCGCGGCCGCCCGCGCCGACCAGGCCGATCTTCAGCTCATCGCTGCCGGCGGCGTAGGCCATCCGGCTGGCAACGACATTTGCCGACAACGCTACGCCGGCTGCAACGGCCGACGTCTTCAGGAAGTCTCGCCGCGTGGAGCCAATGGAATCAGTCATCTCGTTTTCTCCGAAAGAAGTTGAGGCGTGGAAATGCTCGAAAACAATTTTGTGACGATGGTCGAGCGTCGATGGTGGACTGTCGGCATTCGTACCGAACCAACTCCGACAATCCACACCCGACGGTCGATAATCAAAGCTACTTGGGTGCCTTGGGGCCCGTGATCTCCTCGACCAACTGCCGAATCTCACGGTCGCGCTTCAGCACGTCGGCGGTCGACTCGTTATCGACGTTCCAGAACTTGTTCTTTTCCTCGGCCGACGGTTCCTTTACCGGCGACACGACGCGGAACCCGATGCTGAAACCTTCGGTCCACCAATAGGGGCTCTTGGGAATCTGCGGGTCTTTTTTGTTGTCGTTGACGGTGATCTTCTGGCGGGCGGCCGAGCGGCAGTTCTCGACATCGGATTCGTAACCGCCGCCCCGGGCCAGCCGCGGGTACTGCGAATCCGGCCAGCGAAGGGCCTCGCGCCACCCGACCTTCTTGCCGGCAAACTTGGCGTACCAGGCGTCGTCGTACTGATCGACCACGATCTCGGCGACGTTGCCGTAGATGTCGTACAGGCCGAACGGGTTGGGCTTCTTGCCGCCGACCTTGTGATAGCCGACTTCGCCGTCGCTCAACGCGGAGTTGTCGTAGTGCCAGGCGTAGTCGTCGAGCTTCTTGGCGTCATCGCCGAAGAAGTAAGCGGTCTTGGTGCCTGCGCGGGCGGCGAACTCCCATTCGGCTTCGGTCGGCAGCCGGTAGAAGCGTCCGGTCTTGGCGCTGAGCCACTTCGTAAATTGCTTGGCCGCGAACTGCGACATGATCACCGCGGGCAGCTTGCCTTCGCGGCCGCCCATTCGCTGAAGAGCGGGGCCGGCTTCGATGTCGTAAATCGGGGTGGGGTAGCTGACCGCGTCGGCCTGCTTCTCGAACGGGATCGTCTTTCCCTTGCCTTCGCCGAGAATCGGGTACTGGGCGAGGTACTCGTTGTAGATATCCCAGGTCATCTCGTACTTGCCCATGTAGAAGGGCTCGACTTCGACGTCGAACTGGGGGCCTTCGGCCTTGTTTCGCTTCTTTTCCGATTCGGGCGAGCCGACCGTCACGGTGCCGCCGGGGATTGGCACCATGTCGAAGGTCGCGGCCAATCCGACGATGGACTGGGTGAACGGCTTCATGTCCGCCGGGACGGCCGGGGTTTCGGCGCGGGCCGGTGCGGGAGAGACGGCCAGCGGCAGGGCGGCCGCGGCGGCTGCAACGGCGAGCGCTGCACAAGCGGCACGGCCGAGCCATGCCTTGGAGAGCGGATTCGAACGCTTCGACGACAGTCGGGTCACTTGGGGGATCCTTTCAGCGTGGCGAGACGGCACCTGCGAAGTTACGTCCCTCCACCGGGACTCCTTACACCGCCGTCCATGATCGGGGACGCTCACAACAACAACAGGTTAGCAGGAGATTCTAGCGGGCGGGGAAAGCGTTACGCAATTGAAAGAAGACGACTCGCGACCGAAACAACCGAAACAATGATCACGCCGACATTGATCGTCACCAGGCCTTGAGAACGTCCAAGGCCCTGGATTCTTCCCATTGTGCCGCCGGGAGCCCGCCAGCTTCCTGCCGTGGGCGAAGTTGCGTCTCGCGCCGCTCCTTTCTACCGTTAGCGTCGTCGAAAGTTGAGGGCGTCTGACAGGGGAATTGGAGGACAGGTTATGAAACGGGATAACATGGGCATTTCAGGGGCATTGCGAGCCGCCCGACTCACCGGTCTGCTGGGGCTGATGGTCCTGGTGCTTACAGGCGGCTGCAAATCCGGGACAGCTTCGAATCCGCAGGTGTCGGCCGGTACCGGATCGGCCTCCAAGCCGGTCGACCTGGAGCGGTTCGAATACCACGGCATGAAGCTGGGGTCGGACTACAACCTCGTGCTCTACGCCCCGGACAAGACCTCCGCCGATGCCGCCGCCAAGGCCGCCGAGGCCGAGATCGATCGACTCGAAAACATCCTGAGCGACTACAAGACAGACAGCGAGATCAGCCGTCTGTCAAAGATGACCGCGCAGGGGCCGATGCAGGCACCGGTCGCCATCAGCGATGATCTGTACGAAGTGCTCTGGGCCGCGCAGGTGCTGGCTTACGAAACCGAGGGCGCGTTCGACATCACTGTCGGGCCGTACGTGCAATTGTGGCGTCGGTCGCGGCGGCAACAGGAGTTGCCATCGCCCGAGCGGATTGCCGCCGCCTCCAAGAGCGTCGGCTACCAGAAGCTCAAGCTCGAACCTTGGGCTCACGACGATGAGGACGGTGGTTCGCTTCGCGAAGCCGGCCGAGAAACAACCCAGGTCACCAAGGCTCAACTCCTGGAAACGGGAATGCGGTTGGACGTTGGTGGGATCGCCACCGGCTACATTGCCGACCGCGTTCTGGTGGTGTTGCGGGAGCGTGGCATCGAATCGGCGATCTGCGACCTCAGCGGGGATCTGGCGATCGGAGATCCTCCGCCCGACCGCCATGCCTGGCGCATTGCCGTCCGATCGCTGACCGAACCCGACAAGTTCGCCGAGTTTCTCGACGTCGCCAACTGCGGCGTTTCGACGTCCGGGGATACGTACCGATTCGTCGAGATCGAAGGCGTCCGCTACAGCCACATCCTGGATTCCAAGACCGGATTGGGGCTGACCCGGCGGATCGGCTCGACGGTGGTGGCCTCCAGCGGCATGGTCGCCGACGGGCTGGCAACCGTGATGTGCGTCACGGGCACCGAAAGAGGGATCGCCATCCTGGAATCGCAGGGCGCCGAGGGAAAGATTGTCGAATTGGTCGGTGATCAGGTTCAGATCCGCCCCTCCAAGCAGTACAACGCGATGAAGTCAACGACGCCAGCCGACTAAACGAGAGGGAAGGTCACGTGTAGCCGGCGGGCTCGCCCGCCGTGCGTCCGCCCACCAGACATTTCACGTAACCGTCTGATGGTCGAAAGGATGGGTTCGCCGCCGGTGGTCTTGTGCGGGTCAGAATCCCTTGGACTCGCCGCACGTTCCGCTTTACAATCTTGCATTCGAAAGGGTCGTAACCAACATTGCCCGCCGGCGGTGTATTGAGTGTTGAAGGGGTCGGCGCACCAGATGTGCAGACCATTCAATACGGTTCGATCGGAACGATATAACCGTCTGTTTACCGGTTCCCAACCGCGGAGAGCGAAACCAATGAAATCCGACAGTGGCCATGCCGCCTCAACGTCCAGGACGACCGTTACCCCCGCGATCGTCGATCCGGCCCACAGCCGTCGCGATGTGCTGAAGATGTCCACCGCCGCCGCGGTCGCCGCGGCCGCGGCATCGTGGCCGCTGGCGTCGGCGGTTTATGCCGCCGGGTCCGACCAGCTCAAGTACGGTCTGATCGGTTGTGGCGGTCGCGGTTCGGGCGCTGCCGCCAACGCGATGCACGCCGACTCGACCAACAAGCTCGTCGCGATGGCCGACCTCTGGCCGGACAAGGTCAAGTCGAGCCACAAGAACCTGACCGAAGAACTCGGCCAGCAGATGGACGTCCCGGCAGACCGCCAGTTCTCCGGCTTTGATGCTTACAAGGCGGTGCTCGAAGTGTCGGACGTGGTCATCCTCGCCACGCCACCGCATTTCCGCCCGATGCACCTCGAGGCGGCGCTGAACGCCGGCAAGCATGTCTTCTGCGAGAAGCCGGTCGGCACCGACGTCCCCAGCGTCAAGCGCGTGATGGCGCTCGGCGAGAAGGCGAAGGAAAAGAACCTCAACCTCGTCTCCGGCCTCTGCTACCGCTACGACATCGCCAAGAAAGAGACGATGGCGAAGATCCACGCCGGCGAGATCGGCGACATCGTCAACATGCAGGGCATGTACCTCACCGGCGGCCTCTGGATGAACAAGCGCCAGGACGACTGGGGCGACATGGAGTGGCAGCTCCGCAACTGGCTCTACTTCACCTGGCTCAGCGGCGATCACATCGTCGAACAGCACATTCACACCCTCGATAAGCTGCTGTGGACGATGAAGGACGTTCCGCCGACCCGCGTCACCGGTAACGGCGGCCGCACCGTCCGCACCGACCCGGCGTACGGGCACATCTACGACCACTTCGACACGATCTACGAGTGGGATTCGGAAGACGGCCCGCCGGTCAAGGCGTTCTGTCAGACCCGCCAGTGGGTCAACTGCGCCGTCGACACCAGCGACTGGATCTACGGCACCAAGGGCCGGGCCAACCTGATGGCGCATCAGATCTGGGGCGAGAAGGCCTGGAAGCGCAAGGGCAAGTCGCCGAACATGTACGATACCGAGCACGAAGAGCTCACCAAGGCGATCAAGACCGGCAAGACCATCAACAACACCGACTACATGTGCAAGAGCACGCTGATGGGCATCATGGGCCGCATGGCGGCCTACACCGGCCAGACGATCACGTGGGAAAAGATGCTCGAGTCGACCGAAGACCTGACGCCTCCCACCTACGATCCCAAGGCCAAGTACCCGACCCCGCCTGTCGCGGTGCCGGGCGTGACGAAGTTCGCCTGACCCCAAAGGCGACGCGGTGGAACAGAACCAGAGAGAATGGCCCGATTCGTTCGGGCCATTTTCTTTGGTAGATGGCCTCGATTAGCGGTCGCACCGAAGGTGCACGCTTCTCCTGCCGACGCAATCGTGCACCTTCGGTGCGACCGCTAAGCTGGGCGTTCTGGGCCTCGAGCCTTACGCCACACGGAACTGGCCGGGATGAACAACTTGTTATGCCGCTTACGCCTCAACAGATTCTCGAACGCCTCGTGGAGATTGTGCCCGGGTTCCACACGTACTGGGAATCTCCAGAGGCGTGCTTTCATGAAGACAACGGGGAGTTCACTTGCTGTGGCGTCTTTGGTGACTGCTCTCATTTCGTCCGGGCCCAATACGAGCAGTTGTCGACAGTACAGCGCCGCCAACTCGCTGCCTTCGTAGTGGAATGCATGTCGTCGTCGGACAAGGAATTGGGGAACGCAGCCGCAACGTGCTTCTTAGAAAATCTCACGCACGAGCGTTTCTCCAAGGACTTCGAGAATTACCTTGCGGGCGACGCGCTCGACTTTTACAGGCGGTTCCAAGGTACCTAACCTGCCGCTAAACGGCAGAGGCGTTATCGGACCGAATTCCGACCCCTCCAGATTTTCCAGCCAGATTCTGCAACCCACGCCGTACCCTGATTAGTGCCCCCGAAGGCTAAGCCGCCTGCGGGAGGTACGATTTCACGTACCTGGAGAAATCATGTTGCAGAGAACGAACCTTGCTCGGCTCTTCCTGTCCGTTATCGCCTGTTCTGTTGTGCTCGCGCCGGCGGCTGTCTTGCAGGCTCAATCGACACCGGCCTTCAGCGGTGAATTCACCAGCGAGAAGCTACGGCTGACGCTCGCGCCGGCCGCCGACGGCCAGTCGTTCAGCGGAACGGTGACACTCGGCAGCAAGTCGTTTCCCGTGACGGCCAAAGCCAACGGCAACACGCTGACCGGCACGTTCACCAGCGGCGGCGAGTCGTTCGCGTTCACGGCGACTCGAAACGGCGACGTCGTGACCTTCCTGACCGGCCGCACGACCTACACGCTCAGCGCCGCGCCCGCCGGTCGTGTCGCCGCACCAGCGGCCGGTGCACGCTACGTCCGCATGACGCGGGTGAACGTTCCCGACCTGCTCTGCAAGCAGACCGCGTCCACGGTGCTAATCCCCTCCGACTGGAAGCTCGAAGGGGGCATCATCTGGCGGCAGAACGTCGCCTACCCGACCGCGGTCCACGGCCGCATCTTCAATCCGAAGGGGACCGAGCAGATGGGGTTCTACCCGTCGCTGCTGTTCAACGACGGCGTTCGGGAAAGTGCCGCCAACAATGCCCGCATTGCCGGCCCTGAGGCCATGGCCGCCGCTGCCGCAGGCTTTCCGGAAGGCTCGATGTACATGGGCAACGAAGTCCGCCGGCTGAACGCCGATCCGGTCGCCGTGCTGAAAGAGTTCGCATTGCCGCGCTACCGGAAGGACCTGGCCCAGGCCCGCATCATTGATGTAGTCAATCAGCCGGAGCTGGCCAAGCTCAAGTTCGAAGCACTCGGAAGCCCCCAGGGCGCGGAGGTGAAGGCGGTGCGGGTGCGGTTCGCCTATGACCTCAACGGCGTCGCGATGGAAGAGGACTTCCTCTGCTTCTGGGGATCGATGCCGATCCTGCCGCCGATCGTCAGCTGGGGCATGGAGTTTCAGTCGTTCCGCGCCGAGAAGGGAAAGCTCGACGCGACCATGCCGCTGTTTCAGGCGATCAACCGTTCGGGCAAGGTGGATATGAAGTGGTTCGCGGGCGTGCTCGACGTGCAGGCCCAGATGCACCGCGACGGCATGCAGGCGATCGCCGACGCCGGCCGGCTGAGCAAGTACATCGCCGCCCGGAGCGACGAAGTGAACAAGATGATCACCGAAGGCTACTGGAAAGCGCAGCAGTCGAACGATCGGATTTATGACGGCATCAGCCAGTCGATCCGCGGCACGCAGCGATTCACCGACCCCTACGACCAGCGTCCGATCGAATTGCCCGGCGGCTACGATCACGCATACATGAGCCCCCGCGGCGAGGTCATCCTCACCAACGACCCGCTGTTCAATCCGGGGGTCGAGTTTAAGGAAGATTGGAAGGAACTGCCCAAGGCGCGATGAGTGGTTGGCGGAACGGTCTTGGACCTCTTTTTGTGTGCTCTGATTGGGAGGTATAGCGAGGTGTTGAAGTCGTCCGGCGGGTTGGTTTATGATTCACCGCCACCCGCCGGACGACGGTTTGCAGGCACGCGATCCGACCGGCACTGGGGAGCGCAATTCTAACAGGGGATTTCCAGTGAATCAGGCCAATTCCGAAGATCCGGCGATCGCCGCCGCGTACAAGTACATTCGAGAGGAGATGGCGCAGGGCGTCTCCGACGAGCAGATCGTGCTCACGATGGAGGACAACGGTTGGAATGCCACAACCGTAAGGGCGCTGTGCAAAAACGTGAGGGAGAGCACACCGGCGCCCACGCATTCGCTGAACTACGCGTCAATGTACCGGAACCCGTCCGCCAGACCGACGGTCTCCACTGGGGGCGGCGACGGTGGCGCGGACATGCTGGTCGGCGGACTCATCTGCGCGGTCGGACTGGTGATCACCATCGGCTCCTATGCGGCCGCCAGTAGTTCCAGTGGCGGCGGCGGCTACGTCGTGGCGTGGGGTGCCATCCTTTTCGGCGGGATTCGATTCTTCCGTGGACTTGCGGCCCGCGGGTAGTTCGGGCGGGCGGCTTGTGCGGGTTTCGCCTGGGGGTTTCTCGATTCTCTAACTGTCGTCCCGTTTGCGTGTCGAATGAATGAGAGGTGTGGGGAACGGAGACGACGACATTGAAGAAACTGCAATTGTTACTGATGGTTCCGCTGTTGCCTCTTGTGACCGCAGCCGATGCCGCCGCAGCCAGGCCGTCATCGACGGCTCCGGCAAGCCGGCCCGGGGCCGCGACGCTGATTGCCCGCGGGCACGCCGACGAAGCGGTGCCCTCCCTGAACAAGTCGAACGTTAACACGATGGACGCCTGGGGACAGACGCCACTGCGCGCCGCCGTGCGCACCGGCGAGATTGAAGTCGTCAATGCGGTGCTTGCGGCCGGTGCTGATGTGCGGTTGCGCGCCGGCTTCGGATGGACCGCGCTGCATGATGCTGCCGCGACTGGCGAGATCGCGATTGTCGAACGGCTGCTGGCCGCCGGTGCCAGGGTCGATCAGACGGAAAACACTGGCGACACTGCGTTGCACATCGCCTGCCGGTTCGGGCGTGCGGAGGTCGCAAAGCTGCTGATCGAGAAGGGGGCGACCGTCCGCCGCAAGGACCAACTCGGCTGGACGGCGATGCACTACGCCGCCGCGTCGGGCAATACGGACGTCGTGAAGATGCTGCTGGATCGTAAGGTGTATCTCGACGAGGAGAACCGCGACGGTAACACCGCGCTGCACCTGGCGGCGTTGGAGAACAAGGTCGACACGGTCGAGGCATTGCTTGACGCCGGTGCCAATGTTTTGGCCCGTAACGGCAAGGGCCGCACCGCACTCGACCTGGCGATGCAAAGCCGCCACCGGGAAGTCGCCGATCGGCTGTCCGAGGCGGTCGGCAAAGCCAGGGCCGAGCGAGAGGCGAAGCTGAAACCTCAAGAATGAAGAATGCAAAACATGCAATGAAAAATGCAAAATGGAATGCTATTGCCATTTTGCATTTTTCATTGCATGTTTTGCATTCTTCATTTCCCGGGCAACCGAAGCAACCTCCACCCTAACCCTCCCCGGAGTACCGGAGGAGGGGACCAGAAGTACCGAAAACGGGGACAAGTCACACCAGCGATTCGACCTTCTTCACTTCCACCTGGTCGTTCTTCTGCAAATCCGCGAGTGTGCGTTTGCCCATGATCGCCTTGAGCGTCACGCGGTTGTCGTCGAACTGGCGGTCGTGAATCCTGGTGTGGGATTCCAGGAACGACAGCAGCTTGCCGTTGGCGACATCGGCTTCGAGCGTGACATCCACCTGCGTGCCCCGAACCGCGCGGAGAACTTCAACCAGCAGATGCTCAAGGCCTTTGCCTGTTCTGGCGCTGATGGGGATCGCGTCCGGGTGCATGTTCCGCCAGAAGGGATAGTTCTCCTCGCCCTCGGGCGTGTCGGTCTTGTTCAGAAGCAGGATCTCGGGCTTGTCCTTCACCCCGATGTCATCCAGCACTTCGTGAACGCTCTTGAACTGCTGCTCGGCGTGCGGATGGCCGACGTCGAGCACGTGCAGCAGCAGGTCCGCGTGGACCGCCTCTTCCAGCGTCGCCTTGAAGCTGGCGACGAGGTTATGGGGCAGATCGCGGACGAAACCGACCGTATCCGACAGCATTACTTCCGTGCCGCGCTCCAGCTTCCACGACCGCGTCTTGGTATCCAGCGTCGCGAAGAGCTTGTCGTCGGCATAGGTGCCAGCGGCGGTCAGCGTGTTGAACAGCGTGCTCTTGCCGGCGTTGGTATAGCCGACGATGCAGACCGTGAAATGCTCCAGCGTGCGGGCCGCGACGATGCGGCTCTTGCGCTCCTGGATCTTTTCGATGTCCCGCCGAAGGGCCGAGATGCGATCGCGTACCAGTCGGCGGTCGCTCTCGAGCTGCGTTTCACCCGGGCCGCGCGTGCCGATGCCCATGCCGCCGCCCTGGCCGGCGATGCGCTCAAGGTGGCCCCACATCTTCATCAGGCGCGGGTAGGTGTACTGCATCTGCGCCAGCTCGACCTGAAGCTTGGCTTCGTGCGTGTGCGCACGGCTGGCGAAGATATCGAGGATCAGTTCCGACCGATCGAGAACCTTGATGCCCTCTTCCCCGCGCTTGGAACCGGCGACCTCGTTGATGATCTTTTCCAGCGAGCCGATCTGACTAGGCGACAGGTCGTTGTCGAACAGAACGACGTTCGCCTTCTCCTTCATCGCCAGCAGCGCGATGTCGCTGGCCTTGCCGGAGCCGATGTAGGTGCCGGCGTCAGGGCTCTGCCGCTTCTGCAGAATCTGCCCGACCACGCGCGCACCGGCGGTCTTGGCGAGCGAGCCGAGCTCGCCCAGCGGATCGCGCGGATCGGCGGTTGAATCGGGAAGGATCACCCCTACAAGGACAGCCCGTTCCTGGTGAACCGAAAGTTCTGTGCGTTTGAGTTCTGCCAAAGCTTGCGTGCCTCTTCACGGATACGGAACGATGTATTGTACGCTCGTTTTCAACGACGCGCCGCGATTCTGTGGCATGGGCATGGACGGATGCCCGCGGCGGTAACCCAGCAGTCACACGAACCACGGGCACCGGCGTACCGCAGTCCATGGCACCCGGACATTGGGTCGCCGCAACCCGAATCGCGGACACGGACAAGCATACTTGCCTATGCCACAATCAAATACAGAAGGGCAACCCGCAACGGGCTGCCCTTCTGAATCGATGATTCGTCGATCGATTTCTCAGGCCTGGCCGACTTCCAGCCGGACGTAGCCGGTCAGCTCGACGCCGCCTTGCTTGACGTACGCGGCGATGTTGCCCTTGAACACGCCGGCGTTGAAGAACTCCTGGTCGAGCAGGACGCGCTCGGCGAAGAACGAGTTCATCTTGCCCTCGGCGATCTTCTCGGCGATCTGCTGGGGCTTGCCGGTGGCCTTGGCCTGCTCGACGGCAAAGTCGCGTTCCTTGGCGACCAGGTCGGCCGGGACGGCGTCGCGGGTCAGGCCGGCGGGGCGGGCGAACGCGATGTGCCCGCCGAGCTGCTTGACCAGGTCTTCCGACGGGTTGCCCTTGAACGCCATGATCACACCGATTTTGCCGGTGATGCCGTAGAGGTAGAGGCCGACCTTGCCGCCGGCGGGGGCCGTCAGCCGGGCGGTCTTGCCCAGGCGGACGTTTTCACCGGTGGTCTGCGAAACCTTGGTCAGCTCGCCGGCGACTTCCGGCAGGGCGGCGACGTCGCCTTCGGCCTTCAGCAGGGCGGCGGCGGCGATGGCACCGACGGCCGAGAGCGGCTCGCTCTTGGCGGTGAAGTCGGTGTTGCAGTTGACCTCGACCAGTGCCGCGGCAGAGCCGTCGGCGGCGACCGCGCCAAGGACGCGGCCTTCGCTGGCGGCGCGCTCGGTCAGCGACGACTTCACGCCCTTCTTGCGGAAGTATTCGATCGCCTTTTCAAGATCTCCGCCCGTTTCCTGAAGGGCCTTCTTGCATTCCATCATCCCCTGGCCCGTCTTGGAGCGGAGGTCGTTGACGAGCTTTGCGGTGATTTCCGCCATGATTGGTTCTCCAAAAGTAGCTTGTGGCATGGGCATGTACTCATGCCCGTGCGCGGATCGCGCTTCGTCACACGGGCGCTACCACCCGTGATTCGGCTCGCGTCGGATGCCGTGGGACGCACTTTCTGCAAATCGAAGACACGGGCAAGAGTACTTGCCCATGCCACCCACTAAATTAGTGCGAGACAAAAGTTCAGCCCGCGACAGCGGGTTCGGCGGCCGGGGCGGCGGTTGCCGGGGCTTCGCCGCCGACCGGGGCCGGTGCGCCCTCGTCGGCCTTGAAGCTCGACCGGGTGCTGCGGCGGCGGGGGCCGCCGGCCTGGCCGTCATCTTTCGCAGCCGGGCGGGTGCCCTTGGCTTCGATGATCGAATCAGCCAGCTCCTGCATGATGATCTCGACGGCCTTCATCGCGTCGTCGTTGCCCGGGACGGGCAGGTCGATCAGCTCGGGGTTGCCGTCGGTATCGATCAGCGCCACCACCGGAACGCCCAGCTTCTTGGCTTCCTTGACCGCGATGTGCTCGCGGCGGGTGTCGATGATGAACATCGCGCCCGGCATCTTTTCCATCTTGCGGATGCCTTCGAGGTTGGCCTTGATCTTCTTCATCTCGCGGCCGAGCGTGCTCTTCATCTTCTTCGAGTAGGTCTCGATTTCACCGGTGGTGAAGAGTCCTTCGAGCTCGTCCAGGCGGTTGAGGCGGCGACGGATGGTCGCGAAGTTGGTCAGCGTGCCGCCAAGCCAACGCTCGCCGACGAAGTGCATGCCGCAACGCTTCGTCTCTTCTTCGACGGCGTGGCGGGCCTGGCGCTTGGTTCCGACGAAGAGGACGTCCTTGCCGTCGGCGACGATCTTGGCCAGGAACTTCTTGGCGCGGAGCAGACCCTTCACGGTCTCCTTCACGTCAATAATGTGAATGTTGTTGCGCTTGCCGTGGATGTACGGTTCCATCTTCGGGTTCCACCGGCTGACGCGGTGACCGAAGTGAACGCCTGCATCGACGAGCTCTTTGACCAGTTCTGCGGGAGTGCGGGACATGCGAATACCACTTTTCCGAACGGAGCAGCCCGGGCGTCGCCGGTTGCCAAGAAGACCGGAGAGACCATGGGGCTTCATTCTCGCCGCCCGCTGCGGCCCACACGGGCTGCCGGGCGATCGAGATAAGTTGAGTCTACGCTTCCAGTTATCGCCGGTGGGTTGACGCGTGGCGTCCCTCGGAGAGATGGAGAACGTGCCCGGCCTTGGCGAGCCGAGACGAGCAAGGATACCGCGCCGGCTGAACTCGTTCAAGGGCGGCTGAACCGTTGCGCTCGGCCGGACCGCCGGGCCGGTGACACCGGGCAGCCGTGAATAACCCCCTCCGATACACTTCAGCTGCCGATGATACACCTATCGACCGGTTACCATGGACGAGGCTTCCACTGGTGCGTGATCTAATAGCGACCTGGTCCTCAGGAGACACTCATGCGAACGACTTCCATCGCCACGCTGATCGTAACTTGCTTGTCATTGTTGCTGTCCGGCTGCTTTGAAGCCGGTGTCGGCGACCCCGCCAAGGCGAAGATCGACCCGAAGCTGGTGGGTCTGTGGAAGGTCGAGGACGGCGAGATGATGCTCGTCAAAGTCTGGGACGATCGCACCTATATCATCAGCCAGATTGCCCCGGTCAAATCCGAGGACGGTGTCGAAAGGCTTGAGCCGACCGGCGGCTGTTTCCGTGCCTGGCTCGCGAACATCGGCGGGAAGACGTTTATCACGCTCGATCAGTCCATGCAGCGGCTGCACAAGATCGAACGCCCGTTCGTCGTTGCGCAGATCCGGGTGGAAGGTGAGAAGCTCGTCGTACAGGGTCTGGACCCGGAGTTTGCCGAATCGGCCCACACCCCGGCGGAAATGGAAAAGCACATCCGCGACAACCTGAAAAACCCCAAGCTGCTCGTGAAGGAAGTGACGACCTATGTGCCGGTGCCCGAGGCGATCTCTGCAATGGTGAAGTGATCGGGCTGCGACACGGCGATGCTCACTCCGTGATCGGTCGGCGGATGAGCCGGGCGTAATCGATCGCCCGCCGCATGACCTCCTGCAGCGTTTCGCGCACCATGACCTTTTCCCCTCCCTCGCAGCAGACGAGGGTGTCCGGCGTGCTCTCGACAAGCCGGATCTTCTCGGCGTTCATCAGGAACCGCTGACCGTTGAGGCGTGTGAGTTGGATCATGTTTTTCAGCTCCGCTGAAAAGTAGTCGGTAGTCAGTAGTCAGTAGGAAGAAAACGAGGATTTGGACGGCCAGATTTGCAACCTTCTCTGCCTACTGACTACTGACTACTGACTTCCACAAGTTTATTGCCCCCGCGACAGCAGAATAACACCCTGCCGCGGGGGCTGGAGAATCGTTACCGTGCCGTGTTCAACAGCTCGGTGATTAACTGGTCGCTGGTCGAGATCACCCGGCTCGCGGCGGAAAAGCCGGTCGAGCTGATGATCATGTTGACGAACTCTTTCGACAGATCGACGTTGCTCTGTTCCAGGGCGGCCCCGCGAACGGAACCCGCGCCCAGTTGCAGGGGCTCGCCGATGACCGGCACGCCGCTGTCGGCACCGATGCCGAATTGGTTGCCGCCTTTGTCGATCAGGCCCTGGTTATTGGCAAAGGTCGCCAGGGCGACCTGCCCCAGCGCCTTGGACTGCCCGTTGGAATACGCCCCGACGATGCGCCCGTCGGCGCCGATCGCGAAGCTGTTGAGCACGCCAACCTGGTAGCCGTCCTGCTGCGTCATCGCTACGGTCGAGTCGCGGGCGGTCAGCGACGTAATGCCTTCAAAGTCGATGTCGAACGCCAGCGGCTCCTTGGCGCCGGTGGCGTTTCGGTTGACGGTGATGCCGGTGTTGGTCGCTTCCTTCAGCAGGCCGCGGTTGTCGAATGTCAGCGTCCCGGTGGCGATCGCCGTGTCGACGTCGGTGTCGTCGCCGCTGGTCGCGAAGAACCGCCAGACGTTGCCGGTATTGGCCTTGGATTCAAGAACCGCCGTCAGGTCGACCGACACCGGCGTGCCGAGCGAGTCGTAGACCACAAAGCTCGTGTGCACGCTCTCGCCGGCGGGGTTCGAGGTGATGCCGGCGGCGTTTTCGCCGTCGATGAACGTGAACGGGGCGGTCCCGTCCTGCTTCGACAGCGACAGGCCGTCGAGGTTCAGCGCGTTGTCTTTGCCAAGGTTGCCGGTCAGCACCAGTCGGCCGGCCGTCAGCACGGTGCCGTCGGGCTCGAAGGCGCCGCCGGCGACGGGCGTCAGCGGGTTGCCGTCATCGGGCACCGTGGTGTTCACGCCCATGCCCTGCTGGAGGAACGTCGTCAGGTCGGCGACGGTGGTCGTGGCGGTGATTTCGAGTTTGCGTTCCGGCTGGACGCGGCCACCCTTTTTGCCGGCCAGGGTGAACTCGTCGCCGACAGCCAGCAGTGGCGTGCCGGGGGCGGTGTTGTCGGCCAGGTCGGTGAGCAGGGTGGCGCCCGTCGGGGCCGCGGCACCGCCGACCACCGTCAACAGCTGGCTGTTCAGAATGCTCGCCCCCGTCGCGATGGCACCGGAGGAGTCGAGGTTTCCCTGTAAATTGACGGCAGTCGTCGCCTTGGCGGTTGTGGCGGTGCCGAGCGGGACGGCCAGTTTCGTGAGCGAGCCGGGGATCACATTTCCCTCGTCGTCCGCCGAGAAACCCTGCACGAAATCGCCGGACGTGGTCACCAGTTCGTTGTTGGCATTCAGGCTGAACGAGCCGTCGCGGGTGAACCGCTGCTCGGTTCCCTGCACGATGAAAAACCCCTCGCCGTCGATCGCCATGTCCGTGGCGCGGCCGGTGGGCTCGACGCTGCCATAGGAATAGTCTCGGTCGATCGCGGCGACGCTGGCACCCAAGCCACGCTGCGCCGGGTTGGTGCCGCCGAAGTCAGAATCCGGCGACGTGCCCGCCGAATCGGTCACGTAAAACTGCGGCTTGAACAACGCCCGGCTGCTCTTGAACGCGACGGTATTGGCATTGGCGATGTTGTTGCCGACAACACCCAGCCGAGCCTGGTTGACGTCGAGCCCCGAAAGTCCGGTGAACAGTGCGCTGGTCAGTGCCATGTCTGGTTACCTTGAGTCTGTAAGCCGATCGCGGGGCCGGTTCGGTGGTCGAGCGTGCGAGTTCCGCAAGCCGTTCAGTTCACCGGTGTCGTGGTCGTCGCTGCGCCCGTCGGCGACAAAGTCGCGATGGCGGTCACCCGCCCGAGCGCCAGCGCCTGCCCGCTGTCGAGCTCGAGGTTGACGTCGTCGCCGTCCACGCGGACCGACGTCACCAACCCCGAGATCGGATTGTTCTCGGCATCAAGCCCCTTGACCGTCTTGCCGATCAGGCCCGCCGCCGAGCCGATCTGGCTCTGCTGTGTAAGGCCCTTGAGGCTCGTCTGCAGATCGGTGCTCGACTGCAGCTGCCCAATCTGGCTCATCTGCGCGAGCAACTGATCGTTCTTGGCCGGCTCCATCGGGTCCTGGTTCTGGAGCTGGGTGATCATCATCTTGACGAAGTCTTCGGCCTTGAGCGCCAGCTTGTTGGTCGAGTTGGGCATCTTGTTGCCCGTGTTCACCGGCGTCGATTGCGTGGGGCTGACCATGACGATCAATTCGGCCGGCAGGCGTGCGAAGGATGAAGAAACCGACCAGGCAAGATGCGCCCCGGCAACTGCTGCGCATGACCCCCGGCAGGAATTGCGCAGGCCTGTCGTCGATTGAGAGCTACCCCGCGGAAGGAAGAGAACACGAAGGCGCGAAGGCTCGAAGTAAACACGAAGGAACTCAACCCGCAGACGAGCTTTGATCCGCACCAAGAACCACAGAGCCCGGCGCATGCACATCATGGGATTCGTCGCCGACGGACGGCGTTTGATGACTATCTCCCATGACCTTCGTGCTTCCTTCGTGTCTTCGCGCCTTCGTGTTCTCTTGGCCCCCCAGCACAGAAGCACTACGACACCGGCTAGGCGTTCGCCGACTGGAGCTGCTTCGCCGCCGCCCGGGCCGCGGCGAAGTGTTCGGACAGCGTCTCCACCCGCCGCCGCAGCTTTTCGATCTGTACTTCAAGCTCGGACGGGTCGAGGTCTCCGTGGCTCCAGTGCCCATCAAGATGCTGCCCTTGTACGTGTGTGTGGGCCGCGTGGCTTCTCTCCAGCCGATGGAGCGCGTGCGCGTGTCGCGCCCGCAGATCGGCCAGCGCAAGAATGCTTTCGACAAGGTCGGCGGTGGTCGGTTCCATGGATGGTCTCCATCAACGCGGACACACCTTGTGGATTCGACACGAAGTGTTGTTTCTCAGGCGGCGGGTATCGAATCGGCGTTCGCCAGCTCGATGCCCGCAGGTATCCTACCTACTCTCCTGACGCGGCCGCCATCGCCGACTGTTCAGATTTAAAGCGGAATTCCGTTTGCTGCCCGGCGGACTGCCAACAAAATGCACCCAGGCGTGTTCTTCTGATGACGACTCGGCTCACCCGATCTGATCACCATGCAAAGCGACCCTGAAAACCTCCGTGAACTCACCCGCCGCCACCTGTTCGGCCGCTGCGGACTGGGGCTGGGCTCGGTTGCCTTGGCGTCCCTGATGGCCGACCAGGGGCTGGCCTCGGCCGCGCCGCCCGCCCACGCCGGCCCGGTGATCGACCCCGCCAACCCGCTGACACCGCGAAAAGGCCATCACGCCGCCAAGGCCAAGAATGTCATTTACTTGTTCATGGCCGGCGGGCCCAGCCAGCTCGAACTCTTCGACTACAAGCCCAGGCTCGTCGAGCTCAGCGGCCAGCCGATCCCCGAGAGTTACATCAAGGGCAGGCGGTTTGCCTTCATGAACTCCTTCGCCGGGAAGGATCGCCCCAAGCTGCTGGGCACCAAGCGCGCCTTCAAGCAGCACGGCCAGAGCGGGGCGTGGGTATCGGAATGCTTCCCCCATACCGCCGGCATTGTGGACGACATCACGCTGGTGCACACCGTCGGCACCGACGTCTTCAACCACGCCCCGGCCAAGCTCTTCCTGAACACCGGCAGTGCCCAGGGCGGCCGGCCGAGCATGGGATCCTGGGTGACCTATGGCATCGGCAGCGAATGCCACGATCTGCCCGGCTTCGTCGTCCTGCAATCGGGCCCGCGCGGGCCACGCGGCGGGGCGGTCAACTGGGCCAGCGGCTTCCTGCCGACAGCTTTTCAGGGCGTCCCCTTCCGCGGCACCGGAGAGCCGATCGTCAACCTCACCAGCCCGGCCGGCATCTCCGCCGCGCGGCAGCGCGATACGATCGACGCCGTCCGCGAACTGAACCTCCGCCGGCTCGCCGCCACCGGAGATCCCGAAATCCAGACCCGCATCAGCCAGTACGAGATGGCGTACCGCATGCAGACCAGCGCCCCCGAGCTGATCGACCTCAATAACGAGAGCAAAGCCACGCTCGATCTCTACGGCGTCGAGCCGGGCAAGCCGTCGTTCGCCGCCAACTGCCTGCTCGCCCGCCGGCTGGTCGAGCGGGGCGTGCGGTTCGTGCAGCTCTACCACACCAACTGGGACAGTCACGGCGGCCCCGGCGAGAACCTCGAATCCGACTTCGACACCGTCACCCGCGCCGTCGATCAGGGGTGCGCCGCGCTGATCAAAGACCTCAAGAGCCGGGGGCTACTGGAAGACACCCTGGTCGTCTGGGGCGGCGAGTTCGGCCGCACGCCGATGGGCGAAGTCCGCGACAAGACCGGCCGCAACCACCACATCGACTGCACGACAATGTGGCTCGCCGGCGGCGGCACCAAGCCCGGCACGATCGTCGGCAAGACCGACGAGTTCGGCTTCGCCCCGGTGGAAGACGCCATGCACGTCCACGACCTCCACGCGACGATGCTTCATCTGTTGGGCTTGGAACACACCAAGCTCACCTTCAGATTCCAAGGCCGGGATTACCGCCTGACGGATGTGAAGGGGCATGTGGTGGAGAAGTTGCTGGCGTGAGGGGACGACTTGGGCACGTGGTCAATTGTAGGGTGGGCGTACTCGCCCACGCGGGTCCGTAACCCGTTCATGCGGCACGGCCAGGCGTGGGCGAGTACGTTGCCCACGGTTTACCCGTCTCTCGCGACCTCACCGTCCCGCGTGGGCGAGTACGCCCACCCTACGATTTCGGCGGGATGCGGGCGATTACCTTGATCTCGAACTGAAATCCCGACAGCCACGTCACGCCGACCGCTGTCGCGTTGGGCTTGGGCTCGCGGGGAAAAGCCTTGGCCAACGCGGCGATCATCAGGCCGGCAGACGCCTCGGGGTCGACGAGAAACATCGTCAGGTCGATCACGTCATCGAACGTACAGCCGGCCTTGGTGAGCACCGCTTCCAGGCTGTCGAAGGCGAGCTGAATCTGGGCATCCAGGACGGGCTCCGGCGTTCCGTCTTCGCGGGCGCCGACCATGCCGGAGACGAACAGCAGGTCACCGGACTGAATGGCGGGGGAGTAGCCATGCTGTTTGTACAGGGCGTGCGGACGGTCGGGGAAGATGGCGTGGCGGGTATGCATGGTTGGTTTGTCCTTCGGCGTTTGTCGTTCGTAGGGTGGGCGTACGTCGCCCACGGTTCAGCGTGCCGCAATGCCGAGAAACTTGCTCCCGAGCTAGACCGCAAAGTAGTGGATGTATCGCAACGTGCCGTCCGACGCGCACTCCGCGGTGATGTCGAACAGACCTAGATTGAACGTCCAAACCGGTTCGCTCCGGCCGTCGGTCCGGCCGTTGCCCACTGCAGTATTAAGGGTGTCGACATGCGATCCCGGCACCAACTCGCAGTAACCGTTCTGGCCGATGACATCACACCGCCGAGCGGGTGGACCGTCACCGCCCGAGTCGATCAAGCAAACGCCGACATCACACACTCGGCCGTCGCGGTCGAGCCAGAACATCGCGCCTAGCGTGTTGTAGCGCACGACCTTCTCGATAAAGGAATGTCGGTTCGATGGTCTGCCAATTGTGCGGAGTTGCGCGGGGTCACAAGGCAGGCGCACGTCGCAAACCGTCTGGACGGTTGTGTCAATGACAATGTGGTTGGCCCGTGGTAATGGCCAGTCCGCAACAGGGTCTTGACCGAGTTTGCGGAAGAACTTGGTTACGCCGTTAAACATGAAGGTTCTTTCAGCGGGGTCGCTCGCGCTCCCATACACGAGACTTCTTAGCTTCGTAGGGTGGGCGTACGTCGCCCACGGTTCAGCGTGTCACGTGGACGAAGCGTGTCACGTGGGCGACATACGCCCACCCTACCTCGGCCCCGCCCGCTTCATGCGGTCGGTTTGCAGGGCGGCGATGACCAGGTCGCTCACCTCGGCGGGAAGACGCTCGATCTGCCATGACCTTTCCGCGGCGACATCCTGGCCGGCGGCGTGGACCGCCTTGAGAGCATAGACGGCCGCGCCCAAGCTGTGATCGGCAAAATGGGCGGTCGCGACGGCGTGGCCGGCGGACCTTGCGGCGGCAACCGCCGAGGGGTCGCTCCCGGCGGCGATGCATTGCCTGGCGGCGGCGTGCGACGCGACGGCCGCCTTCTGGGCGACGCCCACCCGAACCTCGCCCCGGGCCCACGCCCGGGCGGTGTCGATCGCGCGTCGCGGCCGGTCGTCGCCGGTGGCATGGGCCAGGAACAGCGGCAGCACATGCTCGCCACAATCCGCCGCCCAGGCCGACAACAGTTGGTGGTGCCGCCGGGCCAGCGGCCCGCCACGATGTTCGGCGATGAATCGGCGGTCCCGCATGATCGACGATCACTGTCGTCGATCTCGGGGCGGATGTCAGCGCGTCTTTGGCGCGCAAATGATAGCTCGTAGGGTGGGCGTACGTCGCCCACGGCTCGCCATCCCGCGTGAGCGATGACGCCAAGCCTGCCGCTACCGCCGGTGGCATGTTCACAGAAATCTCGGGTGCCATGCCCACGCCGCTCAACAGCTCTGGAACTTCGCGAACGTCTCCCGCGTGGGCATGCGACTCGGGGACCCGCGACGTCCGCCCCATGCCCACGCGGGACGGTCTTTTACGTTCGAGAGCCATCGCGCTGCGTGGGCATGGCACACATCGTCGTCCGTCGAGACGCCACCCGCCCATTTCGCGCTCTCGGTCCGTTCAAGCGCGCGGTTATGCCACGCCGGTCTTCCGTAGAAGCTCGATTGCCTTGCGTCGCTCGTGTGCAACAAGATCGTCGTACTCGTCGAGTGCGGCAACCCGCTTCAGGTGAGCGACTGCCTCAGGCACTCGATCCAATTCAACCAGCAACTTGCCCAGGCACAATTGCGCGGTTGATTGCAACGCTAAGTCTTCGGCTCGCTCCGCGGCATCGAGCACTTGACGAAGGAGGGCTTCCCCACGTTCGACCTCACCCCGGTCGAGCAGGTAAAGGGCCTTCTGAAAATGCTGGTCGTCGCGAGGCATAGCGGACTGACATTCACTGGCCGGCCCGGCACCGACCAGCACTCGAATCACTAGGACCGTTCCGCCGGGCCGGTACAGTGCAGGGTTATCCCACCGCCGCGCGGCCGCTGTATCGGCCCAGCTTGTTCCAGAAGAAGTTCAGGAGCGGGAACACTGCTTGGCCCAAGCCCTCGATCACGACTTCGCGCCCCTCGCGCAGTTCGAGGATCAAGCGGTGGAACTTCTCTGTCTTCAGCTTCGCGGCCGTCTCGTCATCCCTATCGATCCAAATGCACGCGGCTACGTCATCGAACCGGACAAGCGCCTGGCCGCTCTGAATAAGGCGAACGTCCGTGAGCAGCAGCGGGTCCGACGCCGCGACTAGCGCGACCCACGCGATCGGCGACTCGCCCGGCTCCAATGCGATGCCCGCGTCTTGGCCGGGCGCGACAAGTGTGACGTTCGGCGTGTACCCTTTGACGACCCAGTGGCCGAACTTCCAGCGAAGGTAGTTCTCGTTCGTTCTCGCCAACAAGCCAATCGCAAGTCCGCGAGAAGACTATCGAGTTGTCCCTGAACAGAAATACTGCCCTCAATGCGCCGACCCCCTCGAACGGCTTGATCGGGCTTGCCGGATGGCTCCTCTGGGCGGCTCCGCCGGACGGCGGGGCTTCCGCGGCGTGGCGCAACGCCTCCAGTTTCCAGGCGGGCCGGCGGGGCTGGGTGGTCACGGGCGTACCGAGGACTCCTGGCGGCCGGGCCGATTTCGGATGGCATGGCGACGGTGCCCTTTGCCCGGGACGGGCGTCGGTCGGCGATCGCCACGGGCAAGCGGGTACGCTTGCCCATGCCACCCGGAATCCGAACGACTGGCGCCGGGCGGATTTCGCTTGTATTCCAAGGCCGCGTACCTAACATAAATAAAACAATATTCGGCGTCGCCCTGGGACGGGCGGCGCCCTTCCTCCATGCGCCGGTCCGCGGGTGTGATCCGTCGGCCTTCAGCGTGTACTCCGTGGAGATGGCCGTCCCTGGACGATCGGTGTCGGTCGGGCTGGGGTGGTGGTGTTGGTGTGTTGGAGAAGCGGAGACTTGGAGACGCGAGAGACGACGTGGGCAGGCTGATCGATCACTTGGGTTCGTTCGGCGATATCGCGCGAACGCTCCGCTCCGCGTCGCGGCTAACCATCTTCGTGGGATGGAACGAACCCTGCACGCGCTCCGCGACGACGGTTGTGCACTTGCGACGACGGGTTATGTGCTTCCGGCGATGGGTTAGCCGCGACGCGAAGCGGAGCGTCCCCGGGCGGGTTGGTCGCCCTGATCGAGCGTCGTCCGACCACGCCGGGTTCGTTCGGCGCGGGACGGAACGTCGGACGGCGGGAACATCGCCGGTGGTCTACGGGGTGCGGTGGGGTGAACCCCACCCTACGGTCGCCTCGGGTTCATTCGGCGCGGTTGCGCCGGGTTCGTTCGGCAATCTGCGCTTGCCGATTCGGTGTTCGATGTTGGGTGTTCGATGTTCGATGTTCGCCTTCGGCCTCGGGTTCGTTCGGCCATCTTGCGCCGGGTTCGTTCGGCGAAGCCGAGTGGCGACCGATCGTTCCCGACAGGCCCATCAACAACCGTCGACCTTCGCCAATCGACAATCCGCCTTCAACCTTTCACAATCCCGCACCATGACCACCGTGACGCTCGCCGACATTCAGGCCGCCCGCACCCGGCTGGGGGATGACATCTACCACAGCCCGTGTCCTTACTCGCTGTCGCTGTCGCGGCTGACGGGGGCGGAGATCTACTGCAAGCTGGATCACTTGCAGCACACCGGGTCGTTTAAGGAACGCGGGGCGCGGAACAAGTTGCTTCTGCTGACACCAGAAGAGAAAGAGCGCGGCGTCATCTGCGCTTCGGCCGGGAACCATGCCCTGGGGCTGAGCTATCACGGGCAGTTGCTTGGCGTGAAGGTGACAGTCGTCATGCCGAAGTGGGCGCCGCTGGTGAAGGTGTCCAACTGCCGGGCCAACGAGGCCGAGATCATTCTGCACGGCGAGTCTTACGACCAGGCGAAGAAGCACGCGCTGGAGCTGTCGGCGTCCACCGGCAAGACCTACATCCCCGGGTTCGACGATCCGGCGATCATCGCCGGCGCGGGGACGATGGGACTGGAAATCCTCGAAGACGTGCCGGATGTGGATGCGGTGATCATCCCGGTCGGCGGCGGGGGACTGGTGGCGGGGGCGGGGCTGGCGATCAAGGCGATCAAGCCGTCGGTGCGGGTGATTGCGGTGGAGACGGAGAACGCGCCGACCTTCAAGGCGAGCCTGGACGCCGGCCGGGTCGTCCGGATTGATACCAGGCCCACGCTCGCCGACGGCCTGGCGATCGCCGAGATCGGCAAGCTGCCGTTCGAGATTGCCCGGAAGGTGATCGACGAACTGGTGATGGTGGACGAGGAGCAGGTGGCGCGGGCGATCCTTCGGCTGATGGAGCACGAGAAGCTGGTCGTCGAAGGGGCCGGCGCGGTGCCGCTGGCGGCGGTCATGCGGCGACCGCACGGGCTGGAGGGGAAGAAGGTCGTGCTGTGCCTGTGCGGCGGGAACATCGACGTGACGGTGATCGGCCGGATTATTGAACGCGGCATGGCCGCCGACGGCCGGCTGTGCCGGATCGTCGCGAGCATCGACGACCGGCCGGGTGGCCTGGTAAGGCTGCTGAACGTCATCGCCGCCGCCGGCGCGAGCGTGAAGGAGGTCGAGCACGACCGGCACTTCGGGCCGGCGGATATCGCCAAGGTGACGGTGCGCGTGGTGATGGAAACGCGCGACGCGCAGCACGTCGCCGAGGTTCACGAGGCGATCCGGCAGGCGGGGATCGGGGTGTGAACGGCTGCGCAACGAGGGATGAAGATGACAATCGTCGCGTTAACAGCAAACTAAGACGCCCGACGTTCGGCCCCTCACCCCAACCCTCTCCCCCGAGTACGGTGGAGAGGGAGCAGAGGGCGGGCGGATCATTTTGCCTCTGCCGCGTCCTTGCGTGCCACCGTCAGCGATTCGATCAGGTCCAGGTTTTCGCCGCGCATCGCGCCGCCGACGATCAGGATGTCAGGGCCGTGGGGGATCAGCCGGTGGACGATGCGAGGCGTTGCGACGCCGACTTTCTCCCAGGCTTTGCGGTCGGCGCTCAGTACGTACATCGTGCCGTCTGCGACGCTGACGTAGAGCCGGTCGTTATGTACGCAGGCGGCGGGTGAGAAGCCGTTGATGGTTTTGCCCGGCAGTTCCGGGCCGGTGGACCATTCGCCGGTCGCGGGGTTGAGGATGTCGACGTTCTTGCTGGTGTCCGAGTCTTCGTCGAGGCCGCCGATGACATACACCAAGCCTTCATGGACGGTGGCGATGAGTGCCCGGCGGATGAACGGTTGCTTGATCGGCTTCCACTGCGGCTTGTCGGATTTGAGATCGAGCGTGAGGGTGGTGTCGGACCAGGTGTTGCCGCTCTGGGCGTTCATGTTCCACCCGCCGACGACGACGAGCGTATCACCGACCGTGACGATGTCGTGCGACGAGCGGGGCTCGGGGAGCGAGGGCAGGGCGTCCCAGGTTTTGGTGGCCGGGTCGAAGCGGACGACATCGGCGACGGAATAGAGCTGGGCCCTGGTGCCCGGGAAGTTGCGCGGGGCCATGCCGCCGACGCGGTAGATCTTGCCGCCGTGAGCGACCAGGTTCATGCCCTGGAGTCCGGGCCCGCCGGGGAGTGTTTCCCACTTGGCGGATTTGTCGGCGAGGTTGAGGCGGGCGAACTGTCCGGTGACTGCTTCGACGGAGTAGCTATGGGTGCGCGAGACATGCCCGCCGTAGTAGTACAGGAAGCCGTCGAGCGCCGCGGCACCGAAGCTGGAGGTCGCGATCGGCAACGCGGCGGGGTACCTGACGGCGTCGATTTTTGCCGGCGTCGCGGGCATGCCGGACAGCGCCATCCCGTGGCTGGGGATGCGCTGCGGCGCGGCCTTGGCGGTGTTGATCGCGGCGGCGGCCGGGGCAGCCGTGACGGCAGGGGCGGTGGTGTCCATCACCAGCATCGCGTAGCGGCGGACCTCTTCGTACTTGCTCCCGTTGTGCTCGCCGACGGCGGGCTCGGCGGTCTTGGTCCAGGCGCCGTAGCGGCCTTTGGCTTCGAACGATTCGGTCAGGCCGTCCTTGTCGGTCTTCGGCTTCCTGGTCGAGCCGTCTGGCAGGATCAGCGTGATCTCGGCGCCTTCGACAGGCTTGCCGGCAGCGACGAACTTCAGGCGGAGCTTGCCGCCGTCGTTTACGGGGATGAGCTCGACCGGCGACTTGTCGCCGAGGGTGGCCTTGGGGTCGAACGCGTCGCCGACGATGGTCTTGGGGTAGTACGCGAGCAGGTAGGGCTTGGCGTCGCCCTTCTGGCGGACGCCGAGCATCGCCGACCCGAATACGACGCGGGTGCCCTGCCCCGGGAGGTCGATCAGGAACGCGGCTTCGACCTTGTTGTCGAGCGTCACCGGCGTCACGTCGCCGGCGGCGGTGAGGAGCGACAGCTTCGCGCCGGCGATGATGTCGATCTTGACCTCGGGATCGGGCGTGAGGTCTTCGGACATGATCACCTTCGCCTTGTCGCCGCCGGCTTCGGGGACGACGAAGATGAAGTGGGCGTGTGCCGCCGGGCCGAGCAGGAGGACGAGCGCCAGGGTGAGAACGGGCGTAACGATCGGGGCGAGGGTGCGATGAAGCATGATCAACCTCAGTCATTGCCATCTGCCGCGGGCGTACGGGTGCCGGGCGGCAGCGGTCGGGTTTTTTCAGAGCGGACGATTGCAGGAGCTAGTAAAGGAGCCAGCGCGACAGATGTCGCGTCAGGGAAACTTCCACGCCGGATTATTGGTGCGGGCGGCCTCGTTCGACCAGCGGGTCATGTCGCGAAGTTCGTCGAGGCGAAGGGCCTCGGCGTGGCCGTCGAGCATGGCGCAGACGGCCCGGCCGCTCCAGCGGAAGTCGACGTAACCCCAGGCGGCGGGTTCTTCGGCTTCGTCGAACGCGTTGGGCGTCCAGCCGGTGGCGCTGTATCCGGAGGGGTGCGTCGGCGCGACGACGCGGAAGAACCCCTTCGTGCCGACGAATCGCGACGAAGCAAACGCCACCATCTGCGAGGGGCGGATGACCTGACTCAGGCGGGTGACGCAGCCGGGCGCGTTGTTCGCCGGGGCGGTCTGGTCGCCGCCGAGATGGAAGTAGTTCAGACCGAAGCTGGGATTGAGGCTGACGGAGTAGCCCCAGCCCGAGTCGGCGCGGTTGTTCATGAGGGCGTCGGACTGGTCGTTGACCAAGAGGATGCCGTCGACACCGCCGCCGGTATAGACCGCAAGCCGCCAAGGCCAGCGCTTCCCGGCTTCCAGCGGAGTCAGCGGCTTGCCCTGATCGTCTTTCAGCTGGGGCGCGGTCGTCACGTGACCGGGCATGAGGCGGCCTTCGTTGGCGGCGGCGTAGGCGAGATAGGCTTGGCCGAGCGTTCGGGCGGCGGCGACTTCGCGGACCAATCTGGCCTGCGATCTGGCCCGCCCGACCGCCGGCAGCAGGATGCTGGTCAGAACGCCCATGATGCCGACGACGACGAGCAGTTCGATCAGGGTGAAAGCGGTGGGGCGGTGATGGGTAATCGGTGTTTGATGCTGAGAAAACAAGGGAGTTGGCATGGCGTGCTCCTGGCTGGTGAGAAGGGCGATCACAGGGCGGCAGGTCGGCTGTTTCGGCTGCGCCGGCGAAGCAAAGCGACAGTGCCGAGCAGCAGCGGCGCCAGGGCGGCCGGCTCGGGGACGGCAGTGACCGTGTCGGATTGGTCGAGCCGCATCGCGTAGAGCTGCGTGTGCTGCGTGTTCGACCACTGCACGCCGTAGGAGGTGATGCCCGTGATGCCGGTCAGATCCCACTGGTAGAGCAATGTGGTCGTGGTGGCGGGATTGCCGTCGGGGTCGAGAGCGCCGATGCCGCCGTCGAGCTCGAGCTTTCGCGGCGTCGGGCCGGCGGTAATGCCGTTGTAGGTGAGGGTCGGCTCGGCGGTGAATCCGCTGCCGGAGCCGGGGCCGAGGTCGATCTGGAAGACGACTGTCTTGAGGTTGGCGACCGGAGAGGCATCGGTGACTGAAAGCGTGCCGGCGCCGGCGAAGTAGATGGTGGAGCTGGCGACGTAAGGGCCGGACGAGCCGCTGCCCGCGATACGGTTCAGGACGGCGTCGCCGGAGCCGGCAAGGTTCGAACCGAGGGAGCCGGAACTCCAGGCACTGGCACCGGGATAGGTTCCGTAGCCGGGCATGGTGGTGGCGTTGAAGTTGCCCCAGCCGTCGTACTGGGCGACGCCGGTAAGGTTCAGAGGCTGCGGGGCGGCGACCGCCGGGGAACCGAGCAGTAGGGCAACAAGCGGTAGGGCGGAGCGAAAGAGCGTACGTGAGAGAACAACGGACATCGGCGAACTCCAATGAACAGAAGGAGGTTTAAGAACTCGGAGGTTGAAGGGACTCGGCGGATCAGCCACCAGCGGAGGCGGATGCAGGCGGGTGGCGGTTGCAGTGAACGTTGGATGGCTGATTCGCGCTGGGTCCCTTTCGCCGTTTGGAAGGTCTGGCGGTGTCCGGAAGTCCTTCGACGAACGTCGAAAACCGCGCCCACACCCGACGTGAGGGCGCGGCGCAGAGGGCTCCGGGACACCGCGACGGAGTGCGAATCCGTCGGCGGATCACCGCCAGACCAGTTTCAGAGGTCGACCGTGAGCTGATGCCGCCCGGGAAGGGCAGATCGGTGAGCCGGATCGGGTCCGGCTGAATAGCCGGGCCGGCTCGAAGTCGCTCGCGCGGGGAGGCGGATCAAGGGCGGCGCCGGGAAACGGCGTTGCCCTAGAAAGCCGGCAGAGGGATACTCATTCCCGCGCGGCGACCTCGCGGTCGTCGCCAAACATCGGGCGGTCGGAAGAACTTTTGCAGAGGGCTCCGACCGCCCGTTTAACTTTCGGAGCAATCAATGAGACTGAGTCTCAGTTGCATATGGTTTACTGGTGCCCGTTGTGCCTGTCAATCCACCTGTGCGAATATTTCCCGGGTTTTTCTAGGAGAAGGCCGTCTTCGCCGCTCCTGCCCTCAAGGTCCGAGAATGTTTCGTCCGATAAGAAGTTCAGCGTGACGATCGGCGTTCGGGTGAATGGATTCGCCGGCCGGTCGGAGACGCCTGGACTTCTCACCACGGGGTGCCCATGGCCCGAGTGATCATTTACGATCGTTGCGTATTGGCCGCCCGCGAAACCGCGTTGCGGCTGCGTCGCAGGCATCAACTGGAGGCGTCGGCCGTCCACGCGACCGATTTCGACCTGACGTTCGACGACGGACCGCACCCGTCGTTGGTCATCACCGAACTGCAGATGCCGATGTTCAGCGGGTTTGAACTGATCCGCAGGGTGCGGTCGGCGTACAAGTCGTCGGAACTGCCGATCATCGCGTACACGGCGATCGATGATGCGATCGCCTGGCAGCAGGCGCGTGATCTTGGCGCCGACCGGGTGATTTTCCGAAACAGCCAGGACGCGATGTTGCGGCTGGATGTGGCGGTGTCGGACCTGCTGCACGAGCCGGAGGTGGCACGTCCGTCGCGCTCTCAGGGACGATTGCTGCGGTTTTTCCTGCCCGGCCGAGCGACCGCCGCCGCGGCCTGACTTCTGCCGTCTTGCGACGTTCGCTTTTGGAGATTGGAACAAGACCCCGTCCGCTCGTGCGGACGGGGTTTTTCGCTTTGTGGGGGTTTGCGGATAGATTTCGGGGCATGCCCCGCTTTTCCCGCACCCCCGAAAACTGGTTCCTCGCCGACAACGCCACCGTCTGCGGCGACGTGACGCTCGGTGAGTTATGCAGTGTCTGGTTTACGGCTGTCGTGCGGGGGGATGTCGCGCCTATCGTGCTGGGCCGGCGGGTGAACGTTCAGGACGGGGCGGTCATTCACTGCGACAGCGGTCTGCCGAACATCATTGGTAACGACGTGACGATCGGGCACCGGGCGGTGGTGCACGGCGGTTCCGTCGGGGACGGAACGCTGATCGGGATGGGGTCGGTCGTGCTGAGTCGCTCTCAGATCGGCAGGGAGTGTCTGATTGCTGCCGGAGCGGTGGTGCCACCGGGGATGCAGGTCCCCGATCGCATGTTGGTTGCAGGGGTCCCCGGGAAAGTCCTACGTGAGGTCACGGAGAAAGATCTGGAATACATGCGGTGGTTGACGACGCACTATGTGGGTCTGGCCGAGCGGTACACGATCGAAGACGACGTTCGGCCGCGGAACCCCTGAGCGGATGTAAGGGCTCCAGCGTCCGGTAACATTATTGTCGCTTCCGACCGTCGTCTTTGCTATGGTTTTAGCGGAGAAGTTGCAGGCGGCGCGGTTCGGGCCGTCTGGCAGGCATGAGTTCGCAGGCGTGAGTTCGTTGCGCGGATGTGGCGAGAAGTCCGGCCCGGATCGGGACCGGTCAGTCCAGAACAAGTCAAGTTTTCGCGACCCACGGCGATGCCGTGTTGCAGTCTCGAACAGTGCCCGCCGTGGATTCTTTCCGCGCGGTCGTCACATCGGTGTGTGAAGGCGGTCCTCGGAGGAGCAGTACATGTCAGTTCAAAGAGGCAGCGGTCGTGCACTTTTGTTTCGTACGCCTGTCCCTCCAATGGACAAGGGTCGCGGCTGTCGCGGCTGTCGACTTCGCAACCGGGTGCGTTCCGTACTCGCCGCCGCCGTCTCAGGGGCCGTGGTATTTTCAGGCGTCTCGGCGTCGGCCGACCCTGACCTGCAGTGGTGGGATTCCACCGGCGTGGTCAGCAACGGCGTCATCGATAACGGCTCGGGCTTCTGGAACCTCCTTCCGGGCAACACCAACTGGGTCGATTTCGACGGCACAGGTAACCGGGTCTACAACAACACCGGCACGATTCTCGGGGACACCACCGGCTCGGATGTCTTCTTCGGACAGGGGACTGGCGGCGCAGCCGGGACTGTCACGCTCAATGCCGGTACCACGATCAACGTCAATACGTTGAATTTCGATGATCGACCGAATTATGTCATCGCCGGGGCGACCAGCTCCGACAAGCTCAAGCTCAACTCGATCACGCCCAACGTCTTTGCCAACGTGGACGCCACGATCAGCGTGACCCTGACCGGAACTGTCGGTTTGGGTAAGTACGGCATCGGAACGCTGTCGCTCACGGGCACCAACGAGTTTGCCGGCGGAATACTGGTCGAAGAGGGAACGCTTGCGGCAAGCAGCGATGCGGCATTCGGTGCCGTTTCCAACCAGATCGTCCTCAACGACGTCCTGGCCGCGACCTCTGGTGCGGGGCTACGCGGCATCGCGACGTTCTCGACCGGCCGAACCATCCGCCTTGAGGCCGTCAACAATGCCGTCGAGGCGTCCGCCGGCAACGTCATGACGCTGACCTCCCCGTTCACCTTCTCGGCGGCGAGCAACACGCTGACGAAGAACAACAACGGCGTCGTCGAGATCACCGCCAGCAATGCCGCGATGACCGGCGCGATCACTGTCAGCGGCGGTGGCCTTCGGCTGAGCAACAACCTCGCGGCGGGGACCGGCGCCATCGCCGTCTCGCCGGGTGCGGCGTCTGCGGGCGCGGCGCTTCAGCTGGCCAACAATGTCACCATCTCTAATCCGCTCAATCTCCAGGGCGTGAACAACGTCAGCTTCGGCGGGATTAACTTCGGCGGGCAGCTCCAGAGCGTTTCCGGTACCAACACCTACAGCGGCCAGATCACCCAGAACTTTGACGCCGCCATCGGCGCTGACGCCGGCAGCACGCTGAACATCACCGGCGGAATCGTCAACAGCACAGCGACGACACGCACGCTCTTTTTCACGGGCGGTGGCAACGTCAACATCAGCGGCACCGCGCTGGCCGGCGCGGCGGGGGGATTCTTCTCCATCCAGAAGTACGGGTCGGGCACGCTGACAATTCAGAACGCCAACACCGTAGCCCTCAGCGATGCGACCGGCTTGCGCGTCAACGCGGGTAAGCTCGCGCTCGCCGGTGCCGGAACCTTTACGGGCAGCCCCACCATTGGGGTTGTCGTGCAATCCACCGGCACGCTGGAACTGGACAACAGCACAACCAACCAGGCCAACCGCCTGGGCGGCCGGCCGATCACCATCGCCAACGGCACGCTGAACCTCATCGGCAGCGCCTCGGCGGCAAGCAGTGAGACATTCGGCGCGCCCACCTTCAACCGCGGCTACTCCATCGTCAACGTGACGGGTGGTGCCGGGCAGACGACAAGCCTGACGTTCACAGCCGCGGCGAACAACCCCGCGACAAGCCAGAACTCCGGTACGGCTCCCTCCGGTGCCAGTGTGCTGTTCCGTGCGGTCCCCGGTGCAGGCGGATCGGCGGCGATCAACAGCACGGCCGGTGGATTCACCTTCGTCGGCCAGACCGGTGGCATCGGCACCAACAACAAGGGCATTCTTCCCTGGGCGCTTTTCGATAACACCGCCGGCGGCACCGGCCTGTCGTTCGCGACCGCCGATGCCAGCGTCGGCGTCCTGCGCGCGCTCAACCCGACGACGGAAATGGCGACGAACGCCGCTACCGCCAACGCCAACCTCAACCTGACGGCGGCGGGGCCGCTCGTGGTCGGTGCCACCGCGGGATTCAACGCCAACTCGATTACCTTCAGCGGTGGTGCCAACCTCACGATCGGCAACCCCGGCACCCTTCAAACGCTGACCAGCAGCAGCGGCGGCATCCTCGTTCGCGACGGGTCGTCGACGATCAGCGGCGGCGTGATGGCGCAGACTTCAGGCGCAGTGCCGTTCAACGTCTGGACCCTCGGCAACCTCACGATCAGCAGCCTGCTCAACGGCGGCAACGGCACCGCCAGCGGGAACATCGGCTTTGTGAAGGCCGGCGTTGGCACACTCACCCTCAGCACGCCGCAGTCGGCGATTGCTGGCCTCGCGACGGGCGTCAACTCGATGTCGGGCCAGCTGGTCGTCAACGCCGGCACGCTGGTGCTCAACGGCGGCAAGAACACCATCCAGGCCAACAATTTCCTGAGCGTCATGGTCAATGGAACCGTCGATCTCGGCGGCAACTCCCAGCAGGTTCGCGGACTTTTCAGCGACGGTAACATCACCGGCACCGTGGCGACACCGACCGGCGGGACCATCACCAGCAGCGTCGGCACCGGTAATCTGGTCATCAATCAGGACAACAACGCCCGCGGCTGGGCTGGCACGATCAGCGGCAGCGTAAACGTGACACGCTCCGGCGAAAGCACGTTGTCCATCCACACCCCGCAGACCTACACCGGCGCAACGCTGCTCAACGGCAATACAACGCTGCTGCGCGACTTCGGCGCGATCACGTCATCCTCCGCCGTCGCGGTTCAGTATGCCACGCTGACCCTGGACAACGGTGCCAACCCGGGGACCGCCGGCAACCCGATCAACAGCACCACCAACATTGCCGACCGGATCGGCGACCCGATTCCCATCACGCTCCGCGGCGGCACCTTCAACTACATCGGTCGCGCCCAGACCAACTCGACCGAGACCATTGGCAACGTGACGTTTGCCGACGGACTGAACCAGATGCTCAACGCCGTCGGCGGCACGGGTTTCAATTCTGCGGTCCTGTCCGCGGGCAACCTGTTTCGCGCCGCAGGCAGTACCGGCGTGGTGCGATTTCAGGGCTCGAACGGCCAGCTCGGCAATACACCGCGGCTGACCTTCGCGACGATCAACGGGGTCTCCACGGCGACGGCGGGCGGCGGCCTGACGAACAACATCATCGGCGCCTGGGCCATCCAGGACCGCGAGTGGGCCAGCCACATCCCCACGCTGGGCATCGGCCAGTTAAACGCCGCCGGCTTCCCCGGCTACGCCACCACGACCGCCAATACCGCTGCCGTCACGGACAACATTCGCTACAACACCAACGGCACCGCCAACCCCGCGCTGCTGACGGCCAACCGAACGATGAACACGTTCGCGGGCAATTTCAGCGCCACGTCGACGCTGGACCTCGGCGGTTTCACGCTCACCGCCCGCGGCGGCGGTGTGATCATCAGCCAGTCCGGCGACAACACGACGACGCTCGTTCAGAACGGCTCGATCACCAGCGGTTTGGCCGGAACCGGTGGCGACCTCTTCCTTTACCCCCTCACCTACGGCGGCACGGCGAGGCGGATCTTTCTCGACGCTAACATCGTCAATAACGGCACTGGTGCCGTGCGGTTGATTCGCTCCGGCGACAGCAGCACGTTCTTCACCATCCGGAGCACCGGCAACAACTACACCGGCGGCACCGTCCTGAACGGGTCCACGACCTACCTGGATGCCGCCTCCGGCACGCCGATCCCGACCGGCCTCGTCCCGGCGAACGGACTGATTCTCAATGGCGCAACGCTGACGCTCGTCAACCGGGCCACGCAAATCGGCGCGGGCAACGTCGTCACCCTCAACGGCAACTCCGTCGTCAATCTCTACGGCAACAACACGCTGGCCGGACTGGTTTTCAATAACAGTGGCGGCGGTGTGACCAACCCCACGGTCCAGTCGTTCAGCATCGGCGCCTCGACCACAACCACCGGCGGCTCTGCTGCTCCCGGCGGTGCGACCGGCGTCCTAACCGTCGGCTCGTCGGGCATCACCGCGACATCGTCGAACGTCACGTCCACGAACATCGTCGTCGGACGCGTCGATTTCGGTACCGCGCCCAATACCGTCAACGTCGACACAATCAATGCCAACGGCGTCAACGACATTGCACCACTCCAGGCCGCGCTGGCCTTGCAGAGCGTCATCGGTACGACCGGCGGCATCAACAAGACCGGCGCCGGTGTACTGCAGTTCAACGCACAGTCGATCTACACCGGACCGACCAACGTCAACAGCGGCGGTGTTCGTATCGGTGTGACCAACGGCGGATCTCGGCTCTCGCTGCTCACGCTCGGCAGCGGCACCCGCCTCGACCTCGCCAACGCGAGTACCACGTGGGGTTCGCTGACCGGATCAGGTACGGTCTTCAGCAACACTGGCACGCCGACACTGACCGTCGGATTCGACAACACGTCCACCAGCTTTGCCGGCCAGTTCAGCCGATTTAACGACGCGACGCCCAATGGTGTCGGACTCACGAAGATTGGCACCGGAACGTTGACGATCACCTCGGCCCAGAGTCCGGTCAACGGCTCGTCCGGGACCGTGACCGTGAACGGCGGTGGCCTGACCTACAGCGGCGACGGCGCACCGTTCCCGTCGCTGGCAACGACTGTGGCGGCGGGCTCGGCCGTTACGTTCAACGTCAACACCGCCGGCACCCTCACCCTCGCCAGCACCGCTACGACGACGACTAATCGCCTGGGCCTAAGCACCGCCGGCACGTTCAATCTGCAGGGCGGTACGCTGGTACTCAATGGCGTGGCCAGCGCGAACACTGTCGAGACGATCAGCACGCTCGGTGTTCAGAACGGCGGGGGGCTCATCAACCTTGCACCCGCCGCGGGCTCCCAACTGAATCTGGTTGTTGGCACACTCGCTGCTGTCAACTCGACCGGCAGCGGCGTGATCCAGAAGCTGGCCAACACGACGCCCGCGAACGGCAACGCCACATTGGCCGTGACCACGCCCAACCTCCCGGGCAGCCAGGGAACGGGTGTCGCCGGCAGCACCAGCATCGCGATCCGGCCCGACATTCTTGCCGACGCCCTGGCCAACGGCTCCGGCACGGGTTTTCTTGCCCGCGAAGGCGCGACAAACTTCTACCGCCCGCTGGCGAGCAGTGAGTTGAACAAGACGCCCGCGACCTGGGCCACGATCGAAAACGCGGGGATCGAGAGTTCCTCGCAAACGATCGCCACCAACACCGTTGCCAACAGCCTGACGTCGCTCGGGTCGGCCACGCTCGGCGCGCCGGCCGCGACCGCGACGGCCTTCGGCAGGTTCGGCCCTAACGCCACGCCACTGCAGTTGCAGTTGAACGCCGGCGGCCTGCTCGCGGTGGACGCCAGCACGCTTACATTGAACGTCGGTTCGGTCAACGCGCCTGCGGGTAATGCCCTGCACGTGCACGCGGTCGGTTCGGCGGCCGTGAACGTCAATGCGTACCTCGGGATCGGCAACACCGGCGGGATGGTCAAGTCAGACGCAGGAACACTGACCCTCAACAATCGCGCCTTCTACACCGGCAACACATCGGTGAACGGCGGAACGCTGAACCTCAGCTCCGGCGTCGATAACACGATCGCGGTCGTTCCCGGTGCCACCACGCCGAGCGTCTCTGCCCTGAGCATCAACGGTGCCGCGGCCCTGGTCGACCTCAAGAACAACAGCCAGACGTTCGGCCTCATTCAGAACGTGAACCCGATCGCCGGCAATGCCGGAACCATCACCAACAGCGGCGGCAGTATTGTCACGCTGACGTCGGCAACGGGCGCCGGCTCCACGTTTGCCGGGCAGATCAACGGCAATCTTGCCTTTACCCGCTCGGGCAACAGCACCACCACGCTGACCGGCGCCAACGGCTATGTCGGCGCGACCACGGTACGCGGCGGCACGCTTCAGCTGCGCGACAGCGGGTCCATCGCAAGCTCTCCGTCGATCGCGCTCCACTTCGGCACGCTCAATGTCGATAACTCCGGGCTGACGCCTTCGGCCAACCTCAACCCCACGCGACTGGCATCGAACGTGCCGATTATCCTTCACGGCGGTGCGCTCACGCTGACCGGTGGCGGATCGATCGACACTACGCTGAGCGTCGGAACGGTAACGGTCGGCACGGGTGGCAGCACGGTGACTGTCACCCCGCAGGCCAACCAGGGCAGCACGGCGGCAATCACCATCGGCAACCTCTCCCGCACCGCCAACCAGAGCCTGGTCAACTTCGTCGGCAGCAACGGAACGCTCGGCGGACAGGGCCTCAGCCTCAACGGCCGAATCATCCTCACCCAGCTGAACGGCAGCGGTTTCTCATCGGCCAATCTCGTCGACAGCCTGATCGGCGGCTGGGCGATCGCCAACGGCTCTTCGTTCGCAACGTACGTCGATGGATTCGGCGTCATGGAGATGGGCTCGACCATCGCGGGAATCGCTGCCCCCGCCTACAGCGGAACCGATTTCAGCGCCGCGACGACCGCTTCGTCCAACATCAACGATGGTACCTCTCGTACGCTGACCGCTGGCGCAAAGTCGGTGAACTCACTTCGTATGGCACCGGGTGGTGGGCAGACCATCACCTTGCCCGCGGCCACGGCGATCACGTTCGGCACGGGCATCGTGACCAACGCCAACCAGACCATCAACGTCACCGGAACCGACGCGACTTCGACCGTCAGCGGCAGCGGCACCGACCTGACAGTCTTTGTGAGCCAGGGAACGACCAATCTCAATGCGAAGGTCACCGGCACGGCGGCACTCGTGAAGGGCGGTGGCGCTACGCTGGCCCTGGCGCCGGTCGGAGCCGGGGCGTCTAATACGTACACCGGTGGTACGTTCGTCCAGGGCGGTACGCTGAACCTCAACGGTGCGGCCGGCATTGTGACCGTCCCGGCAGCCGCCAACCCGGCCAACGGCCTAGTCGTCAACAACGCCTCCGTGACGATGAACGCGAATCCCGGCCAGATCGCGGCGACGAACGCGATCACTATCAATGGCGGCGGCAGCGTCACCCTTGCCAACTATGCCAGTGCAACCTCGCAGACGCTCGCGAGCCTCAACTTCGACAACCAGGGCGGGACGGCGAATCCCACCTTCACCTTCGGGACCCCGACGGCCCTGAGTACGCTCGTCCTGACGTCGGCCAACGCGATTACCGCTAACAATGACAGCCTGGCAAGCACCCCGCTGATCACCACCGCCGCCGCTACGTTGTCGGAACTGCAACTCAGCGCCGCCGCCCCGGTGATCACGACGACAACCGCCGTCGGCGCTACCAACAGCCTGAACATCATCGCCCGCATCACAAGTGCCGGGGGAGCCATTTCCAAGACGGGCAGCGGCTCGTTGACGCTCTCGGGCGCGAGCACCTTCAATACCGGATTCAATCTCGACCAGGGCTCGCTGATCTTTGGAGCCACCTCCGCAGGTACCCTGCCCACCATCACCAACGGCCCGGTCGGTACCGGAACCCTCAGCATCGCCGGCGGAACAACGCTGCTGTCGGACGGAACCGTTCGCACGGTGGGCAATGCAGTTGTTGTGAACGGCGATTTCACCGTTGGCGGCGTGACCGCGGGCAACAGCGTGATCTTGTCAGGTGCCGTCGGACTGGGTGCGACCGGCCGGACAGTTACCGTCACCAGCCCGGCCGTGACCGCGACTCTCAGCGGCGCTTTAACGAGTACCGCCTCAGGCACTGCATTAACCAAGGCCGGTGTTGGCACGCTAGTGCTTTCGTCGGCAGCCAACAGCCTGAACGGTGCGGGCGTGGTGGTGAGCGAAGGCGTTTTGAAGAACGGCGTCGCTAATGCCATCCCCAACGCCAGCCTCCTGACGGTAAACGCCGGCGCGGTCTACGACCTGAACAACTTCGGCCAGGCGTTGCAGACCCTGGCAGGCGGCGGTGTGGTGACGAACTCCGGTGGAACGGCGCAGACACTGGTCGTGGGTGGCGCGTCCGCCGCCGACGTTGCGACCAACGCCACCAGCGATTTCGGCGGTGTACTCACGAACGCCGCGCAGAGCCTCAACCTCACCAAGTCGGGCATTGGCACGCTCACGCTGAGCGGCACCGCCAGCAGCTACACCGGAGTCACCAACGTCGCCGCGGGCACGCTGGTCGTTTCGAAGCTTGCTGACGGGGGACTGCCCAGCAGCATCGGTCAGTCGACCGGCGTCGCGGCCAATCTCGTCCTGGGGAACGGAACGACGCTTCGTTACACCGGGGCCGGCGATTCCACCAACCGCGCGATGACCATCGGCACCGGCGCCTTCCTCGATGCTTCCGGCACCGGCGCGATCAACTTGAGTGGCACCGCGGCACTGACGCTGTCGGGCACCAATACGGCTCGCACGCTCACGCTCACCGGCACGAACAAAGGGACCAACACACTCGCGGCACTGATCGGAGACAACGGCACCGGCGCGACCACCCTCGCCAAGACCGGTGTCGGCACCTGGATTCTAAACAATGCCACCAACGCCTACACCGGACCGACCACCATCTCCGCCGGCTCCCTGCGGGTGCAGGGCACCTCGGCTTTGGGCGCGACCGCCGGCGGGACGACCGTCTCGAACGGCGCGAATCTCCAGATCGACGGCGTTAACATCGGCACCGAAAGCCTCACGCTCAGCGGCAATGGCATCCTCAGCGCGGGCGCACTGACCGGAACCGGCATCGCCGAATCCGCCGGCACCATCACGCTGCTCACCTCCAGCAGCATCGGGTCCAGCGGTACCGACAACCTTACGCTGTCGGGGTCGGTCATCGGCACCGGCGGCCTGACCAAGGCCGGCACGGGGACGGTGACGCTCAGTGGTGCGACGGCCAATACCTTCTCCGGCCTGACGGCGGTCAAGAGTGGAACACTCGATCTCAACAAGACCGCCGGCGTGAATGCAATCGTCGGCGACGGTGTCGGTTCGAAGACCACACCTGACGTGCTGATCAACGGCGGCACGCTCCGTCTTGTCGGCAACAACCAGATGGCGGACACCGTCTTCGTCCTGATGACTTCAGGCACGTTCGACATCAACGGCAAAACCGAAACGATCTTCCACTTCACCAACTCCGGCGGCGTGTACAAGTCGCCGCGGGGCAGCTCCCTGACGGTCCTGGACCCGACCTGGACCGGTGGCTCTAATGATGTGCTGGGTAACGACACCTACGGTGCCACGACCGACCCCGCGCTGGAGATCAGCGGTGGCATCAACACCATTCACGGCGACGAGAGCACCGGCCAGGGCGCTGGCAGCATTACCCTTGTCTCATCGTTCATCTTCAGCGGAGCGGGCAACCCCAACCTGACCATCAGCGGCGACCGCTTCACCGCCGCCCGGCTGATCCTGAACAGCAATGTGACGGTCAACCCCGGTACCAATGCCACCATCACCAGTGGCCCGGCGCTGCTCGATCAGGGACCGCCGAACCATACGATCATTGTTGACCCCAATCAGACCGGCGTGATCCCCGGCAAGATCGAACTCGGCAGCGCGAACCGTACCATCACCGTTGGTTCCGGTGGTTCGCTCGGCATCACGGCAGTCGTTCAGAGCACCGGCGGGGGCCTGACAAAGGACGGCCCGGGAACTCTGACCCTCTCGGCGGCGAACTTTTACGCGGGGCCCACCAGCATCACCGCGGGCACGCTGATCGCCAACGGATCGATTACCAGTGCGACGGCATCGGCGGCCGGTACCCTCGCCGGCAAGGGCACGGTCACCGGACCGGTTTCCATCACCGCCGGCGGCGCGATCCGTCCCGGCGACCCGGGTACGGGCGCTCAAACCGCCGTGCTGACAGTGGGCAGTCTGTCGATGGCCAACAGCACCGCTGCTGTTCTGGGCGTCAATGTGAACGGGCTTGTTCCCGGCAGTGGATATGATCAGATCGCGCTGCCGAACTCCCCGGGTTCCACCGTCACCCTGACGGGTGCCAGCCTTGCGGTCAATCTCGGCACGCTGCTGTCCGGCAACGGCAGCGAACGCTTCTACATCGTCAACAACGCCTCTTCGACCGCTAATACGGTCACCGGCGGATTCGCCAGCGTGATCGTCGAGCCGAACCCTGCGTTTGGCGTCACAACGGGCGCCAACCTGAACAGTCCGGTGGCCAGCACGCGTCTCCCCGGCGGGTTCGATTTCACCGACGCCAACACGGGCTTCGTTTATACGTTGTTGTACAACGTCGATTCGACGACCAACAACCTGACGGTCGGAAGCGGTAACGATGTGCTGCTGAGCATCGTGCCCGAGCCAAGCGCGCTCGGCCTGGCCGCCATGGCCGGCGTAGGCCTGCTCCGCCGTCGCCGTCGGACCTCGCGACGTTAATGTCCGGGGGCATGCGTTCGTAGCTACATGCCGGCAAGAACGCGATCAGTTGCGGTAGCCCCACCCTATCAGCAGCAGATGTCATGGCATGGCGCATGACGTAGTAGAGGATTATCGCGGCGCACCGAATGACACCAGACAGCATTGCGCGGCATCCAGGCTGTGTCGAACGGTCGGATCGCACAATGCATTACACTCTTGCATCCGCTCGTGCGCGTAGGGTGAATCATGGTCGACGCCAAGCCCCGGATGACAACACAGTTCGTTGGTCCCGTCCGCCAGGGATGCAATTACCCTGCGCAATGACTCCACCGTGATCCCCTCTGGGTACGGCTCCCCGGTCCCGGTCTGACCGTAGAAATCACCGACGTACCGAATGTCCGGACTGAAGTGGCGGACCGGTATCTGCAGTGCCTGACCAAGATCCAGCAGAATGGACCTTAGCGGTTCAGAACGGTGAACGTGCTGGTGCGAATCGAGGTGCGTCGGGTTTTTTCCAGTCAAGGCGCGGAAAGAGGACAACTGCCGCATGACCTCTGCCGACACCGCATCCGATGAACTCTCGGCGGCCTCGGATAGCACGCGGTAAAGAGGATACCATTCTCCATTTCGACAGGCCCATTCGCCGAGGTCGACATGCAGGCCGAGTCCGAGCTGGGGATAATCGTGAACGACATTCGTCACCTCCGCCGCCGCCGGCCAGCGGACAAGAACGCTCGTGCTGGTGACGATGCCATACGCATGGGCGTGCAGGATTCCGCGATTGATCTCAGGACTCTGGCCGAAATCGTCGGCGTTGACGATGAGGCGTTTCACCATTTGATGCACCACAGGCTCATTCAACTCTCACGCGGGCTGTCTCGCAGTTCACACTATTCTCTCTAACAATTTGCTCAACACGCGGTCTGAATCGAAATAGGCCTCGGCGATCTCGCGGGCGCGTCGCGAATGAAATGCGTAGTTTCGAGCGATGCGAAAAGCGCCTTCCGCCGCTTCCTGTGGGCTGGAGAAGGTTACCAGTCCTTCGCCAAGCGGGTAATGGTCGCGCAGCCCGGTATCCTGCACCAGCGCCGGTCGGCCGCTGGCCAGGTAGCAGACAGTCCGATCACTGAACCATCCGCCGGCAGTGTCGACGTAGAGGTTCTTGGCGATCATGAGTTCCGCCCACGACCCCTGAACATAGTGTCTGTAGTCGTCCGGCGTGCAGGCAACCTGTCGGGGGCTCACGCGCTTCCAGCCGCCGGCATCAAGCATCGCGGCATCCTTCGCCTCGTCAGGGTGAAGGTCCAGTGCCAGCTCGAATGGCAGGCCCGTGTTCTTGGGTAGTTCGGCGTATTTGCGAAACTCATGACAGCGAAGCCCGAACGTTCTACCGCGAAAATCGATCGGCCCGAATGGTCCTCGCCAACTGATGACGCTGGTAAAGCGATCCCTCGCCGGGCGGGTTGTGACCGCCGGCCAATGCTCAAGCACGATCGGTGGCGAAGAAGCAATCCAGTCCAGCCCGCACGTCGGAACGAGGCATCCTGGCCGGCCGATGTTCATTCCCACTGTCACAAACCGATCATGCCCGGCAAAGATGTCGGCCCAACCCAGGTCGCGCCACATCTGTCCGAAGCCAGGGTCGATGTCGAGGAAAACGCGCGTCCGAGCGGCGGCCAGCAGGTCCGGGTCGGCCAGGTAGCCCATGATGTTGATTAGCAGATCCGCCGACCGCAGTTGTTCGATCACCTGGGAGCGTGGAACTCCGACCACTGCCTGTCCATTGTTGAAATCGAGCGAGAAGGAGTCGGCGAGGTCAAACTGCCGCATCACGTCCATGAAGTAGGTCAGGTTCCAAGAGCTGGCAAAATCGGCCGGTTTGCCCTGACGATCCACACACATGTCGGTTGAGAGCGAATCCAGAAACAACACGCGATACCCAAGCCGCCGAAAGCCGAGCAGGTATTGCAGAATGACCCATGCATGTCCGCCGATGCCGGGACGCTGGGCGAGAGAAGCGGAGATGGCCAGGCCAGGTCGATGCATGAGCCCTACATTTGGATGCGCAGACTGGCTCACGGACGCGCCGGTTCGATGGCTGTCAACGTCCATTTTCCATCTGACGACTCGACCGCGGAGTAAAGGATCTTGGTCTTTGGGTCATAGACGCGGCTTTGCATGTTGAACCAATCTTTCGAGCCGTCAGCCGCGGTCGCTGGGACCCTGAACCAGTACCGCCCCATCGGATCCTTACCTTGATCGGTCGCGCCCTCGCCCAGTCCCAGGGATTGCGCGGTATACTCTGGCTTGGGGACTACGGGAGGAGGGGGAGCATTGAGCCAGGTCAGTTTCCATTTTCCAGACGCGTCCTGTGTGGCCCGGTAGAGCTTGCCCTCTTTCGGATCGAACATTCGCTTCTGGGGTGGGCCTGCTTCGGCACCTTTTTTTTCAAACCAGTACCTGCCGAGAGTATCTTTCCCCTGATTCACATAGTCGTCGGTCAGCCCGGCAGCCTTAGCTGTGACTTCGCGCTCGGCGGAATCACGGGGTTTGTCGTCATCTTTATTGCATCCTGCAGCGAGTAAGACTAGGAGCAGACATGCCAGAGCACAGTACGATCGGAATGAGCAGGTAGGCAGCATCTTCGATGACCATCCTTTGAAGGTGGCGACTGATACAGCAGGCATTGCAGTCGAGCCGGCTATAGCACGGGTTTCTAGCCATGTTCTAACCCGTTGCCCAAACCTATAGTTCAAAATCGCACAGAATCGGTCAATCCCGGGCGTCGCGGTCTGGGCACGGGTTGGAGTCCCGTGTTACGACCATTTATGACTGTCGCGAAACATCCCGTCTCTTTTGACGAAGGCCACATCGACTTGTCCCAGAGCTCCGTCACGCGGCCGATCCATGTGTCCGACCACGTCGTAAGTTACGAATCCAATATCCGCCATGTAGCGGATGACATCTGTGAAGTCCGGAGTCGATGGGCCCCAATAATGGAACATGCCGACTTCCAGAACGATCACGTCGCAATGGGTGACAAAATTCAATCCGCCCTGAATGACCTTAAGGTCCGCGCCCTGACAATCGGTTTTTAGCAGGATCGGCCCTTCCACGGTCTTATCTTTGAACGCCGTGTCCAGGGTCGATACCTCAACCTGGCGGAGTTGCGGATTTTCGGGTGGCACGTCCGAGTGCATGAGCGACGCACCATCAGACTGTCCCGTCAAAAACAGCGACTGAACCCCTGGTTTGTCGGATAGAGCAACGGGCCAATACTCGCCGCGGAGCCGGGTTAAGTGCCAGCGGATGTCTTTCTCGAACTCGGCGACGGGCTCAAATAGATGGTAATACGCGTCAGGGAACTGAGCGTACAAAGCATGCGTGCCATGCGCGACGCCGACGTCAATGACGGTTCGCGGGCGGAACCCGCGATTGCCAAGATGGCGGAACAGATCTTCGAGTTCTCGCATAACAGGACCTCCCAGAGCATTAGGCGTTAATGTGCTTTACGGAAAAGCTGAAGGGCCAACTGATAGAGTTCGTCGTCCAGTCGAACCTTAGAACCCAGCGATTCGCGAAGCCGCTTCAGATCGACCTCTCCTGCGGCTTTTGGATTAGGGGACGAGTTGATGCGATCAGCGACGTCATCC
Source organism: Humisphaera borealis (assembly GCF_015169395.1). Lineage (GTDB taxonomy): Bacteria > Planctomycetota > Phycisphaerae > Tepidisphaerales > Tepidisphaeraceae > Humisphaera > Humisphaera borealis. The sequence goes on from NZ_CP063458.1 coordinate 508,630, forward strand.
GTCCATCGCCAATTGAATCGAGTGGCCATCGTGCTCAGAACGCCCGGCATGTTCTCCTGAACTCCAACGAAATCGAACGATCGAAGGTTCTTTCGCGCGGTCGCGAGCACCTCCGATGGAGGAATCTTTTCGAACCGTCGGCGGGCCGCAGTCGTATAGTCCCAGAACAACTGCCAGGTCTGGGCATTGTCAATAAACTCAATGACCGTCGGGTCTAGGGATTGAGAAAACTGATAGATGTCCATGGAATTGCAAGCGTTTCCCAGCGGCGTGTCGACCAGTGTCCTCCAGTAATGGTATCCCGAGATGATTCGGGAGATCGGTTCCCGCAGAATAGTGATGCAGTGGCGGTCGGCTTCAAGCCGCCGGCGAATGGCAAAGCCAAAGTGGCCTGAAATCAGGTCGAAATCGGCCAGTTCCTTGTCCGTGTAATATCGAAGATCCTCACCCTCTTCCTGCACGCAGATGCGCGTGTCAGGGTAGTTCGCATTCATATGAATGTTGTGTCTAATCTTCACGCCCGCTGTCTTTGGAATATGAACGAAGAGATACCTGTTCACTGCGACACTCTCCCTCGATAAGGGGCACCATGTTGCTTCAGTAGCCTGATAAACTGTGCCAACCGTTGCGACATCATATGGTTCTCAAGTGCATAGAGATGCCGCTTGTGCGCACCCGCGGCGCCGTCAAGATCATATCTTGCGAGCGCGGTCGCGTGTGCCGCGCATACTTGCTCGGGGTCATATTGATCGAATCGAATGACCGGCAGTTCCTGTTGAAGCTCAGGGGAAATGACTAAATCCAAGTCATGGACATCGCGCGGAACGATCGGGATCTGGCCAGTCAAAAGGGCGTCGAAAAATCGCATGGACAGGTCGCCACCCAGCGGCAGGCAGAGCGATGTCTTGTAGGTAGTCCAGTCTCGGAATCTTTCTTCCGCTGACCGATTGAAGTAAGCGCCCGACTCCGATTCTTCGAGAAAATAAACGTCTTCCATCCCTCGATATCGCAGTTGTTCAATGAGCGTGTTTCGTCGCCTGGCAAACTCATAGCGAACAAAGCCGCCATAGAGCGAGTCTTTCCGTGTTGCTCTGGAGAATCTAACGTATAGCTCAGCTGCCTCGGCTTTTGTCCACTGGGTCACGCAGAGGGGAACGCTTTCAACCATGATGCGACCGGAAGCACGAAGGTAACCGCCCGAGAATGCGTGGCCGGATGAAAACAGGTCGAGGTCGGCAGAACACCGGAAATTCTCGAACACGTGGTGATGACTGTCCCAGTGCCAGCCGATGACCGGAGCTCGGTACTTGGCCTCTCTGAGTTTGCGAAGGCCCGCCTGCTCATTATGCAGGTGTACCAGCAGCAGAACCGGACTTGGATCATCCGGATCGATCTTTGCCAAATCCGAGATGAAGCGAACATTGACGCCTTCGATCGGCTGATCCGAGAGTTCGCGAGCCGTGTCAGGCGAGAAAAATCGCGGGGCGCGAGTACTGACGACAGTCAAGCGGGGCGTGGGCGTCGAAAACCCCTTCGCCAAACGACCTGCGATCTCCAGCTTGCGCTCAAAATCAGGTCCCGGCTTAACGAAGGTGTCGCGGACTTCACCCTGCTCGATCACGGTTCGATCCAGGTCAGAAGTCTTCTGAGCATCGTGCTTTCGGAACATTGCCACCGGCCACCTAGCCTTTGCAAAACGGGCTCCGGCCTTGGCGCAGCGACACCAGAACTCGTAATCCATTGTGAAGTACAGATTCCGGTTCAGCTCGGGTCCGACACGGTCAAGGATTCGCCGGGTAAAGATCACCTCGGGCTGGTAGAAGAAGTGTCCTTTAAGCCAGAAATGGAAAATGTCCGCTAGGTGTTCGATGTTAAAGGTTTTTGGATCGGCTGCCGGCAGGTTAATCAACTTGAACTGACGATTGGCGTGCTCCAGACAGTAGCCGGCGATGACGTCAGCGTCCTCGGCCAGGTGGGTTGCCGCTAGCATGAACAGCGCTCCTGGGCCAAGCTGGTCATCGGAGTTTACCCAAGTGATCAGTTCGCCAGTTGCCTGTGCGAGCCCTTTATTGATCGCGTCAGTTTGTCCCTTATCGGGTTCGATGATCAGGATATCAATCCGAGATCGATAACGTTCCAGTATCTCGCAAGTACCATCCGTCGATCCCCCGTCAACGACAATGTATTGGAGCCGGGGGTATTCCTGGTTCAGGATCGAGAGCAGCGTTTCCTCCACGTACGCAGCTTGATTGAACGAAGGCGTAATGACGGTGATCGTGGGCCATTCGACAGAGGGGTCTTTCAGCGCGTTAAACGCATCGCCGATTCTGAACGAATCGTAAGGCCAAGCCGTGCCTTCCCGGGAGGGCCAGCAGACCAGGCTGGACTCATCCGCGTACACGCGATCCACGCCTTCCAAATGCGAGATCGCCGAGACGGCGTCTCCTCGCGCAATCGCCGCGAAACCTAGATTCACCCGCGCGGCGTGTGCCAGAGGCGACAACGCTTTGGCGATCAAATAACAGGCCGATGCCTTGAATCGCTGCTGACTAACCAGATAGCCATTGCCCAGTTGGGTCAAAAGCCCGGCCAACGCGCGGGCATCGTTCATGGGCAATGACGCCGGATCGGTAACGACTGGCCGCAGAAGCCTCAAAAGCCAGTCTTTCACCGGAGCGGAATGCGGATCGGTTTTGCGAAGGGCGGTTGCGAGGCAGTCAGCGGCGAGATCCTGAGCTACAGTGGTGCCGAGCGATTCGGCTGACCTTAAAAGGGCGTCACTGGAGATCAGTCCACAAGGCAGTTTCGACCGCAATACCTCGACCAATCGGACTGCAATCGTGGGGTCTGGCGGGTCCGAGGGGGCCTCCATCCGGGCGCACAACAGGTTGATGAGTTCCGAAACGGCCTGACCGTCGTCCGGAAACCGCGACACCATGGCCGACAGCCGCTTCTCAACCGTTGCTAGCCGACCGGCGTCCCAAGCCATCTTTGCGAGTTCAAAATAGATATTTCGATCTGCTTCAGGACATTGAATCGCTTGCTCTGCAAAACGGTTTGCATCGGTATGTTCCCCACGGGCAGAGGCCCGCCGGGCGAGTTCCAGCAATAGCTCAGGCGACCCTGGAGTTTCCAGCAGTCCTTCGCACAAAACGTCATAGGCGTCTTTGTGCCGGCCCACTGCCCCTAACGCTTGAGAGGTTTCGATCCGCAAAGACGTGGAATCCGATGGGCTGGGCTCACTAGCAGCAACATCAATGGCCTTTCTAACGTCGGCCTTGACGGCCAGCCGGTAGATTACGCCTGCGCCCTCCTCGCGATAGACCTCCGAGTAGTGAGCTTTCAGGTGCTCGGCAAACTCTGCATAGAAGTCGAGCCACCACAGAGACGTCGACGGGACCAAGAGGAACTCCGCCGAGGCGCGCCGCAACTCTTCAAGGTGCTGGATGGCAGTTGCGCTGTCGTGAGGATGATGCCCCGCATATCCGCCATCGGCGGCGCGGGGGAAGTGCCACGCGACGCGTCCGCCAAGTTTCAGTAGCTCATCGTCACCTTTGCTGACAATGAGAATGGGGCCGCCGATCGAGAACCTGCTTCGGATGATTCCCCGAATCCGTTCGACCAGCGACTGATAGCCGATCCGCCGACTGGTGACGAAAGATTCGAGCTCATGTTTGTCAGTCCCGTTTCGAAGTGGGACAAACTGCCTCAGCGAGTCCAGGGTCGATTGAAGCTCCTGGCGTCGCTGTTCTGAGTTCATGACCGGGTCAGTCACGGCAGAAACCGCTGCCTCACGACTGCCGTTCTTGACGGGTGCCACTGGCTTGCGAGTAGGCTTCGATCGCTTTTCCCTTGTTTTGCCCATGGTTTTTCGCACTTGATGAAGTAGAAGGACCCAGTCTCGGTCGGCTAGGCGCCTACGGATGCCAGGACTTTTGGGAGGACCTTGTCGAAGTTAAACAGATCGCAAGCAACGTCCAATGCGGCTCTACGATGCCGGTTGTAATCTGAACGAATCGATTCGAACGCGGACAAGATCTCCTGCTCTGAGTTGAACGCAAAGACACCCTCACCCAGGGGCACCGCGCTACCAAACCCTGTGTCCTGTGTCACTACCGGCCGGCCTGCTGCGAGGTATTGGGCGCTTCTTTCACTGAACCAGCCGCTGCGCAGCCGAATGTTCTGGTCCTTCGCGACGGTAAACTCGCCTCGACTTTGTTGTAGGTATCGGCGGTAAGGCTCCGTCTCCGCCGACACTTCGACGCCATTGCGAACCAACCAGCCGTTGGAGCGGAGCACGGCGGTGTCTGCTTCGTCGATGCTGCTGGGGCTGATTGCGAGTTCGATCTTCTCCGGCGTCTTGCGCGGCAGGTCGATGAACTTCAAAAACTCCAGGTGCTTGCTCCAGTGGTAGGTTTCGCCGTCCAAGATGACCTGCTTATAGCCTTGCTTCCAGTTGCCGATCGTCGTGAACGTGTCAGCCGGGCCGCGGTCGTTTGGAGACCAGAAATCGGTCACTACCAGTGGCGGGCTGTGGTGGAAGACATAATTTGGGTCTGTCGGCAATTTGCAGTCGGGCTTCCCGTAGTTCAGGCCCCACGTGAAATAGGACGCATGGGCGTCCAGGAAATTGCGAACGGGTTGCGACCCTTCGCCGAGGCCAATCTGCACTTCAACGGGGTCGGTTTCCAGGTAGATCAATCGGCCAGTTGCCGAATGTTCAAGCAAGGGTTCGGTACCGCCGTGCAGGTTGATGATGGCGCCAGCATCCTTATAGAGCGTGTAGAGTTTCTCACGAGAGAGCCCGAAGCAACGACCCGTGTCGTGGACATCGTGGTAGGCCCAGCGGTCGGCGAACCCGAACCGCGCGAGCGTGCGGCCGATGTAATCTGCAGCGAGGGAGACGCCGTCGTCTTCGGCGGTCTGCATGAACTTGGTCTGGGTACAGCCGTGGGCCTCGGCGTAGTAGACGTCGTATCCCAGTCGCCTGAAGCCTTCGAGGTACTGCACCGTTACCCAAGCCACGCCGGCGACAGGCCAGCGGCTCATCATTCCCAAGACAAGAACGATAGGCTTGGAGCCGATGGCAGGGTGGTCAACACGAAGCGGGCGCGTGTCGGAACGGCCCTGTGTGACGGAAACATCGTTCAACTCCAGATCAGGCGATGGTGATTTGCCAGTCATTGAATCACCTCCGCCACTTCATCCGAGTTGCTTGTGTCTGCATTCACTTCCGTCGGATTGACGATCGCATCGTCATCCCTCTGTCGCCGACGTTTTCCGGTTTGGATGTCATATAGCTGGCGATACAGCCCGTTTCGCAGCAGCAACGCATCGTGCGTACCGCTCTCGACCACCCGCCCGGCTTCGATCGCGACGATCTGGTCGGCGTGACGAATCGTCGACAGGCGATGGGCAATAATGAAGGTGGTTCGCCCGACCATCAGCCGGTCCAGCGCGTCGAGGATGACCTGCTCGGTCTTGGAGTCGATCGCGCTGGTCGGCTCATCGAGGATCAGGATTGGAGCGTCTTTCAGGAAGGCGCGGGCGATCGCGATGCGTTGCCGCTCTCCACCGGAAACTTTCGTGCCGCGCTCGCCAAGTTCGGTTCGATACCCTTCAGGCAGGCGCTCAACGAAGTCGTGAGCGTTGGCCGCTTTCGCGGCGTTTACCACTTCTTCGTCGGTCGCCTCCAGCCGGCCGTAGCGGATGTTGTCCATGATCGATCCGCTGAACAGCAGCGGTTCCTGCTGAACGAGCGCGATCTGGTGGCGAAGAGACTTGAGGGTAATGTCATGGATATTGATCCCGTCGATCTCAATCCTGCCGCCATCGGGATCGTAGAATCTTGGGAGGAGACTGATCAGCGTACTCTTTCCCGCTCCGGTCGGGCCGACGATTGCAACGACCTCGCCGGGTTTCACATCGATACTGACGTCTTTGAGCGTATCTTCGCGACCGGGGTAGCTGAACTTAACGTTGTCGAATCGTACTGCACCGCGCACACGATCGATCGCGCGGGCGTTGGGTGAATCCTTAATGTCTGGCTCCGTGTCGAGCAGGCCGAATGCGATGCCGAGATTCACGAACTTGTCCTGCAGTCCCCCGATGGTGTAGCTAATTGATTCAAGTGGCTTGTAGACCGAGGCGATGTAAGCCAGCACGACAAGCAACTGTCCGACCGTCAGTTTTCCCGACAGCGCGTGCCGCGCACCCACTGCCAGGACAAGTGCCGTCCCGCCGGCGGTGATGGCATTGACTGCCATCGTGAACAGCGTCTGCCGGATGGTGATCTTGACCCTCGCGTCGATCGCCTTCAGGCCGAGCTTGCGGTGCCGGTGCGACTCATGGTCTGAACGACCGAAGGCCAGAATCACACGAATCATTGAGATCGCTTCATGGATCACTGACAGCGTCTCGCCTTCGAGTCCGCGGACTTCATAAAGCCGCGACTGAATGTGCTTTGCGTAATACCCAACGGAGTAGTAGAGGAAGGGGACCACAACGAGCGAGACGAGCGCAAGCCATGGGTCGATCGTCATCGAAACGATAAACATCCCGATGAGCGTCAATACGCTTTGCACCAGGGGCGGGATTGTCATCAACACGCCGACCACGGCGTCGCCGAGCGAATTGATGATGTAAATCAGCATCCCCGATCGCTTTTGCTCATGGTACGAAACCGAGAGCCGCTGCGAATGTTCAAACAGGTCGCTGCGAACATCGAGCACCATGAGCTGCTCGAGCTTTGTCTGTGCGTAGTTGCTTAAGACGTGAACCAGATCTGACAGGAGGGTGACGCCCAGTCCCGCAATAACCGCGACGTACATCATCGCGTACCGGTCGCTCGCGAACTTTCCGAATGTAGCGGTGACCCACCATGGCGTGGGTTCCTCTCCCAGGACGCTGTCCACAAGGAACTTCAAAGGCCAGGGCATCAACAGTCCGACTAGTGACGCCAGGAGGATGAGCAGTGCCGACACCACTGCGAGGCGCCAATAGGGAAGGAGATATCGAAAAACGCGAGGAATGTATTTCACTTGCGTCCCCCAGCTTGTCGGCCGACGGAACGGCCCTGAGCGGCGCGGCGTGCTCGAATGGGCGGCGGTTCCTGGAACACCTCGGCGTAATCACCGCCGGGCCAGGAATGCATTTCGCCGCGGTACCGGGCCAGCCCTTGCGCAGATTCGTCGAATCGCATGACGGCGCACTGGCTCTTGTGGGCCCGGACCGCTTCCAGCTTGACGGTCAACTGTTCGGAGATGTCGACGACGTACTCAAACTCCTGCATGGGTGTCCATACCTCGTAGCCCCAGAGGGCAGGCGGCTCGATGCGCTGTTCGATCAATTCCCCGGCCGCGCGCCGAACGAGCCGAGCCGCCGCGCGGTGATCCGGGTGTGCCTCCGCTTCGTGCGTGACGAACACGGCTCGGGCATCAATGGATTTCAGATACTCCGCCAGCCGGAAGACGAGCGTCTGGTCAGACCGAACCTTCCCATCGGGCAACCGCCAGAAATCGATGTGCGCTACGCCGAGCAATGTTCCGGCGGTGGTCGCCTCCTGCTCGCGAAGCGGGCCGGTCTCCGATGCAGGCCGCCCGTGCCCACCGCCTTCTCCTGATGTCAGAAACAGCAAAGTGACCTTGTCTCCGGCCATCACATGACGCCGAATCGTTCCGCCGCAGCCGATCGATTCATCGTCCGGATGCGGACTGATCACGACGACGTTCCCTGCGGATTCTCCTGGAAGTAGATTCATCGCTCCCCCTGGCTACGAAGGGTCGCCACCGTTTGAGCGTAGAACGCTTCAATATCTCGGATGCATTTGCGACTGTCGGCCCGCCGCAAGACCTCTGCCCGGCCGCGCTGGCCCATGGACTGCCGTAGTGCTGTGTCTGAAAGTAGTCGTCGCAGCGCGGTGACCAGCGCGCCGGAATCATTTGGCGGAACGAGAAGGCCGGTCTCACCATCGACCACTGCTTCGGAGCTGCCCGAGCCTGAGCATGCGATGACCGGGATCCCACATGCCATCGCTTCTAGGTAGACGAACCCGGGTCCGCCTTCATAGCACGACGGTGCAGCAAAGACGTCGGCTGCCGATAGGTGCCTAGGCACGTCGTTTCGGTCGACGAACCCGAGGAAGTCAAACAGATTGGGCACGCCGCAAGCGGCCGCACGCTCGCGCAGCGATTCGGCGAGGTCCGGCTTCGGTGATCCAAGCAGCTTCACCCGCAGACTTGGAAACTCCAATACCAAGCGAAGCGCCGCATCGGCCAGTACTCCCACACCCTTGTTGAGCGATAAGTTTCCAACAAAAACAATCGTCAACTGCTCTGACCCGGAGCCACCGAGCGGTCGGAACAGTTCAACGTCTACACCTGTGTGAATCGTCGGTACGTTTGCTGCATCGATACCGTACTCCCGAGCACACCAGTCCCGAGAGCAGTCGCTGGACGAAAAGATCCGATCGGCCATGCGAAGACAAGCACCCTCCATAGCTGTCCCGGTACGGAAGAACTCGGATTCGAGCTCTGGCCAGCCAATCTTGTGCCCGAACATGACCAGTGGTCCGTGCAGATGAATCACGGTGGGAATCGAGTTCCACTGTGACCGGTTGAGCAGGTGAACGAAACCTTCACAGCCCCATTCCGGAAAGTCGATGATGTCGATCGGTGACGCCTCGTGGCTGGCGGCTATCGCCGACGCTACGGAAGCGCTATACGTCACCCAATCGGCGATCGTCGTGTGAATGCCGAACTGGTGATCCATTCCAGGAACGCGGATGACGTGGACGGGACCGTCGAAGTATTCATGCCGCTCGGCATCATTACTTCGAGAGATCACCCGAACCGAATGCCCAAGTGCTGCCAGGCCGTGTGCCTTGAGGTACGTCTGTGTCCCGATTCCGCCACGTGCCGTACTCGGCGGGAATTCCTGCGACACGAGACAAATATGGAGCGGTGCCCCCGGCAGTACCGGTGACTCTTCGCATGCCGCATCGGCATCGGTCGGAATTGAGCCCGTTCCCGCCAGGGTCATTTGTTCCAACCTAGCGCGCTCATCGCGCCCATGATTCCATTGCAGTAGTCGGCCATGTGGGAAATGGGCCGTTCGACATACCCGGGTTCGATCGAGGCGGCATCGAGCCTCAGAGCGAACACATGCCAGAACAGCTCGCCAACCTTTGCGAGAGTCTCCACCCGGCCCCGCGTCACATCAGGCCAGGCGACAGAAACGGCCGCACAGTAAGCCTCCAAGTCCGGACTCGCAGTATCCGTCGCAGTCTGGTCGGTTGAGATCACAAGATCTATCGCCGGTGGTCCCCAGGCGACATCGGGCCAGTCGAACACGACGAGTGTCGGACCGACGAGGGTCTCACGAACCCGCATGTTTCTGCCCGCCAGATCGCCGTGCGTGACGGTTGAAGGTGTCGCGGCGCAGATCGCGTGAATCGCTTCACGACGAGTGGCAAGCCGATCGCAACAAGCTCGGACTTCCTGCAATGCACGGCGGTCATCCTTGGTCAGGAATGCTGCGGTTTGCACGTCGACGACGAGGCTTCGGCATTCGTCGAGCATGGATTCAAACCATGCAGTTCCTCGCTCGCACAGGGACGGGTGCTTGCCGACGATCATCGCCGAGGCGTGAAAGCGTCCGAGCCAGGTCCCCGCGATCCGGCGGCAGCGAGGCGAGCCCATGTCGTAGGCGCCTGGGCCGGCGTCTTCGACGAACATCCAGCACTTGCCGTCAGAATCCGGAACGTCTCCGAAATAGCGGAGCGTCGGTTCCAATCTCAAATTGGGAAGGATCTGCGTGTACGCGAGGCGTTCCTGGGCGGCTTCGTCACAGCTGCATTTCTTCGCGATGATCGGCTCACCACCAGGCCCGGCGCCAGCGAGTCGATAGACGTCGCGGTCCAGATCGTCGGTCAGCCTCGCAGCCTCTGTCGGAGACGATGTTGGTTGAAGTTGAAACCAGGCGGTCAGCGCGCGAAGAGCCCCAGGCGACGATGCATTAAGCTTCGCCGTGTCTCGGATTGTGGACGGTTGGACCAACTGGGATTGCATTGAGGCTTTGTGCGACGATTAGCGGTTCATTTCGGGTAGTACTTGTCAGCCGGATGTGCCCAGTTCTCGCTGTCCCAGTTAGCCTGCGGTTGCCATTCGCCGTGGCCATCTCCGAAGACTACGTTCCCCCCGATCGTGCCGTGATTCTGCTGCGGATCGGGTTTGGCTGAGCCACCGCCGAGGTCCCACGCAAGTGGTGCACCTCCCAACTGGCTGAGCTTCGGTCCCGTCTCGGGCATCCACGAAATGCTGTAGAACTCGTAACTCGCGCGGGCCGAGTTAGGCAGGTCATAGTCGGCGGTCACAATCGACGCCTGCACCGGATCGCGGTCCGAAGCGCAATGAAACGCCGCCGGCGACTTCATGTACCCGTTATTCAAAGACACCAGGACAAAGTTGGCGGCATCGTAGTCGCGGGGCGTCATCGGCGGATTGGAGTTGGGCAGACGATCACGATGGTCGTTCGCGTAGGCAAACATTGCCTGTCCGAGTGAACGCAAGTTTGCCAGGCAGGTTGTCTGCCGGGCACTTTCGCGGGCCCGGCCAAGCGCCGGTAGAAGAATGCCTATCAGTGCCGCAATGATGCCCATCACGACGAGCAACTCCACCAGCGAGAACCCTTTGCGGCTGCGTCGATTGGTGATCATGTGACAACTCCCTCGCGAATAATCGGCCCGGTCGGATGGTTGATCACCTGATCGGCTACACCGGATGGGACGAGCGATAGGCCTGCAGCCACTCCCGCGCGACAGATCAAGCCTGTGACCGCGCGCCTTACGCGACTCCCGGCCCACACTCGCGCGCCGACGACGATCGGTGCCACGATGGCGATTGTGATCAGACCGGCCTTCAAGTTGGCGAGGATCGCAGCAGTCGAGATGAGTGTCAGAATGACCGTGACGACTCTTCCAAACACAGTTCCCTGAAGCGTTCCACGAATGCGAGTGAATCGCCGGCCTCCACCAAGATCTTCAGTCGCCGAGGTGATGCGGGCGTCCCACCAGAGGTTCCCGAGCAGTTCAATGTCATGGGGCGACCATTCAAGATCCCAGTTCCCATTCCAGGCGTCGGCGCGAGCCCTCTCAACGAGTTCATCCAGAAGCCGCTCGCGGCCGATGCCGTTCCTGCTCTCCCAGCAGATGTCAAAGGCGTATCGAGAAACCCTTCGAGCGGCTGATTTCGTGGAGCTGTAGTTCAACGCGCAAGCCTGCAACCTCTTGTGGCGCAGACGGAATGCAGTTCTGTGCCAGGCACGAACGATCGGTTGCCCTACGTGAAACAACGCCACCAGCGGACGGCACCACCACCGAGCGGCGGCCGGCAGCGGCGCAGTTGCTGTCGATCGCAGCACGGCAACGGCCGACGCAAGCCAGAAGACCGTGGCACCGGTGAGCAGGCCGTGCCCGAGTTCTGTTCCCCAGAGAATGAGCCCCAAGGTCGCGAGCAACAGCGCGACGGCGTGCCATTCAAAAAGTGTCACGTAGGCCCATACGCTGTAGTCGTTGCGTCGATAGATGAGCTGAAACGGACCGTTGCCGAATCGGCCGTGATAAACGGCAGGCTGGTAGACCGGCAGCGCAATAGCTCCCACTCCGTAGATAACGCCAGCCCACCGCAGCCCGCCGAGCAACTTGTAGCGCCCGGGGTGCTTGAACTGAAGCATGGCCTCTGCCCGTCCATACCCCTTTTGCTGGCGATAGAAATCCATCGCTCGCGCCCGACGATGATGCCAGACCAGCGCAGACGCCGCGTAGCCGATCGTGAGCCCCGCGTCGAGGTACCGCCAGCAGATGTCGACGTCGTCACCGGCTTGGCGAAAACGAACGTCGAATCCGCCGAGTGAAAGCAGGCGCTCCCGCAAGAACGCCATATTGCAGCCCGGTACATGCTCGGCGTTGCGGTCGTCGAGCATGACATGGCTCGGTCCGCCGGGACTGGCGGCGACACATTTGGCGACCCAGTTGTCCGACGGCGGAGGCACGTTGGGGCCGCCGATCGCGTCGACACCCTGTTCGCGCATCGCCAGCACTAAGTGCAGCAGCCATTCGCTGTCGGCCACGCAGTCCGAATCCGTGTAGGCAACGATCTCACCCACGGCAAGCCGGGCCCCCTCGTTGCGAGCGGCGCTCAGGCCGCGATTCTCCTGATGGATCGTCCGGACCTGCGGATAGCGCGCCGCTATTTCCAAGGTATCGTCTGTCGAACCATCGTCGATCAGAATCACTTCGTAGTCGGGGTAGTTCAGACGGAGAAGCGATCGTAGACATTCGTCGAGCGTGGTGGCGCCATTGTACGAACAGACCACGACGGAGACCTTCGGCAAACCCCGCTCATCAATGCGCGGTGCCTCGGCCCAGATGCTCCGAATTGCGAGTGCTGCAGGTTTGTCCTGGCGTGCGACATCAGTGACGCCGAAGGCCCAGTCTTCAATCTGGTGACCACCGGTGTACCAGTCGTCCGTGAACGAGAACACGAACGCGCCCGCCAGCCCGTGTCGATAGACGCGTCTCACATGCCGGGCCAGAGCATCGGACTGGTGCGCCGGGCCCTTGCGAAGGGAATCGAAACCAATTTCACCCAGCACCAGGGGAAGGTGAGCAGCAACGTGATGCAGCCGGTCGAGGTATCGGCCGAGCACTTCGTCGTCGTCGAGGTATACGTTCGCGCAGTAGAAGTCGAGGTTCGACGGAGAAAGGAACTCGGTTGAGGGGTAGTTGGTGTAGGTGGCCAGACAATCCGGAGCACCCTGTTTCAGTGTGTCCAGAAGCGTGTCCAGGAAGCTGGCCACCCGCTGATGGCCGCTATAGCGAACTACATCGCGAGGGATTTCGTTGGCAACGCTGACGGCAAACACGGCCGGATGACGTGCGATAGTCACCGATGCTGTGCGAATCTTCTCGACCGCCTCCGATTGCGCCGACCAGTCTTCCAGAAAGCAACGATGCTTGTCCCACGGCACGTCGACCATCACACGCAGGTGCGCGTCGCAGGCAAGATCAAGCAGCCATTCTGGTGGAAGGTGATAGAGCCGGATGGCGTTGGCACCCAGCAATCGGATGTGCGAAAAGTCCTGCGCCACGCGAGAGGGCGAAGGGAAGTGGCTGCCTTCACGCGGAGCGAACGGCCCGTAGGTGTAGCCCTTAAGGTACCACTTCTCGCCGCCGACTTCGAAAAGCTTTCCTGCGACTCGGACCGGGGATCCACTAGTGGTTCTTCCTCTCGAACCTGCGGCAACGCCCTCTGCCGCCAGGGGGGCGAATCGTTCGGATACGACTGGTTCTGCAAGCGATAACGTTCGCATTCCAACCATCAGCCCATGAACCGGACAGCCCGACCTGTAACCATTAAGCCCGAGTGTGTACTCCATTGTGTTCCCGTGTTGGTTCCAGTTCCCAACAGGGGAATATGGTTATGACTCGAGTCGTCATCGTTAGCGGGGCGATCGCCAACAAACCCCGCAGCGGAGGCGAGGCGTGGGTTCGATTAAGCTGGATTTCAGGCCTGAAACGGCTCGGATTTGACGTCTACTTCATCGAGCAGATTGCGCCGTCGGCGTGTGTCGATGATGCGGGTAATCCCGCGTCGTTCGCCGATTCGGTCAATCGTCAGCATTTCACCTGGGTAACTGGGCAAGCGGGTCTGGCAGCAACAACTGCGCTGATTCTTGCAGATCCAGCGACCGGACGTCCGCTGACCTGCCACGGATTGGCCTGGGATCGCGTGGTGGACCTGGCTCGAAATGCCGAGATGCTGATCAACATCAGCGGTCATCTCACGCTTCCCGACCTGATGCCGCTTCTCAGGAAGAAGCTCTACATAGACATCGATCCCGGGTACACGCAGTGCTGGCATGCAGACCCCGCATCCGCATTTCGCCTCGCGGGCCATGACGCGTACTTCACCATCGGTGCCCATGTCGGAAGCACGGCGTCCTCGATACCCGTTGACGGAATTCAATGGGTGCCAGTCCGACAGCCGGTCGTGCTGGACGACTGGCCGATTGCTCCCGCTCCTCCAGTGTTTCGCTTTACGACGGTATCGAGCTGGCGTGGAGCATTCGGGCCGATCACCCTGGGTGACCGCACCTTCACTCTCAAGCGCATGAGTTCCGCAAGTTTGTTGGGCTTCCTGACCGTGCCCGCGCAGCAGGAATCGTTGAGGTGGCATTTGAGATCGCTCTCGACATTCATCCGGCGGATTCGAAGGACTCGACTCGGCTTCGTGATGCCGGTTGGACGCTGCTCGATCCGAAAGCCGCCGCGGGGGATGTTCAAAAGTTCGGTGACTACGTCCGGGGTTCGTCCGCCGAGTTCTCCGTGGCCCAGGGCATCTACGTCGAGACGAACAGTGGTTGGTTCAGCGATCGTACGATTCGGTACCTCGCCTCAGGCCGTCCGGCGTTGGTGCAAGAGACGGGCTTTTCAGCCTACCTGCCAACCGGACGTGGCCTGGTGCCATTTCGAAACATGGACGAGGCCGTCGATGGATGTGTAAACATCGTTCAAAGGTTTGATGTTCATAGCGCTGCGGCGCGCAGGATTGCGGTCGAACACTTCGACTCGGACCGCGTCCTCACCCAGTTCCTGAAAGACGTCGAGCGACTGACATGAACCCTCGGTCGCTCAAAATCATCGTCAGCGGAATGATCGCAGCCGACCCGGGGCAGGGCGGGGCGACCTGGGCGGTCCTTCAATACGTGCTTGGGCTCAAGCGCCTGGGGCACGAGGTGCTGCTGATTGAGCCGATCCAGCGAGAATCTCTACAGGCTTCCGGCGGTCTACTTCAAGGCTCGCGGAGTGCGAACTACTTCCTCGACGTGGTCCGACGATTCGGCATCGAACGCACGTCGTCACTACTGCTCGCCGATACGACCCAGACCGTTGGGCTCTCGCACGCATCACTGGTTGATTTCGCTGCCAACGCGGATCTGTTGATCAATGTCTCCGGCATGCTCCGCGACCCGGCATTGACTGATCCCGTTCGCGTTACCGCGTACCTCGACCTCGATCCGGCCTTCATCCAGATGTGGAACGCGATGGAGGGGATCGACATGCGATTCGATCGCCATTCGCATTTCATCACCATCGGACAGCGCATCGGCCAGCCCGACTGCCTGGTTCCCACTTGTGGTCGCTCCTGGATAACCACCTTGCAGCCAGTAGTCCTGGACGAGTGGCCGGCAATCGGGCCGGACGGGCCGATCGAATGGCAGGGGCTTACCACCATCGCCAATTGGCGAGGCTACGGCTCTATCGAACACAACGGCCAACTGTTCGGCCAGAAGGTTCACAGCGTCCGTGCCTTGATCGACCTCCCACGGCAAACGAGCGCAAATCTACTCCCGGCGATAGCGATTCATGCAGGAGAAACGCGCGACCTTGCCGCTCTCCAGGGTAATGGCTGGAACCTCCTCGACCCCGCCGACGTCGCTTCCACGCCTGAACGATATCAGCGGTTCATTCAGCGATCCTGGGCCGAAATCGGTATCGCAAAGAGCGGCTATGTTCACTCGCGCTGTGGATGGTTCAGCGATCGCAGCGCCTGTTATCTCGCTTCAGGCCGGCCCGTTGTGGCACAAGATACCGATTTTGCAGAATCACTCCCGACGGGCGAGGGTTTGCTGCGTTTTGCAACGACGGCCGACGCTGCCACCGCTATCGAACAGATCCAGCGTGACTATCGACGCCATTCCCTTAAGGCTCGGCAGATCGCGCAAGAGTACTTCGACAGCAATCGCGTACTGCCAAGGCTGCTTGCCGAACTGGGGGTCACTTGATAGCGCACCCGGCAGAACAAACTGTGTCAGCCCTCCCCCTGGACAGCCTTGTCACTTCGATCGACGCCGGGCTGGCTGCACGAGGTATCGGTGCCCGAGTGTCGACACTTACTCGGTCGCCTTCCCCATATAGCACCAGCTTCGCGTTGGAAGATCTGGAGGCCACCCTAAACGACGGGAGTCAGCTCAGGCTCGTCTTGAAGCATCTTCAATGGTCGTCGTTGCTGCCGGCTGCACGTCAGGTCCGACCTCATTTCCTCCATGACCCGACCCGCGAGATCTGTGTCTACCGCGATGTCCTCTGTGAACAACTGGACACGCCATACCTCTACGCCGCCGGTTCCAACGAGCCGCCGGGCTGTTCCTGGCTGGTACTGGAGCGAGTGGCAGGTGAGAAGCTGTGTCATACCGGCGAGTTGGAGGTCTGGCAGGAGGCCGCCCGCTGGCTGGCCGACGCGCAGGCGAAGTTCAGCCCCGCGGCGGGCGCGATTCAGGTGAAGGTGCCGCTTTTACGACACGATCGCGCGTATTACCTGGGATGGCTGGCGCGGGCCTCGGCGGCGTCGACTTCGCAGAATCGCCAGGGCTACCTGTCCTCCGCGCTGCGGTGTTTTGAACGAATCATCCCGAGACTCGCAGACTCTGCACAGTCCGTGATTCATGGAGAGTTCTATGCATCGAACATTCTGGTTCGCGCAGACAGGCCGGCCGGGAAAAGAATCTGCCCGGTGGACTGGGAAATGGCTGCGATCGGTCCCGCTCTGACCGACCTGGCCGCGTTGACCGCTGGCAATTGGCGAACGGAAGATCGCATGCAGATCGAGGCGGCTTATCACCGGTGTCGTCCCCTCGCTTGCGCGAAAATGACCCGTCACGAGATTGAATGGCTACTCGACGCTTGCCGACTCGCACTGGCGATCCAGTGGATCGGCTGGTCAGATGGATGGACGCCTCCGTCCGATCAGGCTCATGATTGGTACGCCGAAGCAGTTTCGCTCGTCAGATGTCTCGACGGGGGCATCCGACCAGGTCGACCGGCCTGAAGGGCGCGTTATATCACGCATGTTCGATAAGGTTGTTCAATGAAAGGTGGTTCGTTAGCGACCGCCGGATGCTCCAGCAATGTCCCGAATACACACAACCGTACTACCAGGGTTCGACCATCCGATGTGCGGACCAGAGGTTTGGACCCGCCTCTTGTCCTGCGGCGAGACGAACACGCTGTTCCAGACGCGCGAGTGGCTTCTGCCATGGCGCAGGGCGCTCGACGAAGGCAAGCTCCTCCTCATCGTCGCCGAGTGCGACGATCAGGTCGTCGCGCTCGCGCCTCTGTTCGCAAGTGAAGGCATGGTCTTCTTCCTAGGCGCAGGCGAATCGGACTATCTCGACTTCATCGGCGATACGAGTCACCCGGAGGTGCTGCCAGCCATACTGGAAGCTGCCCGAGCCGCAACGCCCGGTTTCCTCGGGTTTCGATTTCACCTTGTTCCCTCCGCATCCAGAACCGGGGATCGCCTCCGCCTTGCCGCGGCACAACTCGGGCTGGCGTGCTTTATCGAAAAGGAACTACCGGCGTATGAAATAGACATGATCCAGCACGCCGACTTCCTGCGAACGACAACAAGCCGGAGCATGTTGAAAAGAGAAACCTACTTCAGGAATAACGGCCGGTTCGAGATACAACGACTGCGCGATCCCGAAGACGTACGGACACACCTCCCGGCGTTCTTTGAACAACACGCCGCGCGATGGGCCGGCAAGGACTATCAGAGCCCTTTCCTGGTGCCTCGTCGCCGGGAATGGCTTGAATACGCCGTGGAGTCCACCGGCCGGGCTGGTTGGCTGCGCTTGCGCAGGCTGGACTGGAACGATCGCCCCCTGGCGATTTCCTTCTCGTGGAGTTATCGCGGTGTTCACTACGCGGGGCCGTGGAGCTTCGACATCGAACACGGACGCCATTGCCCGGGCCATGTCATTCTTCGACACGCCATCCTGGATGCGCTTGATGAGGGCCTGCTTGTGTACGACCTGCGCGGCGGCGACGACCAGTATAAGTCACGGTTCCCGACGCGGACCAAGTCAACGACAACCTGGGGGCTCTACCCACCGGGCGATTGATCGACGTTGCAGAGGCGACACACGCGTTTGGCTCCACGCGCGTGGCAGAGCGGATAATCGAGTCGCGGGTGGCAGGGGTCTTCGCACTTAAAAACAGAAACCGCTGGCGTGCCAGCGGTTGCGACGGAGTGCGAATGTTCGCCGTTCGTTGTAGTGGGCGGTACAGGACTCGAACACCCGCACGATCCCCCGAGGATTTCGCCGGTCGGCGGTTCCGGTGGCGCACAAGGCGGCGCAGTCGATAACGAACTGACCCGGGTCATGAATCTGTGGAGCGGACTGTCAGCCGAGATGCGGCGTGGGCTGCTGAGACTTGTCGAAGGATAGTCAGTAGGCAACAAACCTCTCCGCCGGATCGCCTCTGACGCTACACTACGCGAAGAAGTCTCCCCAACACTTTCCCAAGATGGCGAACGTAGGCGGCTCGAATCTTCTGCCGAAACGCCGGCTGATCGGCGAGCTTCGACAATTCGGCGTGGACATTCCTCCATTCGGACGCACCCGGGTCGAAGTTCACCCCTGTGGCTCCCAAATTGACCCAGAATCGCATCCGCAGTGCCGATTTCCATAAGTATATAAGCCCCCGGCGGACTGCCGGGCTTGGATTGGGGTAGTCGTAGTCGATGTCGACGATGACTTCGTGCGCCCCTGTTGCGGCGGCACGGCGGAGGAACTGGTCGATCTCAAGCGCACTGAAATTCTCCTCCTTCATGATGTATTTGAGCACGGCCCGGCACCCGGCCTGGACATACTCGTCGAGGTTCTGCCATACAGCTGGCAGAAGGTCTTTCCCCTTCATTGTTTTCCAAGTGGCAGGAAAACCGGCGTCGAGCGAGCAGAGGATGTTGATTCGTTTCGTAGCGATACCCTCGCGAATTGACCGGGGCATGACGGTGCCGTTGGTGTGAACCCAGGTCGTCCCACCTGCCAGAGTCGCGAAGGTCAGGATTTGGTCGAACTCCCGATAGATCGTTGGCTCGCCGCCGCCCCAGTCGAATGTCGCACCGGGATCGAGGAACCTGGCGGCGGAAAGCTGTCGCAGTGCGGGAAGGACCAGGTACGGCGTGAACCCGTCGCGGAAAACCGCCGGGTCGGCCGTCTGCAGGAAGCAATAGTTGCACTCGATGTTGCAGTGGGAGAAGTGGGCGATCGCGACCAGTGCAATCGGATAGCTCGGCGCTTTCCAGACGCGCTTGACCAGGTGCGGGCAACCCCGGCACGCGGCATGACCATCTCCCTGATTCTCGCGAATGATCCGCGCCCGCGCGGAGGCGATCGCGCTTAAATCGAGTACTCCGCCGTTGTAGTCGCACAAGTGCGGAAAGCCGGTCCCATGGTGGACGATCAGGCAGGCGTTCACGCTCCGCCGGTTGAACGCCAGCCCGTGTTCCAGCCAGGGGCAGCTGGGGTAGGGCTGACTACGATCCACCTGCGGTTGTGGCTCGTTTAGCGTGAGCAACGTGGATAAAACCTTGAGTTGCACGATGCTCATGAACTTCACACCACCGGTGGAATCTCGAGCGAGTTGACGAGGGACCGATGCGCGGCCGCCTGGAGTATCGCCGCAAACGCCCCGCGGAACGCATCGACTGTTCTCTCCAATTCGGCATCGCCATGAGCGGCACTGGGCAACATGAACCCGCGAAAGGTCAGTATGCCTCGGGCCAGCAGCTCCCGGTGCAGCAGTGTGCGAAGCAGTGTTCTGCGGTTGAGGTCAGGCTCATTGAATCGGTAGACCATTCGGTAGGGCGGGCTGACCAGTTCGCCGTCCATTCCCGACTCGACGCTGCACTCCGCAACGGCAGCGCGCAGACTCTCGCCGAATGAAGCCACTTTCGCCGGGATATCCTCCCGTTGATAGATCTGGAGTGCGGCACGCGCGGCCGCCAGGGAGTACGCGTCGCTCTTGAAGGTCGGGTGATAAAAGATCCTCGCGATGTGGTCCATCACCTCCCTCTGGCCCACCAGCGCAGCCAGTGGCATGCCGGAGGTCAACGCCTTACCGAAGCACGCCAGGTCCGGCACGACACCCGTTGCATTCTGTACGTTGCCGCCGGGATGCCGAAAGCCGGTCATGATTTCGTCGAAGATCAGCACGCTGCCATAGGCCTGGCACATCGACTTTAGCGATCGCAGAAACGCGGCGTCGGCAACCCGCACGGGACCATCGACGCCCTCAACCTGTGCCGCCGGCTCCAGGATGACCCCGGCGATCTGCCCCGGATGATGCTCGAACAGCCGTGATACCTCCGCCAGGTCATTCGGAGCAAATCGGTTAGCACGGGACATCGCTGACGGATCGTGAAGTGATTTCTCAAACACTGGCGCGAAAGGCTCCTGCCATCCGCTATATCCGCTGAAGAGGATCAGCGGACGGCCGGTCTTCACGCGGGCCAATCGGACGGCGGCGGTGCAGACGTCAGATCCGTTCTTTCCGAACAGCACTTTCTGCGCGCACGGAATCATCTCGCCAAGCTGATAGGCCACATCGATCTCCAACTCAGTCGGCAAGCTGAGGATTGCTCCGTTGCAAAGCGACTGGGCGACGGCCTCACGGATCTCCGGATGCGCATAGCCCAGAAGCGCCGATCCCCATCCCATCACATAATCGATCCATTCGTTGCCGTCGCCGTCGCGCACGCGGCAGCCGGCGGCTTCTCGGAGAAACAACGGATAGGGACGGCCGGAAGCCCCTCGTGTCACACCGCCGCTGGGCAAATAGAACGACGAACCGATCAGACTCCCGATCTGAAAGTAACCGGCCGCGTTGGAACCCTCGGCCGGCTCGGCGGCAACTTGAACCACCAGGGACTCGACATTCTGATGCTCGAACCAGGTGACGTTCTGCTCGACCAGATTAAACGAAACGTCCTGCACGGCGCCGCCCAGCCCCAGGCGGGGCTCGACCGAGTGCAGGACGTAGAAAGTGGTCTCCTCACCCGGAAGGATGTCGCGTGGCACACGCACCATGTGGCGAATTGCCCCGTCCACTCGCATGACCAGGTCCACAGATCGCCCCTTTGGCTCGTCCGCGCGCCAAGTGCGCGTGCCGACGTTGCGGACATGAACATAGACCGCTTGTGCCGAAGATTGAGGCCAGCGCGATGGCACATTGTGCCCGACCCATTCGACGCCGTAGAGATGAGGTGCGGACTGGCTCAAGCAAACATCTCCCCGTCGGCGAGGTCCCGCCGAAACAGTTCGATCGATCGCCACAATGGGATCGGGCGGACCTGATACTGCAGTTCGACCGCAAGAGATGTCGCGGGGCCGGTAACCGCCGGTGGCGGCCATTCCAGCACGAAATGGCACCGCTCCCCCGGCATCACGTCGCACCGCAGCCCTTCGGCGATTGCGACATGGTTTCCGAGTTGGAATCGAAGGCGCACGCCGATCCCGATACCAGACCTGATCCACGGTCGGCGGCCGGTGTTCTCGACCTGCGCGCCAAACTTGCTTGAGTGATCGCGCCAATGGCAACTCGCGCGTGACCAGCCGTGCCGAACACCATCGATCGCCACGCGGTGGTAGCCGCAATTCAGGAGGTGGCTGAACCCGGCCTTCTGAAACGCGTCGCAGCATGGTCTGGTGCAGCCTGTCGAGCGTGATCGGGATGTCGATCCGCGCCGGGCAACGGCAGGTCTGCTGCACGCATCCAGAGCACGTCGAAGGCCCCTGTGGCTGAAGGCGGAAGTACTCCACGTCTTCCCACGTCTCGTAAGGCGAGGTGCGATACACGCCACCCATGTACGCAGCGCGAAATAGCCAAGCCACGGGCAGCCCCTGGCTGCACGTCGGCTCACATTCGCCGCAGCGGCTGCAGAGCGACGTCGTCATCTCGGCAATACGCAGTGCGTGTGGACCCGCCTCCGGTCGCGTTGCGATTCTTTCGGCGACGCCGGCGGATGCGTTCTCGATCGCTTCTTCAACGCTTGCCGTACCGGGTAGCACGCAAGAGACCTCCGGGTTCTCCAGGATCGCACGAAGGGCCTCGCCGGCGGCTACGCCCGAAGGGACCGCCGCTGAACCGTCCGGCGGCGGGAATGCTTTGCTGGGCGTCAGCATCCCGCCGGCCAGCGGAAGCATGATCATCAGTCCCATTCCCTTCGCCTTGCACAACGGAAACAGTTCCTCCCGCGTTCGGCGGATGTCTTCAAAGTGCCAGCTTGCCGGTGGATTCAGCGTCAGCGAATGAAACCCGAGCACGTTGTACGACAGCATGATCGCATCGAACACACCCGACTCGATCAGGCGTCGCGCGAACTCAGGCTTACCGTGGGTGGTGCAGAAGATCGCCCCCAGCCGGCCGGTTGCCTTCATCTTCTGGAGGAACTCCACCATCCCGTCTTTGCCCCAGACGTTTTCCTTGCCCGCCTCCCGATCCTCGACACTCGCGATGCCGAACAGCTCCAGCCGATCGGTCTTCAGCATCCGACAGGTGGACTCGAAGAGCCGCTCAAAATGTCGAACCTTGCCGGTCGCATTTCCGGAGGTGTCGTATCCATTCGATGCGACGATGACCTTCCGACCCGATCGCAGGACTGCCTCGGCAACAAGGCGGTCGGCACCCTCGTAGTCCAGTGCCGTATGGACGATGCTGACACCGCGATCAAAGCCCGCAAGGAGCGTATCAATCGCCTGAGTCCGCGGTACACGGCGTAACTGCGCGGTGCCGAACCCGACACAGGAGACTTGAATGCCGGAGGATCCGAGGGGACGGAACTGCATAACAAAAGCCCACTCGCCGCTACACAGAGGAGGATACCGTCATTAGCATCCACGAGATTCGACTCGCTTTCCAGAAGGCGGGGACCTGTGTTGATTTGGACATCGATTTCGGCGACGAACTAGGCTCTGTCTAACGGATGCCAAGTTCGGCGCTCGTTAGGAATTGCGCTTTCTATTATTGCATGCCATGCTGCCTCCATACGGAGGTTCTGATGGCTCGCTACGAAATCACGGACGATCAATGGGCCCTTCTCAAGGACCTGTTTCCCAGGCAGGCTCGCGGCGGCAAGTGGCTCAATCATCGCACCGTCCTCAACGGCATGCTCTGGATTCTCCGCTCGGGCGCTCCTTGGCGTGACCTGCCCGAACGCTACGGCAAGTTCGGAACGGTCAACCAACGCTTCAACCGCTGGCGTCGCGACGGCACCTTCGACAAGATCCTCAAGGCCCTTCAGATCCGACTGGACAAGGCCGGTAAGATCGACTGGGACCTGTGGCTGGTCGACGGCACGAACATCCGCGCCGGCCGGGCCGCGGCCGGTGCTCGCAAAAAAAGCACCCGCTCGACACCCTCGAACCCGACGACCACCACCTGGGCCGCAGCCGCGGCGGATGGGGATCCAAACTCCACCTGGTTACTGACGGCAAGGGCCTTATCCTCGGAGCCACCCTCACGGCCGGTCAGACGCACGAATCGACGCAACTCCACAACCTGATCCACAGTGTCCGCAGACCTCGTCGGATCGGCTGGCCCGATCAACTGGCAGGCGACAAGGGATACAGCTACGAATCAACTCGCCAGTTCCTCAAAGACTGCGGCATCGAGCCGGTCATCCCGCGAAAGAGCAACCAGAAACGCCCCAAAGGCGAACGTTTCGACAAGAAAACCTACCGAAAACGATCCCGCATCGAGCAGGCCGTGGGCTGGTTGAAAGAGTGCCGGAGACTGGCCACACGGTACGAAAAGCTCGGACTAAGCTTCCTTGGCTTCGTAAAACTCGGAATCATGCTGAAATACTTGAGGATTCTGGGTCCATTAGACAGAGCCTAGCTGCTCTTGAAGAACGTGCGTGCGCCGCCGTCGCCGGCTGGACGCGTGAACCCCATATTGCTGGCCGACGGAGGATAGGGCACCGGCTGGTCACCGGCGTGCCATCGACCACAGAGTTAGCGGGGCGGCAAAGTCTGAGTCTTCCTGTTGGCTCGTCTACGAGACAGATGATGCATCCCGACGCGATGCTTTTGATCGCCGTGGCCACGATAGCCGGCGTCCCAGTGAGACTCTGGAACAGGAATGAGATGATGAAGGAGATGAGATGGCATGATCGGTGCCCTGACAGCGTCAGGTCACTGATGCCGAGGCGAAACCGTTCGGACCAGATGCTTCTCATCTGTCGATAGGTCGCCGGCGTGCGGACCGTCGTTTGACTTGACCCTCTTTCACTATTGCCTCTGGCCAATTGAACTCGTGCGATGTCTCGAACTTTTCAAAAACCGCTAGCGCCTTCTTGTCAGGCTCGGTGACATCGTACCCACGGACGCTCAACCTGCATTCAAGACCCGCCAAGGTTGCTGAATCGCGAAAGTGCCTGTTGTGATATCCCCCATGGCAGTCCGGAATCCCTGCCACGAAGCTGCGGAGGTGGACCATCTCGTGAAGCAGCGTATGTAACGCCTCGCCCTTTCCCGCATTCAGGTGACCTGCCGAGATCGCAATCCAAGGTATTGTCCCCTTCTTACCTCGAAAGAGACCTGCGACCCCTACGTCAAGTCGCTCGACAGTGATCAAAATCTCGAAAGGAAGCAGATTGTCGAAGCAATGCGCATTAAGAAAGGAGTAGGCCCGCTCGAACTCTTCGATGATCTCCCGTACCGGCGACTGGACGGGGAGGATTGCGGGCGACGCTGTCGGTGTCGGTCACTCGGCTGAACCGGGCCCAGTCCTCGACAACTTCGTCGAGCAGTGCCGTCGTCATCGCCGGAAACTCCGACCGCAGGCGCTGAGGGCGCGCCGGATGGTGTCGGCGTTCTCGAGCCCGCGCGCCGTCATGGGAACGGCACGGAAGGAGTCGCTCGACTTCAACCGCTTGCCAAAATCCCTGTCGCCCCACCTCACTGCTGACTCTCGAGCAACGCCCAGCGTTTCAATCGTCGTCAGCGCGATCTGACCTACGTTGTTGGATGACATCAAAGTCAGGAGCGGTACTTCCGCGATGCACGATGCCTATGCCGATAACCGGCAGCAGCTACACGACCTTCGCAACTCGTTCACGCTGCCCGATGAAGCGATCGGAATGGCAATGTTCCTCGGCGGGGAGTTTCAGGGTGCCGACCTGTTCGACCGCCATTCCACCCTCCAGCACTTCTGGTCATCGCTGCTGGACAGTTACTTGATCGGCTTTCTGAATGTCCAATCCGAGGAGGCGGCGGAACCCTCGCCCGACGCAATCGCCAAGGTACTCGACGAGGTGACCAAAGCGGCGTGGGAATCCTTCACGCCCCCCGGAGCGGGCCTCGAATGGAGGACCGAGACGGACGCGTACAGTGGCTCCGCATTGGTCTGGAACGACGAGTCGGTGATTCATATGCAGGTATTTCCGAAGTCGACCGAGCCTGCCGAGCCGCGGGGCTTGCGCCCCCGACGACGGTAAGGCCCCAGCAAAAAAGTCGCTCTTTTCCAAGCTCTTTCGTCGGATATTGAAGCAACTTGAGAGCTGCAGCCTTCTGCTCCCCCCGGTGTGCGAATCACGGCGAACTTCGACTTTGGCAGCCTCAGAGCAAGCCAACGCAGAGATTTCTGCAATGCATTCCTCCTCAAGAGATTCTTGCTGTAAGCGACTTTGGTAAGATGCAATTCACGCTATTCGGTGGAGAGCAAATGCCGGACGATCTCATTTCCGCGACAAGTTCCGCAACTCCTGGCTCCGTAACGGGAGTGTGCGTCAGGATGTTGCTTGGTCATCATCTTGAGCCCGCTTCCGGTCAAACCTTCGGCGCCTCAGTGACTGAGTTCGCCGCAGTCACACAACTCTCCGTCGGCGACGACCCGGTGCTGATGGGCCCCATGCAGGTATCGATCGGCGGATGTACAGCACCTTCGCCATTCAACGCCATGCCAGGCACCTGCTATGGTTGCGGACAGGTCTCGCCCGCCGCAGGTGAACTGCTTCGAGCACCTATGCCGGTTCTTCGGATAGGGAACCAAGGGCATTGTGCCGGTGTGGCCATTAGCAATGTGTGGCCACACCCGCCCATCCCCGTAATGTGCGAGCTGAAAATCTGCCGATCTGGACAACGCGCCACAGGAGGCGCTCCGCCACCGGCTGCAGTTCCTCAAGTCGCCCATGGAACTGTTGGAGCGGGTGAAGCTGCAACGAATGGACAGAGCGAGTTTAAGCTCAAGGTGTCGTGGCTCGATGCGCCGGCAAACGGTCTCCGAGTTTTGGCACGCCCGACGAAAGGCGAGGCGGCCCAAGGAGTTAGGAACCTGATTCTTGACGAGAAGGGCTGCGTCACGTTCCGTATGCCGAATAGAGAGTGCGTCGTCCAATTGATCGACGTCCTTCCTGAGCAGATCCATGAGCAATCCGCGGCCACTGTCTCGGAAGACAGATTACCTTGCCTGAATTACACGGTGAAGAAGGGTGACACCCTGTGGTCGATCGGCCAACGGTTCGGGACTTCCTGGGAGAAGATTTGGAATCATGAGAAAAACGGAAAACTGAAGAGTGACCGGCATAGCGATCCAAAACGTCTTCAAGAGAACGACGCCCTGGTTATTCCGCAACTTCAACGAGCGACCCTAAAGTTGAATGCCAAGACGGAAAACCATGTGAGGCTCGTACCACTGCTTCCGCACATCGACAGTCATTGCCACGTCGTTGCAGCATCGCAGTATGAGCCGGTCTTGGGCGGATCGGACCAACAAGAGCTGGCAGCCTACGACGAAGTCGTCCTCGTATACAAAGACGGCGTCGCGGTGCGGTGGCCCGCACCGGTTACTGTGGATGTCCGCCGTACTGGCACGGATCCGGGCGAGCAGCCGACGTGGGATAGGACGGATGTTGACGTCCAAAGTGTCGTTCGACTTTCGATTAGCTCAAGCAACCGCACGCCGCCGCAGCCTGCAATCTATGAGTCGGAAACTGAATGGACGGTGTCCAAGCCTGGATCGGACGGCGTGGCTTCGGGTGTAGCGATTTTTTTGGCGAACGGCTCGTTGACGCAAGTACCACTTCCGACGTGTCTTCGGCGCAACGGGCAATTGCCGATCTGCCTGCGAGATGGACAGGAGCTTAGGTTTCAGGAAAACCTTCCCCGGCTTGTGCAGCGGCATCATTTCGGATTCGCCGCGTGGATCAACACCCCAGCAGGGTTCCGAGGCGCTGTCAGCATGGTGGCCGTTGGTAAGTTCCTCGTCCACAACGTACTTGAAAGTGAGGCGACAAACGCTTGGTATCTGCTCAGGGGGCTGGCAGGAAACTCGACGACCGATCGGCTCAACGATCGGGCAAAGGCCATCGTGCCCCTCGTTCTCGATCTTAGCCAGACTCCGATTCGAAAATCCCTTCACGCCTGGGTGCTGGATGTAATTGCTGGCTCACACGTCGAGGCCGAAGTTCGCGACGACAGTCAGGATTACCCGCGGCGCGAGTACATCTGGTTCAAACAGGACGTCAACAGAATCGTCACCGTCGTAGAACGTATCGCCCACAAAGGGCGCGGTGAGGTTTTGCCGTTTGCCCCATTTGATGCGCGGAACCCGGAGGCAATGAAGATCGTCAAGGATTGTGTCCCGCAACGGGGTTTTGTCGGAATCAAGATGTACACACGTTGCGGTTGGTTGCCCACGGAGAATGCCAAGCTCTTCGGGGATCCTCGTGGGGCAATCGTAGACCGACAGGCTAAAGAGCTTCTTGAGTTCGCCATCAAAAGCGACCTGCCGATCACGAATCACCATTCTCCGGGGGGATGGCCCCCGACCTCAGAAGAAGTTGGGCCTGCATGCTTTTGGTCGAGTCTGAACTTCGGATTTCCGCGTCTGAACAAGCCAAATCCGCAAGCCAGTTTCGAGGACGCCGCCCGATGGCTGGTTGAAGCGTTCTGTGTCGCGACGGCGAGGTACTGCGAGTACGTTCAGACACTGGCCTCGCCTTACATCTGGATCTCGACCCTTAACGAGAATACGAGACTCCGGCTCAACTTGGCCCACTTTGGAACTGCTGGTGCCGCTTGGTGCCGCTATCAAAGCAGGCAGTCGGCAAGTATTGAGGTGAGCGAGTCCACGTCCACCTATCTCCGCTACAACCCTGTCATCGTCAGCGGGGAGAGATTTGCCGGTTCGCAGTTCAAGGCCGCTGTCCTGCTACGCCTGACGCGCGCATCAGTTTCTGAACTGGAGTGGTATTTGACAGACGACGAGTTCGGTTGGGCCCGCAGCCAGTTACAGCGTCTAACACAAGGGGATCCCACCGTGCCACTCCTCTGGGAGCTCAAAGAGCCTGAGCACCTCAACCAAGTGTTGCAACTACCCCATTGGCAGGATTGGCTATCCCAGTGGAAAAACCGATTTCCATTGGACTGGTGTTCCAAGATACTGGACTTGATGACGAATTTTCCCAACGTCTTCGCCGATCTATCCTATTTCGTCGGCGACTTGGAACGAGAGGATGGCGATGTGCTCCGCAGGCTGCTTTCCGAAATTGCAAAACACAAAACCTGGCAGCATCGCGTCCTTGCCGGTACCGATTGGCCCCTGATCGAGAAAGACGGCGTTGGCGTATCCGAAAGCTGGCTCGCTTTTCGTCAAGCCGTCGATGAGGCGGCCATTCTCGCGAAGGTATCGGCCGACTCGCTGTGGCAAAAACTCACGTGCGAGAACCCACTCAGGTTTCTCAACTTGAAGACGCGGATGGACGCGCTGGAGAAATTCTACAATGAGCCCCTTGGCCAAGACAGGGAAGGTGGAGATCCCGTCTTCTGGTGGCCGGCAGTCCGCCTTTATTACGACCGGGCGAAGGATAACCCCGGACATTGAAATGCCCCAACCCGATATGTAGACTGCCCGCAAGATTTCTACACGCCATCGCATGGGTGAGCAGCACGCTTTTTTTCCTGACGACTCGACTCTGGCCGTCCTGCGGTCCGTCCGTACTCAGGCGGATAAGGGCGACCAGTACCTGACCGACTTGCTCCGTTTGCTGGCCGGCGCTTGTGCCGACTTAGCACCGGCCCTGAAGTTATTCCCGCCTACGGCAACGCTGCGCCCTGTCCAAATCACCACTGGCGTGAAGTTCCCGCTGCAGTCGCTTCTCAAAGCGGCTGAGAGCGTTCGTCAGGCTGCGGGTGGCAAAACAATCACGTGCTCGTCCCTCTTCTACATTGCCGTATCATCCGAAAACTACTGCGGCGATGAAATCGACAGTCAGACCGTTCGCGTTCTCGCCAAACAGGGCTACGGGCTCGCCGGGTTGAGCTTCGTCGACAAGCCGCCCCCGCCGGTTCCGGTTGGTTTGGGAGACGACCTGACCGCGATGTCCTACGGCTGGGAAGCATCACCGCTCGGTCTCGCGGATGACGCCGCCGTACCCCGCTACTTGCAAGTCCTGATGGTCCAACTCTTCGGCGGATACTACACGCCGGTGCTGGTTGCCGAGCCTGGCGTCGGCAAGACCACGCTCGCCATGCAGATTGCCTACATGCTCCGCAGCGGCGACGGGCGGGTAAACTCGTCGATGCATCAGCTCCGGGTCGTCGGGGTATCGCGATCGCACTTAATGTCCGGCACTGCTGACAGGGGGCAGCTTGAGGAACGCGTTCGGCAACTCGTCGATCTTGCCCATCGAGACAATGGCTCCATCGTGTTTTTCGACGAGATGCACTCGATGTTCGATTCGAGCCGCGAGGGCACGATCATCTCCAACATCCTGAAGCCGCCCATGGCGGCCGGGCAGTTGCGATGTTTCGGCGCAACCACCCGCGAAGAATACGATCGCATCTTGTCATCTGATCCCGCACTGGCCGATCGGCTCTCGCTGATCCCGTTGCCCGAACCCACACGCGACGCGGTCGTCGCAAATTTTAAGCGATCCCCTCAGTCCGTCCTGAAACGCACCGGCCAGACGCAGCCTCCCCGCTTAACCGACGACGCCATTCAGGCAGCCGTCGACCTGACCATCCGTTATCTGCCACTGCAGCGACTTCCGCGCAAGGCCGCGAACCTCATCCGCACGGCGGCAGCCGAGTTGCATTATGACAACCCTAAGGCGACACAACTAACCGGAAACGATGTTCGCCGAACGCTCGAAAAAGCGCTCTCCATGCCGGAAGGCCACCTGACCGCGAGCGTTTCCAAACGAGCAGGCCGCCTTCGCGAGTTGATCTGCATGGACGTAAAGGGACATGATGAGGCTGTGAGCCTCATTGCCAACTACATCATGGCAGGTGAAGACGCGCGAGCGCGCGGCGC
Source organism: Humisphaera borealis (assembly GCF_015169395.1). Lineage (GTDB taxonomy): Bacteria > Planctomycetota > Phycisphaerae > Tepidisphaerales > Tepidisphaeraceae > Humisphaera > Humisphaera borealis. The sequence continues at coordinate 538,787 of NZ_CP063458.1, forward strand.
ACTTCAGCACGGACCGATCGCGTCCATTTTCCTCGTCGGGCCCTCAGGCGTAGGCAAACGTACGCTCGCCTGGTCAATTGCCCGCCATCACTTTGCCAATGGCGGGGCCGAGCGCGACGTGATCTCGGAGATCGACGTCGATGGGTTTGATGGCGAGACCGGCATCAATCGCTTGCGTGGTGCGCCGCCCGGCTATGTCGGATATGAGGAAACGCGGACCAGCATCTACAGTGATGTCCGCGCCTCCGCCCGCCGACTTGTGCTCATTCGCGGCGTCGACCGCTCCAAGGGGCTAGCCGCACTGCTGCGTCCCATCCTCGAAGAGGGAACCGGTGCAGACGGTCGCGGCAGGCCCGTGTCGTTTGCCGGCTGTGTCCTGATTCTGACTGCCGAGTCCGATCAGCAGGGCGACGCCGCCGCTCTTCGTGAGTCTGTAGATCTGAAACTGGACCTCCAGCTAGTCGAACCACTGGGTCTCGCGGAGATCGCAGCGGAAATGTCTTCCCAAAGCAGCCTTAACTCGACCACCGCATCGGAGATAACGGCCGCAGCAAAAAGCCCGAAAGACATCGTTCGCGCGATCAGGTTGGCTTCGCTACGTATCCACTAGGCATCATTAACGGATAACGCAATGGCAGAAAATAAAGTGCACAAGACAGCAATGCTCGTTGGCGACTTTGGCGGGAACAATGAGAAGGTGAAGGACAAATTCATTGTCTTCTCGTACGCGGGACGTCCCAATTTAGAATACGACGCCTTTGTTAACCATTACGACATCCAGACTACCGAGCTTGGGCCACTTAATTCTGGCAATCCATTCTTCAATTTCTTTAAGCCAATCGGTCCACCGAATGGCGCGCAGCCTGTCAATGCCTCCCAGATGGCGGAGGAGGTTGTTAGCGGGTTTGATCAATTGGCGAAAAGCATTGCATCGACACTGTCTCAGGTTGACGAAAAACAAAGCAAAGCTACAGCGAAAGAAGAGAATCTGAAGGTCAATGGCCGCCCCTCCAACAAACCGTTTATCAATGTGTTTGACGCGGTCATTGGTGGCAAGGACAACATTGGTTGGGAAAAATTTGAGACAGCCACGAAGCTGGGCCTAGAAACCCTTCGATCGGAAGGCAAAACAGGGAACATATCGTACAGCACGTTGAGTGAAAAACGCAGTCTCTTCCGCCCATTACTGTGGCGCAACTTCTTCGATAGACTTAATAGCGCCGCAGAAGAGGCCGCCAAAGCATTTATGACTCAATGCAGAAAGTCGCAGATCGATAACGTCAAAATCGATCTGGGCGACAGAGGACGTTGGAAGCGATTCGTAACCAGTCTCGCAACGCGGAACGACGTTCTAGACCCGGCAGACCTCGGCACTGCTGTAGGTGTAGACCACCCTGCGACACAAGAATTCCAAGCTTGGCTCAAGAACTTTGACGGTCTTGCAAAAGCTACGGTCATCGGAAAGGCAGAGGTGCATGAAGCTTTGAGCGTCGCAACAGAACAGGCAAAAACAGATTGGAAAGCCGGCTCTGGTAAAAGGCCATTCCCGGCTGTTTTCTCGGGAATCCTCTCAGAGTACGCGCGTGCTCGGTCCGGCGGTGCGATGCTCAGTGAGGACCTCATGGTTGATGTCCTGCATAATGCGATTCTTGGTATGATTGCTGGCACATCGGTTTCCGCTCAGGATTATTTCGCGAAAGCTCGTGCTGAGGGTCGCAAAGACTTCGCCAATGAATCTGAGGATAATTTTCGTGATAATATCAACGGATATGCTAAAAAACTAATCGAATTGCTCAAAGACGACAAGGCAATTCAGGATGCTGAATCCATAGCTTGTGTTGCTGCCCATCTCGCCTGGTTGGCGACCGTCGAACCCACAAAGCGAAGCGAGATTACTTCTTGGCTGCTTCTGGCACAGGATCCAAACTGCAATTCAAAGCTATCTAATGCTACCGCCGCTCCAGCAGGGGATTTCGCAACGCAGGTCGAAGCCTGGTTTGTGGAGGCGAGACAGCGGCGGCACGACAGAGGACATACTGGCTCCAAGGACGACTCGATGAGTTCGGCGAGTTCAACCACTGGCACCAGTTCTTCGGGTGTTGATCGAAACACAGAGACCGTTCGAGAATCTGAAGGGTCGCAGAGTTCAGATTCGCGGAAGGCCGGCACGGGAGACTCTGACGACGGGAAATCGAACCAGGGTTCAGTGGGCAATGAATCCGAGCACGTCTCGACACCTTCTCCTCTGCCTGGGCAACAGCAGAACGAGCACGGTGAGCCCGTCGATGTGAAGGGGGGGGCTCCGGTTGAATCCAAGATCGAAAGCAGTCACGAGGATAAGACTTCAAAGGTCGACAAAAAGGTTGTGGAGACTGGCAAGGAACTGGATGCACTTGATAGTTTGTTGAAATCGGTATCCATCAATCTGAATGGCCAGCTACCGAAATTGCATACGCTTCTTCCGTTATTCCATACATCGATTCATAAATCATTCACCATCCTCCTTTCGCAGAAGGACTTGCCGGACGCCCAGAAACTGGCTCGAGAAAGCGCATTTCAGTATATCCACGCCGTGATGCTTATTCGCCAGGGCTTGCAGTTCGGTGATCCTGACTCGGCAATCCTGCGATGGATCTTCGAAATACGGCAACACCAAGGTGTAGATCAAGTCCTGAAGAATGTGCCGGTGACGGAGTTTATTGATCTTGACAGCCTCGTAGTCCAGCGGAACGCCATGGACGACGCGTACACTGCTGCTATTGGTGATTCGATTCCATTGCTAAGCAAGTTATACGGTGTCGAATGCTTGATGCAGTCATTGAACAAGGATGGCTATCGCCTAGTTGTTTGGAACGGGAATTCAGCTACGGCTGTCGCGCGTCTTGCGAGTATCACTGCGATGAATCCAGGACCGCCCTGCGGCGATTCAGTGCCGCTTTGCGTATATTTTGCTGACGAGCCCGACACCGTTACAGAAGCCTTACTCAGTCAGCCTACTAAGAATCGATTTCCACCGTGCCTGCTAGACGCAGGTCCTGATTGGGTGAAAGGAAGACCCTGGCTTTCGACACTTCCGGACATTGAACAGATTCCTTGCCTGTCGCTATGTGGTCCGGGTGTACGTCTTCGTGGATTGACCGACGATGTCAATGAGGGTTTGAAGGCAAATAATGGCAGTCCGTCGTCACCGCTGATACCCGCTGGCTTCTTGGTTCTCGCCGCTGCAATGAACGGCACGGAAGTCGTCTCAGCGGGCGACTACGATGTTCACGTGCTACCGACAACCCAATTTGTAGGGACTGGACCACAGGAGCAGGGGGCCGTCAGGTTTAATCTGACGACGGTGGCGGGGGCCTTGTTAAAAGCCGGGCTACTCGGCGGTATTAAAAAGGTGTTGGCGTCAGATTCTAGCCAGTTCGGAGGCGATATCCTCGCGTGGCTGGAAAGGTGCCAGATCACCGGTATCACCGATCGGCCGACGTATTGCCCGGCCGAGTGGAAGTTTGCCGTCCCTGGCGAATCGAAGATGGTAGTCCTTTGTAATGACTCGAAGTCGACGATGGCCCTGACTGCGACTCCGGGTATCTATGTTCACCGAGTAAACGCCTACTATGCGTCGATCCGTCCCGACTGATTGGATGGAGTCTGATGTGTCGGAGTCGATATCAGTAGGGTCCACGCGAGGCAAAGGAGGCAAGCATGTCCTTTCAGTTAGCATTCGACGGAAGCATCTTTCGTGAGGTCAGCGGATACCGATTTGCGATGGTGCTTTCGGGTGGTGGCGCCTTATCTGCGGCTTTGCAGGTCGTCTTGGAGGACTTTGCTGCGCAGCCTGGTGGAATACTGGGTCGAACTCAGCCTCTGTCCTTCCTAATTGCGAACATGATGCCTGCCGTTCCGGCAATCGGCGCAGTAACGATTGGCATGCCCAGCAAGGGCGCTCTGTCGTCGGGCCTGAATCTGACGGGTTTCCAGGTCGCTTCAATCGACCGTCAGGTTGTTGGAGAGTATGCGCGCCTCTCCTTCGACTTCCGAGGGACGCCCGGGTTCAATGTTGTCCCAACGGTTCAACCGGCGGCGCCTCCGCTGGGCGTGAATGCTGCCGGAATGGTCCGGTTCGGTCCTGGCGCTGTGGCCAATGCGAATTGGAAGCCCGTCCGAGATATAGATTCTTCGGGAAAGGTCCTGTCCTGGCGAACGGATCGCTGTGTAATGGATGATCCGATCGCGAGGATGCTGGGATGGCGAGGAGCCGCATGGGACGTTAACCCGGAGTTCAACTGGACTGGCGTGGACGCGGCAGCTCAATCGGCCAAGGGCGGTGTAGCCATGACCGTTCCCGGAATGGTTTATGAGGAGTTGGCTGGCCGCTACTGCGCGTTGCCAAGATGGCGGGCATACGAGCTTGAACGTGCGTTCGCGACCCCCGGCGGAGTTGGTTCGTTGTTGCGCTGCGATCTGGACGTAGTTGTGCCGAAGGCGGTGCATACGAATAGCGAGCAAGGCTATCAACCCGATGGTCGCATTGAGGAACGGGTGTCGATCGTCTTCTCTGGCGACATCAAGATTCCGGTTTGGTAGCCGTAGGGAGTTGTCTTGGCCGGTGTCTCATCCATCACGACGACTGTCGCAGGCGTGACGATGCACTTCCATGCGGTAACGCGCATTGAGGCCGTCGGTGCCCGCTTGCGGTGGAAGCTCCATACACGCGATCCCAGGATCGCTGGCATTCGTGCCGGTGCGCAGGCGGGTACACCCGCCGATCCGTCGCCGAGACTCGTTGGACCGATCGAGGTCGTGCTGGCCGGTGGTCAGAAGCTAAGCATCAACGGTCCGTTTAGAATCGCGGATGCTCCTCGTAGGACAACATACCCCGATGAACTGATGCTTCAGGTGGAGCAGACCGTTGAGACCCCAGCAAGTCTAGTTCCGGGACGTGCGGCTTATTGTGTGCCCGCCAACGGTATTGAAGGCTTTCTGAATACGGACCCGTTTTCCGGATCCTTGCAGCAGATCAATCAAGCAGTTCGTAAGAAGATCCAGGGGATGTTGGAAGGCATTGGAGAAACGGTCGTACTGAGAGTCGACCGCTCCCCGCTAGATCTTGCGGCATGGCTGGCATGGTCGGCGTCGTATCTGGGCGAGGACCACTTCTGGGTGATCGGAAGAGCCGGCACGAACTGGAGCCTGGTCAAGGACGACAACCAGCAGGCATTCGACATGACTGCCGATTGGCGCCCGACTTATGAGACAGAAATCTGTTGCAAAGAGCTCCCAACGCCATATGCACGGAGGGCAGGTTTGGTCGAGGTCTACCAAAGGGTGTCCGAGGTGACCCTGGATGAAGCGACACAGTTATTGACAAAAGCATTTCTCCCGAAGCGGGCAAACTTCGCGGGGAACCACCGGTGGATCGTCCGGCGACGAGACACCTGGGCAACCGGGCCAGTCGGCTGGGAAAGCCTAATCGACATTGCCGATGCACCACCAGAGCCTGTGTGGCAGACGCCGGACCTGGCACCTATGGGGTATCTGCGAGGTAAGGTTGCCAAGTCTTGGACGAGCGGTGTATCCGTTCAATGTACGATGGATGGGTGCAACGATCTTTTTCCCGCAAGACTCACGAGTTTTGACGCAGGGACCGGCAACGCCTTCGGGTGGCAATGGGTTCCCAGTGAGGGCAACACACTCTGCCTGGACCCCGATTGGTCGCTCACTGGTATGCCGTTGATCCGATACGCCCAGCGTGATGTTGAAGTACCTGCTCCATACGCAATGGCCTTGCCGACCGGAAAGCAATGGTCCGGCAAGACGGGGATGCGGAAGATGACGCTCTCTGATCGGGGGATGCGCGTTGATTAAGCCAATGTGGGACATTCAGCTCGATTGCACGCTTCTTAACGCCCAGAATAAAGGCGCTATTGATTGTATTAATGACGGTGACTACGGACTACCAACCGTTACAAAGCAGAACGTATCCAGCGAAGTGGCTTTAGCCGCGATGCGCCATGATTCGCAACCGCTTCTCTCAATGACAGTGCGTACCGCGTCGCTAGAGCAAGACAGTTATTTCAGCGACGCTTGGGACAAGTTCAGGAACAACATCTGGAACAATGCTCGCAGTAGTGAATATGTTCCTCCGCTACTGCGTTTCTCTCGCTGGTGCGACGACCCCGCCAAGAGTCTGATTGTCATCGGCGGATCGGTAGGATTCGACTGCGACTCGGATGACGTAAGGTTCTGCGTCCCAGATTACGCCGTCGGAACCATTGAGCGCTGGCTAGCCGATCAGTTGAATTCAAGCCGCGTGGTCTACTCGAGGTCAGTGTTTCCGATGGCTGGGTGGCGGTCTCCCCGATTTGCCCTCGAGTGGTCTCCGTACTACGTTTACCACCGCTTGATCGACAGTAAGCACGACGCGATCGAATGTCTTGAGAGTCATCGCGAGCGTGATCCGCTGCGTGCACTATTAGCATGGACGGAAGTGCGGTACTCGGACGGTGTCAGCGTTCACGATAATGTGCTTCGCACCCTCTTCGCCGGAACGGTCCTCTGCCTGCCGGCGCTGCTCTGGTGGAAACAACGATTCGCAAAGAGTCATATTGTGCCAAAATCATCCGAAGCGGTCGCTGCCGTAATGCAAATGCTGCTTCAATTTCAAGGTGTCCAGAAGAAGAATGCAGAATGGTACTTGTCAAACCTGCGAAAGATCGGGCTTCAGAGCAGGGGGTTAATGCCGGAAGGTGACTTGCTACACGCTCATGAAGTGGACGACGAAGATCTGCTGACCGCGCTGCGGGCACTCATTCCGCCAAAGCAGTTGGTCACCGGATTCCTGCTGGACGTCAGCGGCTTGGATAATGCGATGCTCCACTGAAAACGTCGGCAGCGACAGGAGCGTGGGACGGTTGGTTGCATTGCGAGAGTGGACCCATTGATAACGAATAAAGGGCTTCCGCCCAGCCCGTCGCGGTACTAATTGGAGTCTGAGGGCCGACGAACACAGCCGACGCTATCCGGCAGGCGCCAAGTATGGACCAGAAGTTGACATCGACAAATGTGATCGCTGGATCCGATCCTGCGGCTGGACGTGGCCAACTGCGGCATGTTTGGCGACCGATACGCTTCGTTTGGCTTGCAGCAGTCAGCGCATCTTTTCTTGGATGCTTGCACATATACCGCGAGATCAACTGTTCGCCACCTTACGTTCTGCATCAGGAAATACTTCAGGATGCGCGCGATTGGTTCATAAAAATGGCAGCATTCCTTCAATCACATTGGATAGATTTGGCCGTCTACATCTGGACGATCATTCTTTGCTTGACTTTCTGGGTCAAGGCGGACCCGGACGAACCAAAGAAGAAATGGCGACGCGCAATCAAGGTCGCAGCCGCTGTCTGTATTGGCGGGTGGGCGATCAAGGCGGCTGCGCTCGTTGGTGGTCTGGGTCTGATCAATGCGATGCGGTGGAACATGGGCAAGCCCAATGCCGCCGTAAAGGACTCTACGGATGCCTTCGCGGAACTTACTACGCGGCCGTCGGCGACCCCTGCAACAAAAGCATCCACTCAGCCTACTACGCGAACATCAGCAATCGCGTCCGCAGATCCCTCTACGCCAACCGCAGTCCGGGCCATTAAGGGGAACGGAGACCGAGTTTCAGGAGCATACGTCACTTTTCTGAAATCCTCCTTTCTTGGCGACGGTGTTTCCACGCCCGAAGACCATGCGCTCGCGGTTCTGCGTGGTGTTTACCCGGAACAAGCGCAGTGGGATGTACTGCTTTCCCGAAAGCTCGCTGATAACCCCGACGATGTTAAGACCGCCGTGGAGGATATGCGTGAACGCCTACGTTATATCTATGTATTGCAGGTTCTGCTCGAAGTTCCCATCGGCAGATCGTATGGTCTACACCAACTCATTTATACGATAGGCATCTTCTGTTTCTATGGCCTGCGAGTTCGTGACTTAAAGCACGCCGACGTGTATCGACGTCGATTAGATATGTGCCGGCCCCTCATCAGTCAGCTGGGACTACTAGGTACGGTCTTGGGAATGAGTCTATTCATGTTGCGCCAGGGTACCCCGGATCCGATGCGCGAGGCCCTTGGAGGCACCGCGATCTCAACATCGCAAGCTGCGGCGTTTTTCCTCGGCGTAAACAAGACCCTTATTGCCATTGCCGTTGGTGCCGTGGTAAGTTGGTACGCAATGAGTCGTGACGATACGTGGGCTGTCAAAGTATGGCCGCGGGAATGATGGTACGTGATCGCTGGTGATTGATTTTGCGAAGGTAACGCTATGGCGAGCGGACTCTTGAAGCGCGTCTCTTGGCTGCGTGTCGCGGTCGTGCTGACATTTTCCGTTGTTGTTCTAGTCGTATTCTGGGTCATCCTATCCCCAAACGATCCCATCGCACCGGAGTCATCTAAAGACTGGGCGATGAAGGTCTGTAAGGCTCTGGGGTGGGAACCGAATGAGAAGACGATTCGTGTCGGGTCCGTGGGGCAGACCCCCATTGTCGACGTCGCCAGCAGATCGATAGATGTTCCTCCAGGAAATGTACGCTTGCCCATGCCTTTGCCAATCAAAGACGGAAGTTCAGGGCGCATAGTAGCCGTCGACTGGGTTGTTGCCGGGCTAGAGAGTCGGGATGGGGGCACCAGATTAACGGTGAAAGCGGATGTGGCAGTGATTGCATTCGCGATCCTTGGCCTCACATTCGTATGGCTGATCTGCCATTTTCTATCTATCTTATCCTTGAAGAAGTGTGGGATCAGCGTCCCGTTGCGAGCCATAGTCAATCGCGTACTGATCTCCCTCGTGCCGACGGGGCTTGCAATTGCAATTCTTACTGGTCATTTCGTTCCATCAAGATCATGGACGGCCGAAACCGCGTACCGCCGCCAGTTCGTCACGGATAGAGTCAGCATGGTGCCGCATCTAGAGCCCCCAGCGACCCAAGGGACACCCCCACTCGATGAACTGCTACGTACACTCAATAGCCTCAGCGCAGCCAAGGACCACCATGTCATCCAAGCCATACTTCTTCCTGACGAATTAGGAGCACTGGCGGCTGACTACAAGGAGAGAATTCAGGATATTGTGAGGGCAAACGATATCAGACTTAGAGTTGATTCGAGTTCCGAGACGGTTCAGAGAATCGCCTATACCCTCCGACCCGACTGCAATTGTGGCTGGTTAGGTTCTATGCTTCAGCTGAAAGCCGAGCAGACGACGGACGAACTGCAGTTGAATTCGATCCAAGTCCGGCACTGGGTCGTTTCACGCAAAGTCGACTTGGTGAAATGGTTGGCCACAGCGAAAACATATCGCACCACTGGGCCCGGCTATCTGTTTAAACAGATTCCGCCGAATGAACCTGCACTGGCGCTAACCGGTCCTCAGTTTGACGCGCTATTTGAAAGCAACAAATCGCCGAGTGACGACAGCCGCGTAGAGCTGCTCGCCAGGTTGTGCTGGACCGCCGATCCCACGCTTCCGGCGATCCTCGCAAACTCGGCAACTTTGCAGGAGAAAGATTGTAGCAGGATAAAGGCAGTGCTTAAGAGACAGTTCGACCCTGCCGTAAGTACTACGGGTTCATATGCTCAACTCTACGATTACTGTTATGCGATGTACATTCTATCGGAACTCTCCCATCGGCTAGGCCGAACATGCCCCCCCCAATTAAAAGTACTGATATCCGACGAGCTATCGAGGTGCCTCAACGCGCTGGGGGGATGGACGAACAACTTCAGCAACTGGGATACGTCGTCCACTTCGCGATTTACCGGCAGTGACAGGAGCCTGCAATCAGAGCTCCTTTGGATGCTCGCCACCTTTCGGTCGAGTGGCGACGCTAGTATAAATCGTGCATGCTCATCACTTTACGTCCACCTTCTAGCGAACTGCACAGACAAGCCACAGAGTTCAACCTATGCCGAGGGCGCATATTGGGGCGCTACCCTCATTGCCTTGAACAAGAATGGTCTTCATCCCAATATTATCAAGCTCTGGCAGTTGCCGACAACAAATCCGTCGACCACAGGAGCAACTGCGGCAAACGACATGTTGAATCAAATTCTGCTCAATCTCAAGCGGCCGGTAAATATGAGTAACATGCACAGTACTTACCAGCTCTTGTTTGCGGCTCGCTTCGCTAAGCTTTGCGGGCCGACGCAGAGTACTGCGGTTGCGCAGTTGCTCGCTAATGTCCTTGCGTTTAACGGACACTGCTTGCCGCCCGGCACAAGCAGTAGCTTGTCGTACTTCGCCTCCAAGGAAGATCCAGCTAACGATGGTCGGCGTCTAGCATACTTTTTTAGCCTCATCGCAGCTGCCGAGCTACGAGATTATATCGATACCAATTTCCCAAATCTACGTCCTCCGACCTCGAATCCAACGAGTCCCTGAGAATCGAACCTCTCTTGCCGGACGGTTGCCATGAGCCGAACCTCATTCGTAGATGCGTTTTTTAATATCCTCTTCTTCCTGCTTGTCGCTGCCTGTAGCAGTATAAGCTGCACAAGCGCCAGTAGAGGACGAACGGAGGCGGGTCTCGTAGTTGTCTACGTTCCGGATGGCGATAGGCGGGACTACATGGTAGAGCTGCATAGACGAGGCAAGCAAGCGAAAGCGGCTACCCGACCGACCGATGTTGTCATCGCTAGGTTTGATCAAGCGGGAAGGCCGATAGACGACTTGCCGAGAACTGAAGCAGCGCCCAGGAAACAGCAAATTCGCATTCGCACAAAGCTTCCAGAAGAAGAGTTTGCAGTTGTAGTTATCCCTGCGTCGCCGGCAGTAGGGAAGATACCAAGTCCCGAGAATCGCGAAGCTGCGGCGCAGTTCGTGCAGCGTTGTTTTGCTGAACGGCAAGATCATCAGCATCCATCCAATCCACCACTGGGCAGAGCGGCAGACGCAATGAGTCGCGGCATTTTCGGAAGCTTAAAGGGTGGCCAGCCCACGATTAACGAATCAATTCGCACCATGCTCCAGGAGGTAGAGTTGGCGAAGCGTTCATTCAGCGGTTCGGCAATAAGGGCCTCAGTTGATAAGTTTGTGTCGTTTGATGACACGATCGTCGCCAGTGCGGGGGTTGATATTTTCAGAGCCACTAACTCGGGCCCGCTTTCTTTTCAGGAGGGATTCTTTGATCAGGCTGCCTTGATCGAGCGGCTTAATCAGATCGCGCGACAGCGTACGGTTCCCTCAAATGCCGCTTTGGATCCATGGACCCACAGTAGCGAGGCCGTCCAGACAGCCATCCAGGCGTCGCGATCCAACGCTCTTCTTTATTTGCAGATAACTCACCCCAGTACCGTGTTTGGCAGGCCACTTATTTGGTATGACTTTACGGCCGACGACGGCAAGCCGGTCGGGCTGGATATGGGAAGTCCAAAAGATGCAACGATTAGATTGGATGCTGTCGTTGGAGAGTTGGGCGACTCATCGCCGACTGGGAAAGCAGAAGCAGAGAATAAATACGGTCCATACTTCATAGATGCCCTGCTACATGTTGTCAATCCAAAGCCAAGCATCGTGGTGCTCGATCCGCGAGTAGGCGAGCGGGCCGCTACCAATTCCACTAAGGAGACGGGGTTGGTTCAGTTGCAAAGAGGCTTTCAGTTAATCGTTCCAAAGGCCGAATAGCCCTAGTTTGTGATGGACTGAGGAGGATCAAGCTCATGAAGTCGACTCGCGTGACCACCTTCGTCGACATGCTTTGCGGCATTTCGCTTTTTCTTCTCGCAATTCTCATGACAAACTCCTTGACGCGAGTGACGCTTCGGGGGACAGGCTCCGAATCGAGTGCGCGGCCTTGGGCATGTATCGAGATCATTCTTGAGCGGAGGCCCCCCGACATTTCGCCAGCTTCGCAGCCTAGTTCGCAGTTACCGGCCGAAGCCCAGCTTCGGGTGCTCGCAGCCGGGCTGCTTCCCGTGAACAGTGGAGTTTCTACTTCGATATTGGCACGCAATGCCAAGCAGCTGTCCCTGATCTTCTATGTTCCGTCGCCCGATGAGAGTAAACCCGCAAATGTTGCGATTGCACTTGTCCAGGACTATGATTGGACGAGAGATTTTGTCCCGGTGGGGCTTGTCTTGTCCGGGGATCTTCGAGAGGTGCCTGAGATTGCGGTGGGTGACTTGAAGGATATTATTCATCGCGTGATGTCGCCAGAAAAGCAGTTCTCCAGCTGCACGCTTGGTATGGTTGTTCGATCGCCAAGTTCGGCAACATCTGCTCCTGCGACAGTTCCGGTGCGCTGATTCAGATGGACCTATTTTCGGAGTGTTTATGGTGGAGTTCGAACTACTGCAGGTTACGAAGGAGCATGATCCGAAGTGGGACGGGCTGGGAGGTATTAGAATTGTTTCCACTGAGTGGATAAATGCCGCTGACATGACTTGGGAGGCTGTTATGCTTAATCAAACATTAGTTGCCAGGCAAGCCCTATGTCTTGTGGGATGCAAGGTTTCTACTGTTCAGAAATTGGATGAATGTGGAAAAGAGTATAGAAAGCAAGGCAGGGCGGCTTTGAGGACGATTAATGAGGGGAGTGTTGCCATTGTAGCTGGCCTACGCCTGGAAAGTCCCTGCCTGTTTGCACCCGTTGACGCACCGCTTTTATCCGATCCCCCTAAGGGCCTTACTGAAGCGCTATTGCCTCCCAACAATCCCGGCGATTGGAGGAGCGGATGGAATGCGATCGTCAAAGATGTCTGTAGTCTCCAGATTGATCTCGACCTTCGCTTCGCAGAAACTCTTTTGCAAGCCAGTTCTTCGGTAGTCGATGCAGTGTTTGAACTGAAGAAAGCGTCCGCCATCCCGAGCCGCCTGGTTCTCTTGGAGCGCAAAGTCGCCGGGTGGTTGTTCTGCCGCTCGGAATATCGCGATTGGCTTCGTGGCCATCTTAAGATACTAGGCTGGTACTTGTCAGTTTATAGGAAAGCACCCATTGCGGCTCAATAGACTTGAGCTGAATCTTAGGTAGTGCTTGATCACATACTCGTTGTTGAGGACGTGGTTCGTGATACTGAAGATCGAGTTCAAACCGAGTTGAATTCGGTTGAGAGGACAATGAGGTCTTCCATGGCTTACCAACCTCGCGATCGTGTCGATTCTGTGTCTGCAGAGGGCTGGCGACAATCGCAATTGTTTTCACTCAGGATTCAATGTGGACTGGACTATGGGGTCGCGAGTGCTAGGCGTATCGATAACGATCTGAGTATTTCGCTGTTCTGGCCTAGTGGACGATGGTCAGAGGTCTATCTGAGTCAGAATGAGGTCTGTAGCGTTGTTTGGCCGAACTACCCGAATGATGTATTTCCACGTACGAGCCTAGATGTGGCGTATTCTGACAGTACGCTTGAAGCCAAGTGGTATCGCGTCAGGGAAAGGAATCAGATTGAGAATGTTCTCACTGAACGGATCGCGCTAAAGTTCAAGGTTGTCGGTAATGTCGTTTTTTTGACAGAGGCTCCAGTTCTAAGTTGGCTGGCAGCTAGGACAGCGCTCAATAGCTTCAACGATAGTCTTGGGCGAAGTGAGGCCTTGTGTCGTGTCGGATTCCCGTCATGTGCAAAACTTCTGGCGTCCCTTGGGATTTTCTCGGCTGCAGAGGAGCCTTCGAGGGACTGGTCTCTCTTGCAGGCTTGGGATGAAGTTATGAAGGCGTTTTCCCGTGAGGGGTTTGATCTGGCTGGAGTCCGTATCAACGATCCGAGCGCCGCATTGGCGAGCCTTGTCAAATCGCTAGAGGATAAGCTCTTCCCGATAGGGACACAGGTGCCGTTCAACGCGACTTTAGCCGGCTTGTTCAATCTCGAGTCAATCGAGGTAATGAACGCGAGATCCCAGTGGGTCCAATACGGTCCGCAACCTCCTGCTGGCGATTTTTTGAGGATGCGGAGAACCTGAACGTCTGAGGTTCTGGATTCACAGTGGACGACTTTCCGAGTAGATCGCCCGGCGACGTGCTCGGCTTTGAGAGATGATAACAGGATCTGTGGATGGACCCGGCAACTCAAGCGCCATTTCGTACTCCGTCGACGTGCACGATGCCGTCGATCACGGCCTTTAGGGTCGCACTGCCGTTGAGCTTTCGCCAGCCCGACTCGGTCGTAGTCGCGGGGGCGTTCCTCGGCCACGAATTGCGGGCGGCTACTGACCGCTAGATTTTCATAACGCGCACCCCCTTGCGCCCTCCGCGGACCGATGGTAAATCCGCGCCATGCGAAAGAATGGAACACGCCAGGAGTGGGATCGGGTCCGGAGCATCGCGGCCAACATGTTCGAGCAGGATCGCGAGCCGGCCGAAATCGCCAAAGACCTTCGGGTCGACGACCAGACCGTCCGAGCCTGGCGGCGGGCATACCGCAAGGGCGGCCGTGACGCACTGGTGTCGCGCAAACCACCCGGACGCCCGTCGCGGCTGAATGAGGCCCAGCGTAAGACTCTTGCCGGGTTGCTGCTCAAGACGCCCAGGGAGTGCGGATTCGACAAGTATCTCTGGACCCAACAGCTGATTGCCGACCTGATCGAGCGTGAGTTCCAGGTGAAGTACCACCACGACCACATCGGCGTCATGCTGAAAGACATGGGCTTTTCCCATCAGAAGCCCCAACGTCGGGCACGCGAGCACGACCCGGTGAAGGTGGCCGCCTGGCGGTCGGAGCTCTGGCCGGAACTTCTAAAAAAAGTATCGAGTCCGGCGGAGTGATTCTGATGGCCGACGAGGTCGGCTTCATGATGACGCCGAACGTCAAGAAGACTTGGGCCCCGATCGCTCAGACGCCGGTCGTCGCCTACCGCAATCGGCGGCAGCAGAAAGTCAGCGTGCTGGGGGCCGTGGTCTTGCACGCCGCCACGGCGAAGATCGATCTTGTGTGCGACTTCCATCCCGACAGCTACGTCCGCGGCGAGCAGGCGGCGGCGTTCCTGCACCGCGTGCTTGTCGAGTACCCCGAGAAAACGATCGATGTGGTCTGGGACAATCTTTCGGCACA
Source organism: Humisphaera borealis (assembly GCF_015169395.1). GTDB lineage: Bacteria > Planctomycetota > Phycisphaerae > Tepidisphaerales > Tepidisphaeraceae > Humisphaera > Humisphaera borealis. The sequence goes on from NZ_CP063458.1 coordinate 553,804, forward strand.
CAAGTCGCCGATCGTGAAGGAACTGGCGGCGGAGTACCCGCGTTTGAGGTTGCACTATCTGCCGACGTACGCGCCGCAGCTCAATGCGGTGGAAGGCGTATGGAGCCTGACGAAGTACCACCGGATGGCGAACCACACGATTGGGGAGTTGGAGAAACTTCACGCCGAGGCCAAGCGACACTTGGACGACGTAGGCGGCAATCAGGCGTTGCTCCGCTCGTGCTTCGAAGGCGCGGAACTCGCGCTAAACTTATCCAGCGCTCAGTAATCATAATCAGCCTGGCAAACGTAGAGGCCTCAGGCTGCGGTAACTGCCTGAGGCCTCTACGTTTCGGTCGCCGTTACTTCTTGCCGCCAAAGAATTTCTTTGCAGTTTCCACCACTCGGCGTGCATTTTCCTCCAGCTTTCGCCGCCTCGCTTCCTCCTCTCGCCGCTCGCGCTCTTCACGCTTTCGCCGCTCGCGTTCTTCGGCCTCTCGCAGCCGCGCCATCGCTTCTACGGCGTCTTTCCTGAGCTTCTCAGCAGTGTCGCCGACGACCTCGATCACCCGTTCTCCACCCTTCGCAACGGCTTTTGCCCCGTCTTGGCCGGCTTGGACGACTTGGCCGCCCTTTTTGCCGACGGCATCGACGATCTCGCCGCCCGTTTTGAGGACTCCCTCGACCCCTTCCTTCGGTCGGGGCGCGTACGCGATCGTCACGCTCTTCGGCACGAACCCGCACGCCCCCCAGAAATCGCTCTTGTAGCTCACGAAGCCGTAGCCACCTACACCCCAGTCTTCTGCCCACGAGTTCCGTACTTCGAAGGCTTGCCGGTCGTCGTCGTAGCCAGTCAGGACGACTGCGTGATTCGGCCGTCCCCTCGAAACGATGACCCTATCGGTCTTGACGCCTTGAAGCGGATCGGCATTCAGATGCACGATCACAGGCCCTTTTTTCAGAGCCGTCTTGAGCGAAGCGACGTTGGCGATCGGTCCGCCGGTCAGCGGCACCCCGGCGGTCAGCGGTACGGCCCTGAAAACGTCGTTTAACTTCGCGCGCTTGGCCAGATCTTTGTCGCGCCACGGCATCTTTTCCTCTTCACAGACACCGAACTTCACAACCGTGGCGAGGGCGATTTGCGCCGCGTTGGGCGTGTCGAGCACGCCCAGATTGTGGCCCGACTTGTTCAGCAGATCCTGCTCCGACAGGTCGAGGTCTCGGCCCGTTTCGCGCTTGTACGTGATTTCCATCGCCGCGATCGTGGCGAAGGCCACACACGCGTTGCTGTCGCCTTGATCCCGCACGGGACCGCAGAACTCGCGATACGACAGTTTTTCCGCCGACACGCTGGAAGCGAAACAGCCCAGCAGAACCAGGACCACGAAATTGGGCTTGGCATTGCCCATAATAGCCTCTCGATGCCGAATTGGCATCCGGTAGAAACACGATGGCGATCAGCACGGTGGCCGATTCGGCACCATCGTCGAGGGCAAAATCTAGCCCCGCGTTGGAGGAACCTTCAACAGCAAAAAGCGGGGGAAAATTCGGGGGCTGGCCGAAACCTGGAAGGGGAGACGGTGACCAAATCTGCGTTTTTGACCCTATCCGGCGACCTGGGCTGGGGGAGGCGGGTTCCCCAGGAAAAAACTGTCGCCGTTCTCGTTCTCACTGACTGACTTGACGACCTTCGGCGTCAGGCCCCGGTATGCCTCGGTTCAGGCGGCGATCGGTGATAAATCCCCCGGCGGCAACGAATCCGCCGGCGTCGAGCCGGTGATCACAATGACGGCACCTGAATCAGGCAACCGATGACCCCCTCGCCGGGACAGCGGTCTCTCCGTTCTTCAAAACGGAGCAGGGAACCGGTACGTGCGCGCCCATCAGAACTAAAATGCCACCGCGCGGTCATTCTGCAAAATGATCCGAAGTAAGGGGCCGAGCGACGCGCCCCGGCGGCGTCTCTCTTGAACTCGCACGGGAGACCCCGCCCATCTCTAAACTATGCTTAAAATAACTATTGAATCTTAAATGGATACGGCGTAAGATCTGCCCATGGACGTGGAGCCTGAAGATCGCCGTGCCATGGAAGTCGTCGAGGTTGCGGAAAAGGCCTTGGCCGCTCTAGCCGCGGAAGCGGCTGTCGCTCGCGACTACACTCGCGCCGCACGGTTGCTCGAAATAGCGCAGCGACTGGTTGCGTTGGCCCGGGCTGCCGGGCTGGACCCGGGCGTCAATACTTCGCCTCCTGACCTGTCGAAGTCCGGCTCTGGTAACGGCTTCGTGACTGCGAACGCATCTCCGTCAACAAGCCATTCGACGGCAAACCGTTCCAAGACAGTTGTGGAGGAGCGGGGAGCAGTACAGCCATCCGATCGCCCGGCGACCTCCCGGCTTCGCGGTCGTGCGGCTGGCTATCCTCGATTCAAGCGGTCAGGCGATACTCTCGTCAAAGTGGGCTGGTCAAAATCGGATCGCGCCACTTACGAACACCGTTGCCCGAAGGATGCCCTTGAGCTGCTTGTTCGCCGTATTGAATCGCTGGCGACCTCTCCGGAATTCGCCGAAACCGGACGTTTTACCACCGATCAACTCCTCCCTCTGATCGATGCAGCCACCGGCGACGAAGTACCGACCTACCGCCACTACATGTGCCTGGCGTGGCTTAGTCAGGTCGGCGTTTTCGAGAAGCACGGCCGCCAGGGGTACACACTTGCGCAGAGTTCCGGGAGTCTAGACGCCATCGTAGCCAACGCGTGGGAGAAGCTGCCGACGCGGTAGTGGTCGTCGGAGGACGGAGACGCCACTCCACATTGATATAGAAAATCACGAACGTGGATTTAGTTCCACAGTACCGGTTATAGTCACGCCTGGAGAAGGGGAAGTCATGTCATCTGAGCCGAAGTACGCTGAACCGTTCATCGTCGATAACGCCGCTCCCGACTACAAAGTCGCTGACCTCGTCCGCCGCTGGTCTCGCGCCGCTGTCGAACTTGACGTCGCCACCGGCCACTTCGAGATTGGTGGCATACTCGCGCTTCGCGACGACTGGACCGGCGTCAAGCGATTCCGGGTGCTGCTGGGCGATCAGGTCACTGCCCGCACCAAGCGAGACTTTGACCGCATCCTGTCCCGCATCACCCGGGAACTCGACGGCAGCATCGAAGACGAAAAACGCCGCAACGACTTCCTCGACGGCATCAATGCTATCGTCGAGGCCATGCGCGCCGGCCGTTTCCAGGCCCGCGTCTATCGCAAGGCCAAGTTCCACGCCAAGGCGTATATCGCCCGTGGCGACACCGGCGACGCGACCGCGCTGGTTGGCTCGTCAAACTTCACACTGCTGGGTCTGACCCAAAACGTCGAACTGAACGTCCGTCACACCGGTCCGCAGGCGGCAGAGATTGCAACGTGGTTCGACCGCCACTGGGAGGAAGCGGAGGACATCACCGCCGACCTGCTCCGCGTGATCGACCGGCACATCGAGCCATTTACGCCATTCCAGATTTACGCCAAGAGCCTGCAGGAACTGTTCCTCGGCCACAGCCTGACCGAGACCGAATGGGAGACTGGCGCCGGCCCGCGCCGCTCCCGCGTCTATCCGCTGCTCGATCGCTACCAGCGCGACGGCTACCACCACCTCGTCAAGATTGCCGAGCGCTTCGGCGGCGCGTTTCTCTGCGATGGTGTCGGTCTGGGTAAAACGTTCATGGGCCTGATGCTCATCGAGCGGCTCGTCGTCCACGAACGCAAGAACGTCTGTCTTCTCGTCCCCAAGGCCGCCCGCAAGCCGGTCTGGGAAGCGGCGATCAAGCGATACCTCCCCGACCTGGGCGGCGTGTTCGGTTCTCGCCTGACGATCTACAACCACACTGATCTCATCCGCGGCGCATCGGCCGACCGCGACTTCCCCGCCGAATTCCGCCAGATCGCCGCCGAGGCCGATACTTTTGTCATCGATGAGGCCCACCACTTCCGCAATCCCGGCATCGCTGGCGAAGGGGAGCGCAAGCCCTCTCGATACCGCAAGCTGTTCGACATCTGCGACAACAAGCAGATGTTCCTGCTCACCGCGACGCCGGTGAACAACCGGCTCATCGATCTGCAGCACATGATCGAACTGTTCTCGCGCAAGATCCCCGACTATTTCCAGCATCGCGATCCCACCCTCGGCGTTCACTCCCTGCCCGGCCACTTCCGCAAGATGGAGAAGGACCTGGAGCAGCTCGTCTACGCCTCCGCCGGCGGACCCGCCCCGACTGGTGAAACACCAGCAACCGATCTCGTCGAGGCCGAACGTGTTCTCTCCGACGATCGGCTTTTCCGCCGGATCGTCGTCCAGCGCAGCCGTAGCTATGTGAAGGAAAGCCAGATCGCCCAGGGTGGCCGCCAGGCGATCTTCCCCGTTCGCGAAGCGCCGCGCGTCGCCGACTATCATCTCCGCAAGACCTACGGGCGGTTGCTGGGAATGGTCGAGACCGCGTTTAAGAAGGAAAAGCCCCTCTTCAGTCTCGCGATCTACAACCCCATGGGCTACCCAGCCCAGCCCGGCAAGGAAATCGTCGTCGGTGATGAACTGTTCCCTGGTGCCACCAAGGGCCGGCAGATGCAGATCGTCGGCCTCATTCGTACCAGCTTCCTGAAGCGGTTCGAAAGCTCCGCCGAGGCCTTCCGCCGTTCGTGTCGGCTGCTCCTACTCAAGCTGCTGGCGTTCGCCGAGGTTCATACCGAAACCCGCGAGGAACGCCAGCACCTGGACCGCTTCAAGTCCCGCCACGCCGAACTGGTCGGCCGGGTCGAGCGCGATCCGACGCTTTTCGACGACCCCGACGCCGACGAATCAGAAGATCTCGTGCCGGTGGAGATGATCGAAGAGGCCGAGGCGAAAAAACTCCGTCGTTCCGAGTACAACGTCGCCAAGATGCTCGATGAGACCCGCGACGACCTGGAAACCGTTGCCGATTTTCTGAAGGAGCTGGACCGGTTCGAGCCGGCGAACGACGACAAGCTCAAGGCCCTCATCAGGCTCCTCAAGACCGATTCGGTCCTCAAGCACCACAAGGTGCTGATCTTCACCGAGTTCACCGACACCGCCCGTTACCTTGAAGCACAACTCGCCGCTGCCGGCATCACCGGCGTCGCCGAGATCGACGGCTCCACCCGCGCCGACCGTGGCGACGTCATCCGGCAGTTCTCGCCGTACTACAACGGCTCCTCTTCAGGCGAACTCGCGGCCTCCGGCATGCCCGAAACGCGCGTCCTGATCTCCACCGACGTCCTCTCCGAAGGCCTGAACCTCCAGGACGCCACCCGGTTGATCAACTACGACCTGCACTGGAACCCGGTGCGGCTGATGCAGCGGATCGGCCGCGTGGACCGCCGGATGAACCCCGAAATCGAATCGCTCCTGCTTGCCGACGACCCCGACCAATCGTCGATCCGCGGCAACGTCGTCTATTGGAACTTCCTCCCGCCGGACGAACTGAACGAACTGCTCACCCTTTACAGCCGGGTGACGCACAAGACGCTGAGGATCAGTAAGACGTTCGGCATCGAAGGGCGCAAGCTACTGACCCCCGACGATGACTACGAGGCGTTGAAGGATTTCAACAAGGAATACGAAGGCACGCCGACGGACGAAGAGAAGCTGCACCTGGAGTATCTCAAGCTGGTCGCCGAGCACCCGGGCCTGGAGGAGAAGCTGGAGGCGATGCCGCACCGCGCGTTCAGCGGTCGGTCGCACCCCAGACCGAATTCGCGGGCGGTCTTCTTCTGCTACGCGCTGCCTGGCCCGCCGAGCGCAGATGCGGCGCAGCCGACACTGTTCACCCCCGGCGGCGAGCCGCTGCAATGGGTCGAAGAGACCGGCGAGACGCGCTGGTATCTGTACGATCTGGCGACAGGCAACATCAAGGAGTGCGCCGCTGACATAGCTGACGTCAGCGCACGATGGATGGCACGGCGGTAGGTCGCCGTGCTGTAATGATTCCCCACCGTACGTCCAGACTTTTTCCGGTTCGGCTTCTGTCCCGGACGGCGATGAACTCGGGCGCGGGCATGCCGAGCGGCTTCCGCCTCGCGTGGCGAAAAGAGACAGGCGTCGGCAGGGCGATCGCCGTTCATGAAAACCTTCAGGATCGCCTGCGCCTTTGGACCGAAGTAGATCCTGCGTTCCTTTCCGTGGTGTGCGGTTTTGTGCGACTGGGGATGGAAGACCCAGACCGGCATGTCTCGATCGATGTCAACGGCGCGGAGCCTCACCAGTTCGTCGGCCCGGGCAGCGGTGAGCAGTTGGAGATCAATCAATGCGCGAACCTGTTGAGGCAGGCGGCGACGGACGGCGCGGATCAGGCGTCGGGGGACGGGCTTAACCCTGGGCCGCTACGGCGCCTCCCCGCGGCGCAGTGGTTCTACTGTGCGTAGTTGACCGCACACGGTTTCCGGAAGCATCTCGTGCGAGGCGGCCCAGCGGAACAGGGCGCGGACGCGACTGACCTGCCGATTGATGTGCCGGCGAGTCCATCCTGACCGGATCATTTCGCTCCGAACGGTCCGCAGAGCGTTGGGCCCGAACTGCAGTGCTGGCGTCGAACCGTAGAGGCGTTCGACGACGTTCAGTGCCGCCCGAATCGTATCGACCTCCGCGGCCGTGTACCGCTCCTTGGCCCAGGACCAGTAGGGGACCAGAAGGTTTCGCACGGTCGAAGTCGGAGCGGGTGCCACCAGCGGTAAAAGCACCCGCCCGTTGGCCAGCCACTGGGCGACGAATCGGTCGTACTTCTCTCGACTGGCCGGGTCACCGTACCGTCCAAGCCAAATCTGTCGTCCGTCGACTTTGACGAAGGCTTGGCCACGCTGGTGGCGGGAATACTTGGGAATATGAGAGGAAAGCTTCGGCATCGCTGCGGCTCCGGAAAAGGTGGTGCGCGCACCACTGATCCGTCTGCCGCACTGCCTTCCGGCAGGAAACGCTAACCCAGCGTTTCGGCTAGACATGTGTTAAATGGGCGGTACAGGACTCGAACCTGTGACCTCACGGGTGTGATCCGTGCGCTCTAACCAACTGAGCTAATCGCCCTGCATTGTCGACCGAAAGCTTACGAACTCTCGCGACCGAAATCAATGTGGCGTTGGCGGCTTGCCGGCGGGCGTGGGGTGGCATTCGCCGGGCGGTGTCTTCAGGTCGTGGCTTGCGGGAGGTGGTCCGCGAGGGATTTCAGCCAGGCTGCATTGGCGGGGGGGAACTGGTAGTCGGGCAGCTCCGTCAGCGTCACCCATCGAAACTCCTGCGATGCCAAGGGCTTGGGGTCGCCGGCGCTCAGATCGCAGATGAAGGGATGAAGAACGACGGTCGCCGATGGATAGTCGTGCGTCGACGCCTGCAGCGTACTTCGCACGCTGACTTTGATATCGAGTTCTTCGGCCAGCTCCCGGCGAAGGGCGTCTTCGAGCGATTCGCCCGGCTCTACCTTTCCGCCGGGGAACTCCCAGAAGCCGGCGAGATGGCGGCCGTCGTCGTGGCGGCGGGTGATGAGCACCCGTCCCCGTTCAACGACGATCCCGATGACGACCTGAACTGGGGGCATGGCAAACGTGCTGTGGGCGGTGCGCGATCGTTGTGTGAACCGACGTCCGCCACACGGGACGCGGGCGCCGTCGTGGCGTTTTCAAGCGTGCTTTGCTGTTCTATCACGGACGGGTTAACCGACCAAGCCGGCGGGGCGAGCCGACCCGAAATCGGCTCGGCTAAAACCGTCGTAAATCCATATCATTATTATGTTTAAGTTCAACCAGTAGTCGTCCAATCCGGCGTATTGTTTCGTTGACAGGGGTCGCCCGCACCGCTATAGTTTGCCCATCGGCGGAGCGGAGAGATTCTCTCATTTCGCCAACAGACTAAGCGGCTTCTAAGCCGTGGCGCACTTCCGGAGGCGGTCTAGGAGCCACCCCTCCGGAAGTTTTTTTATGTCCTGGTTTTTCGTTCCTTCGTTCTTCAATTCCTCCTCCTTCGCCTCGCCCGACATCACATCCCACGGCACGCTCGACGGATGATTCTTGTCAGCTTGATCGTTTGTCGCGCTCGGTATGCTTGACGGACCGACAGACCGCGTGGACCCTGTGGTCAATGACGACCATCGGCATGCAGTACGACGTTCTTCCCGGCAAAGAGCAGATCTTTGTCGACGCCTTCATCCGCGTGCTCGAGGCGCTTAAGGGCGTGCCGGGCCATCAGGAATCGCACCTCTATGAAGACGTGCAGCAAAAGGGCACCTACCTGATTGTCAGCCAGTTCGCCCGAATGGAAGACTTCACCGCCTTTATTCACAGCGACGCGTTCAAAGCCGTCACCAACTGGGGCAAGGAAGAGATTCTCCGCGGCCGGCCGCGACACAAGGTCTACGCCCAGTAGGAACTGAAGTCACTTCCGTCCGCCTTCGGGCGTGAGGACCGCCGTGACCGGGGGCAGACACGCCGACGCATTACAAGGCTGATATGACAGTCTGACGCGCACCTGCGCCGGATCGGGCGGCGCGTCGTGCCAATGGACGATGATCTCAGTCCGCCCGCCGTAGACCCTCACTTCGGGCAGGCTCGGGTCGGGCTGAAACGGCTCTCCCGGGGGATAGCCGATGCCCGCGACGAGCGCCGTCGGTTCGACGACGAGGGTTGTCGGGATCAGGCCGCTGCCCGCGGGCACTACGCCGGCGTTGACATGCCAGCCGTCGCGGATCGTCATCTCGACCCGCAACTCCTTCGCCGACGTCCAGGCCGCCGTCGTGGCGACCGCGTCCCGTGCCGCCTCCACCAGGCTTTGGGTCGTCGGTGCTGGCGGCGTATCGTCCACCACTTCGGCGTTGATCGCGAACGGGCCGTCCTTCAGCAGCGACAGCAACGCCGCCTGCACCATCGAGCCCATCGCCTCGCCGTGCTCGACGACGCCCTGGCTGAAGACGGCGATCGTCCGCTGGGCGGCATCGGTCAGGCTCGGGAATGTCATGCTCAGGGCCGTCAGCGCCATCGCGGCGGCAGCGTTGCCGCTGGGCAGGGGGCTGTCCTGGGCGGTCTTCTGGCGGATGAACAGGTCATCGGCCAGGCGGTCAGTGAAGTAGAACCCGCCGGTCACCTCGTCGCCGAAGCGATCGGTCATCACGTCGACCAGGCGTTTGGCTTCGGTCGTCCACCTGGGGTCCTGTGTTGCGACGGCCAGGTCGGTCAGGGCCCAGGCGAGGAAGGCGTAGTCGTCGAGGAACGCTCGGTACTTCTTCACGCCGTCGCGGCTGGTGCGATAGAGCCCGCCATCGTCCGTCGCGTGATAGGACAGCAGGTGTGTCGCCGCTTTGGCCGCTGCGTCGGTGTACCGCGATTCCTCGAGCACCCGGCCGGCGACGGCGAGTCCCCGAATCATTAGCGCGTTCCAACTCGTCAGCACCTTGGTATCCAATAGCGGCTGTTTGCGGGTCGCGCGGTGCTCCCGCAGCTTCAGCCGCATCGCTTGTAGCTCGGCGTCCAGCAAAGCGGACGTCGCCCCCGGCACGTTCGGCTCGGCGACGAACAGGATGTTCTTGTCGGCGACGCCTGATCCGTGATGCGGGTCGGCGAAGTTGGGTCCACGGTCGAGGCCGTAGACGCGGTTAAACCGTCGGGCGTCGTCCGGCCCCAGCACCGCTTCCACCTCGGCCGGCGTCCAGAGGTAGTTCAACCCTTCCTGGTGATCCACCTCGGCGTCGAACGCCGTGTAGAACGCGCCCTCGGGGCTGGTCATTTCCCGCAGCACGAAGTCGGCGATGTCGCGCGAGACCTGGGCGTAGCGGGCGTCGCCGGTCAAGCGGTACGCCTCGGCGTAGCAGACGAGTAGCATCGCGTTGTCGTACAGCATGATCTCGAAGTGGGGGACGAGCCACTTGGCGTCGGTGCTGTAGCGGTGGAAGCCGCCGCCGAGGTGGTCGCGGATGCCGCCGTGCATCATGGCGTCGAGCGTGTGCAGCAGCATCGCTCGGACCTTTGCTTTGGGTGTACGGCCGCCGGTCTCCTTTTCATCCAGATCGCTGTGCAGATACGTCAGCAGCAGTTCCAGCGCCGTCTGCCGGGGGAACTTGGGGGCGTGGCCGAACCCGCCGAAGTGGGGTTCGTAGTCGGCGACCGACCGATCGACGAGCGACCCGATGAACGCCGGCTCAATCCGCAGTGTCTCGTTAGGCGTCGAGGGCCGGGCCAGCCGCTGGAGCATCGAGGCGATCTGATCGGCACTTTCGGTAACTTCGCCGGACCGGTTCCGCCAGGCGTCGTCGATCGCATTGCAGACGCGCGGGAAGCCGGGGCGGCCCTGCATGTCCGTCGGCGGGTAGTAGGTGCCGCCGTAGAACGGCCGGCGGTCGGGCGTCAGCCAGACGCTCATCGGCCAGCCGCCCTGACGGCTGATGATCTGGATCGCCGACATGTAAAGCTGATCGACGTCGGGGCGTTCTTCGCGGTCGACCTTGATGCAGACAAACAGCCGGCTCATCAGGGCGGCGATCGGTTCGACCTCAAAACATTGCCGCTCCATCACGTGGCACCAGTAGCAGGTGCTGTACCCGACCGACAGAAAGATGGGCTTGTTCTCGCGGCGGGCGCGCTCGAAGGCTTCTTCGCCCCAGGGATACCAGTCCACGGGGTTGTGCTGGTGCTGGAGGAGGTAAGGAGACGTCTCTTTGGCCAGGCGGTTGGTGTGCGTCATGCGGTTGGCACAAGCTTAGGGGGGACGGACATTCTTGTCTTTCGCTTGTGTCCGAAAGAAGTACTCGAACGGCGACCGGTCGAAGGCGAAGCCTGACTGGTCTCTGGCGGTGGGGCAGACATTCTTGTCTGCCTCGGACCCGGTACGCCGGGGCCGAAGCTCTTTGGAAAGGCGATAGCGGTTTCGGACGGACGAGTACATCCGTCCGAGACAGGCAAGAATGCCTGCCCCACCAGAACAGCCCGAGACAGACAAGAATGTCCGTCCCCCAAAATCAGTGCGCCGAAACTTTTCTCCGCGTCGTTCGTCAATGTGGGGAGGTCTGTGTCTGTCTTCTTCACCTGTTGGGAGGTTTCGCCATGCGATTCCGCGCCGCTCCGATCGGTATCTCTCTTGTCGCCGCTCTTTCCCTGGTCAGTTCCGGGCAGCAACCGCCGAAGCAACCGGACGGCAAGCCCGGCGTGGCCGAACCGGCGACCCGGCCGGCATCGCTGCGGGCGCCGGCGATCCTTGATGCCGACGGTAAGCCCGTCGCCGGTGTTTCACTGGCCCGGGCCGACGTCCATGCCATCGTCCGCGGCCCGCTCGCCGAGGCGATCGTCACGCTGACCTTCAAAAACACGCAGGATCGCGTGCTGGGCGGCGAACTCACCTTCCCGCTGCCCGATGGAGCGACCATCTCCGGCTACGGGCTGGATGTGAACGGCGTGATGGTCGACGGCGTCGCCGTCGAGAAGCAGCAGGCCCGCGTCATCTACGAAACGGAGATGCGCAAGACCGTCGACCCAGGCCTGGTCGAGCACGTCATCGGCAACAACTTCCGCACCCGGCTCTACCCGATCCCCGCCAACGGCACGCGAACGGTCAAGGTGAGCTATGTTGCCGACCTCATCCCGACCGAAGGCCGCAAAGGGGCGGCTTTGTCGCTGCCGCTGGGACTGGGCGACAAGCTCGAACAGTTCGACCTGACGATCGCCGTCGAAGGCGCGACCGAAGAGCCGACCGTTCGCGGCGGAACGTACGCCAACAGACCGTTCCAGCAGGTGGACCGCGGCTTCTTCCTCAAGGAATCCCTTAAAGACGCCAAGGCGGTGGAGACGCTGACGATCACGCTGCCCGAAGTGCCCGCGACGAGCGTGACGGTTCAGAAACCCACCGCCGAGCCGACCACGGTTGAAGAGCTCGAACAGCGCCGCAAGGCCGGGGCCGCTGCATCGTCGCAGGCGTTTTTCGTGCTGAGCGATACGCCCGCCATGCCCCGGCTCGAACCGGCGGCGATGGCCAATCGGCGCCTGCTGGTCGTCTGGGATGCCAGCCTCAGCCGCAAGTCTGCCGACCTCTCGCGCGAGCTGGCGTTGCTCGAAAAGAGCCTCGCCAAGCTCAACTACCCGAGTTTTGATGTCGTGCTTTTGCGGAACGATCTGGAACTGATGCAACCGACGTTCGGCGGATCGAAGGAAGAGGCCGCCAAGGCGATCGCTGCACTCAAAGCGGTGACGTACGACGGCGCGACGAACCTCGGTGTGCTGTCGTTCCCGAAGAACCTGTCGGACCTGGGGCTTGTCGCCACCAAGAAGCTTCCGCCGAACTATGATTTTGCTCTGTTCTTCACCGACGGCGTCGGCAACCTCGGCGGCGAGAAGCCGGTGCGGGTGGACATCCCGGTCTGGGCGGTCAGCTCCGATGCCTCGGCCAATCACAACGCGTTGCGGTCGCTCTGCCAGCAGAGCGGCGGGGCGTACCTGAACCTCAACCGCCAGGCGGACGACGCCGCGATCGGCACCATCGGTCAGCCGACGTTCTCGGTCATCGCGATCGAAGCGGACGCCAAGCAGGTCGCCGATATCACCCCCGGCGTGGGCACGGCGATCGCCGGCCGCGTGACGGCGGCGGGGCGGCTGCTCTCCGACGAGGCGAAGGTGACGTTCGTCTACGGCTACGGCAAAACCGAAACCAGCCGGCGGACCTTCACCATCAAATCCGCCGACGCCAGTGACGGCTCCCTCGTCGCCCGGTTCTGGGCCCAGCAGAAGGTGAACGAACTGGCGCTCGCCGGCGACGGCAGCCGCGACGAACTGCTGGCGATCGGCAAGCAGTACAACCTGGTCACCCCGGCGACGAGCCTGCTCGTGCTCGAAACCGTCGAGCAGTACGTGCAGTACGGCATCGTCCCGCCGAAGAACCGCCCGGAGGTTTACGCCGCGTTCACGCAGCAGATCGAGAATCGGCGTGTCGCCAAGGAGAAGACGCAGGAGGAGAAGATCGCCCACGTGCTGCAGCAGTGGAACCAGCGCGTGGCGTGGTGGGAGAAGGAGTTCAAGTACCCGAAGGACCTGAAGTACACGCCGCCGGCCGGGGCCAAAGGCGAAGTTGCCGTCGCGGCTGGTGCGGTCCCGCCGCCTGGTGCGGTTGCCCCAACAGGTGCCGATCCTGTTGCGACACCGGCCCCGGGGGCGCCGCCTATGGTTCACGCGCCCGAGCCACGTCCGGCGGCTCAGGCCGCTCAGTCGGCCCAGCCCGGTCGTCCGCCGATGAACGATCGGCCGAGAGCGGGCAGCGACCCCCACGGCAATAACGCCCCCGACTTCAACCTGGCGACGCGCGACGACGCACGACCGCACCCAACGCCCGCAGGCGAGCGCGGCGGTGAAGGCGGCGGTGCATTGTTCGGCAACGGCGGGCAGAACGGGCAGGGCCGGGCACAACGTGAGGTCCTTCAGCGTCAAATGGCCCTTTCCAAATCCCAGAACGGCGAATCCGAGCAAGACGTCTCCGGCCGGATCGACATCAAGGCCTGGGACCCCAAGACCCCCTATATCGCCGCGATGAAAGCCGTCGCCGCCGACAAGGCGTATGACGTCTACCTCGCCCAGCGCGAGCAGTACGCCAAGAGCCCCGCGTTCTACTTCGACTGCGCCGAACACTTGCTCCGCGTCGGCCAGCGGCAGCAGGGCATCCGCGTGCTTACCGACGTCTTGGAGATGAAGCTCGAAGACCCCCGGCTCATCCGCATCGTCGCCCATCGCCTGCAACAGTTGGACGAGCTCGACCTGGCGATCGGCCTGTTCGAGAAGGTCAGCCGGCTGCGGCCGGAAGAACCCCAGAGCTTCCGCGACCTGGCCCTGGCGCTTGCGGCCCGAGCGGATCGCGCCCTGGCCGTCCCGGCCGACAAGCAGTCCACCGGCCAGATCGCCAGCGACTACGGCCGGGCGCTCGACCTGCTCAACAAGGTGATCACCGGCAACTGGCAGCGGTTCGAAGACATCGAGCTGATCGCGCTGATGGAGGCCAACCGCATCAGTGCCCGTCTCGCCGCGACGCCCGGCCTGGGCGCGGTGCCCAATCCGATCGACGGTCGCCTTCGCAAGAACCTCGACTCCGACGTCCGCATCGTGCTCACCTGGGACGCCGACGCGACCGACATCGACCTCTGGATCACCGAACCCAGCGGCGAAGTCTGCATGTACAACCACAACCGCACCATCATCGGCGGGGCGATGAGCCGTGACTTCACCCAGGGCTACGGCCCCGAGGAATACTTCCTCCGCAAGACCATGCCCGGCGAATACAAGATCCAGGCCAACTTCTACGGCTCCAGCCAGCAGGAACTCACCGGTGCCTGCACCGTGCAGGCCACCGTCATCACCAACTTCGGCCGCCCGAACGAGCAGCGGAAGCAGATGACGCTACGTCTGACCAGCGCCAAGGAAGTGGCCACGGTAGGAACGGTGAAGCTCGAGTAGGGTCCGCCTTGGCGGACGCGGCCGGACCGATCGCCTGCCGGCTTGAAGACTTACCACGAAGGCACGAAGGGCACGAAGGAACACGAAGAAGCGAGGAAATAGATTGTCATCCTCTCCTCTTCGTGGCTCTTCGTGTCCTTCGTGACTTCGTGGTAAGTCTTCGGGTTGGTGGGCGGGCGGCGCTACACCGACCCATCCCCCGCCAGTATCTCAAGCTCCCCCGCGTGTTCCGTAAGGTGCCGTCGGAGCAGGGCGGCGATTGATTCCGACACCTCGCTGAGCTGCGCCACCGCGTCTCGATACGCCTGCAGCGTGCACTGCTTGTCCGCGATCAGCCGGGGCAGGATGTAGTCGATCGACAGGTACGACTCGACCGGTTCCTGCTGCTGTCTCGATGGTGCGGGTTCTAGCCCCAGCGATTCGATCAGCGCCGCAACGTCACCGGCTCGGCGCGCGTCCGCCTCGGCGACATATTGCATCGTCCGCCGCAGCCCCGCCCCGCGCAACCCGGCGTGCGACCCGCTCGCCACCGCCGACGCGAACAGCGATCCCAACTCTGCCCCCAGCAGGTCGTTGAGCACGTCGGCGATCGTATCGAGTGCGGGCATGGTTGAGCGGAAACGATCCGGACGTTAAGGCGATTCCACAACCGCCACCGCCCCGGGAACCGGCATCGGCATCGGTGCCGAGACCGACGGCCGCAGCACCGCATGGCCGCTGGTCCATCGCGTCAGGACGTTAGACCCAACGAACAGCGCCAGCAACATCGCCGCCGACGCCATCGCCAGCCCCGTCCCCAGCGGGCTGCGGGTCAGGCGGGGTTTGCCGGCGTCTTCCAGGTACATGGTGCGGATGACGCGGACATAGTAGTAGAGGCTCAGCAGCGTGTTCACGGCGATCGCCGCGACCAGACCCCACCACCAGCCGCCGGCCGAGCCGAGCGTCGCCATCAGGTTGAACTTCGCCGTGAATCCCGCCAGCGGCGGCAGGCCGATCAGGCTGAAACAGCAGAGCGTCATGCACATCGCGAGGACGGGAGACCGCCGGCCCAGCCCGCTGAAGTGCTCCAACGTTTCGCCCGACTGCCGGCCGACGATTGCGACCACGGTAAACGCGCCGAGATTCATGAACAGGTAGACCGCGAGGTAAAACAGGAGCGCCGCCGACGCCGCAGTGCCCCCTGCAACGCCCATGCTGCGCGGCGCCACGACCACCATCGCCACCACGCACAGCATGTACCCGGCGTGCGCGATCGAGCTGTACGCCAGCAGCCGCTTGAGATTCGTCTGCACGTACGCCGCCGTATTGCCGACGGTGCACGTCAGCACGCCCATGAGGCCCAGCACCCACGCCAGCATGACGTTCGGCGTCGTCGGAGCGAATCCGGCCGCCTCGCCCAGCGCGACGGCCACCCGCAGCAGCAGCACCAGTCCCGCGCCTTTGCTGGCCACCGAAAGGAACGTCGTGACTTCCACGGCGGCCCCTTCGAATACGTCCGGGCACCAGAGGTGAAACGGCACCGCCGAGATCTTGAACGCCAGCCCCACCACCAGTGCCAGCAGCCCGATCAGCAGCAGGGGGCTGGCGTGCGACTGCCGGAACACCTGCTCGGCGACACCGGCCACGTGCGTGCCGTGATCGGCCGACGAGTAGAGATTCAGCGTCCCGCACACGCCGTACAGCAGCGACAGCCCCCAGACCATCACGCCGCTGGCGGCCGCGCCGAACAGGACGTACTTCAGCGCCGCCTCGGCGCTCGTGCGGTTGTTCTTGCGGAACCCCGCCAGCACGTAGCTGGGCAGCGACGCCAGTTCGACGGCGATAAAAAGCATCAGCAGGTTCGCCGCCGACCCCATCAGCGACATGCCCAGGGTGGCGCAGATCAGCAGTAGGAAGAACTCCGGCCCGTCGTCCGGACGGTCGCTCCGCCCGTCCTCCGCCCCGGCATCCGCGCCATCACCCGCTGGCAGGTCGGCCCGACTCGAAGCGAACCAGAGCACCACCACGCCGATCACGAACAGCAGCAGGATGCACTTCCAGGCAAAGGCCACGCCGTCGGCGGCCAGCATGGGCGCGAACCGGCCCCCTCCGACCGAGCCGCCGTCGGCCGGGCCGACCGCCACCAGCGCGGCCACCAGCCCCGCGAGCGTGACGACGCCCGTCGCCGAATTGGCCTTGCGGGTAAAGAACGGCACGATCAGCACGGCGACCGCCGTCGCGATCAGCACCACGTCCGCCACAAACGGCCGCAGGTCGGTCCAGGCAGGGATGTAAGGGGGAAGCTGCATCAGCCGCGCGAGCTTCGGCGAACGGGCCCGATCGGTCAAGTGGGAGGGTGAGGGAGACGATGGACGACGCTGGACGACAACGAGGCGATCCACCCGTCCCGCGAGAGGAACCAACGGAGCAGCCAGGGATCACTTACGCCGGGTCGCCTCGTACCGCCCCTCGATCTTCAGCTTGTCGCCTTCGAGCTTGTGCTCCAGGCCGCCTTCGAGGGTCACTGTGGCTGCCGTCTTCTCCACGCACTTGCGCGTCCAGATGACGGTCGTCTTGTCGCGCAGAATGCACTGGCCGTCGGCGAGGAACTCGCGGGTGTAGGTGCCCTGATACTCCCATGTCCCGAGGATGGCGTGGCCGTCGAGCTTCACCGCCGGGCGGTTGGCGGGGTTGACGATCACGGGTACGGGGATCTCCATGTCCCTGGGCAGCTTCGTCTCCATCGGCGGCAGCTTGCGCAGCCGCAGGTTCTTAAACTCCACCGGCGCGCCTTCGGACTCGAGGCACAGGAAGCCGGACGCCGGCGAGATGCCGTTGCCGCCCGACACCTGCTCGCCGTTAACCCACAAGCGTACTTCGCCGTCGATGGCGCGAATGTAGTAGTGGTTCCAGTTGTTGATCCCCAGCGTGGTTTCCTTCGACGGGAAGGCACGCTGGCCGTCGGGTGCGACCGGCGGGAACGGCTTCATCTTGACCGGGCCGACGGGGAAGACATCGCCATGGCTGGTGAACCAGTTGCCGGGCTTCTTGAACTGCGCCTCGTAGATTTCCTTGTAACCCAGGTCGAGCACCTGCACCTCGATGCCATGCGGCAGGCTGCCCTTGCCCTTGGTCAGGCTCAGGATCGATTCGGGGCTGGCCCAGACGAAGATCCCTGAGTTGCCCCCTTTCTTCTTGTGCATCCACTCGCACGAGAACTCGAAGTTGGTGAGCGGCTCCTTGTAGCGAATGACGCCCGTCGGCCGGCCGGTGCAGAAGGCGTGGCCCTCCTTCCAGACCCAGGTGTCGTCCCAGCAGTTGACGTTGAGGAAGTCCTTGCCGGTGAGATCAAACCAACCAGGCCCGACGCCGCGGCTGAACTCGGGGACGATTTTCTCGTTGGCGGCAGGTGGCGCCGCGGGTGATGCCGCGGGCGTAGGGTCGGCGGCGATCAGCGCGTGGCCGAAGGCCAGTGCGAGCAGAGCGGTGCAGGTCAGGCGAAGTTTACAGTGGGATCTCAAGTTCATCGCTCCGTTGATGGTGGGCATCGCTGGCATTCATTCGACGGCAATCTTCAAATTCCGCACCGTCCCCTTCAATGCCTCTTTCGCCGTGTAGCTCCCCACCGGCCGGCCGGCGTCGTGGCCGATGCTGAAGTCCTCGGCGGGGTGATTGGGGAGCAGGCCGGCCGCCTTGCCGGTCACCGGGGGCTCGTCGTTGACAGTGAGTTTCATCGCGCCGTCGGCACCGAGGCTTGCCGTGATCGTCGCGGTTCCGGTGAACGCGTCGCGGGAAACGATTTCGGTGACGCCGTCGCGGCTGGTGCGGACGACGAACGCCACTTTGCCGTCCTTGATGTGCAGCGCGTAACCGACCGACAGTCCGCCATGCGCCACGATGACGGCGTCGCGCTGCATGGTGTCGACGGTGCAGGAGATCGTGAACGGCTTGCCGCCGATCGCGGGGGCGTTGGCCGACGGGATGACGTCGCCGATCCTGGCGGTGTCGAGCGACTGCGGCTTGCCGGCGGCGGGTGGCTTGTTGTTCTTGCCGGGCTTGGCTGTGGGCTTGGCGTTCTCGGTGGGATAGAGCGTCGTCGGCTTGGCGGCGACACCGGGCGGCCGGCGGGCGGTGGGGCTCGTGCCGCCAAGTTCGGACTTCATCTTCTCCGCCAGCGCTGCCAGCTTGGCGACGACGTCGGGGTGCTTGTCGGCGAGGTTGGTCTTCTCGCCGATTTCCTGGTCGAGGTTGTACAGGCGTGGCTTGCCATCGACCACATCGGTTGCCGCGGCCTGCCCTTTGATCTCCGGCTGCACGGCGAACGCCAGCTTCCACGGGCCCTGACGCACGGCCTGCAGGTTGTAGCCGGAGAAGTAGTAGTGCGCTTCGCGCTGCGATTCGGTCGACTTGCCGAACAGCAGGGGAGAGAGGTCGCGGCCGTCGATGACTGGTTCCGCCGGCAGCTTTCCGCCGGCAAGGGCGACCGCGGTCGGCAGGAGGTCGATCGTGCCGGCGACGGCATCACAGGTGGTGCCCGCTGCGATCCGGCCTGGCCACCAGGCGATCGTCGGCACGCGTACGCCGCCTTCCCAGGTGCTCCCCTTCGATCCGCGCAGCGGGCCGGAGCTGCCGCCGTCGGGGCCCTTGATGGCCCAGGGTCCGTTGTCGCTGGTGAAGACGACCAGCGTTCGCTCCTGCAGCTTCAATTCCGTCAGCGTGTCGAGGACCTGGCCGACGCTCCAGTCGACTTCCTCCACCCAGTCGCCGAACCGGCCGTTGGCCGACTTGCCGCGGAACTTCTCGCCCGCATGGATCGGCGTATGCACGGCGGTGTGCGGCAGATAGAGCAGGAACGGCTTGTCCTTGTTGGTGCGGATGAACCCGACGGCCTCGGTGGTGTACTTCTCGACAATCCTGCTCTGCGCCTCATCCGTCAGCAGCTCCTCGACCTTGTCGTCGCGCACAAGCGGCACCACGCGCTGGCCGGTGGCGGTTGCGACCTTCTGCATGTCGTTGGAGTAGGGGATGCCCAAATAATGGTCGAAGCCCTGGCGCGTCGGCAAAAACTCCGGCTGATCGCCGACGTGCCACTTGCCGATGCAGATGGTCGCGTAGCCCTGCTCCTTCAGTCGCTCGGCGATGGTGTGCTCGGCGGGGTTCAGGCCATTGGCGCCGCCGGGAGAATAGACGGCGGGAACCGAGACCCGCGCACCGTAGCAGCCGGTCAGGAGTTGCGCCCGCGAAACAGAGCAGACCGGCGCGGCGTAGAAACTCGTCAGCTTCATCCCCTCGCGGGCCATGCGGTCGAGGTTCGGCGTCTTCTGCTTTGTCGCGCCGTAGGGGCCGATATCGCCGTAACCGAGATCGTCGATGAAGATGATCACCACGTTCGGGCGATTCGCTTCGGCAGCTTGAAGCGACATCGGGGCGAGAAATAGGGAAAGTATGAACACATAAGGTAACTTCATCGACTGGTCCTTTTTCGATTCGTGATGACAGCTTCGCTGACTGATCGATGCATCTCCGTTACCCCCGGGTGATGCCATGAGTTGAACGGGAATTCTCATTCCACGCGGGCCGGAAGATTTCCATTGCCGAACGAACCCAAGGCAGCAGTTCAAAACAGCCGAACGAACCCGGAACTGAAAGCGGGACAGGTCCAGTTATCGGTCAGGCTCCAATTGGCCCTGTCCCCTGTCCCGTTTTCTTCACTCGAACTGGACCGCGACGAAGCTACTTTCCGACCCGTTTCAGGAACATGAACGTGCCCTCGGAGTTGCGTTTCAGGTTGTGCGGGTGAACGAGGACGAACCCGCGTTCGGCGTCATTCTCAGACGCGCACAACAGCCCCTTGCCGCTCGGCAGGGTCAGCAGCACCGGATGGCGGCTGACGTGAACCTCTTTGTCCAGGTCCAACCCCGTCGCCGAGAAGTCGGTCGTCAGGGTCGCCAGCACCTCTGTGCCGGATCGCAACTCGTTCCCGCGGATGGTGACCTCGGCCCCTTTCTTCAGCCCGAGCGCTTCGGCCAGGTCGACCCCCTGCGCCTTATGGCTATCCAGCCGGACGACCGCGAACTGCCCGGCAAGGGCCTTCAGCCGGGTGGCTGGCTCGGGCAGCGCAGGCTCCTGACCCTGGGCGACGGCCGCGACATCGGGCTTCGGTGCGTCGGGAGCCGTGACAGCCAAAAGACAGGTGAAAGCGACACAGTAGAGTAAGGGGTTCATCTTGACTCCCGTTAGGAGAAGAAGCGTCGGCTGTAGCCGCCGCGTTGACCGGCCGGGCGGGCGCTCGCGCCGCTCTCGACCCACAGCAACGATACCGCCGGCCCGGTCAGGTTATTCGACGAACCCGGCCAGCGGTCCGTAAACGACCCCTCGCCGGTGCAACGTGAACAAGCCGCGGCACTTGCGTTGGAGCAATCCTTTTGGCGTGTAACGGGCGACGCGGCGTTCGTCCTGCGGCATGAAGACGCCGTTCGTTACAGTGCGTGGCTAGTCACCCGGCGCCGTAACACCCGTAGCCTTTGAAATCCTCCTTCAACCAATGATTCCGCCCGAGGCGCAGCAGGTTTTCAAGGAACTCGGTAAAGGTCAGGGCGATGACCTTGGCCGCATTCGGATCAGCGAACGTTTCGTGAAACACATCGTAACAGCGACCATAACCGTCTTCGTTCAAATCGACGACCACAGCATCCGAGCCGTCCGGCTTGCCGATGCCGAACCAACCGTCCAGGGGTGGTTCCAAATAGTATTCATCGCCGATCGTGGCCATGCAGACGTTTACCACTTCGGAGGGGGCCACAATCTGATACCGCGGGTAAGGGTCACCGACCTTGTCGAGAAGTCCGATGCCGCCGCACAGATCGTAGAAACGCGTTACTTCTGTCGGAAGCTTGAAGGGTTTAGGAATGTTCGGCGCACCCGCAGGCGGAAGCAGGTGACAGAGCGGGTTTACTTTTGCGCGGCGAACAATATCTTCGATCGTCGACATAGCCGTACGGCGAATAACGTCGTGCCGCTTAACGGCCCGGCCGCTCGCGCCGCTCCAAATCAACTGGCTGACTAACGGACAGACGTTCAGCGGCCGGGCGGGCACCGGACGTACTCTTGAACGACAAGGACCGCGACGCCCGCCCGGTCCGCTGCAATGCCTGATTATCCCGCCCGTCGTCGGGCCGTACAAGCAGGACACACGAAGTTCCATTCCTCAGCCAGCAGTTCCCAGCCGTCCGCCTGGGCTCGGGCGGAAACCGCGACACAACCGCGCAGGAACTCATCCTCCTCGTCGCCGAATCCGGCCAACATCTCGTCGTTCCAAGTGAGGAACGCATCGCAGTCTTTGCAGTTGAAGCCGCCCAGCAAGTTGGCGTTGGAGTGCCAGAGGTTTTCGTGGTTGTACAGCGGCTGGGCCATGGCGAGCTAACGGACTGACATTCACTGGTGGGCCCGGCACCGTTAGCGGCATTTCGTCGGTGCAGTGGTCGCCTGCGGCGGAACGCGGGCCGGCCACACGAAGATTCTGGAGGCAACGCCCTTCGGAGGCATCGCCTTCACTAGCATATTCGGCTTCAACTCATCGAGCTTCATTGGGCCACCTTCGTCCCATGTGGCGCCCACGAAGGAGGCGATGCGGATGATCCTTGTATCCTTGTCCGCTTGAACGACGGGCGACACTGGCCCGGTGCCGCTCGGTGCCTTCCTGAGATGAATTGCACCGCCGTCCACCTTGCTGATTAGACCAGTCGATGACGGTGACCATGCGTGGATGATCAATGGCGGCTTTGGCTCTTGATCCGTGGGGGCTTCCCGCCTGGCAGTTATGTCCATCCCACCCTGAAGCTTGTCCAACGCGCTCCTCTCATTGTCGAGAATCACTCGAGCCTGTTGGTCGGTCTCCACGGCGATGGGCGGCGCGTCGGGTGGCCGCCACGAGGGCTGAATCACCAGTAGCGTCCCGTCAACCTTAATGAGGGTTCCAGCCTTCAACAGACGCTGAGTTGTACGCTGCGTCGTTTGCGCAAAGGCAACAACCGCAACGAACCCGATCAACGCGGTTGCTGACAGCCAGCGGACGATTAGCACGAACACGCTCCTGTAGCGGGACAACGGACCGACGTCCAGCGGCCGGACAAGCACCGACCACTCGAATTACGACGACCGCGACGCGCGCCCGGCCGGTCCACTGCAGTGTTGGGTTAGCCTGCGGCCGGACCGCCGCAGTTTGCGAAGCCCGGTCCACCATGATATCCGCGACCGCGGATCAACACCGATTCAGAAGTCGACGCGACTTCGTCCACCGAATTGATCATGAACCGCGCTTTAGCCGAAGGCGGGTGCGGCAAAAACGCCTCGAAGACGTTCTCATAGATGAAGACCTCGACCAATTCGAACGTCGTTTCGGCGTTATCGAGGACCGTCTCTAGCGAAGGATACCCGGCGTCTCGTAATGGCGAGCGTTGTTGATCGGCTACGAGGCGATCGTCCTCCTGTAATTCACGAACACACTGCGCGTAGACGCCCGAAAGCCGTTGCACAAAGTCCGCTCTCGGGATTCGGAGTTCGTACCGACCGATGGTGCCATCCCATCTGAATTGGTCGAAGTTCATCGCCGGCCACCAAAGAGCGTCCGGAGCAACTGGATTGTCTTCGACCTTCGCGAGCATCGTTCCCCGCAGGCTAACGGATCAGCATTTCACGGCCGGCCTGGCACCGTGGCAGTGCGTCGTAAGCCAGCCTCTTTACAAGCACTCGTACTTCTCAGTGTCGTCGACATAGAGTAGTGAAGCAATTCGCCACTCCCCGGCTTTCTGCACAAGCTGGTATTCGTAGTCTGAGACAAAGTCGTAAAGGCCCAAATGCCTAGTTCGAACGGTGGCGTCAGGACCGCGCGCTCAAAATTTACTGTTGACCAAGAGCGGGATTCATAGTTGTCGGGTTATCCCGCGGCCGGACCACCGACTACTCAGATGCGCTCGGTCTTCAGGCCCAGCTCGCGGCATTGCCGCTCCGCGTCCTCGACGTTGTACTCGTAGAACCGCCCGAGGTTCCATGTCGGCGCGTCACCGACGAGCGACACCACTGACGGCAGGGGCGTGTCCCGCAAGGTCGGGTCCAGCTTCCGGAGCGCCATCAGTTCCTTGGCGGTTGCCCGTGGCCCTGCGAACTGTACGATCAGCTCGTAGTAGCAGTGTGGGATGATCGTCTCGTGTAGGGGCACATGGCCGACGACCATCCCCGACCGGACGACCGCAAGACCTGTCCAACCGCCCTGGTCGTACCACCGCAGGTCGTCACCCGGCCGCATCGTCGCCGCGAGATCCCTCACTTGCTGGCGCATCCCCTCGTAGACGTGCCGCCGTTCCGGGTGCGACTCGAAGGCGGGACCCGTCCACAATCCGAGCACGTCGGCTTCGGTCGTGGGCTTTAAAAGGCTCTCGGCTGCGATGCCGCTCATAGCCGCGTCCCGCGGGATAACCTTTGTTTATCCTAACCGCCCGGACACCCCGCGCGGATGGTCCTCTGGACAATAGCCGCTGGCGCTAGTGCCATCAACGAATTCGCAAGAGACAGCAAGAATTATCTTGTTCAGGCCGAACAAAACTGTAACATTTGCTGCGTGAACCTCGTCGAACGCCTCGATCGTGCCTGTCGGCTGGCTTATCCGGCTCGCTCTACCCGCGAGCGATACATCCGCTGGGTTGAACAGTTCCGCCGGTTGCCGGTGACAAGAGCGTCGGTCGGCGATCGCCACGGGCAAGCGGGTACGCTTGCCCATGCCACCCGGAATCCGAACGACTGACGACTGACGGATTTTGCTTGTCTTTAGCGGCCGTGCACCTAACATATATAGAACAATATTCGGCGTCGCCTTGGGACGGGCGGCGTCCTTCCTCCATGCGCCGGTCGGCGGGTGTGATCTGTCGGCTTTAGCGTCTACTCCATGGAGACTGCTGTCCCTGGACGATCGGTGTCGGTCGGGCCGGGGTGGTGGTGTTGGTGCTTTGAGGAGACCGACAGGCTTGGACGCGAAAGAGACGACGTGGGCAGGCTGATCGATCACTTGGGTTCGTTCGGCGATGTTGTCTTGGGTTCGTTCGGCCACCAAGCCGCGGGCGCAGCGTACTCTCTGCGCCCCGGGTTTGCCGGTGTGGTCTCGGGTTCGTTCGGCAGGAGGGACATATGTCAGGGATTGACGACGGCTCTGTCAGTGACACGGGCTTCCAGCCCGTGCGTGCGACGTTGTGGTCGATCGGTGCTCCGAACGATGACCTCCGAGCTTCTATTACATCGTCATCACTGCCAACTATTTACTGGTTGATAGGAAAAGAGATGCAGAATGAACGGCTGCTTGAAGCATCACGCACCATGCACGGGCTGGAAGCCCGTGTCACTGACGGGGTCGCTCGGCGAGCGGTTCTCGGGTTCGTTTGGCGGGGTTGCGGTGGGTTCGATTGGCGCGGGGCGGGACATCGGACGGCGGGAGCATCGCCGGGGGTCTGCGGGGTGCGGTGGGGTGAACCCCACCCTACTTTCGCCTCGGGTTCGTTCGGCGGGGTTGCGCTGGGTTCGTTCGGCAATCTAAGCGTGGCGATCCGGTGTTCGATGTTTAGTTTTCGGTGTTCGTCTTCAGTCTTGGGTTCGTTCGGCGAGGTTGCGCGAACGCTCCGCTCCGCGTCGCGGCTAACCGTTCACGGGTGTCGTGGTCGATCTGATCGGGTGTCGTGGTCGCGCTGATCGAGGGTTGTCCGACCATGCTGGGTTCGTTTGGCGGGCTGGTTGTCAGGCGATGACGCCGAACTCGCGGCCTACCTTGGCGAACTTGTCGAGGGCGAAGCTCAGGTGTGACTCTTCGTGGGTCGCCATGTAGCTCGTCCGCAACAGGGCACGGCCCGGAGGAGTGGCGGGGCTGACGACGGCGTTGACGAAGACGCCTTCCTGGTGAAGCCGGGTCGCCATCGCGAACGCGGTGAAGTCTTCGCCGACGACGACGGGGATGACCGGGGTGTTGCTGTCGGCGGTGTCGAAGCCGAGGGCGCGGAAGCCGGCGAGCATGAACTGGGTGTTCTTCCAGAGCTTCTCGCGGCGCTCGGGCTCGGTCTTCATGATGTCGACGGCGATGCTGGCGGCGGCGACGTTGGCCGGGCTGGGGGCGGCGCTGAACATGTTGGTGCGGGCGCGGTGCTTGACGAAGTCCATCGTCTCGCGGTCGCCGCAGACGAAGCCGCCGACCGAGGCCATGCTCTTGGAGAACGTGCCCATGATCAGTTGGACGTCGTCATCGACACCGAAGTGGCGTGAGGTGCCGCGGCCGTCGCCGAGGACGCCGATGCCGTGGGCGTCGTCCACCATGACCGCAGCGCCGTAGTCTTTGCAGATGTCGACGATCTCGGGGAGGGGGCAGATGTCCCCTTCCATCGAGTAGACGCCGTCCACGACGACGAGCTTGCCGCCGCCCTTGCCGGCGTCGGAGGCTTCATCGGCCTGCATCATCCGGCGGAGGTCGGCGGGGGAGTTATGACGGAACTTGCGGATTTCACCGAGGCCGAGACGTGCGCCATCGATGATGCACGCGTGGTCCTGCTTGTCGAGGTAAACGATGTCGCGGCGGTCGAGCAGGCAGGAGATCGTGCCGAGGTTGACCTGGAAGCCGGTCGAGAAGGTGACGGCGGCCTGCTTGCCCATGAAGTCGGCGAGCTTTTCTTCGAGCTCTTCGTGGATCTTCATGGTGCCGTTGAGCAGCCGACTGCCGGCGCAGCCGGTGCCGTAGCGGCGGACGGCGTCGATGGCGGCTTCCTTGACGCGGGGATCGTTGGTGAGGCCGAGGTAGTTGTTCGACCCGAGCATCACCAGTTTCTTGCCGTCAATATAGACTTCGGGATCCTGGGCCGATTCGAGGGCGCGGAAGTAGGTCCAGACGCCGGCCGCCTTGATCTTGGCGGGAATGTCGTAGGCCTTGACCTTGTCGAACAGCGCGATGCCGGCGGGGCGGACGCGCGGCGCGGCGGCGGGCTGGCCGTTGGTCGCCTGACCATTAGTTGCCTGCCCGTTGCTGGCGTGGCCGTTGCCGTTGGCAGCATGGCCGTTGGTGGAGACAGGATGACCATTGCCCGAGACCAGGTGGCCGTTGCTGGAGGGGGAGGGAGTCAGGGACTCGGTCTTCGGGGTTGGGCTCTTCGTCATACGGGTCAAAACGACACCCCTTCCCGGATGGTGCCGAGGGTTCTGGTTTTACGTCCGGAAACAGGCTCAACCGGTTTCCTGCCGGTCAGAGTGCCGGCGTTTCATGGAGTCGATACCCTCGACCACCACCGTCTGGAATCAACCCGTTATCAGCGAGTTGAAGAACGCTCTTGCGTGTCCGAGCCGCCGTGTCGCGTGAGAAACACGGCATTCATGAAGGATTTATACAGTCCAAACGTTCGGCTGCAACCAACCGGCCCGCACGTAACATCGGCAGAGTGCGTGAATTCCCTCTTGCCAAGGCCGCATGTTATCAATGCCGAGGTCGTTCAACCACGGGTTGGCATCGCAGATCCAGTCGGCCTGGAGCATGTCGCGGGCCTTGTCGTGGTTGAACGGCCGAGCCCGGCGGGTCACCCATTGCCGGAGGGTTTCCCAGTAACCAGCGACCCGGAGCAAGGCTGCCGGGATGGGAACCTTCCAAGGGGGACTGGTTCGCAGGCTCGCGATATACGACACGAGCGA
Organism: Humisphaera borealis; assembly: GCF_015169395.1. GTDB lineage: Bacteria > Planctomycetota > Phycisphaerae > Tepidisphaerales > Tepidisphaeraceae > Humisphaera > Humisphaera borealis. The sequence goes on from NZ_CP063458.1 coordinate 580,927, forward strand.
CCCCATCGTTGCAACATCGTTTCCTGCAAATCCGTGACGGCCGGTCAGATCGGGACGGATCGCGGCGGCATACAGGATGCGGGCGAGGTCGGCGACGTCAATCAGTTGGACCCGGGCCCGGCCGCCGGCGACGATCGGGGCAAAGCCGCTCTGGATCGGTTTGAACAGCTCCAGGATGCCGGGATCGCCGGGGCCATAGACGACGGTCGGCCGGACGACGCACCAGGGTCCACGGAGGACCTGAGCGACGGCCTGCTCGCCCTGGAGCTTGGATTTGCCGTACCAGGAGACCGGGGCGGGAATATCGGTTTCGCGAACCGCGACGCCGCCTCGGGCGGGTCCGGCGGCGGCCTGCGACGACACGTGGACGAACATCGCCGACGGGCAGACCTCGGCCGCCGCCCGCGCGACGGCCTGGGCACCGTCGGCGTTAACGGCGAGGTACTCGCGGAAGGTTCGGGCCTTGACCAGGCCGGCGATGTGCACCACCGCGTCGCAGCCTTCCAGTGCCGCACGGTAGGACGCGGCATCCGCCAGGCCGCCGGCGACGGCAGTCGCGCCCTCGGGAAGGAGTCCGGGCTTGTCGGGTCGGCGGACGAGCGCCCGGACCTGCCAGCCGTTCTGGATGAACAGTCGCGCCGTGTGGCTGCCGACGAATCCGGTCGCGCCGGTGATGAAGACGGTTTTCAACTCGGTTCTCGTGGTGGCACCAGGCGGGCAGAACACCGGCGTCCGCAGGAACGGCCGCGAACGCTGCGACGGACTGCCGGCCCGGATGGAGCCGGTGCGGACCATGCCGGGTTCGGGATGGAAAGTCAAACCCAAAGAATTAGATCGGATTTCACGGAATCGGCGGTGTCCGATAATGTCCTTCGGGTTTTCGGTTTACTGTGCGTAAGTTTCGGTATGATCGGGGCGTCCGTCTGCGACGCCGTGAATGAGAACGGCGTCGTCACCAATCGGCCGGGAATAACATGTCGCCCGGTGCGTTGATGAAGTGACGGCTTTATTGAAGACCGACGATGGCAAAGAGTATCGCCCGCCAGTCGAAGACTTCGGCCGTCACCGCAAGCGCTCCTGCGTTGGAGTCCGCGGTGTCGGTTTCGCTTCCGATGACGGACGAAGCGTTGCTGCTGCGTGTGCGTGCCGGTGACCTGTCGGCCGGCGACGCGCTGGTGCGACGATACGCCCAGCCGCTGCTGCGATATCTGCAGCGGCTCGTGGGCGACGACCTGGCCGAAGAGCTGCACCAGCAGACCTGGATGAGCGTGCTGGACAATCTCGACAAGTTCGATCCGGCGCTGGCGTCGCAGTCGAACGAGTCGGGTGCACCGGCCGGCGGGTTCAAGGCCTGGCTTTTCCGGATCGCCACGAACAAGGCGAACGACCTGTGGCGGTCGCGGGGAAGAGAACGGGCGGCCAAGGACGGGCTTCGCCTGGTGAAGGATCAGACCACCCCGTGGGCCGGTGAAGAGGCCCAGGGAAAGGAAATGCAGCAGAAGTTGATCCATGCGATCAACAAGCTGCCTGAGAGTCAGCGGCAGGTGCTGGCGCTTCGGTACTACAGCAATATGAAGTTCATCGACATCGCCAAGCTGCTGGGCTGCCCGCTCAATACCGCGCTGGGCCGGGTCCACAAGGCGATGATCAAGCTACGGCAGTTGATGGACGAGTAGAACGCGCCAAGGAAACGAGATCCCGGACCTTAAGAAGTCCGGGCAGGACCCAGGAACCAACCGATCGCTCATGACCAAAACGTTTGAAGGACACTCACCTTGAGTTCATTGCGATCACAACTTCCCGATTCCGAAGCGCTGCTGCTGATGTATGCGGCCGACGAGCTTCCGCCGCGGGACCGTCAAACCGTGACAGAGCAGTTGCAGCAGGAAGCCGGCCTGCAGGCGCGGCTTGATGCGATCCTGGCCGATCTTGACCTGGTTGAGCAGCGTTTCGAGAGCGCTGACGCATTCGACGGCCTCAATGCGGAGCACGCGACCCGTCGTGCGGTCGATGCGATCCGGGGCTGGCAACTGGTGCGGCCGGCGGCGTCCGAGCCGGTCCGATCGCCGCTGGAGACGCATCGGCGATGGGGCTGGGCATCGGCGGTGGCGGCGGTCGTGGCACTGGGACTCGGTGTGGCGGCGCTGATCACGTATCTCAATCCACCGTCGGCGTCGCGGATGGTTCAGGTCGACGGGTTGCCCGATCTCAACGCCGAAGGCAACGAAAACGCGCTGGCGCTGCACGCCGCGACGTCGCTGGCGATGGGCCTGGAAGTAGAAGACGAGGCAGCCGTCAATGTGCCGATGCCGCCGACCTCGGACGAGGCGATCGTCAGCACCGAGCGGCCGTTCTTTGAGATCCCCCTGATCGCCGATGCCGACGACGGCAGCGCGCCCTGACCGCGTCCGGCGCTTGTCGTTGTATGTGGGGACGACCACCGATGCCGACACACAAACTTCAATCCCGCAACCTTAGACGACTGGCTCTGGTCGGCCTCTTCACCGCGGCGACGGCGTCGGCCACGCTGCTCGCCCAGCCGGGGCAGGAAGTGACGCGCCCCGGGCTGGGATCAGAACTGCCGGCCGGCAACGGGGAACCGCGCACCAAGCCGATTCGTCGCCCGGGCGAAGAGATCGTCATCACCCAGGAGGAGTGGACCGCGCTGGAGCAATTCATGCGGGCGAACTCTCCGAGCAAGTGGGAGATGTATCTGAGCCTGCCGGATAAGCCGCTCAAGCAGAATTTGCGAAAGCAGATTGCCCAGCGGTATCGCACGCTTCAGAAGGTGGAACGGAGCGACCCTGTCCGGTGGAAGCTCGAGATCGACGCGATCGCGATCGAGGACCGCATCTACTCCACGCTCCAGGAGCTTCGCTCGGGCAACAATCCCGAGGATCGCGAACGCCAGTTGCGGCTGGAGGTAGACCGCCTGATCTCGAACCGCGACCACTGGAAAAGAGAGCGGCTGCTTCGGGTCAAAGCCGAACTTGAATCGATGAAGGTCCCGGCTGCGTTGAAGCCGGTCGAAGAAGAACTCGACCGGCTCGAGCACCTGACACCCGAAGGGCGTGCCCCGCGGGTGGACAAGCGGATCGAGGAGTTCAAGAAACAGATGGCCAAGCCGCCCAAGGCGATCCTCGGCGGGCACAGTCCGGCTTCGGGGGTTCCGGTGGATGCGGGCAAGCCCTGAGGGCGTGACATTCGGGAACTGATGGGCGGAAGAAAAGCAGCGGACCCGCGCGATGCCGGGTCCGCTGCACTTACGAACGTGGAACGCACGGTGCGTTATCCGCAACAGGCTTCCTTGACGTCACAGCAGGACTTCGCGCTGCCGCAGCAGTCGACTGCCTCGGCCTTAACAGCCGGTTTGGCGGAGGGCGCGGGGCAGCAGCCGTCGGACTTCACGCAGCACCCGGCGTCAGGGGCGCAACAGCCAGAGGGCTTGGGACCGCCCGCGGCCGGCATGGCGGCAGCAATCAAACCCAGAACGGACAGCACGAGCGAAGCAAATAGCGATTTCATTTGTTAGTCCTTGTGAGAGGGATGCTGCGCATCGATAAGCCGCGTTCGCGGAACACCCGCGAGGCGGAGCGACAGATGCGACAAGCATCAGTGATGTAGGGATCTTGAACGGGATGGGCGGCACTTAGCCGGCTGAGATCGGAGGTGCTCGCGCCGCACAGTTGTGCCCGGCGTCGACCAGCCACGGTGCCAGAGGCAGGTCTGGGAAAACTGTGGCAAAGGCGACGACGCCTACGTGACGTGCGACGGCGGCGTACGGGGACAGCAACAATGGCAGAGTGACATGACTCGCACCCGATGTTTGCAGTGCCGGTGTCGCCTGTTGTGGAACGGGCCGCACGATACAGCAGTCGGGCAGAGGCGCTTGCTGTGACCCGAACGTGCGCTGCGCAAAGTCGCCTGGGATGGAGCTGAGAGTTCCCGCCTTGGGTGCCGGGGAGCAACACGAATGTTCGGAGTCTGCTGGACTTGAGGCGACCGAATGCAGCCGCGCCATAATCGGACAGTCCGGCACTCCGTCGCAAGCCATGGAAGGGCGCGGCGCGAACGACTGCGTGGGCATCACAACTGAAAGCACCAGCGCTATCAGCGTCGCGAAGTTGTAAACGTGCCTGAGCATTGTGGCCTTACCATCATATCCGCATGACGACGAATCTATTGCGTCTGGTTCAGAATTTCGTCCCGCGATGCATGATGTTGCGTCTATTGCGTGCGGCACGGGGGGTATCATCTCTCACGGTGAAATCGATCCTTCCGATCGCCGTCCTGATGGTTCCTTTGCTCCAAACCGCCGCGTCGGCCGAGCCACGGGTCGTCCGCGACATCACTTACGCGACCGTTGGCCAGCGCCAACTCGTGCTCGACCTTTACCTTCCCGAAGCCAAGGCCGCGCCGCTGATCGTCTGGGTTCATGGCGGGGCGTGGCGAGCGGGGTCGAAGGCCGACATGCCGCTGGGTGATCTCGTGAAGGCTGGCTATGGGGTGGCAAGCGTGGACTACAGGCTCTCGACCGACGCCGCGTTCCCGGCGCAAGTCCACGACATCAAGGCCGCTATCCGATTTTTACGGGCAAAGTCGAAGGACTACGGTTACGACGCCGACCAAATCGTGGTTGCCGGCAACTCGGCCGGCGGGCACCTGGCTGCACTCGTGGGTGTCAGTGGCGGGGTCAAGGAACTTGAGGGGGACGTGGGGGACCACAGGGAGCAGTCGTCGGCAGTCCGGGCCATCGTCAGTTACTACGGCATGTCGAATCTGACCACGATCCTGGACCAGTCCACGCCGCACGGCCTGAAGATGCGTGTGCCGGCCCTGCAACTGCTGCTCGGCGGCCAGCCGTCAGAGAAACCTGAACTCGCCAGGCTCGCCAGTCCGGTGTTTCACGTGGACGCGAATGACCCGCCGCTGTTGTTGCTGCATGGCGACCAGGACCCGCAGGCACCGATCAACCAGTCGATCGAACTGTGGGGAAAGTATGAAGCGGCGCATCTCCGCGTGAAGTTCCAGGCGATTGCGGGCGTCAAGCACGGCGGGAAGGAGTTCTTCGACGCCGACCGCACGAAGCTTGTGTTGGCGTTTCTGGCCGAATCGCTTGGGGCAGCGGCGGGGCGGTAGCAGTATCAGCCGCGGACCGCGCGACCAGGCATGGTGGCGACACCGGTAGCGACGCCACAGCGGGGACAGTATCGGGCCGACCTGGCCAGCGGCGTGGCGCAGCCGTCGGTCACGCAGCGTGATGTCGCCGGCGTGCGGCCTTCGCCGGGGCGATGGAACGTCGGTTTCGAGAAGATGATGTCGCGTACGCGAGCTGCGAGCGCCTTGTTCACCCGGCCGAAAGCCCGGCTACGCAGGCGGCAGTCGGTCGCGCCGGCGAACGCGAAGGGGATCGCCCAGAACCCGCTCAGCATCGCCAGGGCCGCACACGACAGCAGCCACGGCGACAGCCCGAACCCGATCGGCTCCAGCAGTACCGGGGCGTAGCCCTCGGCGATCGCGAGCTTGTTGAACTCGTCAAGGAATCGCCGGAGCGACCAGGCGTACAAGTGAACCTGCAGCAGATGAGCGGAGTAGGCGACCGTCAGGCCGAGGCTCCAAACGCCGAAGACGACGAACGATGTTTCGGCCGAGACGGAGATGTATCGCGGCCAGAGCGCGCCATAGGTGAGCCCGATGAACCATGACCCGAGGTCATGACCCGGCGTAACCTGTGTGATGCCCCAAGCGACGGCACCGACAGCAGCGACGATGCCCACCATCGCGACCGTCAACAATGACGGATAGAAACGCACCCGGTACGCCGCAGCAAGCAATCGGCGTTCTTCGGTTTCCTTGGTACGAGACTCGCCCCACCGGGCCAGTTCGAGTAGTGCACGGCGGTTGGCATCGGCCGAGCGACGGAATCGAGCCGACCATCGCAATGCCGGAGCCACGCCGAGCGAGAAGATCGCGAGAACAACGGACGTCAGGAAGTTGGGCTTGGACGCAACCGAGCGCACCGAATCCAGTGCCGCCAGTGCGATAGAGGCGCGGACCGGTCGTACCGCCGCAGCGGACGACGGGACGATCCGGACCGGCGTTTCCGGCCGGACCAAACCGGGTCGATCAGAAATTGTCAGTTGGCCTGTGGTCACGGTTGGCTCTGGACTCACGCTTGCTGATTGTCAGACAACCCTCCGGTCGGCTGGATAGCCCTGATCCGGTTCGGATCAGAATAGCGATTCCAGGACATTGCGGTTCTACGCACTTCCGTCGGATGTCGTTGGGCGAGGGCATTCATTCCCATTCCGCAGCGCCGACAGAACTTTGCTGTTGTGTGATTTTCGGCGTGGCAGCGTGATCGTGGGCAACGCAAAGACGCCGCTTGCGAACGCATTGACAGACGCGGGTCCGGCATGCCCAGCAAGCCTGCGATGCCACGGCTGATCAATCGGACGACTTTGACCAGAACAATGCTGCCAAAGATCAGCATCGTCAGCGCGATCACGCCGATGACGAGAAGGACGAGAAAGAAGATTCCACCGAAACTCATCGCGACCATTTTGCACCATTCTAGCAACGGGTCAGTCTACGGACGCGTGTAAAGGGCAGGCCTGTTTGTAACAGTTTCACCGGCATCGGCGGTAACGTGCTTGCTTCACGGCGTTTACATCCAGACGCCGCGCCGAGACTGGTTATTCTGTCACCTGATGCCGGCTTCCATCGTCAGCGTCTGACCGCAGAAGATGCAGTGGTGGTCGGTCGGATCGGGGTAAGCCCCGCACTGGGGACATCGGCGTACGTTCTCCACCATCTGAACGCCGCAATGCATGCAGAACTGGTCGTTGGCATCGACCGCGCCTCGACACTGGGGGCAGGTGGTGCGTTTGCCGGTCATGGGTGGCGGGGCAACAACCCTGCCGGTGGGGAGTGGGGGAACGCCCGCCTTAGGCTTCATGCCGCCCGGGATCGGCGGAGCGCTCGTCAGCGCCTGGATCATCTCTTCAGCGCTGGCGAAACGCTTATCCAGTCGCGCGTAAGACCGGCGGAACACCTCGTCGAGGTGCTTGGGGCTCTGGCGGTTCAAGTCGCTGGGAACGTCCGTTCCGGCTGGCTTCTCGCCGGTCAGCATCTCGTACAGCACGACGCCACAGGCGAACAGATCGGCGCGGCCGTCGACGGCAGCGCCCTGCCGCTGCTCAGGAGCCATGTATTCGAGCGTGCCGGCGATCTCGCGAGCGTGGTCGCCGCTCGACGATTGCGACAGCGCAATCGATTCGGCCCGCATCGCGGTCGACTTGCCCAGCCCGAAATCGGTCACCTTCACGACCCCTTCGGTGTTGAACCCGTCCTTGAACGCCCGCTCGTGAACGAGGATGTTCTCGGGCTTGATGTCGCGGTGAACGACGTTGTTCTTGTGCGCGTAGGAGAGCCCGGCCAGCACCTGCTTCATCACCGCGATGGCGTCGGTCGGGGTCAGCTTCTTGTTGACGATCAGCGGGCGCAGGCTGGTTCCCGGCACATACTCCATCACCAGGTAGGGCGTCTCGGCGTAGGGGTCAAAACCCATCGCGCGGACGATGTTCGTGTGCTGGAGACCGTGGATCGCCGTCCCCTCTCGCTGAAGATCGCGGACGTAGTTGGGATCGGTCGGGATCTTGACCGCCACGAGCTGGTCGTGCCAGACGTGGTGGTTGGCTTTCCAGACTTCACCGAACGCGCCGGAAGCGATTCGCTCCTGGAGCACGTGCTCCCCGACACGTTGATTGGCATTAGGCATCTGTCATCTCCCGCTACACTGAACTGCACGTACCGACTCTGGAACTCACGCACCCATCAAGTGCAACGCACCTTCAACTCCAACGCATCCAGCATTCGACGACCCGGCGAGTCCCGTCCCAAATCCAGGCCAGCCACTCACCGATCGTCCCCAGCGTTCTGCGGATCGGGCCGGGTTCGTAGACGGCCCGCCATCCGGTCATCGGGCGATCCAACGCGGGTGCGTCCGGCGGTCGCACCGGCGTTCGGGTGCTTCGGACTGTCACGCTCCTCCGAACCGCTCGGCGATCCAGTCGCAGATCAGGATATTATAGACCAACGCCAGCATGACCGCGGCCGCGAAGAAGATCCACGCCGTCGCGCCGCTGATGCCCCAGTCGAACAGCCAGGCGAGCAGAACGGCTTCGACGGCGGTGTAGAAAACGACGAGCGCCGCCCCGGCAAGGTTGTTCTCGAACTTCGCGACCCAGGTGGTGAGGAAGAAGGTCGCCCACGGAGCCGCGCCGACGAGCGCGAACCAGCCCAGCGATTTCCCGGTGCCGCCGAGCCAGGCGCTGCGGACCTCGGGGTCCATGCGCCAAAGGGCGATTGCGGCAGCGATGACAATCACGCTGACGAGCCCGCCGACGATCTTTCCGCCAACTGTCTTGAGGAAGTCCATCCGGGCGGCAAGTTTACCGCATCCGCCGAAGGATTCGCTTATAAACGGACGCGAAAACCAGACATCGACGTAAGCGTCTTAAAGAGAGGGCCTTACAGCGATTCGCCGGCGCCTTGATCGAGCCCGCTCCACGCCCGGGAATCGGAGCGGTCCGGAATTAAAAGGAGGTCTTCGGATCGGTCGTTTTAGTTGCTTGCTCAACCGTTGTATTGCAGTTGATTCCCCGCCCCTCCCGGGCGACGATGCCGGGCATGTACCGACCCGGCCGAGTCAAACGTTTCGATTTCCCGCCGGGGAAGGTCGTCGCCGGCAAGTACCAGATTGAGCGCGAGCTCGGTAGCGGCTGGGAGGGGGAAGTCTATTCCATCGTCGAACGCACGACCGGCATCCGCCGGGCCGCCAAGTTTTACTATCCGCACCGCGATCCCACGGGAAAAGCGGCGATCACCTACGCCCGCAAGCTCGACGCGCTGCGCCACTGTCCGATCCTGATGCAGTATCACCACCAGGAGGTGGCGTACTTCAAAAAGAAGAAGATCACGGTGGTCATCAGCGAGCTCGTCGAAGGGCTCAAGCTCAGCGAGTTTCTGCAACAGCAACCGGGCGGACGGCTCAGCGCGTTCGAAGCGCTACATGTATTGCATACGCTCACCCGGGGTATCGCCCCGATTCACGCCCGCGGCGAGTACCACGGCGACATCCACGAACACAACATCATGATCCGCCGGCAGGGGATCGACTTCGAAGTCAAACTGCTCGACTTCTTCGACCTCGGCCGCCCGGGCAAGGACAAGATTCGTAAGGATGTCCTGAACCTTGTCGAAGTGCTGCACACCATCGTCGGCGGCCGCGAGCACTACGCGACCCAGCCGAAGGTCATCAAGGCGATCGTTCGCGGGCTGAAGGACACGCTGATTCTCCAGCGATTCCAGAGCGCCGGGGACATCCAGCGGCATCTCGAGAATCTCGACTGGGAATGAGCCGTCGAGGGGGCTGCGGGCCCGGGGTGGCCTTCGCCTACAATCCGCCCGCATGAACGTTCTCCCCCTGTTTACGCCGCCCGCCGATCCGGATGCCTGGCACCATGTCACCGCGCCGGGCGGGTATGAATGGTGGTACTTCGACGCGGAAGACGTCAGCGGGCGAATCCAGATCGTCGCGATCTTTCTCGAAGGGTTTGTTTTCCACCCCGGCTACCTTCGGCGGTACGCGAGCTTTCTGCGGCGGCCGACGCGGCGATCACCGCCGACGGCGGGGGATTTTCCCTGCGCGTACTTCGTCGTCTACGAAGACGGCAAGATCGCCGCCCAATTCATGTCGCAGGTCGCCCCGACCGACTTTGCCGCATCCGCCGAGCGAACCGACGTGCGCATCGGCCCGAACCACGTCGGCCGAGATCCTGACGGCACGCTGCGCCTGAAACTGCTGGGCACGCCCTGGAAGCTTACCTGGCAGGGCCCCAAGCTGCTGGGCGATCAGGTGCTGTCGGCGGAGTTGACGTTCCGCCCGCGTGTGCCCGGGCCGGCGATGGAACGGACGTTTCTTTCCCGAAAGCTCTCGGGAGCGGAACACCAGTGGGTGATCGCCGATCCGATGTGCCAGGTGAACGGAACGATCCGCTTCGGTCCGAAGGGCGGGGCGTCTGACGCGGTGCGCGAGATCGCGTTTGCAGGTCGCGGATACCACGATCACAACTACGGCACCGCACCGATCGGCCCGGGGCTGAAGCGATGGGTCTGGGGGCGGGCGATTGCCGACGACCAGATGTATACGTTTCATTTCGCGCGAGCCCGCAATGCCGAGCTTGCCGACGAGATACACCTCGTCCGCGCCGATGTCTCTGGCAGAACGGAACTGGCCGTCAGTCACGCGGCCGTCGATTGGAGTCGCCGCACCGCTGTCGGCCTGGCATACCCGCAGACGATTCACTTCCCGTCGTATCTGAAGCTCACCAGCCCCAGGGTGGTCGATTCGGCACCGTTCTACATGCGCCTTATCTACGAGGCCGAGCTGGAAGGGTCACGACAGACGACGGCATTCTGTGAAGTGGCGTATCCGCATCGGTTGCGCTGGCCTGTTCTCGGACGCATGATCGAGATGTCAATTCATAAGACCGGGTGAGGTTTGGCATCGCCTTGCGATCGCAACTTTGCCGAGTTTGCCCATTTCTCCCGCTTCATTTGACGCTGTTCCAGTCGAATCGTACTTCCATTCCTGTCCGGCTGACCTGCTGATCGCGACGAGCGAAACGCAGGGTACGGCCGGTCGATCGAGGGTCCCCGATAAGGGCTAAGCCATCGAAAGGTGGCGTTCGGGTGTGTTCGCACGCCCGGCCTGCGGGGTCGATCGCGTTTCGCGCGGTTCACTTGTGGACCGTTCGGGCCGCGTCTGACCTTGTGGTGCGCAAAGCGTCCGGTCCGAGCGGTGTCGCCAAAACGACACCGACGGAGCGAGGACGCCGCCGAAAGGATCGCTCGTGTCTGTTTGCCTGAGAGGCCGTTGAGCCTTTCGTGAAGGGCCTTGTCGCTCGCGTTGTGCGGGCTGTGAGGTCTGCAAGGGCATGCACGTCACGACCCGTTCTGTCGGTTCTCCTCGGTTCTGCGTCCAGTTCCGCCCGCACCGGTGTTACCGGCCGTTTGTTCGGCCGGCCGGAGTGTCGCGGACAGAGGCACGTCAAGTGGGCGACCGCTGTTGACGATGCTGGGACTGGCCAGTGCAGGTCTGAATCGGAAGGAGGTTGTCATCCCGCGGTGTGTCCGCCCGGCGGTGCGTTGATCCCAGGATCTTCGCCCGGCACGCGGTACGCCGAACCCCCTTTTCCGCGACTTCCACGGCTCGCATGTCGAACTGGTGGTGAGTCCGGGAGAACCGAAGGAAGTGGTCGGAGTCAGCTCGCCGTTGGCGTGCGCTTCCGACACCGAGTGTCGTGTTGTGTTTGTCGTTGTATCCGGCGACGCGATTCGTGATGGCCGGCCTTGTGCCGCCCCGCGCGTCCCCTTCACAGAAAGGTGTTCCCCATGTATCGCACGATTCGCAAGTCGCGTAGTGGTTTCACGCTCATCGAAATCCTGATCGTCGTCATCATCCTCGGCATTCTGGCCGCGATCGTCATCCCGCAGTTCAGCTCGGCGAGCAACGACGCCCGCAAGAGTAACGTGCAGACGACGGTACAAACGCTCCGCAGCCAGATCGCGCTGTACAAGTTGCAGCACCAGGATGCGTTGCCCGACCTGGTGACCAACTGGGATCAGCTGACGAAGAAGACGGACGCGACCGGTTCGACCACCCCGGCTGTCGGCGCCCAGACCTTTGGCCCTTACATGCAGGACACTCCGGTTAACTCGCTCAACAGCCTGAGCACTGTTGCCAACGGCGACGGCTCGGCCGCCGCGGCGACCTCGGTCGGTTTCGTCTACGACTATGCCGCTGCCGCCGGCACCGGCAAGATCTGGGGCACCGACATCGACGGCAAGACCCTCATCCCCTAATCGGATGAGTGCCTGAGCTCGGCGATTCAAACCTCAAACACCGGCAGGCGGAGTCGTCAAACGCCTGATCAACCCTCCAGCCCGGACGCCTTGCGATCTCGATCGCAGGGTGTCCGGGCGGAGTGCCGGAATGAATGCACCACCCATCGACGTGAACGGCCGGTTGAAGAGGAATCCGTTACCCGCCCCGCAACGCTGCTGCGGCCCCTGCAACGAGGTACCGTCATGACCCGCTCGCATCCCCGATCGTCTGTCGCGACGCGATCCGGCTTCACGCTGATCGAGATCCTGATCGTCGTGATCATCCTTGGGATTCTCGCGTCCATCGTGATGCCCCAGTTCTCCAACGCGTCGACGGCCGCCCGCGAGAGCACCCTCCGCGAAGACCTCCGCTATCTCCGAACCCAGATCGCGTCGTTCAAGTACCAGCACCGCGATGTGGTGCCGGGATATGCCGGCGGAGACCGGTCGGCGACCCCGGACGAAGCGACGTTCCTGGACCAGATGCTGCGGTTCTCCGACGAGTTCTGCACGACGGCCGCCAGCCCCTCGGTCACCGTGCGCTACGGCCCTTACCTGACGAAGATGCCGCCCAACCCGCTCAACGGGAAATCGGGAATTCTGGTTGTGACCGGCGCCTCGATGCCGGCCGCCGACAACAGCCAGCCGCACGGATGGATCTACAACCCCGAACTCGAAAAGCTCCAGGTGAACCTGGAAGGCTTCGACAGCGCCGGAACGCCCTTTGCCAACTATTGAACCTCCGAACGCCCGCGGCGCTGCCGTGGGCCTCACCGCGAAAGGTTGCCTCGTATGAAACCCACGACCACCCAGAAGTTGTTGACCGCAGTTGTCGTGCTCCAGGGCATGCTCCTGGCCGGGCAGTGGCTCGGCTCATCGCCGGCCATGGCGGCCAAGAGCGGCGAACTGAATCTTCCCGATCCGGGCGCACGCCAGCTTCAGATGATCGAAGAGCTGAAGGCGCTCAACGGCAAGGTCGACAAGCTCCACGCCGCCCTGACCAGCGGTCAGTTGCGCGTGAAGGTCGAGAAGGACGAGAAGTAAGAACTGCCGTGGCACGGGCCGTCTGGCCCGTGTCGCCTTGTCAACCTGGCGTGCCTGTGAGCGCTTCGCGTTGACAAGGGTCAGGCCATCCGGCCATAGGCCTCCTGTTGTTCTGGAGTTTCAAATGCCGGCCACCATATCCCGTTCGTCACGTCGCGGCTTCACGCTGATCGAGATACTCGGTGTCGTGGTGATCCTGGGGATCATCAGTGCGACGATCATCCCCCAGATCGCGACCCGCGACGACCAGCGTGCCGCTGCCGCCGCCCGAGTCGTCATGTCGGACCTTCTCTATGCGCAGAATCGGGCGGTGGCGCAGCAGAAAGTGCACTACGTCGTGTTCGACGTCGTCAACAAGAACTACAAGGTCCTCGACAAGTGGTCGCCGGCGACGGTGATCAAAAACCCCGTCGACGGCTCGACCTTCCAGGTTTATTTCGGCGACGCCAGTGCGGGAGGGCTCAAAGAGATGAGCCTGGTGTCGGCTGCATTCGATGGCAACTCGGCAATCGCGTTCGACGCGATGGGCATTCCGCAGTCCGTCAATGCCAGTACCGGTGCGCTGACCCCCATGACCGTGGGCAGGGTGGTCGTGGGCAGCGGGACGTATCAGCTCACCGTGACCGTATCGCCGTTCAGCGGCGAGCTGACGGTCCAGTAACCAGTCAACCAAGTCGCTGGCGAGGGAAAGTGCATCAGATTTCCCGCCGATGAGACTTTTGAATCGTACTCTGATGAAGTCCTCGCCCGTGCATAAGTGATTCGCCGTGAGCCAAGCCAGAGGCGCGACGGATCGAAGCGGGCAGGTGCATGAGAGGGAAGAAGCGTCGCTTTGTGTGTAAGCCGATCCGGTCTCGCCCGGGTCCTCTGGAAGCAGAGGGCACTGGTCGAAACCGGGCAGGCCGTAAGGGTCGGTCGAAAGGGCATCCCGCCCGGCCCCTGCGAGTCGTTTCGAGCGACGATGCCTGGTAAGTACCGTCGAGTCTTCACGCGGCATCCCCATTTCAAAGGCGAAACGCCTCGGGGTCGCGTTGTCAGGACCGTCGGATTGAAGGGAACTGTCATGCGCAAGTGGACCAAAGCCGCCGGGCTTCTTTTTTTGGCCGCGTCGGCCGTTTATTCCGAAGGGGTCCTTCGGGCAGCGCCGGGTAACGAGGCAAAGAACCCGACCAAGTCGAAGGGCCCGGTCGAGGTCAAGCCGCTGGAGGACGCTGCACCTGCATCGACCGATGTGTTTGCCGACCCCACCGGCACCCCGGCCGACAAGGCCGCTCCTTCCACTCAACCGACGGCGGCAGTCGCCGCGCCCAAGCCTGCCGGCGCCACCAGCGTCGCGGTGAAGGACATCGGCACCGTCGAGGTCCACGTGAATGACGCCAGCCTGGTCGAAGTGCTGAAGATGCTTTCGATCCAGAGCCAGAAGAACATCGTCGCGTCGAAGGACGTTCGCGGAACGATCACCGCCAACCTGTACGACGTGACCGTCAAGGAAGCGCTCGACGCGATCCTCAAGAGCAACGGCTACGACTACCGCGAGAAGGGCAACTTCATCTTCGTCTACACCCAGAAGGAACTGGAAGAGATGGAGAAGGCCGCCGCCGTGAAGAAGACGGAAATGTTCCGTCTCTACTACACGCCCGCCGCCAACGCCGCCAACATGATCAAGCCGGTCCTCTCGACCGAAGGCGCCGTGTCGTTCACCACGCCAGCCAAGACCGGAATTGAAGCCGGCGGCTCGGACGTCGGCGGCAACGACCACGCCACCGAAGACTTGCTGGTCGTCACAGACTTCCCCGAACGGCTGGACCAGGTCCGTGCCGTGCTGAAGGAAGTCGACCGCCGGCCGCAGCAGATCCTGGTCGAGGCCGTCATCCTTCGTGCAACCCTGCAGGAAAACAACGACCTCGGTATCGACTTCACGGTGCTCGGCGGTGTCGACTTCAACACCCTTGGCGGCATCGGTTCTGCCACGCCGTCGGGCTCGGGTGTCGACCAGCTCCTCAGCGGGCAGATCATGAACAACTCCGGTGCCGGTGGCATCACCGACGCGGGCGCGTTCGGCGGTCGGGCCGGTGGGTCGGGCCTGAAGCTCGGCTTCGTCAAAAACAACGTGGGCATGTTCCTGTCGGCCTTGGAAGGCGTCACCGACACTGTCGTGATGGCCAACCCCAAGGTGCTCGTGCTTAACAAGCAGAAGGGCGAAGTGCACGTCGGTAGCCAGCAGGGTTACCGCACCGCCGTCGCGACCGAAACACTGACCGCCGACGACGTGAAGTTCCTCGACACCGGTACCCGCCTGGCGTTCCGCCCGTATGTGGGCGACAGCGGATACGTCCGCATGGAAATCCACCCGGAAGATTCCAGCGGTTCGGTCAACGCCCAGGGCCTGCCGAACAAGTTCGTCACCCAGGTGACCAGCAACGTCATGGTGAAGGACGGCCACACGATCGTGATCGGCGGTCTGTTCCGTGAATCGACCGACCGCACCCGCAGCCAGGTGCCGGGCCTCGGCAGCCTGCCGGGCGTCGGGCCGGCCTTCCGCCGTCAGACCGACAACACCGTCCGCGAAGAAGTGATCATCCTGCTGACCCCGCACATTGTGAAGGACGAGAAGTCGTACACGAAGTACAGCGAGGATCAGCTGAAGGAATCAGAGCGTCTGCGCGTCGGTATGCGCAAGGGCCTGATGCCCTGGGGCCGCGAACGAATGGCCGAGGCCTGGTTCGAAAAGGCCCAGTCGGAGCTCCGCAAGGAGAACCCGGACCGCCAGAAGGCGCTCTGGTACCTGAACTCGGCGACCAACCTGAACCCGAAGTTCTCGGAAGCCGTCGACCTGAAGTCGAAGGTGTCGGGGATTGAAGCCTCGGCGAGCGACAACTCGAGCATCAAGCACTTTGTCGCGAAGATGGTGATGGACGAGAAGGGCAAGGAGTTCAAGTATCCGTCCGATACGCCGCCGATCGAAGTGCCTTCCGGCGAGCGGTCGGTGAAGGCCAAGAAGTCGGACTCGGAGCCGAAGGAAGTTTCTGCGCCTTCAAGCCAGCCGGCCCTGGCCGAAGCCCCGGCCACCAAGCCGGTTGAAGCTCCGGTTGCCGCGGGTCCGGCGTCGCAGCCGACCATCGCCGAGCGTAAGCCGGACGTTCCGACCGAGAGTGAACCTGAAGTGGCCAATAAACCCGAGCCGGTCGTTCCTGCGACCAAGCCCGTGGAGCCGGCGACGACGGTTACCGAGTTGCCGATCGAGACGGAACCGAAGTAATCCGGCCCCCCAATCGAGTCGATGAAACCGATGCCGGTCCTCGCGACGAGCGAAGACCGGCATCGGTTCTTTTGTGCTGCGCAGCTCCGGCCCCACAGGGCTGGAAGCTGGTGGCACCCAACAGAGGTCCGCATGTCGTTCCGTTGCATCGCCCAGGCCTTTCTTCCCATCGCGATATTCGTATCCGTCACCGGATGCGGATCGAGCGACAACAAGCCGTCGGAGAAGGAGGTCGCACAGAAGCGCTGGGCGGCCGCCCGGTCCGGCGTGATGGTGACGCTCGCCAAGGACCAGTATCGCAACGGCGACCTGGATCGCGCCCGCACGACGGTGGACGATGCCCTGCGCCTTTCACCGGAGAACCCGCAGGCGCGGCTCGTGTCGGCCAGGCTCTATATCGAGAAGAGCCAGCTCGAATCCGCTGAGCGCGAACTGATCGCCGCCCGCGCCATCACGCCGAACGACGGCGAAGCCTACTACCTCTCGGGCATCGTGATGCAGCGGTGGCAGAAGAACGACAAGGCGTTGGAGAATTACAAGATCGCCTGTGAGAAGTCGCCGGCCGAGCTGGCGTACGTGCTGGCGGTCGCCGAGTCGCTGGTGTCGCTCGATCGGGCTAATGAGGCGTTGGAGCTCCTGCAATCCAAGGCCGACTACTTCGAACACAGCGGAACGATCCGCGATGCGATCGGCCAGCTCTACATGCAGCAGGGCAAGTACGCCGAAGCGGCCCGTAACTTCCGCCAGGCGACCGTACTGGCCGAGGACGAGCCGGCGATCAAGGAGCGGCTCGCGATGGCGCTGTTCAAGGCCGGCCAGCACCGCGAAACGGCCGACGTGCTGTCCAAGCTCGTTGCCCTGGAAACATTCGCCAAGCGGGCAGACCTCTGGGCGATGCTCGGCGAATGCCAGGTCATCCTCGGCCGGGCCCGCGATGCCCGCTACAGCTACGAGTCGGCAAGCCGTCTCGACGAGTTCTCCCCATCCATCTGGCGTGGGCTTGGCAGGGCGGCTTTGGAAAGCGGCGACCTTCAACGTGCGGAACTGGCGTTCAAGAAGTCGCTCCGCTTCGACGACGAGCGCCCTGAAACGCACCTGCTCCTCGGATATCTCTTCACCCGCCAGAACAAATTCGACGAAGCCCTCCAGGCGTTCCTGGCCGCGTCAAAACTCGATCCGAAAGACACCGTCGCGCTCTGCATGGTGGGCTATGTCTACGAGAAGAGCGGCAAGCCCGAACTGGCGGCGAAGTATTACGCACGTGCCCTTCAGATTCGCCCGAGCGACGAAATGGCCCGCAAGCTGATGGCCGGCGTGGAATGAGCGGGAATCGGGCGAGTGGCGTGATGGCGACGTTTGCGATGTGACGGGAGCGTTGGATTCTCGGAGCGTATGGTGCGGCGAGCGAACGGAATGCACATCCTCAGCCTCCTGTTCGCGTGCCTGGGCGCGTCGGTCGCGGGGCGCGTGCTCGCGTTGGATGCGCCGGAATGGCTCGGTGCGTCGGGCGCGCTGCTGCTGGTCGCCGGAGGGTGTGCACTGATCGCGATGCAGATCAATCGCCGCCAGTGGGGCGAGTTCATGGCCCGCAAGCTCCGCATGGTGGGGCAATTGGAATCGCAGGTTCGCGAGTTGGAAGCAAGGCTCAAGGTAGCCGAGTTGCGATGCCAGTCCGAAGAAGAAACCCTTGCCGGCGTTGCGGCGGCCGTCAATCCGCTCCTGCAGGCAGCACAGGCGGCCGAGGCAGCATCCGTCCCGGCGACCCGGCCTGCCGACCCGGCCAAACCCTCGGAAGAACTCATTCGCCTGATTAGCCACGAAGCGCGCACGCCGCTGGCGACCATTCACGCGTACAGCGAACTTCTGCTGGACGGCGAGCCCCTCGACGAAGCAACCCGTCTCGATTTCTTCGGCATCATCCACACCGAGACCGAACGCCTCTCACTGGTGCTCGACAGCCTGCTGAATCTCGCCCGGATCGACAACGGCGCGATCTCCGTGCGGACCGAAGTCACATCGCTCGATTCGCTGGTCGCGCCGGTGGTGCATGGGGTGATCGCATTGGCTGATCTGCGAAAGGTGACGGTCGAACTGGACCTGGCATCGGCGTCCCAAGTTGTCGAGGCCGATCGCGAACTCCTCGCGCAGGCGATCCGCAACCTGCTCGCCCACGTCGTGAAGCACGCCGGCCCCGGGGATCGGGTATCCGTCCGAACCAGCACAAACACGACGGATCGCAACGTTCTGCTGGAGATTACCGGCGATCGCACCGGGATTCCCCCAAAGGACCTCCCTCATCCGCTCGATAGTTTTTACGGCGGCGGAAAGAAGCACGATCGCACCGTGCCTCCGGGTGCCGCCGGGCTGGCTCTGTCGCGACGCGTTATCGAAGCGATACACGGCGGCGAAACGATCGTCCGTGTGTCCGGATCGGCCTGCACGCTGGGCTTTGCACTGCCGGTATCGCAGGCCGTGACTTTGACGCCAGCCGGCTTGCCTCCCGCTGTCTCGTTGTCGCCTGTCGAGGTGAAAAATGATTGAAACCCCCAACACATCCGGTGCTTCCGATGGCGAGAAGACCATCCTGGTTGCCGACGACGAGACTCACATTCTCAACGTCGTGTCGCTGAAGCTGCGCGGCGCCGGTTATCGCGTGCTGACCGCCTGCGACGGCCAGGAAGCACTGGACATCGCCGTGCGCGAGCACCCCGATCTGCTCATCACCGACTACCACATGCCCATGCTGTCGGGCCTGGAGCTGTGCCGCCGCCTAAAGCAGGACCCGACGACGGCGGGCATCCCGGCGATCATGCTGACCGCCCGCGGCTACCACCTGGAAGAACTCGAAACCAAGCAAAGCGGCATTCGCTGCATGATGAGCAAGCCCTTCAGCCCCAGGCACCTGCTGCTGACCGTGGCTGATCTGTTCACCGGAAAGGCCGCCTGATTCTGTCGCTCTAGCAGTTGTTCTACCCATGGCTTTGAAGACGACTCCCAATCTCGCGACACTTTCGTCGGCTAAGACGGGCGGCCCCGTGTCGTTGATGCACGATGGCTCGTTCGACGCACTCGCCGAGCGGTTCCGCTCCGGCGGTTTGCTGATCGCGCTTGTGCAGGTCAGTGGAGCGGTCGTCGAGTTTGATGCCAGGTCCGCTCAGTTCTTCCAGCACTACGCACTTCCCGCCTTGCGGCAGCCTCATCTGCTCGGCAATCGTGCGTTGCCCGTGGCGATCCTTGCCGGGACTGATGCGGTCCTCGCGCCGGCCGCTCTCGGCCTCAGGCAGATCCCGGGGATTCACCTCGTCGCGATTCCACTGGCCGAGAAGAAGACCGTGACCGGCGTGCTGATCGTCGCCGCTCGTGCCGACGCATTCTCGCTGACCGAAGACGTGCTTCGCGTGTGCGGAAAACTCGGTGTTGATTCCGAAGGGCTCCCGGCACTCGCCGACGAACTCCCCGGCTATTCGATGAACGCCCTGAATGTGCAGGCCGGCCTGATCGCGGCGGCGATCAAGGATCAGTCGCGCATCAGCGGACTCGAGCGCGAGCTCGACAGCCTCAGCCAGCACCTGTCCGACACCTACGAGGAACTGGGCCTCATCTACCAGCTTTCCAGCGGCATGAAGGTCAATCGCCGCACCGGCGACTTCTTCAAGCAGGCGTGCCTCGACGTAATGCAGGTGATGAACGTGCGCGGGATGGGCGTGGCGCTCGACCTGCCCATGCAGGACTGCCCGGAGCCGGCCGTCTATGGCCGCCTGGCGCTGTCCCCGGCTGAAGTGGATCGCATTTCCAGCGAGCTGCTCGTCGTTCTGCGCCGCCGAAAGTGCCCGCTGATGATCGATCGCCTTGCGATCGATCCCGTCTTCGGCTGGCTCTCGGTGCACGCCCGGCAGTTGATCGCCGTTCCCGTTCAGCGACAGGACCAGGTGCTCGGCGTGCTGTTCGCGCTCGACAAGGAAGACGACGACTTCGGATCCGTCGACACCAAGCTGCTGACATCGATCGCCAACGAGTCCGGCATCTACCTCGAGAACGCCACGCTGTTCGACGACGTTCACGGCCTGATGATGGGTCTGCTGCACGCGCTGACCAGCGCCGTGGACGCCAAGGACGCCTACACCTGCGGCCACAGCGAGCGCGTCGCGCTGCTGAGCCGTTACCTCGCCCAGCAGATGAAGCTGCGGGACACCGAGGTCGAACAGATCTACATGGCCGGCCTGCTGCACGACGTCGGCAAAATCGGCGTACCCGAGGCGGTGCTTCAGAAGCCCGGCCGGCTGACCCCCGAAGAGTTCGAGCAGATCAAGAAGCACCCGGAGATCGGGGCACGCATCCTGTCGGATGTGAAACAGCTCAAGCCGATTCTGCCCGGCGTACTGCATCATCACGAGCGGTATGACGGCAAAGGCTATCCCTACGGCCTGGCGGGCGAGAAGATTCCGATCATGGGGCGGATCATCTGCATGTCCGACTGTTTCGACGCCATGACCAGCAGCCGCACGTACCGCAAAGCCCTGCCGATCGAAGTGGCGATGTGCGAGATTCGCCGTTGCAGCGGCACGCAGTTCGACCCGTTCCTGGCCGAGGCATTCCTGCGGACGACGCCCGACGCGTTGCGTGAGTTGCTTCGCGACCACAAGGAGCGGAGCAAGCAACTCATCGACAAGCAGGAACCCGCCAAAAGCCGCGTCGCCGCCTGAACGGGCCACGCCGATTCAGATTCATCACGTCATCTTGGGATGTCGGACCTTTTGTCCGTCAAGTCACACCCCCGGCCGGGCCGCCTCCGGTGCAACGTCACCCGTATTGCAATGTAATCGGGGTAAGCAACCCTACGCATCGTCCCTGTGTGGGACGTTGCAGAAGGGGTTCTTGTTTCGCCCGTGTAAGAGGGGTGCCTTCGATGACGCGCCGCCACAAGCCCGCCACGGCCTCCGGGGCCACACGCTCTACCAGCCCCGGTACCGTTGTTCGTCGGGTCGAACAGCTCGAGTCGCGGCTGCTGATGGCGACGTCCGGTCCGGCGCCGATTCTGTTGTATGAAGACTTCGAGACGCCGGCATTCGACCTCTGGACGGTCGATCAGGGGCCGGACCGGATCACCACAGCCAATGCGACAGAGGTAACCCCACGGGCCGGAAGTTCCGTCGGCAAGTTTGTTCTGCCGGCCGGTCAGCAGAGGTCCGAGCTCTATCTGCTTCCACCGGAGCCCGCGCATGCCGAACGGTGGTACGGCTTTTCCATCTTCGTTCCGGCCGACTACGCGGACGACCCCTGGCGCGACATCGTCGCCCAGTGGCACGAGACGCCTGACTGGGCCCTCGGCGAAAGCTGGCGCGTACCGCCGCTGACACTGGCGATCGTTAACGGCACCTGGCAGGTGGATACGCGATGGGACAAGCGGGCCGTTAATCCGGTGGGGGAATCGTGGAACCCGCCGGCGCCCAACGGCGGCCGCGCCGAGTTTTACTACCCGCTGACCAAAGGCGTCTGGACAGACTGGGTGTTCCACGTGAAGTGGTCCTACGAAAGTGACGGCGACCTGGAGGTCTGGAAGAACGGCACACAGCTCATCGATCGTGCCGGCCCGAACACGTTCAACGACTTCTACGGAAACTACATCAAGATCGGGGTGTATCACCCGGACTACCAGCTGGACACGCATCCGGTAACGCCGGTGAAGGTCGTCTACCACGACGAACTGCGGATCGCCGGGGAGGGAGGATCGCTGGCCATGGTCTCGCCGGGACCGGTGCCACCAGTCCCGCCACCACCACCACCACCACCACCACCACCACCGCCCCCTCCGACCGCCGTCGCGGTAAAGGTCAACTTTCAGCCGGCCGAGGCGTCCCCGGTTGCCGGCTACTTCGTCGATTCCGGCAAGACCTATTCGGCGCAGTTCGGCCGGATGTACGGCTGGGCGGCGTCTCACACAGATGCCGTATTCGACCGGGGCATCAACGCTGAACAGTTGCTCGACACCGTCGTGAGTGTGAAAGCCGGCGGCCGGTGGGACCTGGCGGTTCCGAACGGCACCTACACGGTGAAAGTCGCCGTCGGCGACCCCGCTGTCGCGACGAAGAACAACATCTGGGTGGAGGGCAACTGGGCCCTTCGGTACCAGTCGCAGCCGGCCAACGTCTTTGCGACGGTCACGACAACCTCAGTCGTAACGGACGGGAGACTGACACTCGAGGTCGGCGGGGCGGCGACCGGCACGACACGCATCAATTACATTGAAGTCACGCCGGCCAACCCGGTACCGCCACCGCCACCACCTCCACCACCGGGCGGATCGTTCACCCCGGCGAAGATCAACTTTCAACCGGCCACGTCGGCGGTGGTCGCGGGATACATCATCGATTCGGGCAAGACGTACACCGCCCAGAACGGCAGAACCTACGGCTGGAGCACCGCCCATGCCGACGCCGTCGTCGATCGCGGCATCAATGCCAGCCAACTGCTCGATACCAATGTGGCGGTCAAGGCGGGTGCCCGCTGGGAACTGGCGGTCCCCAACGGGACGTACGTCGTCAAGTTGTCTGTCGGCGACGCCGCAGCGGCATCGAAAAACAATCTCTGGGTCGAGGGCGTGCAACTGTTCAACTACCAGTCGCTGGCGGCGAACGTCTTCAGCAGCCGGTCGGTGACCGTCAAAGTGACCGACGGTCGCCTGACGCTTGGCATCGGCTCGGCCCCGACCGGCACAACAAGGCTCGACTACCTCGAAGTGTCGGCGGCGACGCCATGACTGCGGCAGCAGCACCGCAGACACCTGTCGAACCGCCTCTCGCGACGCGCTGGCTGTTCTATTGGGCGGTACGCGGCGTAGAATCTTGTCCGCATGAGTGACTCTTCCCCACGGCCGCGCATCATTTCCCCCGATACCCTTCGCGCTGGCGGCGACCGCCAAGCGCGAACGCCGCCGGCGCAGGTGTTGTCGGTCAAGTGGCCGGTGCTGCACTACGGCAACGTGCCAGAGGTCAATCCGCACGCCGAGAACTGGCGGCTGCGGATCTTCGGCGCGTGCGATGCGCCGTACGAGCTGAAGTACGATGAGATCCGCGCCATGCCGCCGGTCGATGTCGTCTGCGACATGCACTGCGTGACCCACTGGAGCCGGCTCGACAACGTCTTCACCGGCGTGCCCACGAAACTGCTGATCGATCGCGCCAAGCCGCGCCCCGAAGCGCGATTTGTCATGTGTCACGGCGAGAACGGCTTCACGACCAACCTGCCCCTGGAAGCCTTCACCGGCGATGACTGCATCCTCGCCTGGGCCTGGGACGGCAAAGACCTCACCCCCGACCACGGCTGGCCGCTCCGCGGCATCGTGCCACGGCTGTACCTGTGGAAGAGCGCCAAGTGGATTCGCGGCATCGAGCTCCGCAAGACCGATGCGCCGGGTTTCTGGGAGCAGAACGGATATCACATGAACGGCGACCCCTGGAAGGAAGAGCGATACGGCTGGTAGGGTCCGCCTTGGCGGACGCGACGGCCATCGGGTAGGCGCTCCGTAGGCTACTTCGGAGGGACAACCGGGAAGCCGGCACCAGGGGCACGCTTGCGTGAAAGGCTAGCAATCAGCAGCAAGATGAAAATGCCGAGCAGAAAGAGTGGGCATCCGATGATCAGTGCGTAGACGGGGTATACACCGTCTGCATCGTTGAAACGACGTAGGCCACTCTGTGTGAAACATCCCCAAATGCCGAAGGCGCTGAGGCAAACCGCGACACCAATCAAGACTCCCGTAAGCAGCTTCATACTTCCGCCTATCTATCTCTTCATGATATACGGCGAAACGCGTCCGCCAAGGCGGACCCTACGATTCGCGATTCCGGCGTTCTTCCGTAGAATCCGGCCCCGCATGGATGCTGTTGCGTCGTCGAATCCCCAATCGCCGCCCGCCAACCCCGTCTGGCGTCTGCGCTGGCTGACGCCTGCCGTCTGCCGTGTTCTGCTGCTGTTGCTCCTGGCGTTCGGATTCTTCGGCCATCTTCACTACCTGCACAACGACTGCCCGATCGACCTGGCCGGCGACGAGGCGCAATACTGGGAATGGTCTCGGAATCTCGATCTGAGCTACTACAGCAAGGGGCCGCTGGTCGCGTACATCATCGCCGGCAGCACGGCGATCTTCGGCGACAACATGCCCGCCGTCCGGTATCCGGCCCTGGTGCTGGGGGCGATGACTTCGCTGGTCACCTACCTACTGACGCGTAAGCTGTTTCGGTCCGACAAGCTCGCGCTGGGCGTGGTTGCGCTCTACCACTTTGTTCCCCTGTTCGTCGCCGGCAGCATGCTGATGACGATCGACCCGCCGTTCTACTTCTGCTGGGCGCTGGCGACGTACCTGCTGGCAATCGCGATGTTCGACGGCAAGCGATGGCCGTGGCCGGTAATCGGCATCGTCGCCGGCATCGGCTTCCTCGCGAAGTACGCGATGTTCCTCTGGTTCATCCCGATGCTGCTGGCGCTGGCGGTCGATGCGCCCAGCCGCCGCTGGCTGCGAAGCCGCTGGCCGTGGGTCGCGGTCGGCATCGCGTGCCTGTTCACAACACAGGTCATCGTCTGGAATACCCGCCACGACTGGGTGTCGTTCCAGCATGTGACGACGCAGACCGGCGCGACCGGTGGCAAGTTTTCCTTCGGTAACGTGCTGGAATTCGTCGGCGGGCAGATCGGCATCCTCGGGCCCGGCATTGCGCTGTTCATGCTCGCCGGTGTGCTGCACACGGTTCGCCGAAAGGGTGGCCAGGGAACCACGGGCAGCGGAGTACCGCAGCCCATGGCACCCGATCACGTTGGCGTGCCCGTTACACGCCAACTCCGCTTCCTCGCCGTCTTCGGCGTCACGTTCCTGGCATTCACATTCTTCACCGCGCTTCGCGCCAAGGTCCAGATGAACTGGCCCGCACCGGCCTACTTCACGCTGATGATCCTGGCGGGCTATTTCCTTTCGACTCGGCTCGTATCGCTCGCCGCATGGCGCGGCTGGCGGGCCTGGTTCTGGTTCACGATCATCTTCGGCCTGATCGTGCTCCCGGTCTCGCATCACGCCGAACTGCTGTACCCGTCGATCCGCTGGGCCAACCAGAACATCATCCCTTTGAAGGAACCGTGGACCCAGCAGGGGGGCTGGCGGGCGATGGTGGCCAAGGCGATCCCCGGCGAGCCGGTCGATGCGCAGCGGGTGGACTTCACTTACAAGCTCAAAGGGTGGAAAGAGGCCTGCCAGACCCTGTCGAAGGAACTGAAGGACATCGGCCCCGGTTCGTTCATGCTCTGCCACGACTACCAGCAGGCGGCGGCGGTTGCGTTCTACCTGGACGGCCAGCCTCCGACCTACGCCGCATCGAGTTACTATCATGAAGACCCGGGCCGCATGACGCAGTACGACGTCTGGCCGGACCGCAACCTCGGCCCCGATTCGCCGCTGGTCGGAAAGAACGCGATCTTCCTTGGCCGGCACGAGATGCCCTTTCCTGATCTGCTCAACGCGTTCGAGCGCGTGGAAGGGGTGACTTCAACGCGAATGAAGCAGGTCGACGGCAAGTGGATCGAGATACCGATCCAGCGAGCCCTGAAAGTAGAGATCGTGACGGACGGTTTGGACGTGCGGTCGTTCCGGTATTTCAAGTGTTACGGGTTTAAAGGGATGACGCGCCCGGCCCCGGAGAAAGTCTCGCACTGAATTCTTTTAGCGCCATCCCCGAAGGGGTGGGTTCGGCGCCGATGACATGCGTTGCGCGATTCGCGCCGAGCCCACCCCTTCGGGGATGGCGCTAAAAACTCACGGTTGGTTCTTTAACGTCCGATCTGGATCGCATGTCGCGTAAGACGCTGGTCATTCTCACCCTCTGGATCATCGCGATCACGATCGCGTTGATGCTGGATCGTCCCGTCGCGCAGTGGGTGCACGACCAGGGATGGGACCGCGAGCCCTTCGGACTGAACAACAAGCACTGGTTCATCCGATTGCTCAAGGCACCGGGCGAATACCTCGTCACCCTCTGCTCGGCGATTCTTCTCGCGTGGCTGTACGTCAGACGCAACGTCACCCGCTGGCAGGCGGCGGGGCTGGTGCTGGGTGCCAGCGCGATCTCGGCGCTGAACAGTGTGCTCAAATGGATTGCCGGCCGAAAACGACCGGTGTCGGAGATCGGCATCGAACCATTCTCGTTCGATCTGTTCATCGGCGGCATCGGCGGCCTGATTGTCGCCGAGAAGAATCTCTCGTTCCCGTCGGGGCATGCTGCCTTGGCATTCGCGTGGGCGTCGGCGGTATCGCGATTGCTGCCGGGGTGGTGGCCGGTGTTCTTTGCCTGCGCCTCGGCGACGGCAGTCGAACGCGTCGTCGAGAACGCCCATTACTTCAGTGACAGCGTGGTCGGAGCGGCGGTCGGGTGCCTGTCGACGTGGGCGGTGGTGAGACTGTTCGAAGTCGTCACGCGACGGCGTGCCGAGCGACAAGGAGCCGACCTTCGCATTTCCGACCCACCCACCTTAAACTCCCGCCCACACGCATGACTGACAAGCCTTTCCTCTCACTCGTCATCCCCTGCTACAACGAGCAGGAGATCGTCCCGACCCTGCTGTCCCGCGTGGACAGCGCCCTGGCCGTGCTGAACAAGCCTTTCGAGGCGATCGTCGTCGACGACGGCTCGAAGGACGATACGCCTCGGCTGCTCGCCGAGGGAATGCAGAAGTACCCCTGGCTGCGGGTGCTGCGGATGCGGAAGAACGGTGGGCAGTCGGCGGCGTTCGAGGCCGGCTTTGCCGCCGCCCGAGCCGACATCATCGCCACCATCGACGCCGACCTGCAGAACGACCCCGAGGAGATTCCTCGCCTGCTCCCCATGCTCGATCAGGACGGCGGCTACGACCTGATCAACGGCTGGCGGAAGGACCGCCAGGACACCAACTTCCGCCGCTGGCAGAGCCGCCAGGCCAACAAGATTCGCAACTGGATCAGCCAGGACAACATCAACGACTCGGCATGCAGTCTGAAGGTGTACCGTTCGCACACGATCAAGGGCTTGAAGCTGTTCAACGGCGCGCACCGCTTCTTCCCGGCGCTGGTGAAGATGCGCGGCTACAAGGTGTTGGAAGTTCCCGTCAAGCACAGCCCGCGCTTTGCCGGCACGGCGAAGTACGGATTCGGCAACCGCGCGCTGCGAGCGTTCATCGATCTGCTGGGCGTGCGGTGGATGAAGGAGCGGTACATCCGCTCGCAGGCGGATGAAGTGCCGCGGGAATAGATTGCCCTCATCCCGACCCGTCGAAATGCGCGTACCCGCGTGGAGGACAGACATTCTTGTCTGCCGCTCGGGACCAGATGCGACGTTCGAACTACCATCCGCCTCTTCCAAGCATCAAGTTTTCGATTCGACTTCCTTCTGCACGCAAATTCTGAAGACCTTCTTGGAATTTGAGAATTCGTTCTCGTCCCGAGTGACAGACAAGAATGTCTGTCCTCCACGCGGGCACGGGTGTTCCGGCAAGTCTGGACCACAATGTGACGCCACTTCCGACCGGATGCTCCAGCCGCGTAGATTGTGTTACTTCAGATACCCCACCAGCTCCGGCACATTCTTCTTCAGCTCTTCCGCCACCAGTTTGCCGACGACCTTTGCCCCGTCGGCGTTGAGATGTGTGCGATCGGGTTTGGGCGCACCGGTCGGCTGTTTCACCGGGGGCGGCGCCCACGTTTCGCTTTCCTTCGGCCCGAGCTTTTCGACCGCCGCCTTGCTCGCAACGTGCAGATCGAGCACCGGCACGTCCTTTTCCTTACCCACCTTGCGGACGGCTTCGGCGTAAGGCTCGAGATCCTTCCGCAGCTTGTCGCCCTCGAACACCCGCCGGGCGAGCGACGTTACCAGGATCGGTTTGGCCCCGGCGGCGCGGGCCTCGTCAACGAACTTCGCCAGGAACTCAGGGTAGGTCGTCGCCGGATCGGTCTCACGCTCGGGACCTTTGCCGGGCTGGTCGTTGTGGCCGAACTGGATCAGCACGTAGTCAGGCTTCTCGGCGAGCGCCTTCTTCCAAAGGCCGGCGTTGGTGTAGCTCCGGGTGCTCGCGCCGCCCTTGGCATGATTGACGACCTTCGCCTCCGGCCTCACTATCGCGGCGAGCCCCGTCCCCCAACCCGCCGCGTCAGTAACGGTCGAGTCACCGACGAGGACGACCTTGATGGGTTTCAGTGGCGCTTCCGCGGCATGCGCAATGGCATTGCAGGCGAGCGAGAAAACCAGGATGCAGGCGAGCCTGAACACTCCGAAAGGCGCGACGGAAAGTTGCATAATGCCTCTGTTAAGCTTTTCGGTCATCACTCTGCCTCTCTTCGGCCCAACGGGCCGGGAGCACTCAGCCTGGGGTAACGCCCCAGGTTGTTTGAACACAATTGGCGCGGCCTGAAGGGCACTCCCGCTCAGTCATCCTCATCCTTCGGCGCGTTCGGATCCTTCTTGAGCCCCAGCGCCGCCAGTCCTTTGCCGTGGGGGCCGGACCATTCCTTGGGGTATGGCTGGCCCGGACGCGCCGCCAGCCAGAGAAGTTCGTTCAGGTCGTCGTCCTCGATGATGTCCGGCTTCGAAAAATCCATCTCCGCCTGCAATTTCTGTTCGCGGGGACTGAGCGCTGCCTGTCGGCGGTTGGGCTCGTCGATGGGGATCTGGTTGGGTACCAACGTGTAGGGCGCAAAGTCCGGCTTGTCGGTGAAACAGGCTTCCATCGTCGGTGCGCCGGCCGTCAACTGGTTCAATGGCGGGAGACCGAAGATCCTTGTGATCGTGTGCAGCACTGACGACTGGTTGTAGAACTTGCTCACGATTTCGCCGCGCTTCGTATACGGGCTGATAACGAGACAGAGCGAGCGATGGCCGTCGACGTGGTCGAAGCCGTTCTGCGGGTCGTCCTCGTTCACGAAAATGCACGTCTCTTTCCAGAACCGGCTCTTGCTGATCGCCTGCACCATCTGGCCGAGGGCCAGGTCGTTGTCGGCGACGTGCGCCCGCGGCGAGGGCACGGTGGCCTTCGACCCCTGCGTGTGGTCCTGCGGCAGGTAGACGATGACGAAGCTGGGAAAGTTGCCGTCCTTCTCGAACTGCGCGAACTCTTTAAGAAAGACTTCCATCCGGCGGGTGTCGGGAATCTGCATCTGCCAGCCGGGATAGGCCTCGCAGGTGAATCGCCGCAACGCTTCAACCTCGACCGACTGTTTGAAGGAAAAGTCAGGCGTGCCCCAGGCCTTCTGGACGGCGTACCAGTCTTTGGCCTTGCCGGTGAGGGTGGGGAAGTCGAACTCGCCGTAGTTGCGGAACGAAAGGCCGGCGAGCAGCACGCTGTCCCAGATGAAGTTGCAGTTGGCGTAGGTGAGGGCGTCGGTGCCGAAATCGTAGCTGCGGGTGTGCCCGCCGAAGCCCTTTTCCTGGTAGTCGGTGACGATGCCCTGCGTGGCCCACTGGTGGCCGTCGGCCGAGAGGACGCCGTTGCAGTAATAGTTGTCGAGCAGTGCGAATCGTTCGGCGAGCGCGTGATGGTTGGGCGTTACATCGCGGCCGTAGATGCAGAGGTTGGGTTCGCTGTTGCCCTTGCCGATCGCGCCGAACACCTGGTCGTACGTGCGGTTCTCTTTGATGACATAGACAACGTGCTTGAAGACTGAAGGCTCGCCCACTTTGGCCGGCACCGGCTTGGCTGGGACATCTTTGCTGGCGGCGGCGAGTTCCATCGCCCGCAGAGCCTCGGGAACGCGGGCATCGGCTTTCACCTGGGCCGACATCTTCGCCAGTGCCTCGGCGGATGGCAGCGGCACGGCCGATACCGATCCGCGAACCTGGGAAGACGTCCATCCCGGCTTGCGCGGGTCGGGCGTGCGCGAGCCTTCGCCCTTGGTGTTGGCGATGTAGAGTGATTTGCCGTCGGTCACCACGCCGCCGGGGAACCATCCGGCAGGGATGAACCCGGCCACCTTGCCCGCCGCGCCGGCCTTGCCCAGCTCGATCACCGCAACGGCGTTGTTGCCGCCATTGGCGACGTAGAGTGTCTTGCCGTCCGGCGAAAGCGCCAGTGCATTGGGCAGGCTTCCGAAGGGCAGGTTGGCATCGGGGCGGACAGCGATCCGCTCGGCGACTTTTCCCGCCGTCAGGTCGATTGCCTGCACCTCGTCCGAGTTGGCGGCGGCCAGGTAAAGCGACTTGCCGTCGTTCGAGAGTTTGAGCTGCGTAGGGTGCAGCCCGACGACGATGTCGGCCGTCACTTTGCGTGCCTTCAGATCGACCCTCGATACGGTTCCGCTGGTGGCGATGGTTCGAGCATCGACGACTACATCGGTACCGGTGGACTTGGCGGTGGTGTCGCCGGCGACGGCGCAGCGGCCGCCGAAGTTCGATACGTACGCCGTCGCTTCATCCGCCGACAGCACCACGCTGTAGGGGCAGACGCCGACATCGATCTGCGCGACAAGCTTGCCGGCCTTGAGGTCCACGATGCCGAGTGTGTTATTACGCGACAGGCAGACGTACACGGTGGAGAGGTCGCGGCTGACGGCCAGGCCCAGACTGTGGGAGTAGCCGGGCTTGGCGGCGGGGCCGGGGCCGGGCAAGTCGATCGAAGCGCCCCAGGTGACGGTCCCATCGGCGGCGACGGTGGCGATGTGCATCGCACTGCCCGAGCCGGTAACGAAGAGCTTGTCGCCTGCGGGCGTGGCGACGGCGACGACGCCGTGCATCGATCCAGAGCCGGCGGGGTACTTGCTACTTGATAGCTCTGCCCACGTCGCCGTATCCAGAACCGAGAGACCGCCGGTGTTCTTGACGTACAGGCGTTTGCCGTCGGGCGAAAGACAGAGATCGACCGGCCGGCCGCCGTAGGCGAGGGTCTTGCCGGCGGGGCGGACGAGTTGGCCGGTCGTGACGATTGTTCCGCCGTCGCCGTCCTCAGGGCCAACGCGGCGTTCGTCGCTGTTTGCGGCCGGGCGGGTGGCGGGAGACTGGATGGCTAGCGCTGCGGCGGCGGTGCAGGTAAGACAGACGAGCAGTGCCAGATGTTTGCAGTTCAAGCGGAGCCTCGCTGGTGAAGAGCGCGTGTTCGGCACCAATGTGAGAGGATGCTGGGTGCCGTGGACTGCGGTACGCCGCTGGTCACGGCCGATGTCAACCGCCTGAACGCCAGGGGCCGTCGAGTACGCAAACCCATTGCACCCACAGGCAGGGTTGCTTCCCCGGTTCGGTTCGTGGCTATCAGGCCGGCACGTTGCTCTTGATCGCTTCGATGCCCGCGGCGATGTCGCCCAGACGGTTGTCGCCGGCTTCGCGCTCCAGCGCGAGCGGGCCGGTGTAACCGACCTCCTTCAGTGCGGACAGGAATCGCTTGACGCCGACCTGGCCCGTACCGAACGGCACTTCCGCGCCCCACTCGACGCCGGGCCTGGCCGATGCGGTGGCGTCCTTGGCGTGGACGTGCTTGATGTGTTTGCCCAGCAGCTTGATCGCTGGGATCGGCTCGCCCGCGCCGTAGAGGATCATGTTCGCGGGGTCGAAATTGATGAACACGTTCGGCTCGTTCAGGTCGTTCATGAACGACAGCAGTTCGCCGGCGGGCTCCTGGCCGGTTTCCATGTGCAGCACTAGGCCCTGGGCGGCGAGCATTTTGGCGACCTCGCGCACCCGTTCGACGGCGGGCTTGTAACCGGCATGGCCGTGCGGTGGGACGAAGCCGACGTGAGCCAGGATGGCGCCGGCGTTCAGTTCCTTTGCCAGCTTGGCGACATCCGCTGTGATCTTCTTGCGATCACCCCACTCGCCGTCCGGGATGAATCCGCCGGTCTCGCGGATGCGGGCGATGGACGAATAGTCTTCACCGGCAAAGTGGAGCATGCCGCCGGTGAGCTGGATGCCGGAAGCCTTCAGTTCCGCCAATTCGGCCTGGCGTTTGGCGGGCTCCATTTGTGACAGCTCGTTGAGCGCCAACTGCATGTGGTTCACGCCGAGCTTTTTGACCTTGGCGACAAGCTCCGCCATGGACTTGGGCTGAAGCGACCAGGAGCAGACGGCGATGGTGTGACCGTGGAGTTGCATGGAATGGGTTTCCTCGTTCGTTATGGCATGAGCACCGGCGGAATCGGCAGAGCCGGCGAGTCGCCTGTGGCGGTCAGATTCTATCTGCGGAGTTGAGCGGATGGGAAGTCGTATCAGGGCAGGAAAGCGCTTGCGCATGCGCGTAGAGTCGGGCCGCGAACCTCATCGCGACTTCTCGAACACCAGCAGATTCGTCGAGGCGATCGCCGCCGGCAGACGCAGGCGGTTGTACAGATCGTTCCACCGCAGCGTCAGTTTGCGCGGCAGGGCGGGCATGTGGCGTTGCCACTCGGTGTACTCGACCGCGCCCCGGTGCACCAGGCGACAGTTGTTCCTGTCGAGGCAGCGGATCGTCGCGCCGATGTTCATCTGCCAGTTCCACATCAGTCCGCCGAACATCTGGCACCACCAGCCGACGCCATACTCGCTGCGCGAGCGGCCGACATTCCTGCCGAGCACTTTCCGCACCGCGCCCTCCACCACATTGTCGATCGCCCGGTGGTTGGTGACCTGGAGCGCGATTCTTGATCCGGGCTTGAGCACCCGCACCAGTTCGCGAACGGCAAGATCGACGTCCGGGATGTGAACAACCACGCCCCACGAGAAGACAGCGTCGAAGGAAGCGTCGGCAAATGGGAGGCGCGTGAGGTCGGCCCGGGAATACCGAATGCGCTCGGCCACCCCTTCCTCCCTTGCGTTCTGCAACGCGATGCTGAGCGCGACCCGGGAAACATCCACCCCCTGGACCCGGAATCCGGCGCGGGCCGCCCGCACGCTGTGAACCCCGGTGCCGCAGCCGGCGTCGAGCACCATGCCTCCCGGCGGAGGTGCCAATTGTTGCAACATCCGGTGGACCGACCGGTCGTAAAGGCGTTGGGTCAGCGGCGAGTAGTAGTCACTCGCCCAGGCACGGTAGACTTCTTCGTTATCAAACGCCCCGTCTTCGACATAGCCCGACGGCGCGGCGGGTTCCAGTGGTGCCGACTGCCCCATGAGCCCAATCGTAGAACTCGAGGGTTCACGCGAAGGCAATTCCGAAACCCCATATGTCACAGTAAAACTCAGTAGAAGACCCGGGCGGCGTGGTTCTGCACTAGAACGCAGTCGCTGCCCCGTGCGATCCCACGCGCACGGCACCAGCAGCAGTATCTTCGAGCCCGGGAAATATTGCCCGCCGAACCTCTGCCGGACAGCCCTGCACCGGCAGCAGTTTGACAATTCTTACCACGTCGCGAGCCGCCTGCAAGATGAATCTGGCAGATATGCGCGGCCGGGCGATTGCGGGCGCGGTTTGCCGCGGCCGCGACGGCTCATCAGCACCCGCACGCACGCTCGGCGCGAGCGATGGTAGTTTGGGTCGCGGCGACGCTGCCCGGATGGTCGAGCTTAGATCGGCTCTTCCTTCCAGCGGACGAACCCCTCGATCGCCTCGTACTCGGCCAAGCCCAGCGCGTCGTACGCCTCGGCGGTGGCTCGGTTGCGGTCTTCGGCCCGCTGCCAGAACTCGCGGCTGTCCGAACCCGGGAACAGTGCCTTGTCCTTTTGGCTCTCGTGTTTGAAGATCGCAATCCGCTTACGGCTGACTTCATCCGGGCTCAGCGGGACGGCCATCTCGATCTGGTCGACGCCCCATTCCTGCCACGCGCCGCGGTAGAGCCAGACTTCGCACGTCTTCATCCAGTCGCGGTTCTTCAGCCGCTTGACCGCTTCCAGAATTGCCGCCAGGCAGACCCGGTGCGTGCCGTGGGGATCGCTGAGGTCGCCGGCGGCATAGATCTGGTGCGGCTTTACCTTCTCCAGCAGGTCAACAATAACCTTGATGTCGTCCTCGCCGATCGGCTTCTTCCGCACGCGGCCGGTCTCGTAGAACGGCATGTCCAGGAAGTGAATCCGGTCGTCGTCTTTAATACCCGCCGATACTGCGCCGGCACGGGCTTCGGTCCGGCGGATGAGCCCTTTGATCTTCTGCAGCTCGGGGCTGTCCACCTGGCCCGGCTGTTTGTTCCTGATGAACGATTCGAGCCGGTCTTCCATTGTCTGCACGATCTGGTCGGTCAGGCCGAACGCGGCGGCAAACTCACGCACGAAGTCGGCGTGCCGCAGTGCAGCCTCGTCGAAGACGGCGATATTGCCGCTGGTCTGGTAGGCGACATGGACTTCATGCTCCTGGTCGCACAGCCGGATGAACGTGCCGCCCATGCTGATGACGTCGTCGTCGGGGTGCGGGCTGAACAGGACGACCCGCTTGGGGAAAATGCCGGCGTTGGCGTGCTGGAACATGCCGGGGGCGTGGTAGGCGGCCGCGCCGTTCTCATTCGCCTCTTTACCGCCGGGCCAGCCGGTGATGGTCGCTTGCATTTCCTTGAAGACTTCGATGTTCAGTTCGTACGCGCTGCCGCGGCTGGCGATCAGCTCCTGCAGGCCGTGTTCGTTGTAGTCTTCGTCCGTCAGCTTCAGCAGCGGCTTCTTGAGCGTCGTCGCCAGCCAGATGACGGCCTTGCGGGTCGTCTTGCGGTCCCACGTGAGCCCGAAATCCGAGAGCGAGCCCAGTACCCACGGCGTCTTGAAGCGCGTCAGCTCGGCGGCGGCGGCGGTGTCGAGGACGATCTTGGCGCTGGCGTGCTGCTGCAGGAACGACGCCGCGACGGCGGTCGTCACTTCGCCTTCGACCGCCCGGCGGATGGTCGGCGCTTTGCCCTCGCCCCAGGCCATCAGGATGACCCGGCGGGCGTTCATGATCGTATCGACGCCCATCGTGATCGCTTTGCGCGGCACGTTCTGCTCGCCGAAGAAGTCCGACGCCGCGTCCATGCGCGTTACCTTGTCGAGCGTGATCATGCGGGTGCGGCTGTCGCGCGAGCTGCCGGGCTCGTTGAACCCGACGTGGCCCGTTCGGCCGATGCCCAGGATCTGAATATCGAGCCCGCCGAGATCTTTGATCTTGCGCTCGTAGGCCGCGCAATAGTCGAAGACCTGTTCGCGCGGCAGGGTGCCGTCGGGGACATTCCAGTTGCCGCGGGGAATGTCGATGTGGTCGAACAGGTGTTCGCGCATGAACCGCACGTAGCTCTGTAGCTCGTCCGGCTTCATGGGGTAGTACTCGTCGAGATTGAACGTCACCACATTCTTAAACGACAGCCCCTCTTCGCGGTGCATGCGAATGAGCTCGTCATAAACGCGGGTCGGTGTGGATCCCGTCGCCAGGCCGAGAACGGCCGTTTCGCCGCGGGCGCTCTTTGTGCGGATCAGGTCGGCGATTTCCGCGGCGACCGACTGCGAGGCCACGGCGGCCGAGGGAAACACGGTGGTTGGAATTTTTTCCACGGCGGCGGTCAGAGCGGATGGCCCGTCACCGGCATGAGGGGGCAATTTCGACGCAGAAGGGGAAGCAGATGGCGAAAAAGCGGTCGTCATAACGTTATTCTCCTCGGGGAGTGGCATCGTATCACACTCCCGCCGGCAACCCAATCGATTTGTGTAGAACTTGTGTTTCTCTGGCTTCGCTCCGCTACCCATGCTGTACCGGGCGTTGATTAAATTGTTCGAGTGCTCCCGGCGACAGATTTCCTCCCCAGATGTGATTGATCTCCCAAGCAGCGTCCTCCAGATCTCGAAACATGGGACTTGAGACCCGCACATTTCACCCAAGCTCCCTAAGCCATAATGTTGTAATGCCGTAATTATGGGCATTTTCGCGTCGCAACCCGGTTGACTCACAATTCGCGGGCGAGCCCATCAATGGCACCCACGCGACATCATTTTCGTTAAGTCGTTTCCCTACCTTGCGTAATCGCTCGCATTCGGATGGCGAGATGCGTGTTGGAACGACCGTTGCTTAGGTTCATCGGATTATCACGATGTAACAAATGGTTTCCTCGGGCAACAACCCGCCTGCCCGATTGAGGAGTGAGATTTCAGATGCGTCATCCCCGTTGTATCCGTACCCTGTTGCAGGCGATTGCAACCGCACTATCTGCTTCCACCGCCGCCTCTGCCGCACCCACCTATCAATGGAACTCCGCTGCCGATTCCACTTGGTTGAACGCAGGCAATTGGTTGCCAACCTCGCAGTTCCCGGGGACTGCTGGTCTTAACTCAAGTGTCGATCTGGCCCGCTTTTCCGACGTTGATGCGGCCTCCAGCTTCGTCTCGATCGACGCGAGTCCCCTGACCGATTCCGCCCTGAGCCTCGGCGGGATCGACTTCAGCCTGAACGCCGGGACGGGGTTGTTCAGCATCGGCGGTGGCGCGGCGACGGCCACGACGGTCCGACTGAACGGGACCGAGATCGATACGACCGGCACAAACACGTCATTCAGCAACAACGTTCTAATTGCGGTGACGGATGCGGCAACACGTGATCTCACCATCGCGCCCGCCGTCAATGCTGCCACCGGCACTCTGTCGTTACAGCTCGGCCTGACCAATGGCGGCTTCTATGTTGCCAACGGGAGGGTACTCACTCTTTCGACGTCCATCAGCCAGTCGCTGGCGAACTCCGGCTTTACCAAGACTGGAGCCGGTACCCTGGTCCTTTCCGGTAGCAATACGTTCACCGGCAAAGCCGCGGTGAACGGCGGCATCTTGCAGATCGGTGCCGACAACAATCTCGGAACAGCCCCGGCTGCGGCGGTCTCGGATCAACTCTCGCTCAACAGTGCCACCCTCAAGCTGTCGGCGGCGCTCACCCTGAACGCCAATCGTGGTGTCTCCATCGCAGGCTCAGGTGCGACGATCGATACCACCCTGATCGCCGGGACGGGGAACTCCGTCATTGCTGGAGTGATCGCCGGCACCGCGCCGCTGTTCCTGGCGGCGAACGGAAACACGTCAGATACCGGCGGCGGCCAGGGTGGCAATCTCGCGCTCACCGGGGCGAACACCTTCGTCGGCAATGTGACCATCAGCAGCGGTGTCGTGACGGCCGCCTCCAACTTCGGCAACGCCTCCAATAAGATCATCATCACCGGTGGCGGGCTGGTCGCGTCGGCGACCACCACGTTGCCCAGCACACGACTGATCGAGCTATCCGGCACCGGCGACCGAATCCTGCGATCTTATGGTGTCGCAACATTCACCCTCAACGGCGTGGTGAGCGGATCGGGCAACCTGCGCGCTACCGACTCTGGCGTGCTTATCCTTGCTGCCGCAAATACCTACACGGGCGCGACGATCGTCGGCGGCGGAACACTGACCATTGGCTCGGGTACCACAGGCTCGATCGTCACGTCGTCGGGATTATCCATCCTCGGATCGAATACCGCGCGCATCGCCCGCACGGACAATGTCTCGATCAGCAGCATCCTGCCGGCGTCGATCACATTCGCAGGTACCGGGTCTCGGCTGGAGCTTGCCTCGACCTTGCAGACATCAGTCCTGACGATCGATCGTGATATCGGGTCGGGAACGACCGCCGGCCGGTTTCGCGTGAGCGGCGGCAATGTCACGCTCGCCTCGGGCACCGATATCTCCGTTGCCGCGGTCTCATTGGGATTGCAGACCACGACCAACCGCGGTGTTCTCAATATTGGAACCGGATCGACCGTGGCCGCCGCCACCTTCGACCTGGGTGAATCCTCCAACAATTCCGGAACGATCAACCAGACCGGTGGAACAGTCACCGCAGTGTCGGGAGGTTTCTTCCGACTGGGCCACTGGACGAATGGCACGAACGCCGGATCGCAGTACAACCTTTCCGGCGGAACCCTCGACGCCACGGCTTTGTCCGCCAACGCCGCCGGTTCTGCCCAGATTCTCAATGTCGGTTGGGACGGCCAGGGAACGATGGTCGTCGGCGGGGGTGCCTCAACCGCGACGCTGAAGGCCTTCGGCATTCAGCTCGACGCCAACGGCGACACGGCCGCTTACAACAGTACGCTGACGCTCTCCCCGAACGGCGTGGTGGAGGTCGCTTCCAGCATCGGCGGTGGGTCCGCGCTCGACCGATTCTTCCTCGCCGGCGGTACGCTTCGTCCCACCGCCAACAATACCTGGTCTAACCGCTTCGAAGTCACTGCCACCAGCGCGATCGACCTCAACGGCAAGACGGTCAGTCTTACCGGCGGAATCGAAGGCTCGCCGCTCCCGTCCATCACCAGCGCATCGGCCGGTGCCCTGAACGTATCGGGTACGCTCACCGCTGGTCAGATCAGTCTTGATGCCAACAGCACGCTCGGCTTCACCAACACGACGACGATGTCCGTGTCGACGGTCTTTTCCGGTGCTGGCTCGATCGCCAAGAGTGGATCGGGAACGGTGAGTCTCACCGCAACGTCGACGCTGAATGGAGCGACGAATGTTTCGGGCGGTCTGCTTAACGTCGTCGGCAGCCTAGCGTCGTCGGCGGTTACCGTCACCGATACAGGCACGATCGGCGGCGAAGGTACTGTCGGAAGCCTGACCCTCGGTGCAACGACCGGAGCGACTTTGCAGGTGGACCCGACGACTCCTGGGGCGCTAAACGTCGTCGGTAACCTGGCGCTCAACGGTGTCACGACGATTCAGCTCACCAGCGCCACGACCGGAACCGCCCCGTTTACGGTGCTCAACTTCGGGTCGCTGACCGGGTCGACCGCCAACCTTACGCTGGCGAATCTGGCCGGCTTCCGGACGCCGGAATTGAGCTTGTCGGGGAACAGCATCATCGCGTCGATCGGCAACCTGAATCTCACCTGGACCGGCAGTGTCGGTTCGACGTGGGACGCAGGGGCCACCGCCAACACCAACTGGACGGACGGCAGCTCCCAGAATTTCTTTAGCGGCGACAACGTCACGTTCAACGACAGTTCGACGATCGGCGGCGTCACCCTCGCCGGCTCGATCTCGCCGGGCAGTGTCACGGTGAACTCCTCCACGACTGCGTACACCATTACAGCCAGTACCGGCAACGTGCTGGCAGGGCCGATGACGCTGCTGAAGCGGGGAACATCCACGCTGGTGATGGCAGGCAACGTCGCCAACACCTACGCGGGCGGTACCTTGATCAGCGCCGGTGCGATCGACATCCAGAACGCCGGGTCGCTGGGCACGGGAACGATCACCCTCGGCGATGCCAACACGGGCAGTGACGCCGTGGCACTCTACCTGGCGACGAACCGCTCGACGGTGACGGCACCCGTCGTTATCGCGGCGGCGGGGACCGGCACCGCGACCCTGGGCTCACGCAGCAGCGTGACGGGGACTGGTGCGAACAACCAGTTCAACTCGATCACCATCAATCGGGCGGTGGTCTTCGATTCCAACGCCGCCGACCGAACCGACTACCGTGCGATCAGCGGCACCGGCAACATCCTGGTCACCGGATCCGGTCGCTCGATCTTTTCCGTGGTCAACACTTTTGTCGGCGACCTTACCGTCGGCACTGCCACTGCGTCTTCCGGAACTTTGCAACTGGGTACGAACTCCACGGCGTTCGATGCCATTCCAAACGGAAGCAATGTCACTATTGCGGCCGGCGGGCTCCTGAACCTTTCATACACAGCAGGTGGCTCCGAGACGATCAACGCCCTGAACGGCACTGGCACGCTCGGAAACAACGGCGGTCTCGCCAATACCATCATCATCGGCTCGGCCAACGGCAGCGGCGATTTCGGGGGGCTGATTCGCAACGGCGGTGCCGCAGCGCTGTCGGTGACGAAGTCGGGCTCGGGCACGCAGATCCTGGGTGGAACCAATACCTACACGGGCGTCACCACGATCAATGGCGGCACCCTGAGCGTGGCTTTGCTTGCCAACGGGGGCACGGCGAGCAACATCGGCCAGGCTACGGCACTGGCATCGAATCTCGTGATCGGCGGCGGCACCCTCGCGTATACCGGTGCAACGGTCTCCATCAACCGGGCCTTTACCACCAGCGCGGCCAGCGCCATCGACATCCCTACCGGCACCAACGTCACGTTGGCGATGACCGCGCTGAACTCGACCGACGCCACCACGATAGCTGCCACCACTGGCTTTCAGCCGGTTCTCGGCGGCACGCTTACCAAAACCGGGGGCGGAAGTCTGATCATGACCGGCTATCGCGGCGGCAGTGCCGCCGCCACGTCCGACATGGTAATCAACGGCGGCAACGTCACCTTCGGCACCGGCTATTTCAATGCCGCGCCCTTCGGCCAGCGGGCGCTGACAATCAGCGTGAACTCAGGCGGCAGCGTGACGCTCAACACGAGCCACGCCATCGGCGGCGACAACGCCGATCTTGGTACCTCCTGGGGTCAGATTTTCGTCAACGGCGGCACACTTACCACCAACGGCGACAACTACCTCAGCGGCGGAACGGTCTCGTCCCAAGGCCGTCTGGTTTTGACCGCCGGCGCTGTCAACGGCAGCGGCAACCTTCGAACGGTTGACGGCGGGTCCACGATCACGACCGTTGCCAGTGCGACCGCTTCGCTTATCAGCGCAGGGATTCAAGTCCGTGGAAACATCGTTCTCGATGTCGCACGTGGTGCGGCCGACAGCGACCTGACCATCACCGGGCTTGTTTCCAACAGCACGACGGGCGGACTGGTCAAGTCGGGCTCGGGTATTCTCACGCTCACGCGTGCCAACACCTATGCCGGCACGACCACCATCAACGCCGGCACGCTTCTGGCCAACAATGACCCGCTCGTCGCCGGTAGCGCCACCAGTTCAAGCTCCGTGTCCGTCGCCGGTACGTCACGGCTGGGCGGAACAGGCCGGGTCGGCGGCGCGGCTTCCTTCGCCGCCGGGACGACCCTTGCCCCGGGAGCCGTGGATACGACCGGGTCGCTTGCCGGCGAGTTGCGATTCGGCGGCGACGTGACGATGGCCGCTAACAGCACCTACCAGTGGCAGATTTCCGACCCCGGTGTTGGCGCGGCGACCGATCCGGGCGAAGGGGTCGCCACCGCCGGGGGATCTTTCGATAAGGTCACGATCGCCGGGGTATTGACGATTGCCCCGGGCGACACCGTCAACATCGCAATAGAGAAGCTAGGCTCGTTCGCCTTCGCCAACGATGCCTTCTACCGGTGGCAGGTGGCCACCAGCGCGACCACCACGGTGACGGCGAGCCAGTTCGTGCTGCCAGGTATCTCCACGGACGAGTCCGCTGCTTACGACGTCGAGGTGGTGGGCAACAGCGTCTTTGTGACGTTCGACGAGACCCGGGTCGTTCCGGAGCCCACGACCGGGATGCTCGGAGTTGTCGCGATGACCGGCCTACTGGCCCGCCGCCGCCGCCAGTCGCGTCGTTCGTGAACACGATCCGAACTGAAACCCGCGTCTCACCGGCCGGTCAGGGCGCGAGCATTCGAATGGATTACGGGCCGAAAGCAGTCGGCAGCGCCATCCTCACTTCCCCGCAATGTCATAGCACAACAACGACGCCCCATCGCGTATCAGCAGCTTTCCTTCCACG
Source organism: Humisphaera borealis (assembly GCF_015169395.1). GTDB lineage: Bacteria > Planctomycetota > Phycisphaerae > Tepidisphaerales > Tepidisphaeraceae > Humisphaera > Humisphaera borealis. The sequence continues at coordinate 622,646 of NZ_CP063458.1, forward strand.
ATCACCGGATGCGCATACGCTTTGTCCTTCGCCTCCCGCGCCGGGATGTTCGGCGGGGTGAAGCGGCCGTGCTCGCGGTAGGCCTCGGGCGACGCCTCGACCAGCGCGACCGTGCCGGTTTCGCTGTGCAGATAGAGCCGGTCGCCAGCGGCGCTGAGCGCGGACGGGCCGATGGAGCGGTCGCTCCATTTGATTGCACCGGTCTTGAACTCGGCGCACGTCAGGCCGGCCTGACTGGAGCCGTAGAGATACTCGCCGATGCGAACCACGCCGCCGTTCGACATCGGCAGCTTCTTGTCGACGTAAACCATCGCGGCCGACCACTTGCCGCCATTGACAGAGATCTTCGCCAGGCCCGCCGTGCCCAGCCCGCCGCCGGTGTAGACGTGACCTTCGTGCACGATCGGCGTGGTCATGTTGGCCCGGCCGACGGTGTCGGCGAAGGTCCAGAGCAGTGTGCCCGTCGCCGCGTCCAGGCCGATCACGCCCTTGCCGATGAACTGCACGATCTGCCGGCTGCCGGCGATCTCGGCGACGACGGGGGACGAGTAGCCGGCTTCGTCGGCGTTCGGGGAGGCGAACTTCCAGATCGTGTTGCCGGTGAGTTTGTCGAGCGCGACGACCGTTGCCTGCCCGCCGCCGGGCGTGACGATGACCTTATTGCCGTCGACGAGCGGCGATTCGGAGTAGGCCCACTCGCCGGGCTTGCCGCCGAAGTCGTTGCGGAAGGACTTCTTCCACTTCAGCTTTCCGGTCGCGGTCTCGAGGCAGACCAGGTCGCCGTCCGAGCCGATCGCGTAGAGAAGATCGCCGTCGATCGCCGGCGTGCACCGCGCGGCGGGGTAGCTCGGCCGCTGGTTCGGATTGCCGACACGGCCGACCTTCTCGCTCGACCAGACCAGCTTGCCGTCGGTCAGCGTGTAGCAGCGAACGAATTCGGCGTCGAGCCCTTCGTTGCTCATCAGGTAGACGCGCCCACCGGCGACGGCGGGCGTGGAGTAACCCGCGCCGATGCCATCGGTCCGCCAGACCTGCTTCGGCCCGTCGGCCGGCCAGGCCTTGAGCAGCCCGGCCTCGGCGGAGATGCCGTCACGGTTCGGTCCACGCCACTGAGGCCAGTCGGCGGCGAGTGCCGCAGGTGCCAGCAAGGCGGAGATAACGACGGCGAAGAATCGGCGATAGTGCATGGCGGGTCTCCTGAATCGGGATGTCAATGAGCTTGCGACGGCCGGTGCGGGATGTCAACGCAAGCAGTATGTCAACGCAATCAGTGACAAGGCGATTGCAGACGGGCGGTTGGCCGAGGCCCACGAAGTAACCCGAAGTAACCCCTGTTCCAAAGATGTAAGCTGGTCCGGCCGATCGGACTGGACTACCATCCCTCCTCGAACCGGTTGTATCCCTGACTTCCCAGGATGTAGGCCCGGCGAACGGCGGATCGCCGCGATTTAGTAACAGGAGTCTCGCTCGTGCAACGTCTTACCGATCAGGGTTGGCAGAAGATCATCGACCTCTCGCAGCGTTACGGCGTCAGCACCGATGCCGTCATGAGCATGCTCCAGTCCGTCGTCAACGGGAACGGGACCATGGCCCAGTTCTACATCGCCGAACTGGGCGGCGGGGGGCAGTGGATGCAGGGTGGCATAACGATGGTCGGCGACATGTTCAACTACGGACTGAAGTCCAAGGTGGACGGTCTTTGTAACGAACTGTCGCAGTTGCTCGCCCAGCAGCCGTTCGTGCCGCCACCGCCGCCGCAGTGGCAGAACCAGCCTTCGGGCGGCTATGCGTCGGCGGGTGGTCAGGTCAGTCTCTTTGCGCCCAACGGGTCCGGCAACTGGTGGCCCGCCGAGTTCGGCAGTCCCAACGGCAGCGGCGGGCAGAACAACATCCGCTATGCCTATTTCTCAAACGCCCGCCGACTGGCGATTGAGATCAACGGGAACGTGACGATCTACGACACGCTCGATCATCAGATCGGCGGGGTATCGCAGCAGCAGGGGGCCGGCACGACGATCACCCTCAGCAGCCAGTACGGCACGATCGACGTCGCAAGCCTGCCGGTGGTCGCCATCAACGGCGCTCCGCCGCAATCGGTCCAGAACTTTTCATCGCAGAACGTCGCCTCGCCGTACAACACGTCATCGAACAGCGCAACTCCATATGTGCCGTCAGTGCAGTCGCCAAACCCGCCCGCGGGCGGGAGCGCGCAGGAAGCGGACATCTTCGCCAAGATCGAGCGGCTCGCGGATTTGCAACAAAAGGGGATTGTTTCGCCTGAAGAGTTCGCGGCGAAGAAGGCTGAACTCCTGGCACGTCTTTGAGCAACAGCGCCTCGTCGCCGAGTCAGTCAACTTGGTTATTCACATCTCTGCTTAACGTTAATAGTTTTTGCTTGTCTGCCGACGGTAGTATCAGTAGCGTCTCAACCCGCTGGGTGCGACGCAGGGTTTCGGGCTGTTTGCTTAAAGCGGCCGCGCCGCAGTTTTCACACTTTTGAGGCTTCCCATGAATCGCTCCGGGCTGTTCGTCGTGGCTTTGATGCTTCTGGTCATCGGTGCCCTGTCGATGAAGGTGGTCAGCCAGGATGCCGCACCGGCAACCCCGGCTGCCGGGCCGGCGACCTTGCCGGCGGACGCGATCAGCGCGCTCACGCCGCTCCGCGGGATTGACGTCGCCGTGCGCAATACCGGCGAAGCCAACTTCACCGAGAAGACCAAGCGCGTTCCGGTCGAAGCGTTCCGCGACGAAGACTTCGGCACGCTGACCTACATCTCCGGCAACGGCTCGATCGCGGCGCTTCCGCAGCCGGCCAACTTCGAACTGCGGCAGTTGCCGTTCGACCGCTTCTACGAAACCGTGCGTTTCAGCCCGATCGCCGGCGTCGCCTGGCGGTTGAACCTGCGGACCGCAAAGTGGCAGCTGATTGAAGAAGCCGGCCCGCTGCTGCCGGGCACCTACGACATCGACATGTTCCACGTATCGGACAGCACGATGGTCGTGATGCGGATCGACAAGCTCACCGGCCGCACCTGGACGATGGTGTCCGCCGAGGGCAAGCCCGACAAGTGGAACGAGATCGCCGAGCCCGACGCCCCCAAGGCCGACGCCGCCAAGTAAGCGCCTGTGTCCAGGGATGCCGCTTCAGCGGGCATGCGCCCGTTGAACGACTCGTTTACCCGAGGTCCGGCCATGAATACGTCATCAGTTCGGCGACGCCGTTGGATCGCCGTGATTGTCGCGGGCGCGATGATCGCGCTGCTCGCATGTCCGCCGCCGGTGGAGGCGGGGCTCAAGCAGAAGATCAAGTCGGCGTGGAACAAGCTTCGCAAACCGCCGACGCCGAAGCCGGCGGGCAACCAGGCGCTGCGAACTGGCGCAGCACCGTCGCGAGCCCCGGCGGCGATGTCGCCGGGGATGATGAACCGCGCTGCGGCGACGCCGATCGGCAGTCCTGCACTCGCGCCGTCGCGCGTGCCGCCGCCGACCGGTCGGCCGATGGGCGTGGCGAACGCCGCGGCTCAGGCCCCGGCGCCGTCGGCGTCGGCACAGACGCAATGGAATCAACCGATCCGACCCCAACCGGTCGCGGCAGTCACGCCGGCCGGCAATCGCACGGAGATGCCCGGCAGTCCGCGGCGGGCGATGGCGGACCTGAAGACGGCGGCCAAGCCGGATGTGTACGGCCGGGCGTCCCCTGGTTCGGCGGTGCTCCCGCCTCCACCGTCTGGGCCACCCGGTCCGGTGGCGGGCCCGGCACCGGCGGTGACACTTCCACCTCCACCACCGCCCATGGCCTCAGCGGGGAGTGCCGCTTCGTCGGTGCGCACGCCGGTGATCTATGAGCGTATGCCGCCTCGACCGCAGGTGATGTTTCCGATCCCCGGACCGCCGGGGAGCACACCGCCGCCTGCCGTGACACCGCCGCCCGGTCCGCGTGCACCGGGTCCACCGGTCGGCCCGCAGCCGGTGATTTACAGCAAGCTTCCGAGCGGCGGCCCGGTGGCCGCCGGTGGCGCGGCGGGCGCGATTTCGGCTTCCCGCACCGCGAAACTGGGCACGACACCGGTCTCGCAGATGCCGCCGGTAACGAAGCTGGTGCCGCGCGAGGCGCTGGTGAACTCGCCGGGCGTGGGCAAGTGGACGACGAAGGATGTGCCACCGGGCGCAGCGCCGCAGAACGTCATCGGGGCGCGGCCGTTCATTCGTGGTGCAAGTCCGGACGCGATCGAGGCGAACATGAGGCAGGCGACGGCTAACGCGAAGCAGGCGATGGATGCCGCCGCTCGAACCGCGCCGCCGCCGACGCCCGTTGGCCAAATGCAGCCAGGCCTTCAGAAGGCCGTCGGCAGCACTTGGCAGGCGAGCCAGGGGCTCTACGGTCTCCGTATGCCGTCACTGACGGGTAACGTCAGCCCCGTCACAGCGAGCCGGTTCAACGCCGAGTATCAGGCGATCCTGAAGCGGACGCAGGTGACGGTGGAGAAGTGATAGCGGCGGGCACGCTCCGGGTGCCATGCGCGACCTGTTGCACCCGAGTCATGCTCGCCTGTGGGCCTTCGCGACGTGATAGGAGTCCACCATGAAGTCCGGTCATCGCAGTTTCGGGTTGCTGACGGTCGTCGCGATCGCGCTGGCGATGGCAGTCCCGTCGACGCCCGCCGAGGCGGGCCTGAAGGAGAAGTTCAAGTCGGCGTGGAACAAGTTGCGGCGATCGCCAAGCCCGAAACCCGCCGGCAATCAGGCGCTCAAGACCAGCGCCAGCGCGGCGAAGTTGCCGGCGTCGATCAGTCCTTCGGCGCGGGGTATTCGTCCGCAGCGGGCCGGGTCGGAAGGGACGATTCGGCCGACCGCCCCGACCGGTCGGCCGACGGGCGTGGTCAACGGTTCGGCCGGTCCCGCGCCGGCGGCACCAACCCAGTGGGAGCGGCCGATGCCGCTGCCCACCTTGCGCCGTACGGCCAGCATCGGCGGCGGCACCGTCGATCTACCGACGGTGAACCTGTCGGCGTCGACGCAGGAGATCAAGGCGATCATCGGCGGCGGTGTGGCCGGTCGCCGGGCGAGCGTCGGGGGCAATGGGGAATACATGATCATCGGGAATCTGCGACCCCCGTCGGAAGGCTCGATCGCGCCCGGAAATATCTACGACCGCCCTGGATCCGTGCTGCACGCCGGCGGCGGGACGTACGGCCGGGTCAGCGAGTCGATCCTGCTGCCGGTGACGTACGGCAAGGCGCCGCCGAGCGCGTCGCCGTACGGCATTGCGCCGCCGAGCGTTTCACCCTACGGTAAGGGGCCGCCGACTGAAACCTATGTGCGCGTTGCGCCGCCCGTAGGTGACGGCAATTCCAGCGCCGGCACGGTCTACGGGCAACTGAAGACCGACCGCATCTACGACAAGGTTCCGCCGCTGACCGGGCGGGGGACGATCTACGGCCGGCTGACGCCAGACGACGCACTGGCCAAGTCCGCGGGCACTGCCGGTGCCGGCAATGCCACGGGCAATGCCAACCGCCGGCTGACGGTCTACGGCAAGCTGACGCCCGACAATGAAGTCCGGCCGAAGCTGACACGCTCGACAGCGGTCAGGTCGCTCAATCAGGCGTCGTCATCGTCAGCATCGAGCAGCGGGGCGACTGGTGCCCCCAAGTCGCCGTGACGATCGAGCGTACGTGACACGGGTTTCCAACCCGTGCGAACGACCATTGAACGTCGAAGAATCCTGATCCTCAACTCAATAGAAAATAAGAGTCAAAGCATTGAGGATTGACGAACTGCGACCCCGACATCACCCGCGCGGGTTGGAAACCCGTGTCAGGGACGGTGTCACGGCCGTGGTGAAACCGAACCGCAGTCCGCTTCCGCCCGCCCTACGAGACGTCCCATGAAATCCATCTCTCTGATCGCAGTGTTCTTCCTGCTCTGCTCGGCCGGGCTGCTCCGGGCCGACTCCACCTACATGCATGAGGTTGTCCTGGGCAGAACGGTGGTATTGCCCACCCATGGCCTGGTCGACCTCTCGGCCGAGGGTGCCGTCGAGTTCTGGTATCGCCACCAGGGCGAACACTCGGCGATGAAGACTTTCGCTCAGGACAAGTTCGTCGATGACGCCTACTCCATCGTCATGACGCTGGGTGTTGGCGCCGACTTCAAGGCGGCAATCGTCGTCGGGCCGGGCGTCGACGGGACGGCAAGCATCGGCGTGCTTAATGACGTTTCGGTTCTGGGCAACAACGAGAAGACCCGCAAGCAGATCGCCAAGCTCTCCAAGGCCGACGACTTCGGCAAGCGCGACCCCATCGAGTTCGTCAAAGGCTCGACCTACCACATCCTTCTCGCGAAACGCCCCGGCCGCGACGACATCCGCATCTTCGTCAACGGGCAGTTGCAGGGAACCATTCCCGCGACGTTCGGCAAGGCCGCAACGACCGTTTCGCTCGGCTGGGACCCGAAAGCGTACGCCCCGGCGACCAAACCTGCCGACGGCGACCCGGCCGAGCCCGTGGTCTATCCGTTCAACGGATTCATCGGTGGACTGCGGTTCTGGGACTTCGGCGACTTTGAGGAAAACGACGCCGCCCGCCTGTCCAACTTCGGCCGGCTCATCGACCTGGCCGACCTCACCATGCTCCCCGAGTACGGCCACCTGATCGCGTACGGCGACTTTGTCGGGCGGCGCTGGAACGCGTCGCGCATGGTTATGACAACTGGTGCCGATCCGGTCCTTCGATTCGCCGATCCGCTCGCCGGTGCCTGGATCACCGAAGGTGCCGCGACTCATCAGACCCAGACCGACACCAGCGTGTTCGACGACTATCCGGTGTTCACTTTCCTGCCGGCGACCGCGACGCTTCCGCAGAAGATCGCCGACCGAACGTACAACGTCTTCGAGGACGGCAACTTCCTCGGCACGATCTCTCCCGTCGCCGATAACGACCGCGAGTTGTGGAAGCTCAAATGTCACCACTGGAGCAACAGCGATGGTGTGGTCGCCGAGCACGTCACCGTCGGCAGGGAGCGGTTTCTAAGGTGGTCGGTGAGCGATATGAAGCGAGAAAGCAAGTTCGCAGGCATCGCGTCTGGCGAAGTGCGGATGAAGCGCAAGAGCATCGTCGACTTTCGCATCGCCAGCCCATCGGCCCAACGCATGACCCCCGCCGAGACGGCCAAGCTCAAGGCACAGAACGACTCACTTCAGCTTGTTTTCCTCTACACAGCGTACCCAAAACTCTACGACCGGATCTATCGGAGCTACAACATCGTCAAGATGCATCCCTGGCAGCTTCTGGTGACCGGCACAGCAACGACGACGCCTGTGATCCGCGTTCCTGAAGCCGAACAGATGTTCAAGCTCAACCTCAGCGAACAGATGATCTTGCCATACGACCTGGAGGTGATGGCGGACAACCTGGCTCTGGACTCTTCGTCAACCAAGCTGGTGAGCAACGCCAGTGAATACAACGCCACGAGGACCAGCCGCATCGGCGCCGGCGTCAGTGGATCGGTCACGGTCGGCACCGGCGGGATGATCCCGGTTACCGCGCAGGGAACGGTAAACCTGAACATCGTCGTGCAGTACGAATCCATCAAGGACATGGCCAGCAGTTCCAGCGACGGCACGGAAAAGCTGCTGCGAACCAAGTGGGAAAAGAAGCACACAATGCTCCATCGCAAGGAGGCGATGCGCATCAGCGACGAATACGCCATGGCGTTGCGCACGCTGCACGGCCAACTCTCGGCGGCACCTCCGCAGGCCCGTCCGCAACTGGTCTACAACTTCTTTGACACCTGGGGTACGCATTACCCGCTCGCGATGGTGTTTGGAAACATCGAGTTGACGGAGATGACCGTCACCGACCGCGTGAGGACTGAAAGCACCAGTGGCCAGTCGTCATTGGAGGTGTCGGTCAACGAAGGCAAGAGCGGCAACACGGAGGTGACCAAGGAGGTCAAGACCGCCACATCGCGCGACGGTACGACGATCGTGCGTTCGATGGGCGATCCGCAGTCGCCGATGCCCATCGCGCTGGACCTTCGCCCGCTGACCGACCTGATGACCCCACAGCAGTTCCCCGAAGAGCCGCACATCTATACCGAGCTGCGTGCGGTGCTCGCGACGGCGCTGCCGCATTACCGCAACGAGGTCATTGCCTCGGCGGTGCAGGAACTGAAGGGCCCGGAGGCCGAGAACGCCAAGAGGGTGGTCACAGAGCTGCAAACCCCGCCACCACCACCCCCACCGGCCGAGATCCTCGCCGTCCGGTACAAGGGGATCAGCATGGACGACTGGAAGCTGAAGGCCGGCACCACCACCGTGACCATGCCCACGCCGCCCCAGGGCATCGACCTGAAGCTCGACGGCACGATCCAGTTCTGGCCCTACCTGACCGGAAGCAACGACGCACCGCTTCCCGAGCATCTGCACGCGGCCGGGTTGCCGTTCCTCGTGGCCAACCCGCCGGTCGACATTTTCGCAAAGACCGCACCCGCCGAGCAGGTCCGCCGGATCAAGATGGGCACCAGCCAGGGCATTCAGCCGTTCGGCGATCCGAAGAACACTCAGATGCTCATCCGGGTGCCCGGAGCGCTCCGCGACAATGCGTTCGTCCACGTCGCTGGCTGGTTTCAGACCGTCGGGTCGGATCAGAAAGCCAAGGGAAAATCGCTGAGCATCGACGAAATGCTGATCCGCGAGATGGGCCGAGCCGAGTTCCCCGTCGGCAAGGCCCCGCTCGTCTTCCCGTTTGACATGCTCGTGGCCGACGCCCCGACGATCGCCGGCAGCGTGCTCTGGGCGAGCGAAAAGCCCGTCCAGCTGCCGCTCCGCAAGGACATCATGTTCAACGAACACATGACTATGAAGAAGGGGAACAAGACGCTCCTCAAGGATCGCAAGGACGAAGCCGGTGAGAAATACGTTTTCCAATACCCCAGCAACATCGGCGGCTGGCGCCAGGGACGAGCCCCGGTGGTGATGGACTTCAGCGGCAACGGCACGATGACCTCCACGCTCTGGATTCACTACGAGTACGCGCTGCTGAAAGACTTCCGCGACGCCGTCGTACAGAATAAGAACGTTCTGCCGAAAGACGCCTGGGGTAGCTTCTCGCCGGGTGCCAAGACGCCGGAAGTGAACCTGTTTGCCAATCGCACCGGCGTGCGGCCGTCCGCCGCGCCCAACGCGCCGCTGCCGCCGGCACTGCTGGATCAGTTGAAGATCCCGCCGACGTTGCAGTTGACGAGCCACTCCTTGGGCGCCCCGGGGTCGACGCTGATATCGCGCGGTTTCGGAGTGGTTGAGTTTATCCCTCAGCCCGCACAGCCCTGCTGGACCTTCATCGAGCGCACGCAAGGCGAGTGGATGATCATCAATACGCTCGACGCCCGCGCGCTGACGGTCGCGCCCGACGGCAGTGTCGTCTCCACCACGCCGCGCGACGGCGACACCGGCCAGCTCTGGATTCCCACGGCGGTCAAGGACGGCTTCGAGTTTCGCAACAAGAAGACCGGCGGGCTGCTTGCCCGCGCAACCGATGCAAAGAACACACGCGCGATGACGGTCCCCGCCGCGCAGCCGAACCTCAGCACGGTCTTCTCGCTCAGCCCCAGGCTCGACCTGACGAAGGAAGAGGGGAAGACTTTCGACGTCGTCCTTAAGTCGGTCGGCGATAACAAGATCCCGGTCATCAAGGTCGTTCGCGAAGCGACCGGCCTGGGCCTTAAGGATGCCAAGGACTTAGTGGAAGGCGCTCCCAAGGTCGTCAAGGAAGCCCTCCCCAAGGCCGACGCCGAAGCCCTCAAGAAGAAGCTTGAAGAGCAGGGCGGCATCGTCGAGCTCAAGCTCAAGTAGGCGTAGATCGTTCGCCGCCACTACGATCCGAAGACCCGGCCGAAATCGGCCGGGTCTTTGCGATTCCAGACAGCCCGGCCGCCTTGGCGTCGCGACTCGGTAGACTACGTTCGATAGCAGCGAGCCGCCGCATGCCAACTGTTTTCCATCCCCCCTCACGTCCGAAAGCCCTGTCGCGGCAGCCTCGCCGTGTTGAACCTCACGCCCGCCTGCGGATAATGCGTTGCTTGTCCGAAAGTCGTACTGGCCGCGGACGTGGTTCGCGGCGGCGTGGGAGGGAAACCGCGCCGGAATAAGCCTTTTCGAAAGGGCATGGATGAACCGGCCGGCCGTCTTCTTTGATCGAGACAACACGCTGATCGCCTGCGACGGCTATCTCGGCGACCCGGACAAGGTCGTCCTGGTGGACGGTGCGGCCGATGCGGTCGCCCGCGTACGCGAGCTCGGTTTCGCCGCGGTCGTGTTTTCCAACCAGTCCGGCGTCGCCCGGGGCATGTTCCCCGAAGAGGCGGTCCACGCGGTCAACCACCGCCTCGACGACCTCCTGCACGAGGAAAACCCCCGGGCAACCATCGACCGCCACGACTTCTGCCCCTACCACCCGACGGCGAAGGTCGATCGGTATCGCGTGGACAGCGAACTGCGCAAGCCCAAGCCGGGCATGATTTACCAGGCGGCCGCGGTGCTGAACCTGGACCTGCCGCGGAGCTGGGTGATCGGCGATGCCCCGCGCGATATCGCCGCCGGGCAGACCGCCGGCCTGCGGACGGTGCTGCTGAAGATCGCGTCGCTGCCGCCGTCGCCGGCGACCAATGAAGGGTCGGAGGCGTCGCCGGACTTTGTCGCCGGGTCATTGAAGGAAGCCGTCGACTTCATCGCCCGCAACCTCGGTCAGCCAGCCGCGTCGCAACCATCGGCCACGGCGGGGACTGCGGCGAATGCGACGACCGCCGCAGCTGCCGGCACGGCTTCGGCCGCCGCCCGCGCCGGCGTACCGTCGCCAACGACCCTCGCCGCCGGTTCGACCGCCGGCGACGCCTGGACCTCGTCGGGGTCCGGCGGATCATCCGCGGCCGCTGCCCGGGTCACTTCGTCCCCGGCGGCCGCCACCACTTCGTCAACCACACCCACGGCCGCCCGGTCGGCCGACGTTCGAGCAGAGGAACCCGTGAAGCTGACGCCCCGTCCGAAGCCTTCGGAACCGATCAAGCCCGCCGCCGCGAAGCCGGAGCCGTCGAAGCCGGAAGCTGGCAAGCCCGAAACCCCGAAGCAGGGCGGGTTCGTCGTCAAGCCCAGCCAGCCGATGCCGGCCGGCATGAGCTGGGGCGAGCGCATGCGCCTGGCCAAGAGCGGCACCTCGCTGACGTCGGCCGTTTCCGCCGCCCGCCCTGACATCCCGCGGTCCAGCGCGACGGCCAGCCCGCCCGCGCCGGTCACGACGGCTGTTGCGCCCGCCGCGCCCATCGAAGATCCGGTGGTGGACGAGGTCGAACCGCCGGTCGAGCAGGAGCCGTCACGGCCGTCGTACGCCCCGACGCCGGCATACACACCGGCACACACGCCAACCCCGGCACCAACACCAACACCCGATCCAGTCGTCGCCGAGTCCGCCGCCGGCGAATCCGATCCCGAGCCGGTGGCATCAACCCCGGCGATTGCGCCCGAACAGCCGGTCGCTGAAGTGCCCGCCCGGTCCGAGCCCGCAGCGCCGGTCGAACCCCCCGCGAGCGCCGAGCCCGAACCGACCGCCAGGGCAGAACCGGCCCCGACCGAACCGGCCGAGGTAACACCGCAGGCGAGTGCGTCGTCTAACGACAGTGCAGCATTGTCCGCGTCGCCGCCTAAGCGGGGACTCCGCCGGGAAGACTTGATGGAACCCACCGAAACAGGCGACGTTTCCGACCCCACCGCCGACGCCGCCGAGCGCCGCCGCCCGCGCGATGCTGGCGATTCGTCCCGCACCGAGGTGCTGCTGGAACAGATCCTCGCGGAACTGCGCCGCCGCGACGACCTGGTATCGACCGACTTCTCCGCCAGCAAGTTGTTCGCCGGCATCACCCAGGTGCTCGCGCTGGCGGCGCTGTTTTATTCATATTTCAATAAGGACACGAGCGCGTTCCAGTCCACCGTCGTGCTGGCGATCGCGCTGCAGACGCTGACAATCTCCCTGCTGATCATGGGAAAGCAGAAGTAGGGCAGAAGTCAGAAGCCGGAAGTCAGAAGTCGGAAGTCCGAAGAGTTAGCTCTGCCTTTACCTGACTTCCGACTTCTGACTCCTGACTCCGCTGCCACTCTGGTTTTCCGCATATCAGCTGGCTACAATCCTGCGGACGTTCGGGGCGGTGGGTGTTTGACCTTCAGTCAGTCCACCTTGGATCGGCAACGCCTTGCGGTTGCTCGATGAACTAAAACGAGCAGCTCGCGCTGATTCCCGCTTCGGACGTGGCCACCTTCGAGAACGGTCACCAACGATGACGATCGAGCCGGGCCAACTTCATTCGTCGTTCGGCAGCGCCCCAGGCGCCGCCTCTGGTATCTCTCCCGCCCTCAATGCCAACGTGCTGGTGCTCAATCGCTTCTACCAGGCGATTCGGGTCATCAACGTCCGCCGGGCGTTCTCGATGCTCTTCCGCGACCTCGCGGAGGTCATCCACATCGAGACCGACACCGCCGGCCAGCACCACTGGCAGAACATGGACTTCACCGAGTGGGCGGAGCTGAGCGAGCTCAAGCGCACGTTCGAACCCGATCAGTTCGATTGGATTCACACCGTGCGCTTCCAGATCGCGGTGCCGCGCATCATTCGGCTGTTGGGGTACGACAAGCTCCCGCGGCAGGACGTCAAGTTCAACCGCCGGAACATCTACGCCCGCGACAGCAACAAGTGCCAGTATTGCGGCAAGAAGTTCGCGACCACCGACCTGTCGCTGGACCACGTAGTCCCGCGCAGCCAGGGCGGCAAGGCGAACTGGGAAAACATCGTCTGCTGCTGCGTGAAGTGCAACGTGAAGAAGGGCGGCCGCACGCCGACGCAGGCCAACATGCACCTGATCACCAAGCCAATCAAGCCCAAGCGCAGCCCGGTGATCAACATCCGCCTGGCTGATGAGCGTTACAAGAGCTGGAAGCAGTTCTTGGATAACGCATACTGGACGGTCGAGCTGAAGTGATCGGTTGGGGGGCGAAGAGAACGCCGCGGCGGCGAAGAGAACTCCGGCGGGTCGAAGAGAACGCGATGGCGCGAAGGCACGAAGCGAGCGAGAAGTTCACTGAATCAGTCAGCCCTCGAGCCCGCGCCTGTTCGCCAATGACTTTTGTGCTAAGAAATCAAAGACGCCAGGAAGCTTTCCTTCCTGGCGTCCTTTGCTTCTCGGCTCAAACCCCATGCAGCGCCGACGTAAAGACGTTTGGCCGATTCTCTTCTCAACTTCGTGGCTTCTTCGTGCCTTCGCGCCTTCGTGTTCTCTTCGGCGTGTTCTCTTCGGGCACGCCCGAGTTCCCCGAGCGCACCCTTCATTTCCTCGACCGACGCCGTGACAGCAGGCCCGCGCCGGCCATCGCGAGCAGGGCAACCCCGGCCGGTTCGGGGACGGGGATGACTTCGCCGGTCGGCAGGATTTGCGCGCCGGCCTCAAAGCCCGTAAACGTGATCTGACTGAGCTGGGTCGAGGTCAGCCCGCCGGCATCGCCGCCGACGAAAAGACGGTCGGTGCCGCCGCCACTAAAGGGCGTGCCGGTCCAGTTGTCGACCGTCAGCGTGCCGGCCCAGGTCAGGGCGTTGCTGGCTGCGAAGCGAAGAATGCTCGTGCCCGTGCCCAGGTCGATCGATGAACTCGACGCGAGGGTCAGCGTCCCGACGAGGTCGCTGAAGCCGCCGGTCGCAAGCGTTCCGCCGCCGAGAGATACGTTGCTCGCATCGGGCAGCCGGTCGTCCGCCGTAATCGCCAGCGTGCCGCCGGTGATCGACGTGATCCCCGTGTAGCTGTGCGCGCCGCTGAGGTTGACGATCCCCGCGCCGCTCTTGGTCACACTGCCGGTCCCGCTGATCGCCCCGGCGTATGTGCCGGCCGCGATGGCGCTTCCGCCGGCCAGAGTGGGGACGGTCTGGTCGAACACCAGGGCTCCGTTGTTGACGATGTTCCCCTGAAGGCTCGTCGTCGTACCGGCGAGGGTGCCGGCCGTGATCGTCGTTCCGCCGGTGTAGGTGTTGGCTCCTGTCAGCACCAGACGTCCGGCGCCGGTGCCGGCCTTGGTCAGGCCGAAGTTGTTCCCGCCGTCCCCGATCACGCCGGAGAAAATCGTCGCCGCGCCCGATGAGGTGGTGATCGTGCGCGTGCCGCCCGTGATCGTCACCGGGCCGGTGAAGGTCAGGCCCCTGTCGCTGGAGGCAGTGCCCGAACTGAGGACCGTTGTGTCGGCCGACAGGGTGACGGCATTGCCTACGGTGATCACGCCAGCGGTACTGGCCCGCATCGCGCTGCCCGCCAGGAACAACGTACCGACGCCGAAGGGCCCGCTGACCAGGTTGGCGGTCGACGCCGAACCGACCGAGCTGATCTGCGGAACGGTCGATCCGCTCAGCAGGTAGGTGGGGCCGCTGTACGTATTCACCGCGCCGCTCGCCGGCACGTAGGTGCCGCTGCCGGCCTTGGTGAAGCCGATAGGCGTCGCGCCGTTGTCGATGATGCTGGAACCGATCAGGAAGTTCGATCCTGTGTTGGTCGTCAGGACCAGGTCCTGGCCGTTGCCCGAGGTCAGGGTGGAACCGCTGAGCGTGATCGGGGTGGTAACCGCCGTCGTTGCCAGGATGCCGCCGGTCGCAATCACGACCGGACCGCTGAGCCCGTTGTTGTAGGTGCCGGCAGTGTTGTATCGAAGGGAGTTGATCGTCCCTGCCGGGAACGACGCCGTCGCCGACGCCGCCAGGACATCGACATCCTTACCGGCCGAGCCGGCCAGGTCGGTCGAATAGTACGACGCACCGGGCAGGCCGCTGATCGCGCCCGGTGTCGCACCCGAGCCGCTGACAGCCCAGGTGGTGCTGCCGAAAAGGGCGTGCCCGCCGAGGATCGTCTGCTGCCCGCCGCTGAAGTTGGCGTTCGCCGTGGTGGTGTTGATGGCGCCGATCGCCGGGAGCGTGAAGCTCACCGTGCTGCCGCCGGTCGGGCGCGACAGCGTGCCCAGGTTCAGGGTCGTGCCGTCGCCGCCATTGGAATTGACCGTCACGGCCGAGATACCGGGACTGAGCGTCACGCCGGCGAGCGTTTGGGAAGAGGTGTTGTTGGTTGCCGTCGCCGTCACGGCCACACCGGAACTGGTGCCCGACAGGTTCGTGTTAATGACGAACGCCGTCGCACTGCTGATGCTGGTGATGTATGCGCCCGCGGGAATGCCTGTCCCGCTGACCGGCTGACCGACGGCGAGCCCGGCCGCGGCGGCCGTCAGGGTGATCAGCCGGGGGTTGGTCGTGCCCCACGAGCCGGTCATGGCCGGCGTCGCCCCGTTGGCACGGCCCCTGAAGCTCAGGGTGCTACCCGCCAGCTCCACGACCGCAGTCGAAGGCAGCACATTGCTGATCGTGGTCGCCGTGGATGTCGCGATCAGGCCTTCGTCCAGTGCCAGTGTGCCGCCGATAGACGTCGTCGTGCCGGTGTAGGTGCTGGCGTTGCCGAGTGTCAGTGTGCCCGTGCCGGTTCGCAGCAGGTTGACGTTCCCGCCGATGGTGCCCGGGTAGCTCGAGGTGCCGGTGACGGTCAGCGTGCTGGCCGAGCCGCCGGAATTGGCGATTGCCAGCGGCACACCGTTGCTGGCCGCTGCCGAGAGGGTTGTCACCTGCTGGTTGAAGCCGCCCAGGTCGAGCGTGGCAAAGCCCTGTTGAGCGCCGTTGCCGAACACCACGCCAGTGCCGGTGGGCAGCGTGTTATTGGCGCCCAGGCGAAGCGTACCGATGACCACCTGCGTATTGCCGCGGTAGGTGTTGGCACCGCTGAAGACTACCGCGCCAGTGGCGGTGTTGGCCAGACGGATGGCCGGCCCGAACGTGCTCGCCCCGGAATCGATCACGCCACTGACGGTGAACGTGCCGGTCGTGCTGCTGGTACCGATGCGTGCGCCGTCCGCGCCAAGGGTGACCGGTCCCGACCAGGTCGCCGTTCCCGACGTCTTGAGCGCACCGAGATTGTCAGTGCCGTTGCCTGAAATCGTCGTGGCCTTGGAGATCGTCAGGCCCGACGCCACCTGAAGCTCGGCCCCGCTGGCCACCGTCACCCGCGACGTATTGCCCAAAGCACCGGCGTTGGTGATTTGCAGAATACCTGCCGACACTGCGGTTACGCCGGAGTAAGAGTTGCTCGCCGACGACAGCGTCAGCGTTCCCGCGCCCGCCTTGACGAAGCCGGCGGTTCCGTCGAGCTGAAGACCGATGTTCGCGACCTTGCCGGTGCCCAGCGCATTGACGGTGATGGTCGGCGTCGCCGCCGACAGCGTGAGGATGTTCGCCGCCGAGCCGTTGTTCTGAAGCAGCCACGACCCGGCCGTCGCGGTGGTGGTGTCGCCGAACTTCAGGTTGCCGATGGTGCGAGGCGTATCAAGATTGACCGTCGTGTCGGCGGTGATGTTCAGCGTGCTGAAGTCCGCGGTGGCACCCGCGCCGTCGGCGATGGCGTTCAGGTTCCAGTTGGCCGGATCATTCCAGAGACCGCTCAAGGTGCTGGTCCAGGTGCCATCCGCTGCCAGCGCCGTCTGCGAAGCGGCACTGAGAATGGCCGCGATCGCAGCAGCCGAATAAATGACCCTGTGACGGTTACGACTACGAAATTGCATGTCCTCGTCTCCACCCACCCAAGTAAACACTCTCGCCAGAAACACTATATAGCGCGAATCGCCCGCCGCCTCAGCCGATAAACTGTCGCGAATTTCAAAAAACATCGTTGGTGGGGCGATGACGACCGGTCTTCATCCCGCGTTGGATACGCCATCTTGCTGTCGACGCAGGATGTCGACATTTGCAGGGATGGCTGGCGCGCGGGGATGGAAGGGCGTCCTCGAGTCGCGCCGACCTGCAGCCTGGGACCGCCGAGCGCTTGCTCGGCTCTTCGAATTGCCGAGCAGGCGCTCGACGGTCCCAGGGCACCAACGGGTGCGCATCACGATCGGTTATTGGGGCATTTCAGCGCGTGGTCGTTCGCCAAGTCGTGAGTCGGCCGCGCACGGCTCCCGCCGTCGGCGGATCGGCTGGTGCGCCGGGAGCCGGCTTGAACCGCCGGGAATGGTCTTGAAACTTTTCGCCACTTACATAACATATACCGTACAAGCGTGTGGGTGCCGGTGGGTTCCTCTGTCGGAACTCCCCGATGCCCGGTCTCCGTGCGCCGGCCGGCGGGTGTGATCCGTGGGCAGAGGCGTCTACTCCTCGGGGAACGCGTCTTGGTCCGGGGATCGACTGGCGATCGCCGATGACCGCCTGGTTGTTGGCATCGTGGGTGGTGACGCCCTGGTTGTGGCATGGGCATGCACCCATGCCCGTGTCTGTTTCGAGTGTCGGCCGTGCCCGGGCCAACGAACCGGCCCGGGAGATGAGAACCACCGCAAGTCCGTCAGGGGCGGAGCCGCTACGGCTGGGGCGATCGGTCTTGATCGCGCCGTAGTGGTCTGGTTTGGTGTCGTCGAGACGTAGAGACTTGGAGACGTAGAGACGTAGCTTGCGCCGTGATCTATCACTTGGGTTCCTTCGGCAATCTGCGTGTGGCGGAGTGGCGTCCGCGGGACCCGCTGGCGGTTTCGCCGACGCAGCGGCGCTCATGGGAGGTGCTTCGTAAACACATTCTCGGGTTCGTTCGGCGTGTGACGCAGCATCACTCGGCGGGAACACCGCTGGTGCCCTGCGGGATACGGTGGGGTGAACCCCACCCTACCTTCGGCCCCGGGTTCGTTCGGCAGGGACGCCTTGGGTTCGTTCGGCGACCGCCAGCGATTGGCTGTTCGGTGTTCGGCTTCATCCTCGGGTTCGTTCGGCCATGGACGAAGGAGCGCCGGGGAACACGACCCGCCGCCGGATGCGCCAGAACATCGAATTCCCCAAATCAAAGCCACCGCACTGGGTTCGTTTGGCGAGGTTGCTTCGGGTTCGTTCGGCGGCTTCGACATTGCGTCGAACACCTTGCCGAGGATATCGTTTCATGCGGCGCGGTCGTCGACCGCCGACCGATCGGGGTTCCTTTCCTATAAAGGTGCAACATGTTGCGATCGACGTCTCGTCAGGTTCGGTCCTTTGTCTCGGCTTCGATTCTTGCGGCGATGCTGGCCGTTGCGATGCCCGCGTCGGCGGATGTGAAGGACTTTCCGCCGGGGTCGTTTTCCGACGGGCAGCGGTACTCGCTGGAAGACATGCAGGGCAAGGTGGTCGTGCTGTTCTTTTACGACCAGGACTGTCCCAAGTGCCGCGGGCTGATTCCCGAACGCAACAAGGTGGTGGACCAGTTCGCCGGCAAGCCGGTGAAGTTCTTCGCGGTGGCGGCGGGGGACACGCTGATCGACGCCAAGAGCTACGTCGCCGCGACCCGGCTGAAGATGACGACCTTCTCCGACCTGTTCGGCGTCATGCAGGCGCGGTACGGGACGGGGACGATCTCGCTCCAGAACATCTACCAGTTCCGGGTCATCGGGCCCAAGGGCAATGTGGTCGCCAACTCGATGGAGCCGGCCGACATCGAACGGGCGCTGTCGGGTGCGATGTGGAAGTTTAAGGACGCCGGCTACGACCAGCGGCTGATGCCGATCATCGACGCCTTGGAGTGGGGCCAGTACGTGCCGGCGGTTCGCGAGCTGAAGAAGTACACCAAGGGCGGCAACAAGGCGACGATGGAGTCGGCCAACAAGCTGTGGGACACGCTCAAGACCGAAGCCAAGGGATGGATGGACGAGGCGACCAAGAATATTGAGACCGATCCGGTGAAGGCGTACGACACCTACGTAAAGGTCAGTGCGGCGTGGGTGGGTGAAGACCTCGGCAAAGACGCCGACACCGCACTCAAGTCGCTCGCGAAGAACAAAGCCGTCAACGACGAGCTGGCGGCCCGCAAGATGTTCGAGAGCATGAGCGTGGCATCGGCCCGGGCCCAGGCGACGCAGAAGCAGGCGTTCGTCGCCCAGGCGCAGGCGATCGCCAAGAAGTACCCCGAGAGCCCCACGGGCAAGAAGGCTGAGGCGCTCGCGACGGAGATGGCGAGCGCCAAGTGAATGGTGTCATGGCTCGACCGACGCCTGGCGATCAATGACGAATGACGAAATTCGAATGGCGAATGAATGTTCGAATGGCCGAATGACTCAATGAACTGCTCGTCTGACGATTGGATCATTGGATCTTGAGCATTCATTCGTCATTCGGATTTCGACCTTCGTCATTGGTTACTCCATGAAGATCCTCGGCATCGATCCCGGCTTGCGGCTGACTGGCTATGGCGTCATTGACTGCCTGGGGCTGAAGTCCAACCTGATCGACGGCGGGGTGATCCGGCTGGATACCAAGGCGTCGATCGCCGACCGGCTGGTGGAGCTGGAAACGGAGTTGGAGGCGATCATCGCCGAGCACAAGCCGGCGGCGTGTGCGGTGGAGCAGTTGTATGCCCACGTGACGCACCCGCGGACGTCGATCCTGATGGGCCATGCCCGAGGCGTGATCCTGCTGGTAGCCAGGCGCAACAAGCTGGCGGTGCACGAGTACGCCGCCAACAGAATCAAGCAGGCGATTGCCGGCCACGGTCACGCGGCGAAGGTGCAGATGCAGCGGGCGGTGCAGTTGATCTGGAATCTCCCCGAGCCGCCCAACCCGCCCGACGTTGCCGACGCACTGGCGGTGGCGCTGTGCTGTGGGCACGCGCTAACGAACCCCGTGGGGATCACGAAGCGGACGGCGAGGCGATCTCCGCCACGCCGGATCTGAACGGTAGACTGGGTTCGGGCGTGGAATGGGTGGCATGGGCAAGCGTACTCGCTTGCCCATGCCACCCGACAATCCCTCTCGCTGAATCCTGGTCTTCGCGGCGTACCACTCAGACCCGGCGTGCATGCTTCGCACTCGGGTGGGCATCAAGGATTGCCTTCGTCACAAGATAAGTTGTTTGCCTACTGAAGTCGGCTTCGCTAGCCTCCGCAGTCATGCCAACCGACAGCCGCGTTTCCGACCCGCCGGTCGGAGGAAGTTCATCGTTGACCGCCGAAGCACTGCCACTGTCTCAGGAGCCGACCCAGCGCGCGTCCCGCTTTCGCTGGGTGGTGCTGGTGCTGGTGTTCCTGGCGATCACGATCAACTACGTCGATCGGATGGTCATCGGGTTGCTTGCACCCGACTATTTGAAGCAGCCGAAGGGGCCGCTGAGCGAGTCGGAGTTCGGCTACATCGGTACGGCGTTCGGGTTGTCGTACGCGCTGGGACAGGTGCTGAGCGGCCGGTGGCTTGACCGCGTGGGCGTGCGGATGGGCTACGCTGTGGCGCTGGCGGCTTGGAGCATCGCGTCGATGCTGCACGCGGTGGCAAGGACGGCGGTCGGCTTCGGGTTCATGCGATCGCTGTTGGGATTGACCGAATCGCCGGCCTACCCCGCTGCGACCAAGACCCTCGCCGAGTGGTTCCCCAAGAAGGAGCGGGCACTGGCGATGGGTGTCGCCAACGCAGGCGCGAATGTGGGCGCGGTCATCGCGCCGATCGTCGTGCCGCTCATCGCGCTGCACTTCGGTTGGCGATCGGCGTTCGTGGTGACGGGTGCTGTCGGGCTCGTGTGGCTGCTTCTGTGGATTCCGCTGTATCGCCGACCCGAAGAGCACCCCAGGGTCAACGCCGCCGAACTGGCCCACATTAATTCCGATCCGCCGGAATCAACAGGCAAGATCCGCTGGGCGAGCCTCATCACCTACCGGCAGTCCTGGGCGTTCATGATTGGCAAGGCGGTGACCGATCCGGTCTGGTCGTTCTACCTGTTCTGGCTGCCTTCGTTCCTGAAGAAGAACCACAACATCACCGGAACCGATGTCATCCTGCCGATGGCCGTGGCGTACATCATGGCCGACGTCGGCAGTATCGCCGGGGGTTGGCTCAGCAGCACGCTGATGCACCGCGGCTGGGGCGTCAATTCGGCACGCAAGGTGACACTGCTGACGTGCGCGCTGATGGTCGTCCCGGTGATCGCGGCGGTCTACACGACGCACCTGTGGGTGGCCGTGATTCTGGTCGGCACGGCACTGGCGGCGCACCAGGGTTTCAGTTCGAACCTCTACACGCTCGTGTCGGATATGTTCCCCAAGCGAGCGGTGGCCTCCGTGGCCGGGCTTGGCGGCATGTGCGGGTATCTCGGGTTCGGCTTGTTCTCGGCTGTCACCGGAATCATCCTGGAGCGGAACGGTCAGAACTATACGCCGGTGTTCATCGTTTGCGGTCTGGCGTATCTGCTGGCGTTCGCGGCGATTCACCTGCTGGCGCCGAAACTGGAGCAGGCGGAGTTCCCGGAGGAGCCGGGTTTTGAAGTCGTGCCGCCGCCGCCGCGCTAACGACGTGGCCGGCTCGATACCAGGTCTGGTCTTCCGTCCCGAGTACCGATTTACCCCCGCCCCATGGAACAAAAGCCGCTGCCCATTCAGTATCAGGCCGCTGATGCCAACCTGCCGACTGCGATGCACGTCGTCGATCAGGAAGCGCTGGGCCGCGCCCGCCGCAAGGCCTACCTGCGGCTGCTGCCGCTGCTGTTTCTGTGCTACGTGATAGCATATGTCGACCGCACGAACGTCTCGATCGCCAAGCTGGAGATGACCAAGGCGCTTCCGGGATTCGACAACGCGGTGATCGGGCTGGGCGCGGGCATCTTCTTTCTCGGCTACTTCCTGCTGGAGATCCCCGGCGCGCTGATCGTCGAACGCTGGAGCGCCCGCAAGTGGATCTGCCGCATCATGCTCACCTGGGGCGCGATGGCCGCCCTCACCGCGCTGGTGACCAAGCCCTGGCATTTTTACGGCGTTCGCTTTCTGCTGGGCCTGGCCGAGGCGGGGTTCTTTCCAGGTGTGATCATCTATCTGACGCACTGGTTCCCGGCTCGAGACCGGACGCGCGCCCTGTCGTACTTCCTGGTCGCGACGCCTTTGGCCCAGATGATCAGCCCGAAGATCTCCAACGCGCTGCTGAAGATTGGGACAACGGAAACGGTCAACGGCGTGCTCGTCCATCATCCGCAGGTGTTGGGTATGTCGGGCTGGCAGTGGGTTTACGTGGCATGGGGTGTGCCCGCGATCGTGCTGGGGATCGTCGTGCTGTTTATGCTGACCGACCGCCCGCGCGACGCCAAGTGGCTCACCGCCGAGGAACGCGACGCGCTCGAAGGGGAGATCGAGAACGACCGCACCAAGGCCGCCAAGGGCAAGCGGATGACCTTCGGCGAAGCCCTGCGGAACCCCCGGGTAGTGCTGCTCGCGCTGGCGTATTTCTTCTGTGTCAGCGGGACCTACGGCATCGAGTACTTCCTGCCGAGCATCCTCGAGCGCTGGTATTCGCTGAAGATCGACGCCATCACCTGGCTCATAATTCTGCCGCCGGCATTGGCACTGGGCGGACAGTTGTTCGTCGGCTGGAGCAGCGACCGGTTGCGCGAGCGGCGGTTGCACGCGGTCTTGCCGATCATGCTTGGCGTCGCGGCGCTGGTCGCGGCGACGCTCAGCCGCGGCACGCTGTCGCTGACGATCGTCTGCTTCATGCTGGCATTCACGGGGATGAAGTCGTACCAGCCGGCGTTCTGGGCAATGCCGAGCCTATTCCTGACCAAGTCCGCCGCCGCCGGAAGCATCGGGTTGATCAATTCGGTCGGGAACCTGGGCGGATTCCTCGGGCCTACGGTCATTGGGTCGGTCGAGAAGTGGACTGGATCGTTCGAAGGCGGTCTGTACTACCTTTGTGTTTCGATGACGATCTCGGCGCTGATCCTGTTCTTCCTGGGCGTTGGCAAACGTGAAGCGGCTGCCTGAGGCGTTCGCGCCTGATCGCGTCCCACCCAAGTGTGGCGTCAAGCGTTTGATGGTACGTCCACCGGTTTGACACGCCCGGCACAGCGCATAGACTCCGCCCCGGCGCGGGGAGAACTGCCGTCGGCACTGCGCCGCCGCCGCTTCTCACGCCGGAACAACTGCAATCGCAAGGAGCGCCTTCCCCGGCGGCCGGATGTCCCGGTCTGCGGGTGCATGGGGCGAATCATCATGAGCCTGAGCATCGAATACATCCAGGGCCGTCAGATCCTCGATTCCCGCGGCAATCCGACGGTCGAAGTCGACGTCATTCTCGAAGACGGCACCATCGGCCGCGCTGCCGTCCCCTCGGGCGCCAGCACCGGCGAGCACGAAGCCTGCGAACTGCGCGACGGCGACAAGGCGTACCTGGGCAAGGGCGTCACCAAGGCCGTTGACAACGTCAACACCAAGATCGCCCCGGAGCTGATCGGCCTGGACCCGCGCGACCAGGAACACATCGACAACCTGATGATCGAGCTCGACGGCACGCCGAACAAGGCGAAGCTGGGCGCCAACGCGATCCTGGGCGTGTCACTGGCCGTCGCCAAGGCGGCTGCCGAAGCCTCGGGCCTGCCGCTGTATCGCTATCTCGGCGGCCCCGGTGCTCGCACGCTGCCAGTGCCGATGATGAACATCCTCAACGGCGGCAAGCACGCCGACAACACCGTGGACTTCCAGGAGTTCATGATCCAGCCCTGGGGCTTCGACAGCTTCAGCTCGGCGATGCAGGCCGGCGTCGAGATCTACCACGCCCTCAAGAAGATCCTTCACAAGGCCAAGCTGAGCACCGCCGTCGGCGACGAAGGCGGCTTTGCCCCCGACCTGAAGGACAACGAAGACGCGCTGAAGTACATCGGCGAGGCCGTCACCGCCGCCGGGTATGAGTTCGGCAAACAGATCTTCGTCGCACTCGACCCGGCCGCCAGCGAGCTGTGGGATGCCGAGAAGAAGGGCTACAAGTTCTTCAAGAGCGCCCCCGACAAGATCCTTAGCAGCGAACAGATGGCCGACTACTGGGGCAAGTGGGTCGAGAAATACCCGATCCGCAGCATCGAAGACGGCTTCGCCGAGAACGACTGGCATGGCTGGAAGCTGTTCACCGACCGCGTGGGCAACAAGATCCAGCTCGTCGGCGACGACCTGTTCGTCACCAACGTCAAGTTCCTGCAGAAGGGCATCAGCACCAAGACCGCCAACTCGGTCCTGGTGAAGGTGAACCAGATCGGCACGCTCTCCGAGACCCTGGCGACCGTGAACCTGGCGATCCGCAACGGTTACTCGGCGGTCCTGTCGCACCGCTCGGGCGAGACCGAAGACAGCACCATCGCCGACATCGCCGTCGCGACCAACTGCGGCCAGATCAAGACTGGTGCCCCGGCCCGCAGCGACCGCGTCGCCAAGTACAACCAGCTCTTCCGCATCGAGGAGCAGCTCGGCGAACGCGCCGTGTATGGCGGTTCGTTCTGGAACAAGTAAGGTCGTGAGGCAGGGCGGGCACCGCCCTGGCCTACGAGAATCCATCCCATCGCATCCAGCCGGTCCCTGCGCGTTGAGCGCAGGGACCGTTTTTATTGAACCCGGCGGCTCCGGATGGTCGATCCTTCCAAGGCGCGGCCGCGCACCGGAGGGTTCCGGTGCGTCGCTGTCGACGTGCAGCGACGATCCTGATGACACCGCTCGACGGCTCACCTTCGCCCGACACCGCCGACGACGGCGGCCTTGCAGCCGATCCGGCTGCGTCGCGTGCCATGGCCCGCGACGTGGTGATGGGTATCGTAGAGGCCGTGGTGCGGTCCGCCGCGGCCAAGCCGGAGTTGGATGGGTTCATATCTCCTGAGGTTCGAGCGGATAGCGTTCCGGACCCGTCTCTTGCCCCGATCGCCGAGGACGATGACGAGCGACAGGAGACCGAAGAATCAGACGACTGCTACCAGGCACACTTTCTTGAAGACGACGAGCCGGAGACGGACTACGTCGCCCATATCGAGCCGGCCGAGGACCGTCCTGCGATTCCAGCGGAGGCATTGGCCGATCGCATTGCAAAGGACGAGAAGAGCCCCGCGGCGATCGTGAAGCTCGCCGGTCGCGACGCCCTGACGGCGGCGCTGATGGGGATCGAGCCGGCCGCAGAGGAACCAGAGATCCAACCCGCGCCGGCCGCCGAAGTGATGGCGCCAGCGGATGTTCCGGGGATGGGCAGTGACGAACTGATCGCGCCCCCGGCCGTGCAGATCGGCGGCGTAGAAGCCATCGCCGATCACGCCATCACCTACCACGACGCCGCGCGGCCACCACTGGTCGATACGGACGACGCCGGCCCCAGTCCCTACGCCGATATCGCCGCCAACCAGGGTGCCCGCTCGACTTTCGTTGCGGATTCCGACGACCTGCCACCGTCGGAAGAATCGCCGGAGCTGGCGGCGGAGCTGTTCGCGAGCGATGAAACGGAAACCGTCGCAGGCAGCCTCGACTATGCCGATGTCGCCACCACAACGGCGACCGTGGAAGCCGTGCCTTACGCCTTCGAGGACGAAGGCGCCGCGGCGCTAGAAGAGGATCGGCCGGCCGTCACCGGCGGTGGGTGGACGATCCCGCTGCTGTGTCTTGGCATCGCAATCATCGCGTTCTGCCTGGTCATCCCGCAGGCCGACGCCAACCGCCGGCTCGCCTACGAGCGGTCGTCGTTGCGTGCCGATCTGGAGTCGATCCAGGCGCAGGTGGCGACCAACGACGAGTTCCTGCGTAAGCTCGCGAGCGACCCGACGCTCGCCGAGCGACTGGCACAGCGGCAGTTGAACCTGCAGCGGGCGGGGACCAAGGCGCTTGCGATCGGCCTGCGCGACAACGGTACCTCGCCGTTCGATCTCGTGAAGGTGCCACCGCCGCCCGCCGTCGAGCCGTACGAACCCGTCGGCGGCAAGCTGGCGGCGATCTGCCGGAACGGTCACTCACGGCTCTACCTGATGGGCGCGGGCCTGTTCGTGCTCGCTGCCGGCCTGGTGCTGGGTGCTTCCCCGCCGCGCCGGTAGGTCAGAGTGAACGGATCCAGGCCCAGTACGCACGTACGAGCCAGACAGACCAGAGCGTCAGCAGGGGGATGAACGCCAGCAGGGTCAGCGGTCGGTCGGGGGCGATGAAGACCGACGCGACGAGCAATGCCAGTCCTGCGATCACAATCACGTAAAACGAAATGACTTTCCACATCGTGTTTCTCTCGAGTCAGCCCGCTGGCGAACGGGGTTCGGGCTGTTTCTATCTCCGCTTCCGCGTATCCTGAGTCGGATGATACGCGGGTTGGCCATCGAAACGTCCGGCAGGCTGGGATCGGTCGCGCTCGCCGTTGACGGCACGTCAGTTGCCGAAGACCGCTTTGCACACGGACTTCAGCATGCGGCCGAGATCATTCCGCGCATCGATGCCCTTTGCAAAGCACAGGGGTGGCGGCCGGGCGAGATCGATGAAATCTACATCTCCACCGGTCCCGGATCGTTCACCGGGCTGCGCATCGGTGTGACGCTCGCCAAGACGCTGGCTTTCGCAACCGGTGCCCGCATCGTCGCCGTGCCCAGTGCACGCGTGCTGGCGTACAACGCGCCGGCAGAAGCACAGAACGTGGTGATCGTGCTCGATGCCAAGCGCGACCAGATCTTTACGGCCCGCCTGGCCAAAGGTGCGACCGGTCAGGCTTCGCCTCTGACCGGCGACTGGAACTTCCAGGAGGAGCCGCGACTGGACGCGCTGTCGGCGGCGCTGGCGCGATCGCCAAGGCCGGTGCACCTGGTCGGCGAAGGCATTCCCTTCCACAGCAAGTTCCTTCCCACCGACGATGGCGTCATTCTCTCGCCCGAGGCCAACTGGACGGCGCGGGCGACAGTCGTGGCCATGCTCGGCTACGACATGGCCCGCCAGGCGCGCTTCACGACCCCTGACGAACTGCTGCCGGTTTACATTCGCAAACCCGAGGCCGAGGAGAAATGGGAAGCGGCACAAGCGGCGGCGTCAGAACTTTGAAATCATCATCAGCGACAATGCACACCCGATGACCCCCAGAATGATGCCGGCGATCGCCATGCCCTTGCCGCCGCCGTCACTGCTCTTGCTGATCTGCGAGAACGCGATCAGTCCGAACACCAGCGCCAGCACCGGCGGGATGACTGCGCACGCCGCCGGAATGCCAATGATGCCCAGCACGAGTGACGCGACGGCAAACCCATTGCTGCTGCCGGCGGCTTCGAGCGTTGTGCCTTCCATCGTGAAGGGCATGCCGCACGCCTTGCAGTTGTTGGCGCTGATGGCGCTCATTCCCGCGCATCGGGGACATCGAATCGCCTGCTTGCCGTCGGAGGTACGAATGATTCCCGGGGCGCGGTCGCCGGCGGCGGCGTAGGCGTGGACCGGATGCGGGTCCTGCTTGATGATCTGGTTGGTCTTGGGGTCGATCAGCCGGCCGTAGCGATCCAGGATCGGAATCGTGATGTTGTTGCCGCAGGTGGGGCACTGGCCTTCCTGGGCCGCCATGGACTCGGTCGCTTCGAGCCGCGACGAGCAGAATCCGCAGTTGAAACCGTAGCGGCGGCCGACCGGTCGCTGCATGAACGCGTTGCCGGGAATCTGCCCGTAAGGGTTCTGAGGCGGCGGCGCAAAGCCGCCGGGGTAGGCATCCTGGTAGCCCTGAGCCCCTGCCCCCGATGAAGACCCCGCATGCATCGCCGCCAGCGCCGCCGCAGGATCGGGCGCGGACGACGGTACCCGGAGCACCGTCTGGCACTTGGGGCACTTCATCAGTTGCCCCACGTAGGCGTCATCGGCTGACAGGTCCGTGTGACAGACGTGGCAGGGGAAGACGATCATGACCGCAGCAGCCTATCCGAAACCGGCGGGCGCGTCAGTAGGCAGTAGGCAGTAGGCAGTAGGCAGTAGGCAGTAGGCAGTAGGCAGTAGGCAGTAGGCAGTAGGCAGTGAACTGCTAGGTGCGCAGGCGAGAGCTGGCAAGCTTCTGGCTAGATTTATTCTCTGCCTGTCGCCTACCGCCCGCTCACGCCGACATTCGGATGCTCTGTTCCATCCGGTCGTCCGGCGCGGGCATGTTGATGCCCTGTGCGGCCTTGGCGGCCTTGTCCTTGCCTAGCTGTTGAAGAAGCATGGACCAGGTCTCCCGCTGGTACTTGAGGACCGAAACGGCCTCGTCCAGATCTTCGACCCGGTGATCGATGTTCGCCTCCACCAGCTTCCGATAGGCAAAGTTGTAGAGCCCGGCGAGCTTGGCACACAGTTCGGGGCTTACTTCGTGGCGAAGGGACGAGATCATCTCAGTGATGATCTTCTGACATCGCGAGATGTTGTTGTAGCTCTGTTCCCAATTCTTGGCGAGTAACGCAATCCGTCCCTGCTCGGCAAACCGCAGGGCGCCGTCGAACAGCATCATTTGAAGCTGTTCCGGCGTCGCCGTCAGGACACGGGTGCGGAGATAGCTCTGGGCTGGGTTCATACGGCCGTCGATTAGAGACCATTTGTTCGCGCACGCGACTGCTGTTTCTATCGGTCGGGAAGGGGTTTAGGCTTTGGTGCGAAAGATTCGGGCTGTCGCGAAATGCGTTTCTCGGACGTGGGGCTCGCGTTCAACGTTCGAGCCCGAAAGCGATCCCCTACGCCGCCTTCGTCGATGACAACCCCGACAGCGCCGACTGCTGGTTCTGCAGCCCGGCCAGCACGCTTTCCATGTTCGCGAACTGTCGTTCGAGCCGCGCACGCTTGGACGCGACCAGCTTGTCGATGTCGCTCATGCGCTTGTCGTATTGGCTGTTCTTGTCGTCGATCTCGCGATTCTCGCGGGTGATGACGCCGTCGGCGGGGTCGACCAGCAGATTCAGCCGGCGTTCGATCTGGAATCCGAACCCGCCGCCGGTCTGCCGGCGAAGATCGGTATAGATGTCCTTCCCGTCGTTCGTGCCGGACGAGAAGGTCCCGCTGATCCCCAGGTCCAACGCCGCGGCCGAACCGTTGAGCGTCGTGATGGCGAAGGTCGAACCGCCGGTGGTGTTGTCGACGATCTTCAGTCCCTTGCCGTTGTCCTTGATCGAAGCGCTGATCTTCCCGGCCGCCCCATTGTTGATCGACTGGATCAGGTCATTAAGCGTACCGGCCGCGTCGACCGTCACGTTGAAATTGGTGCCGTCGCGCAGTGTGACCTTGAAGTCGGGTGTCCCGCCGCCGACGGTTCGGACGCCTTTGTTGTCGTTCAGGATGCCGAGCCTGGCGGTGGATGTCAGCCCGCTGGCGGCCTGCGTGAAGAGGTTCTTGACGGCTTCGCCGTCGGTGGCGAGTGCTTCGCGGAACTTGTCTTCGTCAAACTCCAGCTTCGCCCCGGAGCCGATCTTGATGCCCACATCAGCCAGGATGCGATAGCGACCGGCGCCCTGCACCAGTCCCTGGATGGACAGGTACATGTCGGTCTCGACCTGCTGGATGGTGGACTCGCCCAGCAGCAGTCCGCCCTCCTGCTTGTCGGTGTCGTACTTGGTCAATTCCTTCACGCCGTCGGCGATCTCGTTGAACGTGTCTACGAAGGTTTTGATCTCCTTGACGACATTGTCCGGGTTGCGAGCCACATTGAGCGTGACCGGCTGGGAACTCACGCCGTGCAGATCGAGATTCACGCCGGGAATGACCCCGGTAATCTGATTGCTGCTGGACGTCACCAGCAGGGGCTGGGCCGTGCCGACACCGCCGACAAAGACCGCGGCGTCCTGGGCATCGACCAGGTTGCTGGCATCGAGCCCGGTCGCCCCGGCGTCGAAGGTGATGCGGCCGCTCACACCGGCGTTGAACGCGGTCAGCGACAGCCGGTAGGGGGAGACTCCGGACCCATCGTTCAGCACGTTGGCGGCGGCACCAAAGCTCAGCGTCTTGATCTTGTCTGTGACGGACTGGAGCGTGTCGGTGGCCAGCACGGCGACCGTCTTTTCGTAGCTGCCGTCGAGGGTGGTGCCGGTGGCTTCGCCGGCGAGATTGAGGTCGCGGGCGGTGGTGCCGGTGACGTTTTCCACCTTCAGTTTTCCGGCCCCGCCGGTGGTGTCGGTCAGGAGCAGGCCGTCGCCGTTGGTGTTGATGGACGCCGTCACGCCGGTCGCGCTGGAGTTGATCGCGGTGATGATGTCGCCGAGAGACTTGCCCGTCGCGTCGGCAATGTTGACGGTGGATTGCCCGCCGGATGCGTTGGTGATCCGGAACGAGCCCGGCGTTACCCCTTTGCCGCCGTTGAGCTTGGACAACGAGGTCGTTTCACTGAGCCACTTGATCTGCAGATTTGCTCCCCGGGCAATGGGGGTGGCGGTCGAGAAGGTGCCGGCGATTCCCAGACCTGCTGCTCCGGTTCCGCTGACGTCCGCGATCACAAGGTTTCCGGAGCCGCCGCTGGTATCGGCGATCTGAATCCCGTTGCCGGCCGCGTTAAGGGAAGCCTTGATGTCGAGGCCGGCGTCGTTGATCGTCTTCAGGATCTCGTTGACCGTCTTCGCGCCGCTGAGGTTGATGTCCTGGTCGGCACCACTGCGGTCCTTGATATTGATCGTGCCCAGTGTCAGCCCCGCGCCGCCCTTGAGGTTCCGCACCAGGACGGTGTTGAGGCCGGCGATCACGTCGTTGCCGTTGAGGGTTGCGCCGGTGCCGTTCTTGGCCAATCCCAAATCGGTTGCGGCCTTGGAGCCGGTCGCGTCGGCGACCGAGAGCGTTCCGCCGCCGCCGGTGTTGTCGGTCAGGCGAATGCCGTTGCTGCCGGCGACGAGGCTGGCGGTGAACTTGCCGCCGGAGGCGTCGTTGATCTTGGTCAGCACCTCGCCGATGGTTCGCGCCGTGCCGAGTGTGACGTTCTTCGTCGATCCGTCGCGGGCGGTGACGACAAAGTCCGGCCCGGCGGCCTTGGTGCGTACGCCCAGGCTGTCGTTGAGCGCCGACAGCGGTGTGTTGGCACCCAGATAGTTGATGTCCGTCCCGTTGAGCGTGTTCGCCGCGACCGACTGAACGAGCCCCAGGTCGGCGGCGGCCCGGCCGTCGGCGAGGTCGATCACGGACAGGTTCTGGTCGGTGGA